>CAINLR010000090.1 GCA_903850425.1 uncultured Verrucomicrobia subdivision 3 bacterium | reverse complement strand
TGTGGGCGGCGGCGCGGACATGATGTTGGGGCGGCGGTTTGAAAATGTTGGGTAGTTTTGATCCGGGACAAAAAAGGCGACCGGAGTTTTTCCGGTTGCCCATGATTGGGTGCGGTGGCGATTACGGGGCTTCGATTTGATCTTTCATGCGGTAACTCTGACCTTCGATAACCACGGTGTCGGCGTGATGGAGGAGGCGGTCCAGCACGGCACTGGTCAGCGTGCTGTCGTTATTGAAGAGTTTGGCCCAGTGTTTGTAAGGCTGGTTGGTCGTGAGGACGATGGAGCCCCGTTCGTAGCGCTGGCTGATGACTTGGAAGAGCAAGTCCGCGCCGGTCTTGTCGATGGGCAGATAGCCCACTTCATCAATGCATAATATCTGCGGGGCCAGCAGCCGTTTGAGTTCGGCTTTGAGGCGGTGGGTGGCTTGGGCGGCGGTGAGGGTGTTGATGATGTCCACCGCCGTGGTGAAGCGCACGGAATGGCCGGCCAGGCAGGCGGCATAACCGAGTGCTCCGGCTAAGTGCGATTTGCCCAAGCCCACGCCGCCCATGAAGATGACGTTGCCGTGCGCCGGCAGGAACGCCAGGCGGAAGAGGTTTTGGACTTGGGGGCGATTGATTTTCTTGGGCCAGTTCCAGTCGAACTGGTCGAGGGTTTTAATGCCGGGGAAGCGGGCGGCGGCAATCCGCCGCTGGATGGTCAGGTGTTGACGGCGAAGGGCTTCCCCGTCGATGAGGCGGGCCAGATAATCGATGTGGGGCCACTGTTTTTGCGCCGCCTCGGTGGCCAGGCTGGCGTAGTGTTCCTGCACGGCGAGGAGCTTGAGCGTGGTCAACTGTTCATCCAGCTGGGTGGCGGCGGGATTCATGGCACGCCGCCTTCCTCGGTCGCATAGAGCGACAGATCCGGGGCGGGCAGATCCAGTTCCAACAAGTCTTGCTGGCGGGTGAGGTGCAGCGCCCCGGGTTGGGTCGTGGGCCGCGCCCGTTGTTCCAGAAGGTTGGCGATGTATTCACAACTGAAGGCCTGATAAGCCCAGGCGTCTTCCAAGGCGCGTTGCACTTTTTCCACGCCATAGATTTCGCTCAACGCGACGATCTTTTGCACATGGTGGCGCGGGTTGCCCCGCTTCTCGGCCAGGCGCCGATAATACTCCGCCGCCCGCGGCGACAAGGCGAGGAAGCGGGTCTGGAGTTGCTGGGCCCGCGCCTGCTGGCGTTGGGCCAGGAGTTCCTGCACATGTTCGGGCTGTTCAAAATCCTGATGCCGGTCATAGCTGCGCGGGTGTTCGGCCACGAGTTGCGCCTGATGATAGAGACACAGGCGATCGGGATGCGCTTTGAGGAGCAGGTGGGTGTTGGCATACCGGGGCGGCACGGAGTAGTGATTGGTGTCCAAGGTCACGCGACATCGGCGGCTGACAACGACTGTGGTGACCGTGGCCAGATCATACGGTCGCACCGTCAGCGGCTGCAGTTGGGGCTTTTCCAGCGCGAAGAGTGCTTGGGGTTTTTGGTGCGTCTCGCCATGCTCCCGCACATTGGCCACCTGATCCAGCCACTGCCGCACGGCCGCATTGAGCGCGTCCAGACTGGCCAGTTGAAGTCCCGCCAGAAAGTTTTTCTTGAAGTAACCCACCCCGTTTTCCACGCGTCCTTTTTCATGGGGCTTGTAAGGACCACACGCTTTGACGACAAAACCGTAATGGCGGGCAAAGTCCAGATACCGGGGATGCAACACGGCCGGGGTGCCGAAGGCATGGGCCAGGACAGCGGTCTTACAGTTGTCGACCATGACCTCGGCCGGCACCGCGTTAAAGTATTCAAAAGCGTGCTGGTGGCCGGCCAGGAAGTGTTCCTGCGTCTGGGCCAGGGTGAACTCGACATACAGCTGGCGGCTGTAGCAGAGCACCATGACGAAGAAGGACAGCCGCCGCCGCGTGCGGCCCACGGTTAAAAATCCGGCCGAACCCCAATCCACTTGGGCGCACTGCCCGGGCGCAAAGTGGAGCTTCAGAAAAGCCGGTTGGCGCGGCGGCCGCACGGCTCGCACATAGTCCTTGAGGATGCTGTAGCCGCCGGTATAACCCTGGTCCCGCAAGCGCTGGAGCAATTGCTGGGCGGTGAAGGGATGCGTGGCCAGCAGCCGCACGATCGCGCCTTTGTGGGGATCCAGTTTGCTGGACCGCTTGGCCCCGGCGCGCGGCTGATAGGTTTTAGTCGCAATCCATTTGCCCACGGTGCGTTCATCCAACTGCAACGCCACCGCAATTTGCGCGACGGACAGCTTTTCCTGATCGCACAGCTGCCGGATTTGATGGAAGGTCTGGTAAGTAATCACGCGGCACCTCCCAGCCGCCGCAGCAGGTCGCCCACGCTCAAGGCTTCGCCCACACGCGGGCTGGCGGGCACCGCCGCCGCCGCCGGCAAAGCCAGCACCTGATAGAGTGGCGGCTGATAAGTGACCAAGTCCGCCGCCACCAATTGCTGCCGCGCGCGCGCCAGTTGTCCCGCCTCCATTTTCAGCAACCGGCTCAGCGTTGCGTCGGAGTAGTAACTGAGCCCCTGCGCATCGGCCACGGTGACCAGCACCAGATAGAGCGCCCAGGCCGCCGGCTCGGCCCGGCGCAGGAAGTTATCCCGCACCAGGCGTTGATCCACCCAACTAAACTGCGCCGGCACTTGCCGCAAGCGTTCCGGGCGCAGGATCTTTTTGTTCGTCATATAATGTGTTTCCTTTCAGGAACCGACTGGAAGGTTGATCCAGAATGTCCTGCCCTTTGGCTATCAGATACCGGATGAAAAGGACGATGTCGTCTTGTAACGTGCAGTCGGTGAATTTGGCGATAAGCCCCACCATCAGCGGCACTTGCTCCGCGCAGACATCTTGTAACGTAACCGGGGCGACGGCGGGCACCACCTCGGGGACAAGCTCCTTTAAAGCAGCCAGTTGTGCCGGGCAGGCGTCTTGTAACGCAGACGCGGCCTTCCGCTTGGCACGCCGCCAATAACCCGGATGGGCTTGGCGCCACGCCTGCACCCGCTGCACATTCTCCGCGCCGCGGAAGTGATCGCGGTTTTCGGGTTTGCCCAACCACCGCGCTTGCCGGGCGCGCTTGCTGACCTGCTGGCACGCGACGGTGGCACAATACTTCTGGCGCCCGCGATTCCGGTAATCGGGCACAAATAGCAGCTGACAATGCAGGCATTTATTACGGCGCGCTTCGGGCTTCATGAGGTTGAAGCCCCATCCCTTAAAACCCCGGCGCGCCGCCGGCAAGCGCCAAGCCGGCGGCGCAGGGAAGAAAACGGAAAAAGAAGATAAGAAGATATTTTGTGGAAGTCTGGGAAGAAGACCGACCGGAAGAAGACCACAAAATCAAACCGCCAGAATCACCCCGTTTTCAGACCGCCGCTGACACGGACTGAGCCGCAGCACCTCGATCAAATGATTCACCGCATTCTCAATGTCGCCGGCTTCCACATACGCCATGGCGAGATCGCGCCGGGCAAGGTGGAGGGAGGGCATCAGTTCCAGCACGCGCTTGAAAATGTTGATAGCCTTTTCATAATTGCCTTCTCCCGCACGTTGCGAGGCGCGCTTTGCCAACCGAACCGCCTCGGCCTCGGCCTCGGTGGATTCCTTTGGAAAAGAAATGCTCACGTTGTCGCCCTCGACCAGCACAGTGAGCGGCTTGGGCAGAAACGAAAATTGGTTGAGTGCCAGCGCGGAAACGGCATCGGAATCCGGCTTTGAATCCGGCGTCCTGCCTTCAAAAGCATACAGGTCGGCAACTTTGATCTGAATCACGCGCACCGCGCGAGTCTGGCAAATTGAAACGGGAGTGTAAATCTTTCGCCGGAAAATCAGGCGCCAATATCACTGGCGATGCGTTGAAACGATTCGCCGACGGCGGCGGTGTCGGCTAAATTTTTCGTCAGCATGACTGGCCAGACCATCTTTTATCAGTTCAGCCGCTCGAAAATCGAGCGCGGCGACTTCCGCCACTTCCTGGGCCTGTAGCCGCAGACAATCGGCCCCTTTAGGCCTTCAAATGGCTTTAACCACAGTGCGAGGTTTGGAAGAATCGGCGGAACCCGCCGCTGCCGCATTTTGGCCAGTTTTGCCTCAATTATTACCGCCTTCGATTTGAATCGAAATTCCTCCCACGTCATCCCGAACGCCTCCTCCGTGCGCAGGCCGGAGAATAATTTGAGCAAGGTATATGGAGCAAGATGTGGCGAAAGCACACTGAGCCCACGTCTTGCTTCCTCAGGTGAAATGATATGATTTTTACCAGGCACGATCTTCTCCCGCTCAATTTCTGCAGTTGCTGTGCGCATGTCTTTTGGGACGTAGCCACGTCGCCGCGCAAACTCAAGAAGTTCTCCAATCGCATCTCGATAATTATTACGGGTCCGTATGGATACAGGAAGCTTGTCATCCCCTTCGACACGGATGTGCTTTTTATCGCCCTTCATCCAGACGATTTTTTTTAAGCCCAGCAGCCAATCAGTAATCTCGCTTTCGGTTAACTCGTGAATTGGCCCCGTAAATGAATCAGTAAATCGTCCCAGCCGCGTTTCCAGATCGCGAACGTGATAATTGCCAAGCTTTCTTTTGCGGAGGTGGTCGAGCAATTGCGTTACGACTTCCGGAACGGTCTTAACCGCTGTCATGGTCTTCCCGTGGCGATCGTAAAAATCAAGGGCGGTTGTAAGTGGCACCTTTCCCAGCCGTGTCAGCGCATCTGAAATCATCTGAGCTGCTTGCTTCACGCCCAAATTGTGAGGCGCAACCAATTTTGTCGCGTCGGCAAACTCGCGGGCAGCGTGATCCACGTCACATCCGACCTCCTTCAGTGCTTCCGCTGCTGCCAAATAAACGCGCCGGTCGCGCCCGGTGAGTTCAAGACGCTCAGGATCTTTGGCCCGACGAGCCGCGACGACCGCCTCAATGAAAATTTCCACGTCCTCCCACGATTTCTGACGCTTTGGAATCAGTTTCGGCCCTTCGTAATATTTTACCAGGAACGACGGGTAGTTGGTTTTAGTGCCGTCCTGGCCGGTCTTGACCAACGGTGCCGAGTAGATCCGGAAGACCATTCCGCCGGCCTGGTGCTCATATGGAAAAGTTGTGGGTTCCTTCATGGGCTTGTTACTAATTTGTTACTACTGTAGCCCTAAAACCTGAAAACCCAAGAAAATAAGGGAAAGATTGGAGCGGGTGAAGGGAATCGAACCCTCGTTTCAATCACCGCACTTTTCGCTTTGTTTGGCTTTCCGCATAAAACGCACATTTAAGCCGTGGATAAAGGCGTTTGTGAATTTCCAGAAATCTAAAGAAACCAACTTGACCGGTTGTGCATTTTATGCAATTTTTATGCATCGCACCCGCGCGCAGGCTATCACAGGCTGTGAGTGAAGGGAGCGAAACCCTTAACCCTGACACGTTATGGCAAGCATCCACAAACAATCCGGCCGGGCTTACTGGTTTGCCTCTTACCGCGACGCGAACCGGAAGTATCACTTCGTCTCCACCAAGATCGCCCACACGCCGCCGGGCAAGGATGCCAAGGAGCGCACGAACGCCGCCGCACACAACCGCCGGCTGGCGCAAGACATAGCGTCGCGCCTGGAAGAAGCGGAGATCGGCAATGCCACGGAAGCTCACCTGCGAAAACTGTTGGCCGATGTGTCCGAGCGTGTGAACCAGACCCGACTGGAGTTCAAAACCGTGGAGGCGTTCCTAGATGATTGGCTGGCACGGGCGCAGAAAACCAAGTCCGACGGCACTTATGAGCGTTACAGCGGCATCGTGAAAAACTTTAAGAAATCCCTTGCGGCGAAAATCAAAGCGAAGCTGGCGGACATCACGGTGCGCGACGTCCAGAAGTTTATTCAGGACCGGCTCGACAGCGGGCTTAATCCGAGCACGGTGCGGACGGACTGCAAGATTTTGAATGCTCCGTTTGCGCTGGCGCTGCGGCAAGGGCTGACGCTGACCAATCCGGTGGCGGTGGCGGAAATTCCCGAAGGCGCGAAGGAAAGCCGGTCGCCATTCACCCGCGAACAGGTGGGCGACTTGTTGAAGGCCTGCGACAGCCTGGCCGCGAAGGCGGTCAAAGAGGATGAGGATCCAAAAGTTTGGAAGGAATGGAAGACCTGCATTCTGGTCGGGTTTTACACCGGGGTCCGCCTCGGCGACGCGGTGGGGATGCCGCTCTCGGCGTTCGACTTCGACGCCCATGTGTTGAAGCTGCGCCCGCAAAAAACCAGCCGGAAGAAACGTGACCTGATTATCCCGCTGCACCCGCAACTGGAAACTCATGTGCTCGATACACCCGTCGAGAACAACGAGGGGCCGATTTGCCCGACGCTGGCGAAGCGCAAGGTAAGCGGAAAATATGGTTTGAGCATCCAGTTCCACAAGATCATGGCCGAAGCTAAAATCAAACAGGAGACCATCGCGGCGACCGGCGATGCCGGACACGAGTTCAATAAATTCACGTTCCACAGCTTGCGCCACAGCTTCATTTCGGAAATGGCGAACGCGGGCATTGCCCCCGACGTGCGCCAGTTGCTCGCCGGCCATTCGGACGACCGCAGCCATGCGGTTTACACGCACACGCAAATTGATACCCTACGGGCGGCGGTGAAGAAACTGCCGAACATCTAGCCATGAAAGCAACCAATGCAAAGGCAAAGGCTGGCTCGAAAACCACCCGCGAGCCAGGGAAACAGTATCAGGCGCGACTGGAGGACGCCGGCTTGTCACGCGAGCCGATTGCCGCCGGGCGCAATTCGCCGCGCCAGTTTCAAGTTGCCCTGATCGCCGCCACGCTGGCGAAAGCCTCGGAAGACTCCGCCACGAAGCTCGCCACGCGGGCCTTGGAAATCTGGAACGCTTCGGGGACTGCCGTGCTGATCGAGGCGCAAGCCGATGTCTTGGCGAAGGGCGCTTTACACTTCGACGAAACGGATTGGCAGGCGCACGCGAATGCGCTGGTGGAAATGCTCGACGCCAACGGCGGCGGGGTGCCCGGTCAAAAGACCACCGATCAAGTTCGCAAGTGCCACGAGCAGGCGCAGGCCGATGCGGCGAAAGCCGTCTATCAGCTTTGGCAGCGCGGGCCGGAAAATGAAACGGTGCTCGCCAGCTTGTTTATCGGCAAGGCGGAGACGCTCGACACCCGCAAAGAAAAGTTTCTGGCACTGCTGCAATACGCCAAGCAAGCGACTGAAAAGCCAGGCAAGTTGGGGCTGGGTGCCAAAACCCCCAATCGAGTTTGCGAGGCGATTCGTTCTGCGTGGATGCCTTTGTGCGCGTGCGATGACACCGCGCTGACGAATGCTGTCACCCAGGTCAATGGTATGTTGGACGCCCCCAAGACCGCATTGGCTGGGCAGCGATTGGCGCGCAATCCACTGGTCGCCCGCTGGCTGGTGGTGGTGCGTGCCGAGCAGTTGGCGGAGGCAAAAAACCGCGCGCCGTCGTAATTTTGGCGTAGAGCCAAAGTCTTTTTTGCGAATTTTTTAGGCCGGTAGTCACTGACTACCGGCCTTTTTGCGTTTTCAAATCCCACGTTTGCGATTCGGATTCCCACCTTTGCGCCGGAAAAACCACTAGCCCCAAAACGGCGTTTTTCTTCGGTTAAAACATAAACACGCGGAACAACCATCCGCAGTTTTTATGAGAACACTTGTGATTGAAGAACCGACTGCGACTGTGGCTCCAGCAATGGACCGCTGGTCGCCGATCCCGCCGAACGGCCAACGCTGCCAGTTCACCGGGATGAAACACGGCAAGCTCTACGACCTGCTCGGAGGGGGCGGGCTCGCCAGCAAACACGTTCGCATCGTGAACCTCCGCACGCCCGGTGCGAATCGCGGCCAAACTCTTTTCCACGTTGGCGACATGCTGACGTTCCTCGACAGCTTGTCGCGGAAACAAGTCGGCCCGGTGCAACCCAACGTGGAGGCCGGCGAATGAAAAAGCCCCCCACCCTTCCGCCGGACTACCGCACCCGTCTGCTGAACACCCGCGAGGTTGCCGCCGGATTGCTGATGAAGCCATCAACCGTGGCGCGCTGGGCGCGGCAAGGCAAGCTCCCCGCATTCCGGCTGGGCGGGCGGCTCCGTTACAAATGGGCAGAAGTGGAAATCGCCATCGCCGAAAAATGCCGCGTGTCGGCAAGCAAGGGGGGCGTATGAGCGTGGTCATCGCGATTGATCCCGGCGTGTCCGGCGGCGTGGCAGTCTCCGCGTTCGGCAAAACTTTTTGCCAGCCGATGCCGGACACCGAAGGCGACCGGCTCGCATTGATCCGCGACCTCGCGCGCTCCGCCGAAGTCGAGGACGTCGAATGCGTGTGCGTGCTGGAAAAAGTCGGGGGGTTCGTGGGCAAAGGGCAACCCGGCTCGTCCATGTTCAAGTTCGGCGCGCACTACGGATTTCTCACGGGCGTAGTCCAGGCGCTCGGCGTCCGGCTCGTGCTGGTCCGCCCGCAGACGTGGCAAAAAGTTTTTGGCCTCGGCACGGCGGCGAGTTGCGCCAACGCCCGCGAATGGAAAAACAAACTCAAGGCCGAAGCGCAACGGCGCTTTCCGCATCTGGCGGTGACGCTCGCCACCGCTGACGCGCTGCTGATTCTCGACTGGCACCTGTGCCACTCCAAAACAATTTCGACCGGGGATGTGTGTCCTCGGCCGATGTCCGAAAACAACAACTAAGAAAAAATAATATGGTTAATACCACAATGACAGCGAGTGCAGACGCTTTGGTTCTGCAATGCAACGACAGCGGCAACTTCGAGAAGCATCCCACGGGCATCTGGCAGGCCGTGTGCGTGGATGTGATCGACTTGGGGTTGCAATGGACGGAGTTCCAGGGCAAGCGCAAGCTCGTCCGCAAACTGATGCTCGTCTTTGAAACCGAGCACATCGGCGCGGATGGCAAGCGCGGCATCGTGACGAAAAAGTTCACGGCGTCGCTCTACCCGAACGCCAAGCTCACGGGCTTCCTCGGTCAATGGCGCGGTCGCCAGATCGTGCCGGGTGACAACGTGGACTTGAAGAAACTGCCGGGGGCGTGCTGCACGTTGGTTTTGTCACACCAGCAATCCTTGTCGGGCCGCACCTACGTCAGCATTGACGCGGTGAGCAAGGCCACGAAGAAGGTCGTGCCGAGCGGCACCTACGATCCGGCGGCGATGCGTCTGCGCATTGCCGAGTGGGCCGCGAAAGATGCCGCCGCCGCGCAAGCGGCACCGGCACCGGCACCGCAACCGATGCCAGCGGCTCCGGCTCCGTTCCTTCCGCAGGCCGTCGCGCCTGCACCGTCCAAAAGTGCCGCGCCAGCGGCAGCGCCGGCAGCGCCCGCTGCCGACTTCGATCCCGAGGTCGGGTTCTGATTCAGGTGAAACCAACGTGGACATCATCCCATGAAATTATATTCGCCTGATGCCGCCCATTGGTATGGTCGGGATGGAGTGCCGATGCACTCCGTCCCCTCCCTCAAGGGCAAGCCTCGTCCCACCACCGTCCGTGATGCCCGCAAGCTCGGGCTTTATCCGAGCGTCACGAACATCATCGGCGTCATCGCCAAGCCGGAACTGACTTCGTGGCTGCAAGCCCAAGCCGTGATGGCGGCGCTCACGCTGCCGCGCAATCCCGGCGAAAGTGAAGACGCCTTCGCCCAGCGGGTCGTGGCGGATTCGCAAACGACACGCGACAGCGCGGCGGATTTCGGCACGGCGTTTCACGCCGGAGCGGAACAGGTCGCGCACGCGCTGGCCGTGGATTCGGAACATGTGGCCGCTCCGTGGCTGCATCACTACTTCGCCTGGTTTCGCCGCAACGTCGTGTCGCTGCGGTGGACTGAGGCGGTGCTGGTCAATCACGACTTGGGTTACGCCGGCACGGCGGACCTGCTGATCGAACATCGCGAGCACGGCCCTTGTCTTGTGGATCTCAAAACGATGAAGCTCAAACCGGAATACAAGGTGAAGCCGTATTCGACCTGGGGTTATCAGCTCGCGGCGTATCGCAAGGCGCTGGGCCTGCCGGTGAAGTGCCTGAACCTCATCGTGAACTCGAACGAACCGTCCGAACCCATCGAGCATGTGTGGTCGGCGGAGGAATTGGAAACCGGCTGGCGTGCCTTCGAGGCCGCGCACCGGTTGTGGGTGATTGAAAAAGGTTTCGACCCGACCGGTGCCAATGGCGCGGGCAAAACCGACGACATGGTGCTCACCGCCTGAGTGCGAGCCGCACCTGCCAATATGGACGTCGCTCTCAATCCTGAAACCGGCCGGCTGCCGGTGGATGTGGTTCAACACATTCACCGGCTGCTCGGCGGCGACGCTCACGTCGAGGACATGGTGTTGCAATTCATCGCGGACAAATATGCCGCGCCGAATCTGCTGTATCTGCCGCCGCACGTCGCCTCCCAAATCATCAAGCGGCCCGCTGATTTTCTGCGCGCCGCGAAACAACACTGCGAACCGGAATTGCCGTTCTGACCCTTGCCATGCAATTCGCCAATCGTCATTGCCCGCGCTGCGGTCGTGTCAGCCGACAGGAGGTTTCCTGCCGGGTGAGCGCCAACGACGCGAAGCATTACGGCTGGTGGTGCCTGGAGTGCAACCATTGGACGCTGGCGAAAAATGGCGGGAACTGGATTGCGAGGGAATTGCTCGTCGCCAACGGCATTGATCCATCGGCTTTGCGCGTGACGGAGCGCACGGAGCAACCGCGTTGTGTTCGGTGCGGAGCGCGCGGCGCGGAGATTCATCATTGGGCGCCGCAGGCGATTTTCGGGACGGATGAGGCCAACCGTTGGCCGAAGGATTTTCTCTGCAAATCGTGCCACGACGAGTGGCACCGGAAGGTCACGCCGCAACTTGTGACCGGAAATTTTTAATCATGCACATCATTGAACAAAAACTGGTGGTTCGGGACTGGCCGCTGCAGAAGCCGGGCGACGAGGCGTTTTTCGGCTACATCGTCGCGCTCGGTGTCTTTCCCGGCGATTGGGACGACGGCAGCATGTTCCGCTACGCGGATTTTGCCTACTCCGATAGTTACACGCGGTATCGGCTGCCGAATGACCCAACACTGTTGAACGAGCTGGCGAAATATTTGAGCAGCAATTTCGAGATGTGCGGCACCGGCCACGGCATCTACGGCAAGGTGTGGGTTTTTCTGACCAAGGACGGATACAAGGTGGACCTACCATGAATGATCCAAGACAAATGGCCGCCAGCATTGTTGGCGCGATTGAATGGCAAAGCGCCGTCAGCGGCTACTGCCGCTGTCCGGGTGAATCGCTGCACACGCACAAGTCCGGCAAAAAAGATTGCCGGGTCTGCGTTGACGGCGTGCCGACGATTTTTTGTTTTCATTCGTCCTGCGCGCCCGCCGTGGCGGACGCGAACAAGCGGCTGCGGCAGGGCTTGAGCACGTCGTGGACGCTGACGATGCCGGACGGAAATGTTTTACGGGCCGGCGATGTGTTGCAGTCGACCGGCACGATTCTGCGGCGGGAGGTTTATCTGGCCCGCGCTGCGGCCGAAAGCAGGCATCCGGGCGAGCAGTTGGTTTTGGAAACTCTCGTTGCGATGGCGGGGCGTTTCAAGCCGGAGTTGTTCGAGAAATTTTTCTGGCCGTTCGACCAGATTTTGACGGATTCGCCGCTGCTGGTGGCGGACCGTGATCCTGATGACCAGTTCCGCACCTGGCTCCGGCTCTGGCCGGCGAACAGCACGGTCTGGATCGGCGACATTTACAGCACGGGCCGTCCCGAACACGCGACGCATTTCCGGCCGCTTTCGGATTGGCAGAAGATTGGCCCGGCGATGGGAAATTATACCTGCGGCTCGGCGTTCAAGCCGGGGACCTACAGCCGCAGCAATGCCAATTGCGACGGCACGCGGTTTCTGGTGGTGGAGAGCGATTCGCTCAAAAAAGATGAAATCGGCGCGGTGTTTGCCTACCTGAACAACCGGCTGCGCTACAACCTGCACGCCATCATTGATACCGCTGGGAAGTCGTTACACGGTTGGTTCGACTGCCCGCGCAACAAAGTCATGGAGGATCGGCTCAAGGCCGCGCTGACGGTGTTCGGCTGCGACCCAAAACTTTTCACCTATTCCCAGCCCGTGCGTGTGCCCGGCGCGTGGCGGAATGGAAAACTGCAACGCATCGTTTGGCTGAAGGACTGATATGGACATTAAAATTTTCCCACCTTCTGAACAGGTGGACATTGCCGTGGATCTCGGCGCGGTGCCGCCGGCATTGCCGGAAACCATCAGCCTCGACCAGCTCGAGGAACAGGATTTTCCGACACCGCCGGTCATCATCGAGGGCGTCTTGCATCAAGGGTGCAAGATGATCCTGGGTGGGACATCGAAGTCGAACAAGTCTTGGAGTCTGCTCGACCTGGCGTTGTCGGTCGCCACCGGCCAGACGTGGTGGGGTCGGCCTTGCACCAAGCTGCCGGTGATTTACATCAACTTTGAATTGCCGACGTGGTCCATCAAGAACCGGATGCGTTCGCTTCGGGCCTGCCGGCCGGAATGTGCGGGCAAGGGCCATGCGTTGCACTTCTGGAATCTGCGCGGCAAGAATGCCGACATCACCCTGCTCCGGCCCCAGCTCGAGGAACGGCTGAAGAAGCAGCAGTATGGCCTGATCATTCTCGACCCGGCTTACAAGGTGCTCGGCAACCGCGACGAGAACGCCAACGGCGAGATTGCGGATTTGATGAACCAGTTTGAATCGCTGGCGCAAGCTTCCGGCGCCGCGGTGGTCGTGGCTCACCATTTCGCCAAGGGCGACAGCACCGTCAAAAATGCGATGGACCGCCTCAGCGGTGCCGGCGCGTGGATCCGTGACCCCGACAGCATCATGATTCTGACGCCGCACGAAGAGCCGGACTGTTTCACCGTCACCAGCATCCTGCGCAACCTGCCGCAACTGCCGGAGTTCGTCGTTGCCTGGAGCCATCCCATGATGCGACTGGCCGCCGATTTGAATCCCGATGCGCTCCGCCGGCCACAGTCCAAGAACAAGGTTTGCTCGGACAAGGATTTTGTCGAGGCGGTCATCACTGATGAGGCGAAGGCGTTCAAAGCCATCGCCAGCGACGCCGCTGCCTGCCTGAAAATGAGCAAGCGCAGTGTGACCAATTATCTCACCAGATTGACCGCCGCCGGTCTGATTTGCACGTCCGCCGGGGTGTATTGGAGGGCAAAACCGTGACTTTCATAAACCCTTGCAAATCAGGCGTGGCAACGTGGCAACATCCCTTAAAGGAGATTGCGCTACAAGGGACAGGACAGGCAGAGGGGAAAGGGAAACCCTCCTTGGGTCGGGTTTCCTTTCCTCCCACTGCCAATGAGCTTGCCAACCGAACCACCAACCCAAACGGAGCAATTTTATGACGATGACATTTGAACAACAAAACCGGGAGAGCAACAAGGCCTTTGCTGCTTTCAAAACCTACCTTGAACTTGGCGCTCAGCGCTCACTGGCGACCGTGGCGGAACAGCATGGCAAGTCGAAGACCATGATCGAACGTTGGTCCCGGCGGTTCGACTGGCCGGCCCGCGTCCAGGCTCATGCCGCTCACCTTGCCGCCGTCGAGCGTCAGGCCATCGAAGGACTGGCGCTGGAAAAGGCCGTCGAGTGGGACAAGGTCCATGAGGCGGTGAAGATCGCCGAATGGCAGCGGCACAAGAAGCTGATCGCGTTGGCCGACGAGATGTTGGCGCGCTGGGAAAAGAACAAATCCAAATGCGGAACGCTGGAGGGTATCGCCCGCGTGCTCGAACTGGCGACCAAGCTGGCGCGGCTGGCGGCCGGGATGCCGACGGAGGTCAAGGAGGTCAACACGACCATGAAAGCCACGATTGACGTGGATTGGGAAATTGCCATCCGGAAAGCCTACGGCCAGGTGGCACCGGCCACCGTGACGGTCGAGCCGAAAACCGAAACCATTGTAGATGCTGAGGAGATCAAACCATGAACGAGCGAGATATTTTTCTGAACGCCGCGATTGCGTCGGGCTGTCCCGAAGATCAGACCCGCAACTTTGTCGCCGCCAAGCTCTGGCTGCAGGAGCGGCAACTGGCCGCTAGTGCCGCCGCCCGGCTGTGCGATCGTCCCGACGGCCCGACCGCCATCGGCTACGGCGGCGCCCGTGGCGGCGGCAAGTCACACTGGATGCTGGCGCAGATTGGTGCCGACGACTGCCAGCGCGTGCCCGGCCTCAAGGCTTTGCTCCTGCGCCGTGTCGGTAAAGCCAACCTGGAACACTTCGAGGATCTGCGCCAGCGGTTGTTCAGCCGGCTGCCGCATGAGTTCTCGGCGTTCCGCGGCATCCTGACGTTTGCGAATGGTTCCCGCATCATCGCGGGTCATTTTCTCAATGAGCGCGACATCGATACCTACCTTGGGCTTGAATACGACCTCATCGCGGTAGAGGAAAGTTCCCAATTAACATGGCGTAAATTTCAGGATATTTCGACCTGCTGCCGGTCGTCAAAACCGGGTTGGCGGCCTCGCATCTACACCACGACAAATCCGGGGGGTGTTGGTCATTCCTGGTATCGGCAGAAATTTGTCGCGCCGATGCTGGCCCGGCGGGAAACGGAAACCCGTTTCATTCCCGCCCGCGTCGGCGATAACGCTTTCAACAATCCGGAATACCGCCGGATTTTGGAAGGTCTGACCGGCTGGCAGAAACGGGCTTGGCTGGATGGCGATTGGGATATTGCCGCCGGCCAATATTTCACCCTGTTTCGCCGGGATGTTCACGTCCTTGAAAATTTCGATGACTCGCGGGCCGTGGAATGGTTTGCCGCCCTTGATTACGGCCATGTGCATTACACCGTCTGCCTGCTGTGCTGCCGGGATGGTGACGGCAATACCTTCATCGTGGACGAGCACGCCGAACGGCTCTGGCTCCCCCAGCGGCATGCCGCCGCCATCAAGGCCATGCTCGGCCGGCACACGATCGGCGGGCGTAAGCTGGAGATCACCGACTTGAAACGGTTCGTCGCCGGCGCGGATGTGTTCTCCCGCCAGAGCGACGGGACCACCATCGCCGCGCAGTATGCCAAACATGGGATTTCACTGCGTTGCGCCAACATTGACCGGGTGAACGGTTGGGCAGAAGTTATGCAAGGGTTAGGTGATGCCGAGGGAGGCGTGCGTCCAACCTTGTTTTTTCACGCACGCTGCGCCCGGCTGATCGAAACTTTGCCCGTGCTCCAGCACGATCCATCACGGCCAGAGGACGTGCTCAAGGTGGACACCGACGAGGAAGGCGTTGGCGGCGACGATTGCGCCGACTGCCTGCGGTATGCGGTTGCGACGAAGTCGCGGACGGTCACGCAACGGAAGTTGCGCGGTTTTTAACACTAGAGGCCAACCCTGAACGCCTGTCAAAGTGCCGCAACGTCTGGCCAACCATCAACCCAACCGAGATTGGCGCAGTTACCGCAGCCACCGCAGTAACCCCCACAACTTTCTGGAAAACGGTATCGTTTTCCAGAATTTATACCCCGTTGCTGCGGTGGCTGCGTGACTGGCGCAGTCCCCCCTTGGGGATGGAAGGGGGGACGAGCATCGGGGGGATGGGCGGGGGGTGCGAGCCGCACTGGCGAGCATTGGGGAAAGACGCCCCGACCATATTTTCAAAACAGCGGAGCGGCGGAGTTGGCGTGCAGGATGCCTGCAAGCTGGCGCAACGATAGCAGCGCCACGGGCGGTGGCGCGGTCGCCGGGGACGGCGAAGCTATCGGTGTGACAGTGCGGCAGCGGGATTGTCACACAACGCCATATTGTGCGTCATTTACTTCCAGCACAGGGTCTCGGGGTTCCCTGTGCGCCCGGAATAAATGA
>CAINLR010000089.1 GCA_903850425.1 uncultured Verrucomicrobia subdivision 3 bacterium | reverse complement strand
TTTTCTGCGCCGCCGCCGCGGCGGTCGGTGGCGTCTCGTGCCGTTTGTCAATGGCCGGCAACAAAGGTCGCGCGGGCGGACGTTGTGCCCAGCAAGGCTCCAACAATAGAAACGAAAAAAGCACCAGCGATGGCCAGCGGAAACCTGATCCCGATTTAAAACTCCGCCACCGAGCGACCTTGTTTTGTTTCATAGATTTGAGGGTTGATTTGAATTGGTAATTTCAGAGCGCCGACCATTTGATAAAACCTTTTAGCCGGGCAAACTGAATCCGCAGCGATTGCCGCCGTGGCCGAGGCTGATGACTGGGGATAGTTTTTCCGTGAAGCATCCTGAGAAGATGAAGCTCTCCCCAACTCCCGACAACAAACCAAATGGTTGTAATATCCGACCATATCCGCCCGGAATTTTTCCGATTGGTTCACTCCCAGGCAACTGGCCGGAGCACAGAAAAACTCGAAGGCGACTCTAGTTAATTAACAACGAGCCTGTCAAAGCATTTTTTACTAAAAGCAATGTCTCTCTCCGGATTTGGAAAGAGACTTTGCACTGGCCAGCCCATGCTCGTGCCATGATTCAGCCGCTCAAAACGAGCAGCTCAAGCCCGCTGAGAAATAGAGCTCCTGGCGCAAATCTATCTCGGCCTGTTTGCTGCCGGCGTTAAGCTGGTAGGATTCGCTTGATTGAAACTGGATGCCGGCAAAGACATTCAGCGCTTTGGATAACTTTACCGTGGCCTGCGTCCCCACATAGCCGCCCGCCAATACATCTGCGTTGGCCGCGTGGGCAGTCGAGGTGATGCCTTCCACTGGAAACCTAGTCACGCGTGACGGCAGCGGGCGTTCAGCGCGTGTTTTTCGGATTTTTCCGTGAATAGCGGTTGCGCCGCGCTTCGCGATAGGCATCCATGCGGCCGGCCAGATTCTTGTTGGATGGTTTGAGCTTGCGCACGGATTCAACGGTCTTGGGCCGGGCTTTGGGCACGAGCACCACGGGACATCCTTCGTAGCCGAAGGCAGCGCGCATTTCACCAGCGAGATATTTCTTATAGGCGTCGGAGAATAATTCGTCGCGGTTGACGAATAACAAGAAGGTGGGTGGGGCTTGGCGCACTTGGGTGGCGTAGAAGAATTTCAGCCGGTGACCGGCGGCGCTGATGGGTTGGCGTTTCTCCACGGCATCGCGCAATGAGCGATTGAGGATGGCGGTGGGAACTTTCTGTTGTAGTTGCGCGGCCACGAAGCGCACGGTTTCAAGCAGGCGGTCGAGATGAAAACCGGATTTGGCGGAGGTGAAAATCACGGGCGCGTAGTCGAGGAAAAATAATTTCTTCTGCACCCATTCACCAAATTCCATCAGCGTGGACATGGTTTTCTCCTGGCCCTCGGTGCGCTTCTTACTTTTACGCCGCTCGATTTCCTTGATGCGGTCTTCGCGCACCTTGTCATCGAAGAGATCCCACTTGTTGATGACGATGATGCAGGCGCGACGGTTCTCGACAATGGTGTCGGCGATTTTCTTGTCCTGTTCGGTGACGCCGGCTTCGGCATCCAGCACCAAAACTGAAATATCGCTGCGGATGATGGAATCGGCCGAGCGCTGGACGCTGTAGAACTCCACAGAATCTTCCACGCGCCGCGCTTTTCTCATGCCGGCGGTATCAATCAAAATATATTTCGAGCGCACGCCTTCGGTTTCAACTTCGAACGGCACGTCAATGGAGTCGCGCGTGGTGCCGGGGATGGGCGAAACAATGACGCGCTCGGAATTCGTAAGGGCATTGATGATGGACGATTTGCCGACATTCGGGCGACCCACGATGGCGATCTTCAGGGGGCCGCTTTTACGCACGGGATGTTCCTTGCCGTCGGAGCCGAGTTCCATTTCCACGGTTTCTTCACTTGGAATCTCATCGGTCGGCAGGGGTGCCGGTAAAAAAGCGAAGGCGGCGGCCATCAGATTTTCAATGCCTTCGCCGTGAATGGCGCTGACGGGAAAAATTTTATCGAAGCCCAAACCGGCAAACACGTCGGCATCCTTTTCCATGCGGACCGTATCCACTTTATTCGCGGCGACCAGGACGGGTTTGCCGCTGCGCCGCAAGCGTTCGGTCACTTCACGATCCAAAGGCACAATGCCTTCCTGGACGTTGACGACGAGAATGATGACTTGCGCGGATTCGATGGCGATATCCACCTGCTCCACCGCCGCTTTGATGATGACATCATCGGATTTTTCGCGGCGCAACAGGCCAATGCCGCCAGTATCAACGAGCGTAAACGGCCGACCATGCCATTCAGATTCAGCGCTGACGCGGTCACGCGTGACGCCTGGTTGGTCATGCACAATGGCCATGCGCCGCCGGATGATGCGGTTGAAGAGCGCGGATTTACCCACGTTGGGGCGACCGACAATGGCGATGAGTCCAGACATAGAGGGAGTTTGCGACATTTTACCGGTGACGGAAAGCAAAACCACATCGCGGCCGCCGCGCTGACAAAATCCGCAAAAAAAATCCGCGAACAAAGTTTATGGACATTTGCGGTTGACACCCTTGTGCCTGCTTGCTAGACCGTGCCCCACTAATTCCCAAAAGACATCTGATGCTTCTCCCTCCGCGCCACGTTCGCCAAGAAAACATTAACCAAATCAGCAGTGAATCCCGCCCGTAAGACGGCCCTTCAAAACCAAAACCGAGTATGATGAAAACAAACCTCCACCAATGGCTGGGCGTTGTCCTGACCACGTTCGCCCTGACCACCGCCGGCAACGCTCTGGCTGCCGTCACCAAGACTTGGGATAGCGGTGGCACCACCAATGTTTGGAACAACGCGGCCAACTGGGATCTCGACGTCGCACCGACGAATGGGGACAACCTGGTGTTCGGCTCGGGCACCAAACTCATCATCACGAACAACCTGTTGACCTCCATCGGGACGCTCACGTTTACGAACGGCAACTTCACCGTGAGTGGCAACGCGGTCACGATTACCAATGGTATCAGCAACACGACATCGAATAATATTTGGGCCATCAACACGACCTTCAACACGACCCAATTGGTGACGGTGGAAGCCGCCGCCAACACGCTGACGCTTTCCGGCGTGCTGGCGGGCGCGGGCGGCATCAATAAGGCCGGATCCGGCACGCTCATTCTGAGCGGTGCCAATACGTTCAACGCCGGCGGCAACGTGGTGGTGGATGGCGGGGGTGAACTTCGGCTCAGCAGTCTCGGCGCGCTGGGCAACAGCACTGGTGTCACCCTCAACGCTTCGACGGTGGGTAGCACGGGCACAAAGGGCAACAAGCTTGGATTGAACGGCGTCAACTCGCCCGCCACGACCACCATCACCATGAATTCGGTCTTGGCTACCGATGCGCGTTCCTCGATCTACACGACCGCTGGCTCCAACAATGTGAATGGCCCGCTCATTCTGCAAGGCGATGGCAGCTGCCAGATCACTTGCAACACCGCAGGTCAAACGTTGGTGGTGAATGGCAACATCACCGGGGCTGCCCTCACGGGCCTCCTGTTCGCGCGCGGTGCGGCCCCGTTGATCTTCAACAGCCCGAACATCAACCTCGGAGCCGGCCGCTTTGATAAGACCGATGCAAATGTCGTCACCATCAACACCTCGGGACACACTTGGTCGGCGACGGAAATTCTCAACGGCACGGTGAAGCTGGGCGTGAACAATGCGCTGCCCACGACGGCGGCCTTTGTTTTGGGCCAAACGGGTGCGAATAGCCCGGTGCTTGATCTGGGTGGTTTCAATCAGACGCTGACCAATCTGTTGGTCAACGCGCTCATGACCAACCCGCAGGGCGCGATCATCGGCAACAGCAGTCTGCTGGCGGACTCCACGCTGAGCTACCAAAGCGTCAGCAATTCGACCTTCACCGGCACGCTCATGGACAGTGTGTCCGGCGGCACCCGCAAGCTTGCATTGACGATGGCCGGCGGCGGTTCTTTGACGCTCACCAGCACCAACTCCTACTCCGGTCCCACCCTCATCAACGACGCCGGATCGAAGCTGGTCGTCAACACCCTGCAGACCGGCGGTGCCAGCTTCACGGCGAATAACGGCACCACGCTCGGCGTCACCATTCCCACGGCGGGCACCACCCTCCAAACTGTCGCGCTCACTCTGGGCAGTGGCACCGTCGTCACCAACGAGTATAACTTGGGCAGCGGCAATCCCACGGCTCCCGCCATCTATGCGACTAATTTGACTGCCAACGGCACGGTCTATGTCAACGTGACCGGTCTAGGCCTCGCGCTCGGACAATTTCCGCTCCTCAAATATGGCAGCGCCAGCGGCGTGAGTGGCAGCACGTTCGTTGCGAACATCCTCCCCGCCGGCGTTCTGGCTTATGCTTCCAACAATATCGCCAACGCTTCGATTGATCTGGTGGTCACGGCGGCACCACTCATCGCCTGGACCGGCGGCACCAATGATGGCGTCAATCTGGTGCTGCAAAGCGGCTGGGACATTAACACCACTTCCAACTGGGTGGATAGCCTGACCGTGCTGCCGACGGTTTACACCGACGGACAAGTCGTGCAATTTGATGACAGCGCTCCGGGCACGAATCTCGTGACGCTCGCCGCCAGCGTCGCACCCGGCAGCGTGACGGTTACAAACGCCGCCAGGGACTATGCCATCACCGGTGCCAGCGCGATCATCGGCGCGGGCCGGTTTACCAAAGGCGGCGCGGGCATGGTCACGGTCGCGACCGCCAATACTTACAGCGGCGACACGCTCATCAACAAAGGCACCTTCCGGCTGGGAGCCGCGAACGTCATTCCCGACGGGGCCGGCAAAGGCAACGTCGTGCTCGGCGGCACGCTGGATCTGGCCGGCTTCGCAGAAACCATCAACGGCTTGAATGGCTCCGGCAACATCACCAATTCAGCGGCGACGGCGACGACGCTGACGCTCGGCAATAATAATCAATCGGGCGTTTTCACCGGCCCGATCCAAAATACCGGAGCCTTGTCGCTGACCAAGGTCGGTGCCGGCGGCCTCACGCTGTCGGGCAACAATTCCTTCTCCGGCAACCTGACGCTTTCCGCAGGTTCGTTGACGCTGAATGGTCCGGCCACTCCGACCGGCAACCTCAGCTTGAACGGCACCCTGCACACGCTGGGCAATATCACCAACAGCGGCGCGGTAACTTTGGTGGGTGCCACGACCCTCAATCTGGACGCAGGCACCACCCTGCAATTGGGCGGTAATTGGACGGGGGCACAAACCTTGACCAAAATCGGCGGCGGCAACCTGGTGCTTACCGGTGCCGGCACGTTCGGCAGCTTCTGGCCGCAGAATGGAGCAGTCTGGCTGCAGAACAACGCCGTCATCACCAACAGCGCCTATGTCTCCATTGGCCGAATCGGGAGCGACGATGTGACGTGCTACTTGCGGAACAACGCCGTCTGGGTCGTCACCAATGCTGATTTCAATGTCGGCGACACGGTCAATGCCATCGGTCGCCTTTATGTCCAGGACACCGCGAAACTCTACCTCAAGAATCTCTGGCTCGGGAAGAACACCACCTGTCAGGGCTATATGTATCAATCTGGCGGCGTGGTGACCAATGCCTTCACCGCGTCCAGCGACTGGCGGATAGCGGGTGACAATGGGGCCGCCTCCAACACGGTGAGTGGCTACTATCTTTCCGGCGGACGCCTGGATGTCCGGGCGAATTTCCAAATCGGTGCCTACGGCATCGGTGAGATGATCGTCAGCGGCGGTCAGGCCAATATCTGGGCCGGCACCCCGGCGGTGGGGCGGTTCACCAACGCCCTCGGCCGACTCGTGATTAGCGGCGGACAGTTCAACCACTTCGTCACCACCACGACGATGAACATCGGCGAGGGTGGCACGGGATCGTTGGTCGTTTCAAACACGGGCGTGCTCTTCTGCTCGAACACGCTCAACGTCGGCAACTTCAACACCACGCCCGGCACCGGCACCGTGGCACTGGTCACCGGCGGATTGATCACTGTCCCGAAGGTAGCCAAAGGAAATGTGGCCGGCTATGGCACTTTTAATTTTGACGGCGGCACCCTCCGCGCCGGAACCAACAACCTCACCTTCATGCAAGGTCTCGACGTCGCCCGCATCCTGAATGGCGGGGCGATTCTGGACTCGTCCGGTTACGATGTCACGGTCGGACAGCCGTTGCTGGCCGGCGGAACCGGCGGCCTCACCAAAATTGGCCTTGGCAGTTTCCGACTGGAAGGTGCCAGCACCTACACCGGCCCGACCCTCGTGAGCAATGGCCGGTTGATGCTCTCCACGTTAAGCACCGGCGGCGGCACGATCAGCGTGGCCGACACCGCCACGCTGGGCGTCACCGTGGGCAAGTTCGGCACCAGTCTCAACGCATCCAGTGTCACTTTGGGCGGCGGTGTTGGCGTCGGGGCGGACTTCAACTTTAGTTCCTATGGCAATCCGTCCGTCGCTCCCATCCACGCCACAAACTTGGTTCTCAACGGCACCATCACGGTGAATGTGGTCGCGGGCAATCTGACTCCCGGGGCCGTGAAGCTCATCACGTTTGAAAACCCCATCGCCGGTGCTGGTGGCTTCGTCCTCGGCACGCTGCCGCCGGGCGTGACCGCCTCCGGGATTGCAACCAATGGCAACAGCATCGAACTGACTATCACCGCCGCTCAGCCCCTGGTCTGGCGCGGCACCGTCGGCAATACCAATTGGGACATCAACACGACGGCGAACTGGGATTTGAACAGCGTCGCCACCAAATATCAGGAGCCCGTTATCCCCGGCAATTCGGTGCGTTTTGACGACAGCCTCATTCTCACGGGCCTGACCAATGTGAACCTCACCAACGCAGTTTCGCCCGCCGCCATCACGGTGAGCAACACCTTGTTGAACTACTTCTTCAGCGGCACCGGCAAGATCAGCGGCCCGGCCGTGATCAACAAAGCGGGCACCAACTTCCTGCGCATCAACACGGCCAACGACTTCACCGGCCCGGTGAACATCAATGAGGGCACGGTCATCGCGGGGAATGCGGCGGCGTTCGGCGCCACCAATGGCAGCGTGAACATCGCCAGCGGCGCGACGCTCGATGTCAATGGTTTGAACCTCGGGGCCGAACCGGTAACGGTGGCCGGCAACGGTTGGGGTGGCAACGGAGCGATCATCAACTCCGGAGCCAGCCAGCAGAACGCCCTGCGCTATGTCACGCTGACCGGGGACACGCTTTTTGCCGGCACCAATCGGTGGGACATCCGGGGTTCCAATACCGCCGACCCCACCACCGCCGGCTTGAGCACGGGCGGGAATCCTTCCAATCTGGCCATCAGTAATCTGGTCACCTGCGCGTTGGTCGGAGCCACCGTGGATCCGGCCTTGGCCAACGTGGACGTTCAGCGCGGGATTTTCAGCTTCGAATCCGCCAGCACGGGTTTGGGTAATCCAGCCAATACGCTGACGATCTGGTCGAATGCCACGCTGATGATGTGGAACGCAACGAACCAGCTCAACAAGCGGATCGTCCTGAACGGGGGCACCAACGCGATCAATAACGGCAGCGGGGCGAACACGATCATTGGCCCCATCACGCTCAATGCTGCCAGCACACTCAACGTCGCTGGCACGTCCCTCACCCTGAGTGGTCCCATCGGCGAGACGGTGCCGGCCCTGCTAACCAAAGCTCCCGGCGCAACCTTGCTTGTGTTAGGTGGCACCAACACTTACACGGGCGGCACGGCCATGACGACGGGCACGTTGCAGCTTGGCAACGGCGGCGTGGGCGGCGATGCAGGCACGGGAGCGATTACCAACGACAACGGCACGCTGCAGTTCAACCGCAGTGACGACTTCACTTTCAACAATCCGGTCTATGGGACCAACGGCGTCCTGGTGAAGGTGAACACCAACACGATCACGCTGGGCGCGACCAACTATTATCTCCGGACCGGCGCTTCCGTGGTGCAGATCAATGGGGGCACCATGATCGTGCCCGCAAACACCGCAATCATTTCCGGGGGCGAGTTCTGGGTGGCGCAAAACGCGGTGACCGGTGCCTGCATCATCAACGGGGGCACCATCACCTGCACCAATTGGTTCGTGGCTGGACGTAACAGCACCAGTGCCCAAGGCACCGTCACGCTGAACAGCGGCACGATCACCAAGACCGGCTCCGGCAACGTGATCCTGGGCTCGATCGGTGGCAACGGCACTTTGAACGTCAACGGCGGCAACTTCTACAATAACTCATGGCTCGCCATGGGCGAAAATGCGGGAGCCGTCGCTTTGCTGAATCTCAATGGTGGCATGGTGCAATGCACTGCCCTGACCCGCTACAATGCCCAGGGTTTGTCCAGCATCGCCAATTTTAACGGCGGCACCCTGCTGGCCAATGGCAACAACGCCAACTTCATCACGATCAATAATGCCAACGTCAAAGCCGGTGGTCTGGTGCTCGACGACGGAGGCTATGTCATTACCAACACCCAGCCGCTGATCGCGGATGTTTCCTCGCCCGGTGGCGGCCTCACCAAGCAAGGCGCGGGCACGGTTTATCTGAACAGTGTCAACACTTACACCGGCCCTACGGTCGTCGCTAACGGCACCCTCGCCGGCAGCGGGATCATCGCCGGTTCGCTGACGGTCGGTCCCGGGGCCAACCTCGCACCCGGCAACTCGATCGGCACGCTCACCGTCAACGGCAGCGTGACCTATCAGGCTGGCGCCACTGCGGCGATGGAGATCAACGCGGCGAACGGCACGCATGATCTGGTGGCGGGCGCGACGCAAGTGAACTACGGCGGCACGCTGGCGCTGACGGTCACCGCCGGCACGCTCACGGGCGGCGAGACGTTTGACTTGTTTGATTTCTCCGGCACGTCCAGCGGCACCTTCGCAACCATCACCACCACGCCCGCGCTCGCCGCCAATCTGAACTGGTGGCAAGGCAGCCTCGCTGCCAATGGCGTCATTGTGCTGAACCGCGCGCCCGTGGCCGTTCCGATTCCAATGGGCGGGCTGAGTGGCGCGACCACGGCGGTGCAGATCATCGGCGGCAAATATGCGCCAACCGATGCCGACGGCGATCCACTAGTGGTGTCAGCGGTTCAGAATCCAGCCAGTGCCGGCGGCACGGTCAGCACTGATGGCACGAGCGCCATTTATACGGCGCCAAGTAACTTCACCGGCATTGACACATTCAATTACATCGTCAGCGATGGTCGCGGTGGTCTGGCCACCAACCTCGTGACCGTCACCGTGCTGGCCAACGGCGGCAGTTACAACCAACTCTCCGACCTGGTCGTCAACGGAGCCACGTCCTCGATCAGTTATCTGGGCATCCCCGGCTACAAATACGCGCTGGATGTGACGACGAATCTGACGCCGGTGATAAGCTGGACGCCGGTGATCACGAACACGGCGGCGGCCAATGGCCAGTTGAACTATACGTTCGACACGGTGGCCCCACCGGCGTTCTTCCGCACCCGCTATGTGCCTTAAGCCGGAAACGTAAAATCCATCATCAGCCCTGAAAGCAACTTTGGTTTGGGCGCATCTCGACGACGGTTCTTGGTTGGTAGGGATACCGCGCTACGGCGGTTCCCGCCCGTCAGCGCAGCACTGGCGGAACGAACGTGGTCAGACGCGCGCCCCGCCATTCGTTGCCGCCTGGGCGCAGCTCCGGCAATTGGCAGCGTGGGTGTTCGGCCCGGCATCAATTTCCGGCTGACGTTGCAAGGCACGATTGGCCAGCCCTATTCGTAAGCGAGATTGAAGATCGGCTCGTCGTGCAACTGGTGATCCCAGCCTTGTGGCACGGCGTCACCGGTCAGGTTATGCACTTCTCGCTGCGTTTCCTCGGCCAACCGCGCAAATCGTCGCCGGGCTGCCAATCCCTCCTCAACGTCATGCTGCGTTCATTCACGATCTGGCCCTTGGTTCAGAAGTTCACCCGCGCAGCCTGCGCTTTGGTGTGGTTCTCAGCCAGATGCCCATAGACTTTGCCAATCAAGATTCCGCCGTCCTTGTGTCCAACCCATTTGGCAATAGTCATGGAATCAATGCCGGACATGACGCAGTAGGAAATGAAGTGATGCCGCAAATCGTGAAAGCCAACCTGGCGCAATTTGGCGTGCGCACGGGCGAGCTCCAACGATTCGCGAAAACTCATCGCGTGAATGTCTTTGTCTCCGCGCTGTGGCGACGGAAACAGCCATGGTGAGTCAGGCGCACGGCGAGCCTTCATTTCCAGCAAATGCTTTTTCAACGCGCCGTTAAAATCCACGGTGCGTTCCTCCTTGTTTTTGGTCGTTTCCTCCTTGCCGTCCTCGCCGCCTGCCTGCCGCTCAATGGTGAGCTTCTCGCCCTGAAAATCCACGTCCGCCCAGTGGAGCGCCAAAGCTTCATTGCGACGTGCGCCGCTATACGCCATCAACCGGACATAATCGCAGAACTGCAAACCGTTCTTGGTGACAGCAACGCCGTCGGCGTCCTTCGCCATCGCCGCCGCGCAAAGCTGCTCCAATTCTTCCGGCGTGAAAAGCTCCCGTTTCGGGGCGACGGTTTTCAACTTGCGGTTGAGTCCGGGCGGAACGGGCAGGTCGTGAATGATTTCATCCACGTCGCGGGCTTGCTTCAGGACGTTTCGCAGAATAATGATGTCGAGATTGGCCGTCCGCTTGTTCATGCCTGCCGCCAGTCGCTTGTTCATGAAACTGGCGACGTGCGCCGGGCGGATTTTGTCCAGCCGCAACCCGCCCAGGTGTTTCTTCCACATGGCGAGAACCGTTTCCTCCTTGCTGATCGTGCTGGCCTTTTTTTCCTTACCCGCTTTGACCTGTGCCAGATAGTTGTCGGCGTAATCGGCAAACGTCGGGGTTTGCCCGAGAACAGGCAAGGCGTCGTCCGTGCGCTGTGTGCGGAGTCGGGCAAGCTCGGCGACGGCCTGCGGCACGGTTTCCACCGGATTACCTTCAGGTGTCACAAGTGTCACCCATCGCGTTTTCTTCATGCCGTTGTCCGCCTCCACGCTCAACCGGGCGTAGAATCGCCCATTTCGTATCCAAAGGCCGCGAATCGGCTGCTTGCGCCCACCTATGGCTTTTGCGAAACTGTCCGCATGACGAGCACGTTGAATCCTGTTTTGGCTGTTACGCTGTGTTGCATTGGCTTGCATACGGCAACACTGTCACAAATAGTGTCACAACGCCAAGCTTCGTCTTTTGAAAACAGTGCAAGTGCTTGCAAACAAACGGTTGCCGGTGTGGCGAAATGGCAGACGCACAGGACTTAAAATCCTGGGACCGTAAAACGTCGTGTGGGTTCGAGTCCCACCACCGGCACCAATTTTATCTCGTTGTTTTACAACGAGATGGTGCGACCAGAAAAGTGAGTGCCAGCGGAAGTGCCAGTGAAATTACAACTGGCCAATACTCATTGATTACTCGGTAAATACTGGTCGAAAACGCGGTCACCATCCGGCTGGATGTCTGAAAAGACAGGCCGGAGTGCCAGTGAAAGTGCCAGTTGAGTCAAAACCGGATGCAAATCCGGCGAAAAATCCGGGAATCATTTTGGGTGGGGACGGGATTCGCTGCCCGTCTGGTGTGGCTGGCACACCCCAAGCCACGAACAGCTTCATAACTTTCGGACAAACAATCCGAAATTATGAAAAATCGTTTCCGTCTCTACCGCCGCAAAATGGGCGGTATGTTCTACGTCGAAGACTCCCAAACCCGAAAGCAGGAAAGCACCGGCACGCGAAATCGGGCCGAGGCCACGACGCTGCTCAACGCCCGCAATGAAGCCTCCCGGCAACCGCAACTGAACCTTCAAATCGCCAAGGCATATCTGGCGGGAACGGATTCGGGCATTTCAACGCGAACTTGGCAAGACGCTTTCAATGCCATCATTGAATACAAGAAGGGAACGACCAAGGAACGCTGGCAGCGGGGTGCGAAACAGCAGGCATTTGATTTGATCCGTCGGCTCGTCGTCGTCGAGACGCAGGCGGAACAGTTGCTCACCTGCATGAAGGAGGGCACCGTCAGCACCAACATCCTGTTGCGCGAACTGCACAACTATTGTTTGGCGATGAACTGGCTGGCCTGGCCAATTATTCCCCGACGGCTGTGGCCGAAATTTGAATACGGGCCGAAACGGGCCATCACCGCCGACGAGCACCGGCGAATTGTCGCCCTGGACACAAATATCGAACGGCGGGCCTTCTTTGAACTTTGCTGGCATCTCGGCGGTTCGCAGTCGGACATCGCCAATCTGGCGGCGGAAAACATTGACTGGTCGGACCGGGTGATCGCCTACGCCCGCAGAAAAACCGGCAGCTCAGCGTTCATTCATTTTGGTCCGGCAATCGAAGCCGTTCTCCATTCGCTGCCAGCCAAGGGGTTGTTGTTTCCCCGGTTGGCTCCGATGCTGGAAAAGCACCGGGCCAAGGAATTCAAGCGCCTCTGCGTGCGGCTTGGCATTGAGGGTGTCTCGCTGCATTCCTACCGTTACGCTTGGGCCGAACGGGCCAAACAATGCGGCTATCCCGAACGCTTCGCGCAGGAGGCGCTCGGCCACAACAGCATCGCCGTTCACCGGGCTTACGCCCGAAAAGCCAAAGTCAGACTGCCATCGTTGGAAAGCTACGAGAACCAGAATCTGGAAGGCCGCATCGTGCCACTGCTGCCGCCTTTGCCCGGCCCTGAAAAGAATGGCCACTCGTTTTCTGCGGCGGGTTAAATATTCGATTTACGCAATCCACGCCGCCACAAAAAATAAATTATTTTTCGCTCTGCAAACATTGGGCGAAAATGGTGTCGGAATTGAATTCCGGCCAGATCGCCCCGCATAAAATCAGCGTGGTTTTGTGTCAAGCATCGGCGGCAACAGCGGTTCCGATCAATGTTTTCAAGGCTACGATTGCAAGATTCGCGCCTCAGCAAAAGTGCGCCTGATAAAATAGTGTGTCGTTGAATGAATCAGCGACATAACCGAGAAAGCAAATTATGGAAACAATAGAAACAACCGACACGCTCAAAAGCATCAATACAACTCCGCATCTTTGCCGGAGCAAGGTGAAACAAACCGCGCTGGAAATTGCCGCCGCAATCCGGCCCGCCAATAAATTCAGCCGGGTCGGAATGAGCTTCCTTGAACGCATCGAAGCGAAAGTCCGCGTTGCCATCCGCGAAGAGGTCAGGATTCATCCCAGCAAAGGCAAGACACTGTTATGATGCGTCCACCTGGATGCTTTGAATTGTCTGCCTCACGTGCGCCCGCGAGCCGTCTGCTTGCGGGCGTTGCGTTTCTGCCAGTAAGCGCTGATCGCATCACTGGCCCGTGCCAGCCATTTTTCGTCTCGTCGCAGTTGCTCCAAAATTTCCGTGGCGAAGAATTTTGTGCTGTTGCGGGCTGGATGTCCGAGCGGCTTTAGCAGTCCCGCTGCGACCAGCATGGGGATTTCATGCGGCTCGAAGCCGAGAAACCAGGCCGTTTGCGCGGCATCAAGCCGGGCGGGAATAATTTTCCAAGTGAGAAATTCGGTTTGTTGGGCGGTGATATTCATACATGAACGGCCGCCCCGCGCGTGCGCCGGGGCGAATGGGTGTGGGTTTGATTCTCGGAAATCTTTTGTTCGTCGTCTCCGGCGGAAACGGCTTCCACCTGGCTCGGCGCTTGGTTCTTGGTGAGATCAAGTTTTTCCTCAATCTCACTCTGGCGGTTGGTCAGTTCCTGAAAGCGTTCCTCGCGCTCAAACTTCGCGCCTACTTTTTCGCCAAGTTCTTTGACACGCTTGTTGGCGTCGGTGATGTCCAACTCCAACCTTTCTGCGCGTTCTTCAAATCCCTGAACCGTTGATTCCAGTGAGCGGATGGTGCCGAGGGCCGTGTCCGTGACCCGTGCACCGTAACTGTTTTTGCCGCGCAAAACCATTTCGGTGGTGTTGTTGAAACCCGGACGCAGAAACAAATCAAAACCGGCGAATCGGCCAATTTTTATGTCGTCGCCAAACCGGGCCTTCAGTTTTTCCGCCCGGCGCATAATCAATTCGCCCGCGATGCCCCGGTTGTTGGATTCCTGTCCGTCGAGTTCAATGCGGAATTTATCGCCCGACGTGTCCAGGCGAACAATGCCTCCTGCCACACCTGGCATTCCAGCACAACCGAGTTGCGGTCGAACAAATGTTCCTCTGCCCACTGAACCGCTTCACTGACATTAACGCGCTTTTCCTCTTTCACGTCATGCTTCGGCTGCTCTGAAAGCTGGCGCAACGAGGAATGCTCGGATTTGCTTAACTGCGCCTCCCACAGTTGCCGCAGTTCATCCCGGCTCAAATCTTTCTGTTTCCGCGTTCGCTTTTCCGTGGCGAGTTTTGCCCGGAGTTCCGCGATATTTGCCCCGCCAAGTTCCGGGTGATCCGCCAGCAGTTTCGCCAACGCTGCATCAATTTCCGCATCTCGCTTGGAAAAGCGCCGGCAAATTTCCTCTGATACCCCTTCGATTTCAAAATCGCCGCGTGATCGGTTGCGAATCCGATACCCGAAAGCCTTCAAGTCACGGGCGAACTCGTGGTAGTAGATGTTCTCCGCGAATTTTCTCGCCCGCAGTAATTCGTAATTCTCAAGCGCTTTCCACCGGTTTTCCACGGCGTCGAAGGTCGCGTTGAAAACGATGCAATGAGTATGCAGATGGGGATCGAGAGCGCGCGAGGTGTCATGGGTGAATTGCGCGGCGACGAAATTCCCGGTAAGCCGCTCGTTTCGCACGCCACCAACGCGAGCACGAGTTGCCGCGAAAGCCTCAAAGTTTTTTAAGGCTGCCTGAACCGCCCGCGCATGAGCCTCGAAAATCCGCTCGTCATTGCCAAGGAAACCCACGAGGGAAACCGATTTTGGGGGTGAAAATGTGAAGTCGTAGAATATCCGCCGATTGGCCGTATTTTTGTCGCCTTCAGTCCGCGTGGTGTTTTGGCGCTGAGTCAGCTTCTCGCCTGTGCCCGGATGTTGATTTTCGCACAACCGCAGAAAATCATCGGCGCGGACTTTTCCGGCCAATCCGAGCCGCACCGCCCCCATACCAACCCATTCGCCGGCCACGCGCTGCCCTTCATCGTAGTAATCACCGACACAAAGGTGTTCCTCAAAGTATTCCCGCGCGTTCTTCAGGTTGTATTGCGTCTTGGCCGTGACCATACCCCGGACATTACACGGACTGCGCGCGGCCTTTGTGTGCCTGACACTCCATTGCGCCCTCTGATTATGTTGAACTGCCTCCATGAGCACGAACGCGACTCTGAAGCCAGGCAACCAACTGTGGGGCATTTACCACACCGACCGGGAATATGCCCGCGTGATGGGTGATCCACTTCGCACCGTGGTTGAAGCTCCCACCAAGCTCACAGCCGAGGAGGTAGCCGCCCGACTTGGATTTGGCGAACCGTGGGCACATCCGGTCGCGGCCACTGAATTGCGACGGGCTCAATGGCTTTCCAAACGCCGGCCAGGCCACCGGCAAGAACTCGCGCACAAACCATCACACTGCATCCACGTCTAATTATGCAAACACCATCCACAGCCCAAATTCGCACTGCCATCGAGGTGCTCAAAAAATATGGCGAACACATCAATCACAACGCCGTCAACGCGGTGGTCGAATTGTCCGACTTACAGCTTCACGACCGGCAAGCTGGCCGCCAGGAAGTCCGAACAATTGAACAAATCTCACGCATCGAAACGGTCGCCGCGCAATTGGAAACGTGGCGGAACGAAATGCTCCAACAGCAGAGTCAGTGTGTTTCTCATCATGTTTAAGACAGGACAAGCCTTACTCCTTCGCCAGCGAAGGGTTTTGCGTCCGCGAAATGGTCGCGGTTTGGACGCGGAATGTCCGCGCAATTACCCGGCCAGCCGGTCGTGCCCATGGCCAGTCCGCGACCGCGTCCAGTCCGAAGCCAGTCCGCATCCGCTCCGAGACTATGGCTGTGGTCAGTCCGTAACCGTGTCTTGGCCACGCCCGCAACCGCGTCCGCAGTCAGTCCCTGTCCGTGTCCATGTCCAGACCGAGGCCGTCCGTGACCAGTCCTTGTCCGCAAACTATCCGTGTCCGCATCCAGTCCGCAGCCGCGCGCATTCCGCGACCGTATTCAGTCCGTGGTCGTGGCCAGTCCGCGACCGCGTTGCGTCCGGCAAATGCCCGCGTCACGGTCACATCGCATCCGCGCTGCGGACGATTCATCTCCAGATATTTTCCGCGTATGTCCGCATTTGATCCAAATGATGTCCGCAAAGCGGTGTCGGAATTTACGCCGCGTCACCAACAGAAGTTCGAGAACTTGCTGCCGGCCAAAGATGTCATCGTCGAGTTGCGGCAAAGACAGGCTTCATACCGCGCCATCGCTGAACTGCTCACGCAACACTGCCTGCCAGCGGGCAAGACGGCCATTGCCAATTTTTGTCACGAAGTGCTGGGAGAATCCATGCGGCCACACCGCCGCACTCCGAGGAAACGGCCTGCTGTCGTCGAACCACAAGGCGAATCCAAGTTTGTCCTCCCTGTGCCAACCGCCGCTGCGCCCGGCGAAGCGCCCAACCCCGAGGCTGGGGCAGATCGTCCACGCGGTCCGCGCATAGCTCAAATCCGCAAACTCACCCCTCAAAACAATGAAAAAACTGATTCTCATCCTTAATGGCAAAGGCGGCGTTGGCAAAAGCTTCTTCGCCGTCAACTTCGTCCAGTATCTCAAAGACAAGGGCATTGCCCATGTCGCGATTGACAGCGACAACGAGAACTCGACGTTGAAACGGTTTCATCCCGACACGCGATTTCTCGATTTGAGCAAACGACGTGACCTCGACGCTATTTTTGCGGCGCTAGCAAAGACAAATCTGGTCGTGGTGGATTGGGCCGGGCGCGTGGTGAAAGCTTCTCAGTTTCCGACCTCAAGGAATTCACCCAGCGGCGTGGCTATATCCGGGACGAAGCGCGGCCCGGCGAAGTGACGATGCGTGAAGTTCTGCTGCGCGAATGGGAAATCGTTCAGACCACGAAACAAGGCGTTGCCGACTGTCATACATTGGTGGCGAATCCACAGCCGCTGAATCCAAAGTTGGATGAAGAGCAGCGCAAGGCACTCGCTGAATTGCTTGGCTCAACGGACAGGATTTCAATCTTTCGTGGTGGTGCTGGCACTGGTAAAAGTTTTGTCCTCCGTGATCTGGCCGAGCAGGTTCAACAAGCGGGGCGGCGAGTGGTCGTTCTCGCGCCGCAGCGCCAACAGGTCGTGGACATGGAAAAAGCCGGACTTCCGTCGCCATCAACAATCGCAAGTTTTCTGCTCAAGCGCGAAGTCGTTTCCGGCGCGCTGATTATCGTGGACGAGGCCGGACAAATCGGTGGCCGACAAATGCTCGAACTCCTGCGTCTCGCCCGTGACAAGAATGCCCGCGTGATTTTGTCCGGCGACACCCGGCAGCATGGCGCAGTTGAGGCTTCAGACGCGCTGCTTGCCATTGAGCGGCATTCCGGCGTCAAACCAGTGGAATTGCACACGATTCGTCGCCAAGACCCGGCACTCGCCCGCACCGCCGCAGAGCGCGCCCGGATTCAGCAGTATCGCAAAGCTGTCGAAGCGGCAGCGGCGGGCAAGCATGTGGAATCTTTCAAGCGCCTCGATAAAATGGGCGCAGTCGTCGAATGCGGCTTGGGCGAACAGGCGGACAAACTTGCCGACGAATATGTCCGGCTCGCGGAACAAAACGCCTCGGCGGTGGTGGTTTCTCAAACTTGGGCCGAGGTTCACCGGGTCAACTCATGCGTGCGGGATGCGCTCAAAGCGAAAGGATTGCTCGGCGCTAATGACACGACAATTCAGGCACTCGACAAACTTGACCTCACAAACGCGCAAAAGCGCGACGAACGGTTTTATCCGCCGGAAGCCGTCGTCGTGTTCAACCAGAAAGTCCGCACGGCCAAACCGGGAGCGAAAGGAAAACTGGCTGGCATCGTCAAGCTGGGCGTTCTCGTGGAGGTGGATGGAAAATTTGTCACCGTCTCGAACAAATTGCTGGACCGGATTACGGTCTGTCAGCAGCGCGAAATCACTCTTTCGACTGGCGACCGATTGCATCTCAAGGCCAACCGGAAACTTGTGACCGGTGGCCGGGTCACGAATGGCGAACTCGTTGCGGTTAAATCTGTCCGTGCCGATGGCGCGGTCGAACTGGCCGATGGCCGGGTCTTGGACAAATCATTTCGCGAATTTTTGCCCGGCTACGCGGTCACGTCCTACGGCTCGCAGGGCAAAACCGTGGATCACGTTTTGTTTTCCGATTCGACCATCAAGGCGGCGACCAACGCGCAGCAATGGTATGTGACCATTTCACGCGGGCGGCGCGGAATCCGCATCTTCACGCCGGACAAGCAGCAGCTTCGTGAAAATGTTACGCGCCCTGGTCATCGCCCGCTGGCGATGGAATTTGCGACCGGCTTTGTTCCTCGGCGCAACAACCGACTTTGGAATCGGCTGCACGGCTACATGCTTCGCTTTGGCCGTCGCGCCGCCGACAATTTCTTCCGGCTGACACTAGCACGCCGGCAACGACAACAACCCAGACAAAAACATGAGCACAAAATCACCAGAATGTTGGGCGAATGACGCGCAAGCGCGCGGTGTTCGCGTTGAAATCTCGGCAGATCATTCGATGCTTCTGCCCCATGACGAATTTGTTTTCGCCGAACTCAAACGCGAAGGTGCGGACCATGCTCTGCGGCTGGTTTTCGTAACGCACGAAGTCTTGGTGACCGGCCAGGCATTGCGCCGCATCGAGACGGCGATGCAACGGATGGAATTGTCCCTCCTGACAAAGTTGCCGAGCAGCCAGCGCGCTTTGATTGCGGATGGTCAGCCGGTGATTCTTGAAATCGCCGTAACTGAAGTCGAGTCACAACCGAATCGGGTCGAGAATAAGAGCTGATAGTTTATCGGATTGAGCGGAGCAAACTTTTACCGATTCGCGGGCGTCGCCTTTTTGTAGTTCTGTCTTCTCTTTTATGACGGAAGGTCTTTACCTGTCGTGGTAACGGTGAGTTTGCCGTGCTTCACGCCTTTGGCGGCGATGAGTTCGTCGGCGATCTTGCGGATGACGCTGGCCTTGCCACGCACGATCAAAACTTCCAAGCAGTTGTGATGGTCAAGATGGACGTGGACGGTGGAGAGAATCGCGTCGTGGTGGTCGTGTTGGATGTCGGTGAGGCTCGCCTGCAAATGCGGCTTGTGGTGGTCATAGACGAGCGTGATAGTGCCGGCAATTTCTCCGGTGTCAGACTTCTGGCGGTGCTCGATAAGCTGGGCGCGGATCATGTCGGCAATGGCAAGCGAGCGGTTGTCGTAGCCTTTTTCGCCGGTCATCTCATCCAGTTGATCAAGCAGCGCGGGCGGCAGGGAAACGCTAAAGCGTGTGGCGGTATCTTTTTTCATGCGAAATTCCTCCTCATCGTAAACCGATTGTCTCGGCTGTCAAATTCCGCCGGTTCAATAAAATCCCAACTTGAGAAGACAATCGTTGTCCCCAATCAGAGGATGATCGCGTCCTTGCGAGCCATTTTCGCCGCTGGATTGAAGGTGTATTGAAAATCCGGCAGCAACGGCCACTACTGAGGTTCGGAACGAAGTTTTTGTATATCGCGAAGAATCCAACCAGGCGCAAGCAAGGCAAGGCCGTCGTAATATCCGCGCACCATGCCGTGACGGTCCACCAGTGCGATCTTGCTGCTGTGAATGAAACCCGTGCTGACCGTGTTGTCCGGTTCACCGGCGGAGAGAAGAAAACCACTTTGAACGAGCGGATAGATATTCGTCTTTTCGCCGGTCAGGAACAGCCAGCGGTTGGTGGAAGCATTCAATTGTGTGGCGTAGCGAGTCAGTGCTTCGGGCGTGTCGGACTTCGGGTCAACGGTGATGGACACTAACATGACATCGGCCATGCCGGAGGTAAGCCGCTGAACTTCGCTCATGCGTCGGCTCACCACCTGACATTCCGCCGAACAACTGCCGAAGAAGAAGTCCGTCACGATAATTTTCCCCGCAATGTCCGCGTCGCTGACCACCCGACCGCTGCGCTCGATCAGTTGAAACCCGCCGACGTGGGAGTATTGCGGCAACGGTGCGCGACGGCTGTTCTCCGCCTTGATCCAGAAAACCACAACGACTACCGCCACGCCAATAAGCGTGGCAGCAATCAGCGCCGGCACAAAATGGTTTCCAGCGGATTTCATGGTTTGGTTTCCATCGCGTGTTTCATTTTGGCGACGACTTCGGCGGGTTGCCATTCATTGTCGGTGAATACTTTCTGCACGCGCCCGGCGGCATCCACGACCACGGTGCGGAGGTTGTGGCTGATTGACCCGCCTTCGCGCATAAACATCAACCCGAACGCGCCGGAGAGTTGGCGGATGACCGCCGGATCAGCCGTGGCGAAATTCCAATGGTTCGTATCGGCCTGATAAAAGTTCGCCTGCGCGGCGAGCTGCGACGGCGTGTCGAATTGCGGGTCGAACGAGATGGAAAGCAACTGCCAGTTCGTGTGTGCAGTGTCGGTTTGCAACGCCTTTTGCACGGCGGCGAGGTTGCTGTTCATGCGCGGGCAATACGTTGGCAAGGGACAGCGCGTGAAGAAGAACGTGAACGCCAGTGCGCGGCCTTTGAAGTCACTTGTGCGGACGGGCAACCCGGATTGATTGGTCAAAATGCAGTCCGGCATGAGCGCACCCGGCTCAAGCTCCTGCGTGATGTTCAACGGCGGCGGCAGCGCGGGTTTTGGTGTCGGCGTGCGCTCGCCGGTTTTCTTGATCTCATCAATCCAATCTTCCGTATCGGTGACAGACAGCCGGAAGGTGATTTCATCGCCAGGTTTGAGCGGCTTCAACTCGGCGGGATTTTTCACGTTGAACGGCATCGTCATCGCGTCCATGTAGCCGGGAATCGTCTCGTGCTTGATGACGGCCTTGCGCCCGTCGGCGCGCGATTCCTTGAACACACCTTTGACGGCGTAATGTGTGACGTTGGTGTTTGTTTGGGCGAAGGCAGCTACGGCAAGGAATAGCGCGGCCAGCGTGAGAAATGTTTTTGATGGCTGAATTTTCATGGCGGTGTTTCGTTTATTGGCCTGCGTCAGCGGTTTGATTTCGCCAGTGCGTGCTGGATGGCTTCCTTGAATTTTTCCACGAGGGGCGCGTGCATCATGTTGAGCATGTTCACGACAGTCGGGTCAGCGGTTTTGGGATTGCCGCCGCCGGGGAATGTTGGATGCGGGTCGTATTCGCCGAGGAGTTGGATGCCCTTCGCATAGAAATCCCCGCGATAACGGCGGACGAGTTCAAAGCCCAAATCCAGACCGGCGCTCACACCGGCGGCAGTCACGCGGTCTGTGCCATCGAAAACAACGCGCTCACTGACCGGCGTTGCGCCAACATCTTTCAACACTTCAAGCATCTGCCAGTGGCTTGTGGCGCGGCGACCTTTCAGCAAACCCGCAGCACCCAGCACAAGCGATCCGGTGCAAACACTGCCGACGAGTTTGGTTTTGGCGGCGCGGCTTTGAAGAAATTTGATGGTCTCTTTGTCCTCGATGGCGGCAAGCGTGCCTGTCAGACCGCCGGGCACAAGCAGCAAGTCCAAATCTTCCGGGCAATCGGCAAAGGTGAGTTGCGGTTTGACGCAGAAGCCGCCTTTGCTCGCGCCTTCGCAGGGAACGAGGTCAAGCGTCTTGGCGACAAAGCGAACCGTTGCGCCCATCATGCCAGCAAGTGCGTAATGTGGGCCGAGTGCGTCGAGAGCGGTGAATTCGGGATAGACCAGAATCGCAATCTGTTCGCTGCCCATGCGTAATTGTTCCTGAATCTGGCCATGCAAGGATTTTGGTTCAGTGGAATTAGTTTCGGCGGCGGAAACAAGTTGCGGCGCGATTGCGCCAGCGGCGGAAGCGAGCGCGAGCAATCGGAGAGCGTCGCGACGGGAGATGTTTTGTTGGTTCATAATTTTGTTTGGATTCAATAGTAGTAGTTGCCGAGGATGTGTTTGATGCGGAGGTCGGAACTGTTTGCGCCGGAGAGGTCGAGACGGTTGCCGCTCGTCCATTCCACCGAGCCATCCGACCATGCGCGGTTGATGCCTTCGAGTTCTTCGGCGTGAAAACGAAAGTCGGGATACTTGACCTGTTTGCGCGAATGGAACAATTCAAAGCGTCGCGGGTCGGCGGTGATGAACTCATCTAAAATGTCCGCCCACAAAACACCGCGCCGCGTATTTTTGTAATCGGCGGCCTGTCCGGGATTGACCAGTGTGGCAAAGCCCATCGTGAGCATCGCGGATTTTTCAATGCCACCGACATAAACGTAGCCGGTGTAAAGTCCACCGCCGACCGTTACCCCCTCGGCGTAGCCGGACTCCGCTGCAATTGGGCAATTAAACCACTTCGGTTGCTCGGCGCGTTTTGGCCAGGTGGAGGCCAAGCCCGGCGGCACGGTCATGCCGATGGTCTGCGCCATCTGCGTGAGGCGCGCGACGGAAATGCTGCTGGGAACATAATCGCTCGGCGCTGGCAACTGCCCGTTGTCATTACAATAAATCGTGTCGGCCAGCGTCATCTGCCGGAGATTATTCAGGCAAACCGTGCGCTTGGCGCGTTGCTTCGCTTTTGTCAACGCGGGAAGCAGCAACGCCGCCAAAATCGCGATGACGGCAATGACCACGAGCAATTCAATCAGCGTAAAACCGCACGGACTGCCGCCGTTGTTCACAACGGCAGTCCGGCGTTGAGTTGTATTTTGATGCTGCAATCTCACGGCTGTTGTAACCGGAAGAACCGCGCAGGTTCACCGGCGGACACCGGAATTGAATTGGTTGTCTTGCCGTCACCACTGAATGTTCCCGGAGCACTGACATCCCACGCGGCAACGGGCAGCGCGAGGTTGGTGGTGGACAGCACCGAATAGCCGCTGCCAGCCAGACCATTCGTGCCTTGCAACGTTGCATTGCTGCCACTCACCACCAAGCTGTTGATGACTGGCGTGCTGAATGGCACGGTGTAGCCGGTGAAGGTGAACGTGCCGACATTTGCCAGCGTGTCAGCGGGGGTGGCGAAAAGGAAATTCGCCAGTTCAAACGAAACGCCGAGATTGCCGGAGATGGTGAAGTAATTGTTCGTCTCCACCACACTCACGTTGATGAGGTCGAATGCGGCTGCCGACGGCGGTATGTTGCCGAGCAGATACCAACCCGAACCGCCAAGTGCGATGCGCGAACTGTCGTATTGCAAGGTGTAATCACCGAACAAAAGATTTCCCGCGAATCCGCCAAGCACGGCGAATCGTGCCACGCCGCCCAGTCCGATGCTGCCGGTGTGATTTGTCAAATCGCCGCGCGGATATTGGAACGTCGTCGGTTGCGTGTAGCGTGTCGGCAAGTTCGTCACCGTCGCGCCGTTCATCGCATAGATTTCGTTCGTGTAGGAATATCCAGTTTGATTTGTGTTCAAGAGCTGGCTTTGCGTGAGCGCGTTGGCCTGCGCTTGATTGAAGAATGCCGAGAGCGTCAGCACCGGCGGTGCGGCAAAACCAGACGCAAGCGATTCCCATGCACTTTGGTTGTAATTGATGACCGCTTTACCGTTCAACACCGTCGCGACCGTTTGCCCACTGAAACTGAAATCGCCCACAACCGCACCGGCATCGCCCGGAGTGTTGTAGAGGAAGTAAGCGACTTCAAACGTCACCGCCAGATTGCCCGCGATGGTGAGCGTGTTGTTCGTCTCGGTTACAGTGACGTTCACCAAATCAAACAGCGCAGCGGCAGGCGGGATATTGCCTTTCAGATACCAGCCAGAACCACCGAGAGCGATGCGTGAACTGTCATATTGCAGCGTGTAATCGCCGTAGAGCAGGCTGCCGCCAAAACCACCGAACACATCAAACCGTGCGATGCCACCGAGTCCGATGCTGCCGGTATGTTGCGTGAGATCTCCCGGCGTGAACGCGAACGTCGTCGGTTGCGTCGTGCGACCAGTGAGGTTTGTCACCGTCGCGCCATTCATGGCATAGACTTGATTCGTGTAAGACGGCGTCCCCGGAACATTTGTCAGCACTTGCGCCGCTGTGAGCGTATTGACCTGCGCTTGATCCATGAACGCCGCGAGCGTCAGCACCGGCGGCGAGCCGTAGCCGGAAGCCAAAGAATTCCAAGCTGACTGATAGAGGTTTATTGTAGCTGAACCATTCAAAAGCGCATCTGCGCGAACAATAGGAACTGCCGCGAGAGCCGCCAAACCGACTGCAAACAAAAGAGATTTTTTCATTTTCAAAATACATAAGATTATGAGGACACGACAATGCGTCCTCGGATTAAATGGAAATGGAAAAGGCCCGCGTCAAACGACGCAGACTTGAGAAACGACAGAATGAATCAGGCGGGGAAGTTTCGCGGCGGCGGGAGCGGTGGTTTAGAGAAAACCAACTCGGCGGGAAAATTTTCAGTCGCAACCAGGTTGAAACTCACCGGGGCGAACAGCCGGAAATTTCGAGCCATCGGCGGATATTCAAGTTTGGTCTTGTTTAGATTAAGGTCTGATTTCTTTTCAGATTTCTTCCCAGCAGCAATTGTTTTGCACAAGCAGCAAGGGTGTTGCCCGTCGAAGGTATTGGAGATTGCCGTGGAGAAATTCTCGCAACTCAAATTGGCCGCAAGCATCGTCGTCCACGCCACGGATTGCAGCAATGCCCAATGCAGGCCCAATGAAAGGACCAGCACCAGCACTGAGACAAATTTGACCGCAGAACGCACTCCAGTGAGGTTAGTTAAACAGCATGGAATGGCAAAGGAGATTCGCCGATGACACCAAGAGCGAAGCAATTACGAGAGTATGTTAATCCATATTTGTCATTCACCAACGCGAGGATTTCGCCCCGGTGGTTTGAGATTGATCCGCCCTCCCCGCCACCAACCAAAAGCCATCAATGCGAGTGAAATGAGTCCCGCTGACAACGAAAGCAATGACGAGTTTTTGCCGTTGGCGCGTGCCGGTGTATCGGCGCGCGGCTTTTCCTCCAGCACGCGACCGCGCACGACGGGCGTGGATTTGGCCGCCGGAGTTGCCGCCGCGCTGACTGGTGGCGTCCCGCCCAGCGCCGGGCCAAGCTGCGCTTCGGCGCGTTTGGCGACGGCTTCGTTTTCCGCCGCGACGGCAGGGACGAGTTCGGTTTGCGCCTGCTTCAAGCGGGCGACGGTTTCCGGCGACGCTTTCCAATATCCTTTTTCAATGACCGTCAGCATCCGATCAACCATCGCCTTGTAGGCGGCAAGGTTTTCGGCGGCTTTGAATTTCTCGCGGATGCCGAGCGCGTGGCGGTCCTGCACATACGTTTCAAACATCTCCTGCCACTTCGCATCGCCCACGGCATCGGGCACGGTGACTTGCCAGCCCCATAGATTGTCGGTCACCTGCCGGATCATCCGCGCGCCCGCGTAGCCTTCCTTGAGCATGGCCTCAATCCATTTTGGATTCAGATAACGTGCCCGCATTTCGCGGCCCATGTAACGCTCCAGCGTCATGGTTTCACCGGCCTGGGGATTGCTCAAATCGGTGACGAGGGTTTCCGCCGCCTTGCCGTTGACCTTGCGCACAGCCATCGCCGTGCCGCCGAGGTATTGGTAAAAATCGTCGCTGTCAATCGCGCCATAAATATTCGAGGAACGGCTATGGATGACGCCTTTCGCCCCCTTTAACGCCAGTTGCAACAGCGTCGGCGAAAGGTCGCGGTTCGTGCCCGATGCCGCGCGCGTGCCCCAAAATCCCTGCCCGAACAAATGGCTCATGCGATTGAAATACACGCCGGCGACGTCATGCTGTTCGTTCCAAGTGTCGGGATGATGAATGGCATGATCCAGGCCCGTGCCATACGCGCCGGACGGCACGCTGAAAATCCGCACGGTGGCGAACCGCTCGGCTTCATCGGGCGCAACCCCCTGGGCTTCGAGTGCGGCCCGCGCGGCGGCGATATTGTGCAACAGTGGATTGTCCGCACTGGTGTCGGTCTTCACCACGTTCACGGCCTGATCGAGCAACAACATCAGATTCGGAAACAGGTCGCGATACAGGCCGGACGGAATCACGGTGACATCCACTCGCGGTCGGCCTAGTTCCGTTGACGGAATCAACTCCAAGCCTTGCACACGACCGCGCGCGTCCCACTTCGGGCGCACCCCCATGAGGGCGAGAATTTGCGCCTCCATCACGCCTTCATGCCGGCTCGTCTCCGTGCCCCAAAGATTGAAAACCAAGCGGTCGGGAAACTGCCCGTCGTGCCGCTTGCGATACGAAGCGATGATGTCAGTTGCCAGCCGTGAACCGGCGGCAAAGGTCGCGGTCGTGGGCAAGCGTGACGGGTCAAAGCCATAAAAATCTTTTCCCGTCGGCAGCGAATCAGGGTTGCGAACCGGATCGTTGCCCGGCCCGGCGGCGATGTAGCGTCCCGCCAGTCCGGCGGAAAGCGCGTCGAGTTCGGCATGGGCGGAAGCCTCGATACGCGCCATCAACTCCGCTTTGCGCTGCGCGTGTTCTTCCGGCGAAAGATTCGGTTCCAACGAAAGAATGGCCTCGGCGGTGGCGGCGCGTTTCGCTTCGTCGGGCGCAACGCCAAACGTGTGCATTCCAAACGGCGTCAGGCGGTCGCCAACTTTCTCAAGGTAATGGTCAAGGTCTTCAAGTTGGTCGGCGTTCAAGAGCGCATTCGTGGCGAGCGTGATGCCAACGTCTTTGAATAACCCGATTTTTTCGCAGTTGCGCGCGAGTTCCCGGAGAATGTCGTCACTGGCGACCGCGCCTTTTTCGCGGGCGGCGTGGTAGTCGTTAATGAGGCTGGAAACCTCGCGCAATTCGGGATTGAGCGTGGCGCGATCCAACGACGGCGGCAGATGCGTGATGATGGTCGCCATCGCGCGGCGCTTCGCCTGCAAGCCTTCGCCGATGTCGTCCACGATGAACGGATACAACTGTGGCACGGCTCCGACGATGACTTCGCCGGTGTCGGCGGCGGTGAAGCCGACTTCCTTGCCCGGCAGCCATTCATGCGTGGCGTGCGCGCCGACGTGAACCATCGCGTCTGCCTGAAAGCTTTTTTGCAGCCAGAGATAAAACGCCAGATACTCGTGATGCGGCGGCAGCTTGACGTTGTGATACGCGGCCTCCAAGTCCTGATCCCAGCCGCGCGTCGGCTGCGCGGCGAACAGCAGATTGCCCCAGCGCTGCGCCGGAAAGACGAAGAACGGTTTTCCGGTGTCGTCGCGCCAGACCATGATATGGCTTTGCTCTGGTTCCCCCCACTTGAAGAGGACGGGGTAACGCAGTTCGTCGGGCAATTGATTGAACCATTTTCGGTATTCGGAAACGGCCAGCAGTTGGCAGCGGCCCGAACGCGCCAGCTTGTCCAATTCGGCGGCGGCATTTGTTCCCGGCATGGGATTGTTTCCAAAAGTGCGGATGGCGGTAAACAAATCACCGGCATTCGTCGGTGCGCCTTTCGCGGCAAAACCGTCGGCGCGAAGACGGTTAAGAATTTGCAGCAAGGATTCTGGCAGGACATTCAGATACGACGCGCCGATGCTCTCCTTGCCCGGCGGATAGTTGTAGTAAATGATCGCGACACGGCGTTCGTTGGCTGGTTCGTGGCGTAATTTCACCCATGCCTGCACACGGTCGGCAAGCCTTTCGACGCGCTCGGCAATGGGCATGGTCATCACATAAGTTTCGCCGGTGGCAACGTCCACGAGCTTTTCTTTCGAGGCAACAATCGTCGGCGCAATCGCGCCCGCGAGTTCCGCGCTGCCGACTTGCCAGGAGCGTTCGATGAAATCAAGGCCACTGGCGGAGCGTTCCCATTCGGCGCGACTCTGACTGTTCAAGGCAATGGCATTGACGATGGGAACGTCCAGTTGCGCCAGCACCGGCGCGAGCTTGGACGGAACATTACCAATCTTCAACGTCAGCCCAACGATGGCCTCGACGCGGCTGTGGTTGGCGGTGTCGAGAAACAACACCGGCAAAGCGGCGTCGGCCGGATAGCCGAAGCCGAAGAGTGTGTTGAAACCGCGTGCGTCCAAGGCGGCATTGAGGGCGGAAAGCAATTCGGTCTGGCCGGCGGTAGCGGTGTCGCGCGAGAAAAGAATGCCAATCCACGGACGCTCGCGGCGTTCGGGTTTGCCGGCGAGATAGGCGGCGGAATAATCTTCAAACCGTGAAAACGCCCGACGGCTGGCGGGATCGAAGAAACCGATTTCAGGGAAAAGGGATGGCGGCAGGAATTTTAATCCGGGGAAAAGTTTTCGGGCGAGCGAGGCGCGAACCATCTGCACCAGATTCGCCTGACCGCCCGCGTCGAAATACGCGGCGAGCGCGGCATCGCGTTTGAAACCAAGGTCGGCAAATTCCGGGTCAAGCGTTCCACCGACGCCAGCGACGAAACTGCCTCGGTCTCCTGCCGCGCGAATTTCCGGCGCAAGCGCCCGAAGCAACGCGCCGTAGCGGGTGTAGCCGATGATGAGGTCGCTTTCGCGCACAAACTGCCGGTCAGCATCGGACAATTCAATGCGTGGAAAGGAGCGAACGGTCACGTCTTTTAACGCGACATCACGGCGCAGTTCCGTGATAGCGCCGATGGCGGCGGCGGATGACGCGTCGCCGGTAAGCAACGCGACTTTCACCGGCGCAGCCTGGGCGAGTGCGCCAAGCAGGCATCCGGTGAGAATGAAACATTTGGCGAAGAACTTCACGCCACGCTCATTTCGGTTTTGCCTCGTCGTCCGGCACATAAACCACCTGGCCGTTGGCGAGACGATACGCCGTGCCGAGCCGCGTGCCCTGACCGGAGAGGGTCTTGTCGGTGACTTTCTGCACTTTGATTTGCCCGCCTTGTTTGGTGATGATTTCCATTTCGCCATTCTCGGTCTGCTTGACGAGCGTGACGTTGGCATTTTTGTCGAGCAGCTTGCCGGACGAGAACAAGGCAAACAGCGCAATCAACAGCGCGACGATGAAAGCGACGCTGACATCGAACAGATTGGCGAGGCCGGCGAGCGGGTCTTCGTCCTGTCCGGGGGCTGGCCCGTGGGCGGAAAGACGGTGGCGATGAACAAAGCGCATGGTCATTCCTTTCCTTTCGCCGCACGCAGGACTCGCTCGGCATGAAACGCCAACGCCTGTGAATCCGCGCGCACCCAGCTTTCGCGTGCGGCGGCAATGAGATAAGCCGTCACGCTGATGGTCAAGCCAATGACGGTCGCGGCGAAGGCCGTAACCATGTTGCTGGCGAGCGCGGGCAAATTTCCATCGGCCAAACCTTGCAACGCGTCAGCCATCGGAATCAGCGTGCCCATTAGGCCAAGCGACGGGCCAACGCGCACGGCGAGCCGCAGTCGGCCAAGCGCCCGCCAGCGTTCGCGTTCGGTGTTTTGCAGGATTTCTTCCAAACGCAGGTCAAGTCCTTCGCCCGCTTGCTTGGCGGCAATTTCATCCAGTGCCTGCTGTGCGCGTTCCAAACCGGAACGCCGGCCCGCGCGGCGATCCCACGCTTCGCGCAGAAATGCGCCGACGGAAATCAGAATGGCAGCGAGCAAGCCGAGCAAGCCGAGCAGCACCGGCCAGACGAGGAAGGCGGCAATGTGATGAAACAATTCGCGGAGTTGGTCAACGGCAGTCATGGGATTTTATTTATTGGGCGCGGACGCGGAAGAAGCGGGTGGTGTTGGTGGCGGGCACACTCCACTGCGAAACGGCGTTGCTGCTGATGAAACTCGCATTGGTGCTCCAGCTGAACAGGTCGGGCGAGGACAACACGGTGTAAGTGCGGTTGCTCTCGCCGGTGATGGTGAGGCGAGCCAGATTGGTTTGAACCGTGATGGCCAGCGTCGGGGCAAGGATGGTTGCGGCGGTGCGCGTCACCGCCAGCGCGGCGAGTTGTGGACGCAAGCTGGTTTCGGGAGTGCCGGGAACATCCGCGCCAAGAGAAAACGTAACGGTGTTCGTGGTCACCAGATTGGCAAGCACATCGAAGCTCAAGACGGATGGGCCATTGTTGACCACGCTGGTATCAAACTGCGCGACGTTGTCGCCGCCGAATTGCGTGCCGTTAAAATAGAGCCGGTCATTCAGGGCGTCGGCATAGGTGTAAAGCACGTTCAATGTGGCGGCGGTGGCGGTGGCGGGATGGACGGCATCGAAGGTCACTGTCCGTTGCGAAACTTGTGTGCCGGCGGGCGACTTGTAAATGTCACCGCCACCTTCAGCGATGGCATAGTCAAACGTGTTGTTGAGTGCGCTGCTTTGATAGACGACGAGCAAGGTGACGTGCTGCACGCGTCCATCAAAACCAGTCGTGGTGTTTTGCGAAACCACAATGTTGTTAAGTGTGCCATCGGTGAAAAGCATGGACGCAGGCACGGGCAACGTAACGAGCCAGACGCCTGAACCAGAGCCGTAGGCATTGGCACTGGTGGCGCTGAAAACGGCATTCGTGTCCGTGGTGGTGCCAAACACAAGCGGGTTAGCAGCGGGCAGGTTTGTGCCGTTGACGGTCACGGTCATTTCACTGACGTAGTTCGCCGTGCCGCCCCAGATGGTCGCCACGATTCGTGCAACCGCGATGGAATCGCAAGCAGGCAGAGCATAATTGTTCGTCACCGCGTAAGGCTTGGCGGGCGTGGTGTTGACCCAATTGGTGGTGCTTTGCCAGAACAGCGCGCCGTTGGCGACAGTGCCGGACAGGACGTTGGAAATGCCGTGACCGGGTGAAGTCGAGCCGGACGGGAGCGAGAAACCCGCGCGCAAAGTTTGCGGGAGCAACGCTCCCGCCAGCGTGAGGGTGAGTATGACGGTTATGAGTTGTCGTTCGGATGTTTTCATAAATTCAGGGGCGGTTAATTTGAGGCGTCCCATTCCTCCTTGGTGGAGATGTTTTTGAATTCCACATGATCGTCGCAATAGGCAGCCACAAAACCTTTCTTGGGATGGCGATAGTCCACGTCCACGACTGGATTGGTGAAGGAACTGCCGCCGCCGCAGTAGTATTTTCCGGGCGTGCAGTCGGCATAAATGATGGTGCTCGACGGATGGCGGACACTACTTTGATTGACGCCATACCAGAAACAATAAGCGTTGCCAGCAAAGTTGAAGGTGTTGATGCCGTAGCTCAAAAATATGTTGGTGTCCCATGTCACGGGAATTTTTTTCAAATCCGATGGACACAAATAGACCCCGGAAGTCTTACCGATAAACGGTTTCAGCAAATCCATCCAGCGCGTGGTGGAATCTATCCACGCTGGCGGATAACTCTTGGAATCATCGGCGTAAAGCTGAGTGGCCAGTCCAATCTGCCGGAGATTGCTCAAGCAAGCGGCACGCTTGCCGCGCTCCTTGGCACCGGCCAGCGCGGGCAGCAGCAACGCAGCAAGGATGGCGATGATGGCAATGACCACCAACAATTCAATGAGCGTGAAGGCCGACAGGCCAGCAGGACGCCGCAGAACCGCTGAGAGTTTATTGGCAAGGCAGCTTTGAAGTCGGTGCGGGTTCAAAAAATTCCTTTGGCTGAAACAATGAAAAGCGCCTCGGCCTAGTCAGTGGTTTTGCGCGGCTCGCCGGTCCGCACCAATACGCGGCCAACCACACAGGCGAGGCCGAACATGATCAGTGTGCCAATGGCTCCGGCGACGGCGGTGGCAATGCCTTCGGAACTGATGCCGGGCATTTTGTAATCGGGAATCCAAGTCTTGATGAGCGTGGCCGCGCGGCCTTCAAAGCCGAATTGTTGCGCAACCTTGTCCAGTCCATCCGGCCAGGCGCAGGCGTAAGGTGAAACGAAGATGGCCAACCCCAGCGCGATGACGAGGCCGAATGCCAGAAATTCCCAACCGGTGCCGCGCGTAGCCGGGGCGGTTTCCTGCTCCAGCAAATCCGGTCGCGTCCGCGCAATCGTGAGAATCACCAGCGACGTGATCAACCCTTCGCCGATGCCGATGAGCGCGTGGGTGCCAAGCATGGCGGGAAACACCACGGCAGGCGCGAGTGTGCCGGACAAGGCGAGTTCACCCGCACAGGTCAGGGACGCCAGCACAGTGGAACACCACGCGGCGAAAAACACGGCGGCGATGCGTCCGCGCAGTCCGGGCAGAAACCGGAACACCGTGCGGTAAATGGTGTAGCCGACCATCGCGCCGATGAAGGCCATGTTGAAAATGTTTGCGCCCAAGGCCAGCACGCCGCCGTCGCTGAACAGCAGTGCCTGCACGAGCAGGACGCAGGCAATCACGATGGCCGCTGCCCCCGGTCCCAACAGCACCCCAGCCAGCACGCCGCCGAGCAGATGGCCGGAGGTGCCGCCGGCCACGGGGAAATTGAGCATTTGCGCCGCGAAGACGAACGCCGCGCCAAGTCCCATCAGCGGAATTTTGTTGCGCGGCAACGTGCGATTGACCTGACGCGCGGCGACGGCGAGTCCGCCCGCCGACAGGGCACCGGTGAGGGCGAGTGTTTTGGCATCAAGGAAACCGTCGGGTATGTGCATATAATCTTGCTCGGTCAGCGCGTTTGCTTAAAGTGTTACGAACTAAACGTATAGTAATAAGTATGGTGTTACGGTCAAACAAATAAGTAATAATGCGCTGAGCGGCATTCCCGAACCAGCGTCACCCAACATGGGCGGACATCATTCACATCCCCACAACCACGCCGACGACCACGAACATGGCCCATTGGAACACTGGCCGGCAGGCGGGAAATTGGTCGTGGCACTGGTCTTGATTTTGACGGTCGTGCTGCTACCGCGCACAGCCGTGACCGGATTGATGATCGTGGGCGCCGTGATCGCCGGGCTGCTGGCGGTCAGCCAGATTCCCCTCTGGCAGCTGGTGAAACGGCTGCTGCTACTGGAACCGCTGGTGCTGGGCATGGCGGGACTGATGTGGTTTCAGCCGGACGGCGGCAGGATTTTTGCAGTGGTGATGCTCAAGGCAAATTTGTGCCTGCTCACGACCCTGCTGCTCTCGAACACCACGCCCTTCACGGAATTGCTGCGCGTGCTGCAACGGCTGCGGGTGCCGTGGATCTTCGTCACCACGCTGACACTGATGCACCGGTATCTGTTTGTGCTGGCGGACGAGGCGGAGCGGATGCGGCGGGCCCGGGCGAGCCGGACGTTCACGCGCGGACGGCGTTGGCAATGGCTGGCGCTGGCGTCGGTGGTGGGACAACTTTTTGTGCGGGCGTCGGAACGGGCGGAACGGATTTACAACGCCATGTGTGCGCGCGGCTGGAAATAAAATGAACGCAATCGAAATCACCGATCTGAAATACCGCTACCGCGACGGCACGGAAGCGCTGCGGGGAATCAGTTTTCGCGTGCTGCCCGGCGAGTGCATCGCACTGCTCGGCCCAAACGGTTCCGGCAAATCCACCCTGCTGCTGCATTTGAACGGCTTGCTGCCGGAAAAACTCTCCGGCGATGGCGCGGTGAAAATTTATGGCGAGCCGGTCGCGGCCAAAAATCTGGAGCAAATCCGGCGACAGGTCGGGCTGGTTTCCAAGACCCGGACGACCAGTTGTTTTGTCCGACGGTAGCGGAGGATGTGGCGTTTGGTCCGCAACAACTGGGTTTGAGCGAAACGGAAATTGCCGCACGCGTGAAAATATCTTTGGCGCAAGTGGGGTTGGCCGGATTCGAGCAACGGCAAACGCATCACTTGAGCCACGGCGAGAAACGTCGCGCGTGTCTGGCTGGCGTGATGGCGTGTGAACCGGCGGTGCTGGTGCTGGACGAACCGACAAGTGACCTGGACCCGCGCGGTCGGCGCGAGTTTAAGGCGATGCTGCGGACATTGCCTGCAACCAAACTTATTGCCACGCATGACTTGGAACTGGCAGTGGAATTATGCGCAAGGACAATCATTCTGGATCACGGCCAAATTATCGCCGATGGTCGCACGGTGGAGTTGTTATCGGATGAAAAGCTAATGCTGGCGCATGGCTTGGAGCGCCCACACATCTTGCACCATTTGCATCCACATTAAGCGGATGGGGTTGCCGATTACGATTTGGTCGAGAACTAATTGTCGTTAATAATGCCGTGGCACAGGAATCGCCGCCTCCAAATGGGTCAAAGTGAGCAACTTGTCGGCTGGAACAATTCCTCAAATATTTTGAGGTTTTGTGCATGGCGAAGATAAAAATGGCCTCCGATTTCTCGGAAGCCGAGATCGGTTAGCTGTAAAAATAACCAAGACTTCTTAAGCTCTGATGGTTGGGGTTGCCGATTACGATGTGGTCGAGAACTTCGATTTTGAGCAGTTGACCGGCTCGAATGAGATCACGGGTGATTTTTATGTCGGCTTCCGATGGAGTTGGATCACCGCTCGGGTGAGAATGCGCGATAATGATTGCGGCAGCACTGGCCATTATTGCCAATCTAAAGATTTCCCTCGGATGACAAAGGATTGTATCCATCGTGCCAATGGACACTAAGTAGTGACCTTTAATGCGTCGACGGGTGTTGAGGATGAACACCACCAAACATTCACATTCAGGATTGAAGTAAGGATGGGTGGCGATATGCGTTTTCCAATAGGCGGCTGCCTGATCAGGCGTTTCACAATGTTGCATGGTGTCGGGAGTGGGACATTCCCTCAATGAAACGATTTTCCATTCCTGCGGTTGAGCCGGGAATTTTACCGGCTTGACGAGTTGGTTGATGGGTTGCGGAGCGGTTGCGGGGCATCCAGTGGTGATGAGGTTTTCTGTTGTGTTCTTGTTTTGCGTTTTGTTCTGAAGGAGCGGGACT
>CAINLR010000088.1 GCA_903850425.1 uncultured Verrucomicrobia subdivision 3 bacterium | reverse complement strand
CGGCGGCAGACTTCAAAGCCGTCCATTTCCGGCATGATGATGTCCAGCAGGATGACGTCCGGATCTTCGGCGCGGGCAAGTTCCAGGCCGCGGCCGCCGCCCGTGGCCGTCAGCAGCGTGCAGGCCGGCAGGGCATCATGCACGATGGCCGCCAGCGTGGTCAGGTTGTCCTGAAGGTCGTCAATCGCCAATATTTTCATGTGACTTTTTGTTGCGGCTAACAATGCCGGTGATTTTCAATCGAGCGCCTGCTGGAGAATCTTCAGCAACAGTTGCGCGTCAACCGGCTTGGATATATAAGCATCAAAACCGTGGGCGAGAATCGCCTCGCGGTCGCCCACCATGGCGCTGGCGGTGGCGGCGATGACGGGGATGTGCCGCAGCGCCTCGTCCGCGCGGATTTCCAGGAGCGCCTGGATGCCGTCCAAGCCGGGCATGGCAATATCCATGAGAATGAGATCGGGTTGGTGCGTCCGCGCCTGCTGAATGCCCGTCAGGCCATCGGAGGCTTCAACAACCTGATAATGGCCGTGCAGCAGGGCCCGCGCGGTGCGCAGGCTGTCAGCGTTGTCATCCACCACGAGGACCAGGGGCTTGCCGGGGCGGGCGGGGCGGCGGCGCGATCCGCGCGGAGGCAAGGATGCCGGCATGGGCGCGGGCGGCGACACCATCCCGGCCACGGCGGCGAGGAGGTCGTGCTTGTTGATATCGCCTTTCTGAATCAGCTGGCGGACATGGTTGCTCTTGAGAAAACTCAATTCCTCCTTGCTCACATGCTTCGCCGTCAAGATTAGCACGGGCAATTGCGCGGTTGGTTCCACGTTGCGAATGGCCTTGAGCACGGCAAAGCCATCCACTTCCGGCATCATCAAATCGAGGATCATCGCGTCGGGCACGGTTTGGGCAATCTGCGCCAGCGCCTCTTGTCCATTGCGCGCCACCTGAACGCGGTAGCCGTCCGCCTGAAGGATGTCGGTCAGCTGGATAATGGCGGGCTCGCTGTCCTCGACCACCAGAATGTTTTTTCCGCGGCCCGCCATCGCTGTTGCGGCGGTGCGGGGCACGGCAGATTTTCCGGCGGCCACCGGCTCGACGCCGCCCGGTGAGGTCAGCACGAGCGGCAGCCGCAGTGTGAAGGTGGAACCTTTGCCCGGCTCGCTCGCCACGGTAACGCCGCCGCCGAGGAGCGCCGCGTATTTTCTGGCGATGGCCAAGCCGAGGCCGGTGCCGCCGTATTTGCGGGAGGTGCTGCCATCGGCCTGCCGGAATTCGTCAAAGATGTGCGGCAAGTGTTCGCCAGCGATGCCGATGCCGGTGTCGGCGACGGCGATGAAGACTTCGCCGCCGGCGTGCCGCGCGGAAACGGTGACGCGCCCCTGCTCCGTGAACTTGACGGCGTTGCCGACCAGGTTTTGCAGGATGTGGCGGCATTTGACAAAATCCGAGGTCAGCGGCGGCAGGTCTACGCCGACGGTATTATCGAGGGCGATGTTTTTTTCGGCCGCCTGCGGCCCGATTATCGCGACCATCTCGTCGGCCAGTTCGCGGACGGCAAAGCGATTGAGGGTGATTTCCTCGCGGCCGGACTCAATGCGCGAGAGGTCGAGGATGTCGTTGATGAGCGACAGGAGGTTGCGGCCGTTGCGCTCGATGATTTCGAGGAAGCCGGCTTCCTCGGCGGGAATGGTCGGGGCGAGCCGGCGGTTCAGGACGCCGGAGAGGGCGATGACGGAATTAAGCGGCGTGCGCAGCTCGTGGCTCATGTTGGAAAGGAAGGCGCTCTTCAGCCGGTTCGACTCGTCGAGCTGGCGCTTCTGCATCTCCAGTTCGGCGTTCTGCTCGGCGAGCTCGGCGGACTGCTGCGCGAGCTCCCGCTTCTGGCCGTCCAGCTCGCGGTTTGGGCGCTCGAGCCGCTCCGCGAGGTCCTGGATTTTGCGGAAGGCGAGCACGCCGTTGACGCGGGCGGTGAGCAAGCTCCAGATGTCGTTGACGAGCCGCACGGACGCGGCGTCGTAGGCGCGGACGCTGGCCAGAGAAATCACCGCCGAGACCGTGTGGTCGGACAGGACGGGGATGGTAAGAATTTCGCGCGGGAGGAAATCGCCGCTCGCGGCGGCAAAAGCAAAGCGGGTATCCGCGGGAATATCCTTGATATGCTGGATCTTTCGGGAGGCCACGGCGGTGCCGAGTTCGCCCTCCAGGCCGGCGGCGGAAAAGGCGGTGCGGCTTTTGGCCCCCAGGCCGATGGATTCGAAAGGCTCGAATTCAGTCTTCGCGTCGTTCAGGAAATAGACCGCGCCGATCTGGGAGCCAGTGTGCTGGAGCAGGCCCTTGAGCAGTTCGCGGCAGAAGCCTTGGACCTCCTCCTCGCGGAGCATCACGCCGGCGAGCTGGGCGGCGTCCTTCTCAATCTTCATTTCGGTCTGGATGGTCGCGGCCATGGTGTTGAATGCGGCGGCGAGCGCGCCGAACTCGTTCTTCGACTCATACGCGCAGCGCCCTTCCAGCCGGCCGTGCCGGAACTGCTCCACGGCCGCCGACAGCGCCGCGAGCGGCGAGCGGATGGCCTTGATCAGGAACGCGCCGATGAGCGCGGTGAGCAGCAGGGTGGCTAGGCCGACCAGGACCAGGCCGCGCTGAACGGCGTTGTTCAGCGCGGCCGCGTTTTTATAAAATTCGTCCGCCTTGTTCTGGGCGAAATTGTCAACCAACCGAATGTGGCTGGACAATAATTCCGCCTGGGTATCCAGAATCCCGCCCGGATGGAGCCTGGCTACGGCTTCGGTATTTTTTCCGTCACCGACCATCCGCGCCGTCTCCTTTTGCAAAGCGCTCCATTTCCCGAAGTCGTCGCGCAGGCCGACAAGGTCATCGTGGGATCCCAAATAGCGGTCGAACAGGACATTGATCTGCTGTTCGGCATCGGTTCGGTCGGCCTCAATGGACCGCAGGCAGGCTTCCGCTTCGTGGTCGTTCGCCGCCAAGACCAGGTCCCGCATGTGCCGGCGAATGCTCTCGACATTATACTCGAATTTGCCGATGGCCCGGCGGACCTGGAGGGGATGATCGTATAATTCCTTGGTTTGCAGCCAGAGCTTGTCCGTCTGGATCCACGCCAGCGCGCCGAGGAACAGCAGCAGCGCCAGGATGGTGGCCAGCCCCAGCCTCAACTGGGTGCTGATTTTCAAATCTTTGAGTTTCATAGGATGGTTTTAGCGGGGATATCTTGCCCGTGACGCGGATAAGTGACGGTGAAGCGCGTGCCCAAGCCGGCCGACGAGACAAAGGCGACCTGGCCGTGCAGGTATTTTTCCGTGAGCAGTTTGATGCTATAGGTGCCGATGCCCCGGCCGCTGCCCTTGGTGGAAAACGAACGCGAGAAAATCTGCAACTGCACGGCGGGCGGCATCACCGCCTGATTGTGCACCGTGAACGACACCCGCCCGCCGTGAGTGCCGGCGCCGAGGGTGATGGTTTGTCCGGACGCGGAAGCTTCCAGCGCATTTTTAACCAGGTTGATCAGCACGCGGCGCAACAAAACCGGATCACTCACAAAATCGAAAGCTTCGGCGGCGGGATCGGCGATAATGCACTTATCTTTGGCAATGCTGTAGGAATGAAACTGGCGGATGACTTGGGCCAGCAGCTCGGAGGATTGCACCGGCTTGAGTTCCGCTTTCAGATCCCCGCTTTCGGCGGCGCTCAATTCGTGCTGGGCGCTGATTTCCTCAAGGAGCTGGTCCGCCGATTCACAGATCATGGCGGTCATTTCCCTGATTTCCGGCTCCGCCGTGCGGGTCTGAATCATGAGATCGGCCAGGCCCTTGATGCAGCCGGCGGTGTTGATGACGTCGTGGAAAAAAATCCGCTCGAGCATCTTCCGCCGCTTCTCGTCGCTGATGTCCACGACGGAAAAAACGGTGAAGCTTTCGCCCTCCACCTCAATCGGGCGCGACCAGATCCGCAAATCCAGGGAGTTTTCGTTCTTGCCCGGTTCACCACAGATCATCCGGCATTCCTGGATGTCCAGCCGGTTGAACTTTTGACTGTTCAGGATGGAGATCACCGCGCCGCAGGTCTGGCAAAAAGGCGTGGTGCCGCAGCCGCCCGAGGTCAGATGCGCCCGGATGCAACCCGCCGCTTCGCCGGGGCGGCGGCCAAGAAAATCCGGATGACTGCGGGCCATGGCTTCGCCCGTTTTTTTGCCGAGCACTTGCGCCTCGGTTTCCAGCCCGAGAAAATCCATGAAGGCGCGGTTGGCAAAAACAATCTGCCGGTGCGCATTCAGCACCGTCGTCATATTCGGAACCGAATCCAAAAACTCGCGAACAAAGGGCAGCGCCGACAATTTATCATGCTGGCGCAGGATTTGCCCTTGCGGCTCGCGTTCAGCTGGAGCAAATGCGGTTTCCAGGGCCATAATTTTTTTTGAGGATTGCTGCGAGACTACCGGCAACTTTCAAGATTTTCAACCGGGATACTCATTTATTTACCGGCCCGCGAACCGCGCGGCCATTTTTTGATTTTGAAACACGGCGGCGGGCGGAGCCACGGCGCGGAGACCGCCATGCTTGACGACCAAATCATATTCCGCCTCGCCGGTCACAAAATATCCG
>CAINLR010000087.1 GCA_903850425.1 uncultured Verrucomicrobia subdivision 3 bacterium | reverse complement strand
CGGATATTTTGTGACCGGCGAGGCGGAATATGATTTGGTCGTCAAGCATGGCGGTCTCCGCGCCGTGGCTCCGCCCGCCGCCGTGTTTCAAAATCAAAAAATGGCCGCGCGGTTCGCGGGCCGGTAAATAAATGAGTATCCTGGTTGAAAATCTTGAAAGTTGCCGGTAATCTCGCGTCCTCCTCTAAAAAACTTATGGCCCTGGAAACCGCATTTGCGCCAGCCGAACGTGACCCGCAAGATAAAATTCTTTGCCAGCACGAAAAATTAGCGGCGCTGCCCTTTGTTCGCGAGTTTTTGGATTCGGTTCCGAATATGACGACGGTGCTGAATGCGCACCGGCAGATTGTTTTTGCCAACCGCGCCTTCATGGAATTTCTTGGGCTGGAAACGGAGGCGCAAGTGCTGGGCAAAAAAACCGGCGAAGCCATGGGCCGGTTTTATCCGGATTTTCTCGGCCGCCGCCCGGGCGAGGCGGCGGGCTGCATCCGGGCGCATCTGACTGCGGGCGGCTGCGGCACCACGCCATTTTGCCAGACCTGCGGCGCGGTGATCTCCATCCTGAACAGTCAAAAGTTCAACCGGCTGGACATTCAGGAATGCCGGATGATCTGCGGCGAACCGGGTAAAAACGAAAACGCCCTGGATTTGCGGGTCTGGTCGCGCCCGATTGAGGTGGAGGGCGAAACTTTCACCGTATTTTCCGTCGTGGACATCAGCGACGAGAAACGGCGGAAGATGCTGGAGCGGATTTTTTTCCACGATGTCATCAACACCGCCGGCTGCATCAAGGGCCTGGCCGATCTCATGATCCAGACCCGCATGGCGGAGCCGGAAATCAGGGAAATGACCGCCATGATCTGCGAATCGGCGGACCAGCTCCTCGAAGAGATCAGCGCCCAGCACGAATTGAGCGCCGCCGAAAGCGGGGATCTGAAAGCGGAACTCAAGCCGGTGCAATCCTCCGAGCTGCTAACCCAAGTCATCCGCCAGTTTCATTCCTACAGCATTGCCAAAGATAAGTGCATTATCGCCGATCCCGCCGCCGAAGCTTTCGATTTTGTGAGTGATCCGGTTTTGTTGCGCCGCGTGCTGATCAACCTCATCAAAAACGCGCTGGAAGCTTCCGCCTCCGGACAAACCATCACCCTCGGGGCCGGCGCCAGCGGCGGGCGGGTGTCGTTCACGGTGCACAATCAGGCGGTGATGCCGCCCGCCGTGCAGCTGCAGATTTTCTCGCGTTCGTTTTCCACCAAGGGCAGCGGCCGGGGCATCGGCACCTATAGCATCAAACTGCTCACGGAAAAATACCTGCACGGCCAGGTCGCCTTTGTCTCGGCGGCCGGCTTGGGCACGCGCTTCACCGTCACTTATCCGCGCCACGGGCAAGATATCCCCGGTAAAACCATCCTATGAAACTGAAAGACCTTAAGATCAGCACCCAGTTGAGGCTGGGGCTGGCCACCATCCTGGCGCTGGTACTGTTCCTCGGCGCGCTGGCGTGGATACAGACGGACAAGCTCTGGCTGCAAACCAAGGAATTATACGATCATCCCCTCCAGGTCCGCCGGGCCATCGGCAAATTCGAGTATAGTGTCGAGAGCATCCGCCGGCACATGCGGGATTTGGTTATGGCGGCGAACGACCACGAAGCGGAAGCCTGCCTGCGGTCCATTGAGGCCAACCGAACCGAGGCCGAACAGCAGATCAATATCCTGTTCGACCGCTATTTGGTATCCCGCGATGACCTTGTCGGCCTGCGCGACGACTTCGGGAAATGGACCGCTTTGCAAAAGGAGACGGCGCGGATGGTCGGTGATGGAAAAAAGGCCGAAGCCGCGGCCAGGCTCCATCCGGGCGGGATTCTGGATACCCAGGCGGAATTATTATCCAGCCACATCCGGTTGGTTGACAATTTCGCCCAGAACAAGGCGGACGAATTTTATAAAAACGCAGCCGCGCTGAACAACACTATTCAGCGCAGCCTGGTCCTGGTCAGCCTAGCTATCCTGCTGCTCTCCGCGCTCATCGGCGCGTTCCTGATCAAGGCCATCCGCTCGCCGCTCGCGGCGCTGTCGGCAGCAGTGGAGCAGTTCCGGCACGGCCGGCTGGAATGGCGCTGCGGGTATGAGTCGAAGAACGAATTCGGCGCGCTCGCCGCCGCGTTCAACAGCATGGCTGAAACCATCCAGACCGAAATGAAGATCGAGCGCGACGCCGCCGAGCTGGGCTCGGTCATGCTCCGCGAGGAGGAGGTCCACGGCTTCTGCCGCGAACTGCTCAAAGGGCTGCTCCACCACACCGGCTCCCAGATCGGCACGGTCTATTTCCTGAACGACGCAAAAACCGATTTCGAGCATTTCGAATCCATCGGCCTGGGCACCAAAGGCCGCACCGCCTTTTCCGCCGCCGGCCTGGAGGGCGAACTCGGCGCCGCCGTGGCCGCCCGAAAGATCCAGCATATCAAGGATATTCCCGCAGACACCCGCTTTGTCTTCGCCGCCGCGAGCGGCGATTTCATCCCGCGCGAAATCCTCACCATCCCCGTCCTGTCCGACCACACGGTCTCGGCGGTGATTTCCCTGGCCAGCGTCCGCGCCTATGACGCCGTGTCCGTGCGGCTCGTCAACGACATCTGGAGCGTGCTCACCGCCCGCGTCAACGGCGTGCTCGCCTTCCGCAAAATCCAGGATCTCGCGGAACGGCTCGAGCGCCAGAACCTCGAACTGGACGGCCAGAAGCGGGAACTCGCGCAGCAGTCCGCCGAGCTCACCGAGCAGAACGCCGAATTGGAGATGCAGAAGCGCCAGCTCGACGAGTCGAACCGGCTGAAGAGCGCCTTCCTTTCCAACATGAGCCACGAGCTGCGCACGCCGCTCAATTCCGTCATCGCCCTCTCCGGCGTCCTCAACCGGCGCCTCGCCCAGACCATTCCGGCGGAGGAACACGGCTTTATCGAGATCATCGAGCGCAACGGGAAGAACCTGCTGTTGCTCATCAATGACATCCTCGACCTCTCGCGCATCGAGGCGGGCCGCGAGGAGTTGACCATCAATCGCTTCGCCGTCCGCGAGCTGGCCGATGAGATTGTCGCCATGATTGAGCCGCAGGCGGTGGAAAAAGGCATCGCGCTCGCCAGCACCATCGGCGAAGACCTGCCGCCCCTCACCTCGGATTTCGTCAAATGCCGCCACATCCTGCAAAACCTGGTCGGCAACGCCGTCAAGTTCACCGGGCAGGGTCGCGTCGCCATTTCCGCGCGGCACGCCGGCGGCGAAATCTTCATCGCCGTCGCCGACACCGGCATCGGCATCGCCGCCGAGCATCTCCCGCACATCTTCGACGAATTCCGGCAGGCCGATGGCAGCACCTCCCGCAAATACGGCGGCACCGGCCTCGGCTTGGCCATCGCCCGGAAATACGCGGCGCTGCTGGGCGGCGGCATCACCGTGGCGAGCGAGCCGGGCAAAGGCTCCACCTTCACGCTCCGACTGCCGCTCGCGCTGGCGTCACCGGGTCGCGTCGAGCCGGTGGCCGCCGGGAAATCTGCCGTGCCCCGCACCGCCGCAACAGCGATGGCGGGCCGCGGAAAAAACATTTTGGTGGTCGAGGACAGCGAGCCCGCCATCATCCAGCTGACCGACATTCTTCAGGCGGACGGCTACCGCGTTCAGGTGGCGCGCAATGGACAAGAGGCGCTGGCGCAGATTGCCCAAACCGTGCCCGACGCGATGATCCTCGATTTGATGATGCCGGAAGTGGATGGCTTTGCCGTGCTCAAAGCCATTCGCAGCACGGAACACGCCGCGCAGTTGGCGGTTTTGATTTTGACGGCGAAGCATGTGAGCAAAGAAGAGTTAAGTTTCCTCAAGGGCAACCATATCCGCCAGCTGATCCAGAAAGGCGACGTCAACAAACAAGACCTGCTCGCCGCCGTGGCTGGAATGATCGCGCCGCCCCCGCCGCCGCCGGCATCCTTGCCTCCGCGCGGATCGCGCCGCCGCCCCGCCCGCCCCGGCAAGCCCCTAGTCCTCGTGGTGGATGACAACGCTGACAGCCTGCGCACCGCGCGGGCCCTGCTGCACGGCCATTATCAGGTTGTTGAAGCGACCGACGGCCTGGCGGGCATTGATCAGGCGCGGACGCACCAACCCGACCTCATTCTCATGGATATTGCCATGCCCGGCTTGGACGGCATCCAGGCACTCAAGGAAATCCGCTCCGACGAATCGCTCCGCCACATCCCCGTTATCGCCGCCACCGCCAGCGCCATGGTGGGCGACCGCGAGGCGATCCTCGCCCACGGTTTTGATGCCTACGTTTCCAAGCCGGTTGACGCGGATCTGTTGCTGAAAACTCTCCAACAGGCGCTCGATTGAAAATCACCGGCATTGTTAGCCGCAACAAAAAGTCACATGAAAATATTGGCGATTGACGACCTTCAGGACAACCTGACCACGCTGGCGGCCATCGTGCATGATGCCCTGCCGGCCTGCACGCT
>CAINLR010000086.1 GCA_903850425.1 uncultured Verrucomicrobia subdivision 3 bacterium | reverse complement strand
TGACATGAATGGCCTTTCCCGATCCACCTGAATCGAGCCGCCACCCTGACACCCATTCCCGCGTCGCTCCACTCTTTCCACGCCCGGATTCCACTCGCTGTCGGACACCATTCCGGGCCAGCCCGGACACCGTTCTAATCCTGTCGGACACCCTTCCAATCCAGCCCAAAAACTGTCCGACAGCCGCCCGGAACCCTGTCCGACAGGAATCGGAATGGTGTCCGGCAGAAATCGGAACCCTGTCCGACAGAGATTAGAATCACTGTCCGACAGACATCGGAATACGCAACGACCTCTTAAATCAACAAATAGCCCAATAATATCAATCGAAATGTGAAACCTATTGAAACTGTATCAAACCCAATGAAACAGGAGAATTTAGAGTTATGAGTCCCACGCGCTAACCAACTGCGCTACGCTGGCAACCGATACGGCCCATCAATCTGCGAACATTTTGCCTTCTGTCAAACCGGGAATTTGGTCAGGCTGGCCGCGTGAACAAACTGCCGCGCCCATTTTACGACCGCGACACCGTCGTGGTCGCGCAGGAATTGCTTGGCAAATGGCTTGTTCATGACGTTGCAGGCGTTCCACACATCGGCAAAATCGTCGAGGTGGAGGCGTATCTTGGCGCGCATGATTTAGCGGCGCATTCCGCCAAAGGCCTGACCGAACGCACCAAAACCATGTTCGGCCCGCCGGGGCACGCCTATGTTTATCTGATCTACGGCGTGCATCATTGCATGAATGTCGTGACGGAACGTGAAGGTCACGCCGCCGCCGTTCTGCTGCGCGCGGTAGCGCCGGTGAAAAATCTGGCCGGCCGCACGCAAGGGCCGGGTTTGCTTTGTCGTGCGATGAACATTGATCGCCGTCTAAATGGCCACGATTTGCTAAGCGGCAACTTTTTCATCGCCGAACCGGAGGCTGCGGAAATATTTTCCATCGTCAAACGTCCGCGGATCGGCGTGGACTACGCAAAGCATTGGGCAAAACGGCGGCTGCGGTTTTACATCAAGGGCGACCAGTTCGTATCGAGGTTTTGATTGAAATGCCGTGGCGGCGGTCACCGACCGCCGCCACGGGAAGACCGATCCGGCGCGCCGGGCGCTGCTACAACGACACTTTGTCCGCGCCGGGAATTTCTTTGCGCGATTGCACCACCAGGTCCACGAGGCCGTATTTCTTCGCTTCTTCCGCGCTCATGAAGTTGTCGCGGTCGCAATCCTTCTCCACCTGTTCAATCGTCTGGCCCGAGTGTTTGGAAAGAATGCCGTTCAGCGTGTTCTTCAGCTTGAGCATGTGCTTCACGCGGATTTCCACGTCGCTCGCCTGGCCTTCCGCGCCGCCGAGCACCTGGTGGATCATGATGTTCGAGTTGGGCAGCGCGAATCGCTTGCCCTTGGTGCCGGCGCACAGCAGCACCGCGCCCATGCTCGCCGCCTGGCCGATGCAGTAGGTGTTAATGTCGCACGTCATGTATTGCATCGTGTCGTAAATGGCCAGTCCCGCCGAGACGCTGCCGCCGGGCGAGTTGATGTAGAAATGCACGTCCTTTTTCGGGTCGGTCATCTGGAGAAACAGTAACTGGGCGACAATGACATTGGCGATGCCGTCATCCACCGGAGTGCCGAGAAAAATAATACGGTCAACCAGCAGCCGCGAAAAAATGTCGAACTGCCGCTCGCCGCGCGCCGTCTGCTCGATGACGGTCGGATAAGGAATAATCGAATTTTGCATGACGAAATAACTACTTCATTTTTGCGCCAAGTAAAGGCGGGAAGTTTCCAGCACGGATCAACCTGGATAAAAAATAAACGCAGAGGTGCAGCGACCGCAAAGAGTCGCGGAGATTATTTTTATGCTGCGTTCCTCCGCGTTCTCTGCGCCTTTGCGCGGTGCCCCATCCGTGCTTATCTGTGCCCATCCTGGGTTAAAAACAATTTCCAAATCAACACAAACGCGCGGGCAAATTCCTGCGGCTTCGCGTTCACCCACTGCGTCACGGCGGCCGGCGCGAACCAAGCGCCTGTTTCGATTTCCTCGGGGTGCAGCACGAACGGTCCTTCGCTTTCGCAGCGGTAAATCCAGCAAAATTCCCAGCCCGTTTCTTTGCGCGCATCAAGCTTGAATAGCCGCTCCGGCGTCTGCGTCAGGTGCAGGCCGATTTCCTCGCGCACCTCGCGCACCGCACACGCATCGTAAGCCTCGCCTGTGTCCAGATGGCCGGACGACGACGAATCCCACTTGCCCTTGGCGGTGTCTTTGGTCATCGAGCGCTTCTGGAGAAAGACTTCGCCGCGCGCATTGAACACCAGCACATGCACCGCGCGATGCCACAGCCCGCGCGCATGAACCTCCTGGCGCGGGGCCTGGCTGATCACCTCGTCGCGCTCGTTGACCACATCGAAAATTTCTTCCGGCATATTTTTACAACAAAGGAACAAAGTAACGAACGAAAGCCAAGCCTGACCTTTGCTGGCGGCGCGAGCGGAGCGCGGGCTTTAGCCCGCTTCAACAGCCGCATAACCGGCCGCCAACGAGTGTCAAACAGTCCGCCGCGTTAAAGCGGCATAAATGCCGCGCTCCGCAAAATGCCGGATTGAGCCGCCACCCCTTTGTTCCTTCGTTACTTTGTTGTTCAGTTTTCGGCCACGGGGAAATGTTCCTGCATTTTCTCGCGCAAAAGCTCGATCAAACTTGCATCCATGAATTCGTAATCGTCGGCAATGAACAGGCAGACGCAAGGTTTGGCCGCCAGTGCTTCCGGGTATTTTTGCCGCAACCGTTCCTTGTGCCGCTTTTCCATCACCACGATGACATCCGCCCAGCCGAGCTGCCCGGCAGTCACTTTGATGCGCGCACCATCTTCGGTTCCCGCCGAACGGACATCCCAGGCGGGTTCGCTCTTGAAGATCGTTTCCGCCGTCAGGCTGCGCCGCCGGTTGCGGCTGCAGACGAACAGGATTTTGGTGCGGGCGTTGGCGGCATTAATAACATCTTCGCCCATAGTTCAGTCCGAAATGCGAAACCAGTTTGTGCAAATTTCCGAATGCAGAGGCCATCTATGCAATGCGTTGGTGTCTGCATCGATTTTCCCGCTTGAAATGTAAAAATAGCCTGAATGTTTAACCGGAAAGCCAAGTTCGGTTATGAATTCCACATAGACAGCGCCCTTGGAATTTGTTTCCGCCCACACCATCCGCGCGAGATCTGCGTATTGCGGAGGTAGTTCAAGCGTGTAAGCGTCGGGGGTGTTTTTCCTGAGTTTCCCTGCTTCAATGAGATGAACAACTTCCTTGTAGCGCGGCAGATTTTGTTCAAAGCGGGTGGCTTTCAAGTGATTCCCTACGGCACCGCCCGCTGCCAATGGGGCTGCTTCGATTTGACGGACGGTAAATTGGGTAGACAATCAAATGATTAAAACCAATAACCAGAACACCGTTAAGACCCGCCAGAAGTTTGACCAAACCTTTAAGCGTGAAGCTGTCAACCACTGGCTGACCAGCGG
>CAINLR010000085.1 GCA_903850425.1 uncultured Verrucomicrobia subdivision 3 bacterium | reverse complement strand
GCCAAGCGCAGTCGCCAGGCATACAGCCGGTTGGGGAGAATCCCCAACTCCACGGCCACCACACTGGCCGACTTGCCGCTGGTCAGCCAGTGGTTGACAGCTTCACGCTTAATGGTTTGGTCAAACTTCTGGCGGGTCTTAACGGTGTTCTGGTTATTGGTTTTAATCATTTGATTGTCTACCCAATTTACCGTCCGTCAAATCGAAGCAGCCCCAATGTCCCCGCAAGCTGGTTGGATTCTGCAGGAAGAAATTGTCCCCCGTCTCCGTGGTGCCATCCCCCGCACCGTCAAATGCGTCGGCTGCGAAGACGCCCAGGAACTCATTCAGGACGCCACCGCGACCGCCGCCAAAATGCTCGACAGCGCCGAAGCCGCCGGCAAATCCGTCACGCCCGGCAACATCGCCTACTACGCCATTCAAGCCATCAAGTCCGGCCGGCGCTCCACCGGTTCATCCAAAACGGACGTCATGAGCACCGGCACCCAACTCACCGGCACCACGCGCATATCGTCGTTGGACGAGCCCGCCGCGATGGAAGGTGAACTCGGCGGCGAACAGCTCACGTTCAACGACGTGCTCTCGCAGGATCAGGAAGATCCCGCCATGATCGCTGCGCGCAATCTGGACTGGCAATCGTTAATGGCACGGTTGACGGAACAGGAAAAGGCCATCGTCACGTTCGTGCTGGAAGGCCGGACGGTGAGTGACGTGGCGCTGGTGTTCCAGGTCAGCCGGTCAGCGATGCAAGACACCAAGAACCGGCTGGTGCAATTGATTCAGGAGTTCATGGGCGTGGACATCCTGGTGGAGGTGCGGCGGGTGCCGGGCTGGCGAAATGATATGAACACGAACCGGGAGAGGTTGGCGTGCCGGTATGAGCGGCGCAACTGAAGGGGGATTGGCCGGGGGCGTGGGCACCCCGGCAACCGCGCAACCGCCCTTGATTCTGTGCTATAAGTCTCTGACCAAGGCCCTAAGTCTTGGTCGGATGCCCGGCGGCTAAACCGACTGGCATCTCTTCCCACCATCCCCACCAAAGCCCCGGCTTCCCGCCGGGGTTTTGCTTTTCCCCCGAAAGGAGTGCCTTATCGAAAACCAACACCTCACCCCGATTCTCATCACTGGCGGCGCCACGCTCACAGCCCTGTGGCTCGTGCAGCGAGCCAAACGAAAACCAACCTCCCCGCCATCCCTCCCACCCTTCACCCAGGAAAACCTGACCACGCGATTTGTCTCGGCCATTCCCGAGCTGACGCGTGAACTCAACCTGGAACTGGCCACCGCCACATTCCCGGAGACGTTCACCAAGGCCAGCGCCCTGAGTTGTTGCTGGGGCCTGCTCAATCTGGGCACCTCCACCGTGCAGGTGCAGGTGCCGGTCACCTACCGCTATCACCTCTGCCTGCGGGAGGCATGGAAACTGGAGATGCGCCAACGCACGTTGATCGTCCATGCGCCCCAGATCAAACCCAGCCTGCCACCGGCGATTCACACGGACCAGTTGAACACATTGGCAGTGCGCGGCTGGGCGCGGGGCTCCACCAGCACGCTGCTCACCCAGCTCCAGCAATCGCTGACCCCGACGCTCAGCCAGTATGCGGGCGACGCCCGGCACCAGGAACTGGTGCGGCCGCAATGCCGCGCCTCCGTCGCCGAGTTCGTCCAGCTCTGGCTGGAGCGCGAAGGCCAGCACCAACGGTTCACCACCATCGCGGTGGTCTTTGCCGACGAACCCAAACTCATCAACCCACCCTAACCCAAGAAAACAAATATGATCCTACTTGAAGCCAACTATAGTAAGAAAATCGGTCTGCCTGGATATTCCTCGCATCAGTTCAGCGTCAGCCTCAAGACCGAGCTG
>CAINLR010000084.1 GCA_903850425.1 uncultured Verrucomicrobia subdivision 3 bacterium | reverse complement strand
CGGAGCGAAATCTGGCGCCCAAGCGATACGTCTGGCGCAAGAAGGGTGAGGAAATTCTGGCCAAGATTTCCAAAGCCCGGGCGGCCCAAGTCGCCACATCACCGTTATGACCCCTCATTTACAGAACACTACACTAGCCGGTTTCGGCCGAACCGAAGTTGGGCAGATGGCCGGTGATGGTGCCCTGCTGATCGTTGACGATGACCGTGCCGCCGACGGGGGTGTTGGAGAGTATAATGCCGGCCTGACCGTTGGCGCGGTTGACGGTGATGAAGCCGCCGTCTATTCCGTCAGCGGCGATTTTCACGCCGACCTTCATGTCGGGGGTCACGGCAAATAATTCGCCGTTGTTTTCCGTGCTGACCATGGTGATGCGGGGATGGCCGTCGTCGTGGACGGCGCTGATGGCCCCGCCGTTTGCGGTAGCTTTCATTATCGCTCGCGCTTTGCCGGCCTGACAGACGCCGACCTGGCCGCAATCCGACTCGGGCAGCACGCGGAGTTGCACGCCGATCTTTTCTTCCTTGCCGTAGAGTTCCAGGACCGGTTCGGCTTGGTCGGCGCGCAGGCTGGCTTTGTAGTGCCGGTCATTTCCATAGAGGCTCACCTCGGTCTGGTCATCTTCCACCTGGAGCAGGACGCGGGTCTTTTCATCCTTGCCGAGCAGGGCGATGAACGCGCCGTCGTCTGTGGACATGATGTTGATTCGCGATTGGTTGGGGTGACTGGGATGCACCAACTGGAAGAAGGCGCAGCGAATGGAGATACAAGCGGCGCTCGGCTGGCCGGCGTCATCTTCACCGGGCGGTTGATATTGGATAAACTGGGTGAGTTGATTCAGCTCCGTGCGGAGACGGGCGACTTCTTCTTTCAGCGACGCGACTTCAGATTCAACATTCATGATATGGCGGAGGTTTGTCGGCGGCAGGGGTTCATGCGGTGCCGCGAGTCGTGATTGATTTTGCGCAAAAAGGTCCGGTTGGCAATACGCAAGACGAGACCAACCGGCCCCTGGTCGTTGCGCTATGAGAGCCAGTTGTCTTTCACTGGCTACGGGCCGAACCCATCGACCGTTTCGCGGTCCATGGCACGGCCTTGGGTGATGACTATTTTCCGGCCGTCGTCCATTTCATCCCTGCCGCCGCCGTGGCGGGTCAACCAGCCTTTGCCCGCGCAGCGATGGTGTCATTGCATTTTAGCAGATCCACTTCCACTCCGAGCGCGGCCGATTAGCAGCATGGCAAGTATGGCGTTCGCTGCGATGTGCCAGTTGGCGTCAGATTTCGTCTCGGGTCAGTTGGGCCACGGGCGCTTTTCCGCTCAAGACTGCCAAACCCAGTCGCCTATTCTATTATCCACTTGTCCTGAATCGGTGAGCCCGACCACGCCACCGTCGTCTTTGCCATCGCGGCGCGGCCAATGCCACCTTGGGCCGGGCCTAATCTTTCGTCAGCACCTTTTCGAGCAGCGTGTTCAAGCGGGTGAGCATCGCGCGCGGATCTTCGAGCAAACCGGCCGCGACGCGGGCGTTGTCGAGGATCTGTTCAGCGACGCTGGCAGCAAGCGCGTTGTCCTTGGAGCGCATCGCGTCCAGCCGCGCCATGATCGGATGCGCGGGATTGATTTCCAGATCCTGTTTGGCGGGCGGAAGCTCGGGGCCATCCTGCTTCATCGCCTTCATCATGCGCCGCATGTTGGCGGTCATGAATTTGTCGGCGTCCACCACGACGGCGGGACTTTCCACGAGCCGTTGCGAGGCCCGCACTTCGCCGACCTTGTCGCCGAGGGTCTCCTTGAGCCATTGTGCGAGCGACTTGGAGGCCTCCTCGGACAACGCGCTGTCTTTCTTGGCGCTGAGATTCAAGTCCGCTTTTTCCGCGAGCTTGAGCGGCTTGCCGTCGAAGGTGTGGAGATGTTCCATCACAAATTCGTCCCACGCGTCGTAGAGGAACAGGACCTCGAACTTGCGTTCCTTGAACACCTCGAAATAGGGGCTGGCCTCGGCGGCTTCGCGGTTGGCGGCGAGCAGACAGTAAATGTCCTTCTGCTCGCTGGACATGCGCTTCACATAATCGGCGAGCGACGTGACTTTGCCCTTGTCGAGCGAGGACGACTCGAAGCGCAGCAATTTGCCGAGTGCATCCTTGTGCGTGAAATCGGTGACGATGCCCTCCTTCAGGAAACGCTGATACTCGTGGTAAAATTTCTCGTAGGCGTCGGCTTCCTTCTCGGATTGCTCGTCGAGGAATTTCAGGAAACGGCTCGTGAGCACCTTGTTCAACTTCTGCATGAGCGTGGTGTCCTGCATCGTCTCGCGCGAGATGTTGAGCGGGAGATCTTCGCTGTCCACCACGCCTTTGAGGAAGCGCAGCCATTCCGGGAACAAACCTTTCGCCTTTGCCTGAATGAGAACTTTCCGGCAATAGAGATTCACTTCGGAATCAATGCGGCCCATGCCCAGCGTTTCAAAATTGCGCGCGGGCACGAAGAGCAGCGACTGGATCGCGAGCGGCGCGTCGGCATTGAAGTGCAAACGGAACAGCGGCTTGTCGTGGTCATGGCCAACGAAGGTGTAGAACTCGTTGTATTCCTCTTCCTTGATCTCGCTCTTGTTCCGCGCCCAGATCGCCTGCACCGTGTTGAGACGCTTGGTGTTCAGTTCGATGGGGAACGGGACGAAACTGGAATAGCGCTGGATGATGCTCTCCACCTTGTGTTCCTGCGCGAAGTCCTTCGCGTCATCTTTCAACTCCAACGTGATCTTCGTGCCGCGCGGCAAATCTGCGGCGGGCGCGAGTTCGTAACCGCCGCCGCCTTCGCTGGTCCACTGCCAGCCCGTTTCATCCGGTGCAAACGAACGGCTCAAGACGGTGACCTTCTTCGCCACCATGAAGGCGGAGTAAAAGCCCACGCCGAACTGACCGATCAAACCGACGTCTGGTTTCTTTTCCTCCGCCAGTTGCTTGAGGAAAGCCTTGGTGCCGGAGTGCGCAATGGTGCCGAGATTCTCGACCAGTTCGCCATGTGTCATGCCGCAGCCGGTGTCCGTGATGGTGATGGTGCCCGCCTTGTCATCCGTCTTCACGGTGATGCCGGGTGCGATCTCCGATTGATAGACCGGCGTGCCGGAAGACTGGGTGAAACGCAGTTTCTCGCAGGCGTCGGTGCTGTTGGAAATCAGCTCGCGCACGAAGATTTCTTTGTCGGTGTAAAGCGAATGGATGACGATATTCAGCAGTTGCTGAATCTCCGCCTGAAAATGATGGGTCTCGGATTTGCTCATAGGAGGTGTTTAATTAGTCAAGATGCGGTCAAACGTCAAGGGTGAGCAGGGAGATTCGGCGAGTCTGGCGGTGAATGTTGGATGTTCGTTTGGACTTAAGTCTGACCACGATGCGCTCGGCGTGGCGCAATCTTGGGTGTGCAAAATTTCCTGTGATATTTCTTGAAAGAAATTCGGCCTCCCGTATTTATCAAATCATGAATATTGAATCGTGCGAATCGTATTTGATTAACCGTTGAGGCATCACCAAATGGATTGGATTTTCCCTGTCTTTTTTACTGTGTTTATTGCGTTTGGGGCTGCTTCGATTTGACGGACGGTAAATTGGGTAGACAATCAAATGATTAAAACCAATAACCAGAACACCGTTAAGACCCGCCAGAAGTTTGACCAAACCTTTAAGCGTGAAGCTGTCAACCACTGGCTGACCAGCG
>CAINLR010000083.1 GCA_903850425.1 uncultured Verrucomicrobia subdivision 3 bacterium | reverse complement strand
CGGAGCGAAATCTGGCGCCCAAGCGATACGTCTGGCGCAAGAAGGGTGAGGAAATTCTGGCCAAGATTTCCAAAGCCCGGGCGGCCCAAGTCGCCACATCACCGTTATGACCCCTCATTTACAGAACACTACACTAGCTGCCCAAACTTTGCGGCAAGATGCACCGGGGTTTTTCGGTCAAATGAATTATCTTTCGCCATGAATAATTGCACCGTGAGTAGGTGCTTTGGGATTTCATTTATTCTCCCCATCTTGGCGGCGCGGTGTAGCGGAATTTCCCCCGATTTTGTTGCCTTGCTGATTGTGGCTTCTGAAAGACTGGCAAATAGCGGTCTCGGTTCCCTGTATTCTTGAACCGGCGGCGGATTACTTGCCGCCGGGATGATTTCTGCCGATTTCCGCACCGCCGGAGATTCGTCGGAAAGCGGGATTCCAGATTTGATTCGGCGTTCTGCCAATCGCTCATTCAACGCAATCCATTCTTCCCATTCCGTTTTAGGCTGACCGGCAACATTGGTTTCCAACTCTTGCGCCGATGTCCGCGCCGTCGTGAATTCTGGAGCTGGCGGCAGAGTGTTTTCCAATTTTTTTTTGCAGGGAATTTTTACGGCTGGCAACAAGGGGAACGGCTGTTCACAAGTCGGACACGGAACGGTTTGCCCCATACCATCCGCCGGGTAGTCAATGGATTGCCCGCAATGCGGACATTTACATTTGTGAAAGTCATTCATTGATTCGCCTGAAGGAAATTGAAACGCCCATTGCCCCGTTCGTCCACCCCAAACTGCCATTGGCCGGTGCTGGCACACGGCCACCATCTGGGACTTTGCCGGGGAGCGCGCCCGTCCCGGTGGCCGTTTTCGCCGTCGTGCCCGCCCAAAGCGCCAGAGGGCTGGCGCACTCCAAGACGCTGCGCGCGGTTCGGTGGTCATCGGCCAGCGCGCCAGCGTTTTGGAGTGCGGTGGCCCTCCGCCGCTTTTTCATCGCGCCCGAAATCCGCACACAATTTCAATTCAATATTGCCCCGTTCGTCCACCCCAAACTGCCATTGGCCGGTGTTGGCACACGGCCATTAGCTGGGTCTTTGCCGGGGAGCGCGCCCGTCCCGGTGGCCGTTTCCGGCGTCGCGCCGGCTGCGTCCCGCAGGGACAACCGGAAATTAGCCAGACACGCAGTGTCTGGTTCACCGCCCAAGACGAAATCCGTCCTGAAGGGACGGTGGAATCCATCGTCCTTTCAGGACGGTCAAATTTATCGGACGCATTGCCAGCCACTTCGTAGCTGGCTAATTTCCATAACGTCGCTCTGCGACTCCATGCTCTTCACGCACCCGCCATCATTTTTGTAGGAGACGAGGTGACGAGGCTCAAACTAAAAACCGGGGGCGGAATATTTGAGACGCCTCCCGTCGTCGCCTACAAGTTGGGAATGGGGAGCGCGCCCGTCCCGGTAGCCGTTTTCGGCGTCGCGCCGCTGCCCCTGAAAATAGCCCAGCCATTCATGGCTGGGACTCGTTGCCCGCAATTTTCCAAAGTCCCGTCCGGGACGAAAGGTCTTTGCAGACGGCCACCATTTTTTCTGCCGTCCCTCGCGGGACTTTTTCATTTTGTTGACGCCTGACCCAGCCATGAATGGCTGGGCTATTGTCGAAACGCTCCCCAGCGCCGTCAGGCGCGGCATATTTGTAGCACCCCAAAACCAAAATAATTTTCAGCCCCGTCGGGGCGGCATATTCCATTCGCATTTCCGATGATGTCGCTCCTGACGGAGCTTGGTCCGTTGATGAATGGCGAGGCTACAAATAGGCCAGTCCTGACGGGCTTGGGAAAATCTGTGTGCCATCCGTGTCTCATCCGGGGCTAAATTAAATTCTCCGACACACGTTGGATTTTCACCGCCTTGCCACTGGCATTTTCAATTTCAATCACCGCGCCGTGCAGCTTCACGTCGTTGCGCGCCACTTCGAAGCGTTGCGGCATGGCGGTGCGGAAGCGCGTGACGACCGGCACGATTTCGCGGCCCAACACACCTTCGTGCGGACCGGTGAAGCCGGCGTCCGTGAGATACGCCGTGCCGCCGGGGAAAATCTGTTCGTCCGCCGTCTGCACATGCGTGTGTGTGCCCACCACGGCGCTGACCTGGCCGTCGAGCATCCGCGCGAACGCGATTTTTTCCGAGGTTGCCTCGGCGTGAAAATCCACGAAGATGATGTTCGTGTGCTGCCGCAGCCATTTCGCCTCGTCCAGCGCGAGCGTGAACGGATTATCCAGTGGTGGTTGCATGAACGTGCGGCCTTGCACATTCATCACGGCCATGGGCGGCAGGTCACGGATTTTCAGAATGGTGCTGCCTTTGCCCGGAGTGCCGGGCGGATAATTCAGCGGCCGCAGAAATCGCTTTTCGTTTTGCAGCAGCTCCATCACTTCCTTTTGGTCCCACAAATGGTCGCCGGTGGTGATGGCGTCCACGCCGTAGCCAAACAATTCCTCGGCAATATCCGGCGTGATGCCGTTGCCGCCGGCGGAATTTTCGCCGTTGGCGATGATGACGTCGAGGCCGTGCGCCTGCTTCAACTTGGGCAGAAGTGCTTTGACCGCGCGCCGGCCCGGACTGCCGACGATGTCGCCGATAAAAAGTAATTTCACGTTGAAAAATTAACCGCGAAATACACGAAACACACGAAAGAAAACCAGAGTCGGCCGGGCAGAGCGGCCGCGCTGGCCAAACTAACCGGCAGTTTTTTTGGGACTGCGCCAGCCGAACGGGAGCGGCGCCGGCGCTTTGGGCGGTGGCGAACGTCCAATTGCATCCCGCAGCACCTTTGCCACTGAGGCTGGCCCGCGTGAGGCTGGTGCCGGCCGGCCGTGGCTCCGGCGCTACCGGAAACCGTGAACGGAAATTTTTGGCTTTCACTGCGGACAAAGACATCGCCAATTATTTTTTCGCAAACTCGCATCTCCGGCTTGCGTTGCGGCGGTAATCGGCGTTAAATCGTTTCCGCACTTCAACCAAGATTTTTTATATGTCATCACGCACTGGACGGCAATCACACAACACCAGCAAAGTTCTCTGTGTCATTATGGGCGGCGGACAGGGCACGCGCCTGTTCCCGCTGACCAAGGACCGCGCCAAACCCGCCGTGCCGCTCGCCGGCAAATATCGGCTCGTGGATATTCCCATCTCGAACTGCATCAATTCCGGCTACCGCCGCATCTATGTTTTGACGCAGTTCAATTCCACCTCGCTGCACGGGCACATTTCGCGGACGTATAAATTCGACCAGTTCACCAGCGGCTTCGTGGAGATTCTCGCGGCGCAGCAGACCTTCACCAACACGTCGTGGTATGAAGGCACGGCGGACGCGGTGCGGAAAAATCTGATCCACTTCCTCAACCACGATTTCGACTACCTCGTCATTCTGAGCGGCGACCAGTTGTATCGCATGGATTTCCGGCCGATCATCGCGCAGCACATTGAGACGAAGGCGGGCATTACCGTGGCCACCATTCCAGTTGGTCGTGCGGAGGCGAAATCGCTCGGCATCATGCAGACGGACGAGAACCATCGCATCACGCGCTTCGTGGAAAAACCGAAGGAGGATGCGGTGCTGGATTCGCTCATGCTCACGCCGGAATTAAAGGAGAAACATGAAGTCGAAACTCCGGGCGATTCTTTTCTGGCCTCAATGGGCATTTACGTTTTCAACCGCGAACTCATTCGCGAATTGCTCGACAATCCGCTCTCGGATTTCGGCAAGCACATCATCCCGCACGCCATCACCACGCATCCGGTTTATTCCTACGTCTATCAAGGCTACTGGGAGGACATCGGCACCATCCGTTCCTTTTTCGACGCGAACCTGGATCTCGTGAAGGAACTGCCGCGTTTCAATTTCTTCGACATGAGCGCGCCGATCTTTTCGCGTCCGCGTTATCTGCCTGGCTCCAAGATCAACGGCGCGCAAATTGACCACGCGCTCGTCACCGACGGCTGCATCATCAATGGCGCGAAAATTTCCCACACCATCATCGGCCTGCGCACGTTTGTCGGCAGCGGCACGGAAATGAATCGCGTCATCGTCCTGGGCAGCGACTATTACGAATCGGCGGAATCCGTGGCCAAGAACGAAGGCGCCGGCCGGCCGCGCGTTGGCATCGGGATGAACTGCAAGATCGAGAATGCGATCATTGATAAGAATGCGCGCATCGGCAACAACGTGACGATTTCGCCCGCCGGGAAACCGGAGAATCTCGACCAGGAAAATTATTTCGTCCGCGACGGCATTGTCGTCATTCCCAAAGACGCCGTCATCCCACATGGCACGGTGATCTGAAAGACGCGCCATGAAAGCCAGCCGGTGCAATTCGCTTGTGATTGCAGGGCTGCTTTGTTTCGGCGTCGGCTGTTCTTCGGTGAAGCCACCGGTCAGCCGCGATGGCTACAACGAATACGTCCCGCACAAAGACATCGGGGCCAAGCCCGGTTCGGTGGAGAATCCGGACACCGGCTGGAATAGTTTGATCGTCTCGATATTGCAGGCGCTGGTGCCGTAGAACATCGCCAGCGTGCGCACGGTTTTGCCTGGATGGCCGTGCCTGGCCACCACCTGCGCATCGTTGTGATCCGACTGAATTGTGCGTTGCACCGCGTCTGGCCGGCCCCGGTCAGTTGGCAGGGTCTCCCGCCCAGGACGGCGGCGGGGCAGTGAACGCCACCGGCAGTTTCGTCAACGGATGGGTGCACGAAATTTTCCACGCGTGCAGACACAGCGGCGCATCTTCCACCTGCAACGTCTGCCTTTCGCCGAAATTATTTCCCGCCAGATAAACCGGATCGCCGCACACGGGGAAACCCAGGTGCCACAGATGGACCCGGATTTGATTCGTCCGCCCGGTGAGCGGCCGCGCTTCGAGCAAGGTTGTGCCGTCGGCGTTTTTTTGCAGCACGCGGAATTCCGTGCGCGCCGCCAGGCCGGATTCTTCGTCCACGGTGCGCGAGCCCAGCGCGCCGGAAACCGTGCTGATGGGCGCGTCGCAACTGAACGTGTCGGTGCGCGGCTGGCCTTGGACGCGGACGAGATAGAGTTTTTCCACTCCGCCGTTCGCGAATTGCGGCTGCAACTTGCCGGCGAAATGCCGCGTGCGGGTGATCAGCATCAGGCCCGTCGTGTTCGCATCGAGCCGGTGCGCCGGGTGCGGTTTCTGCGGATGATAAACGGTGTTGAGAATCTGCTGGAGCGTGTTGCGATAATACCGGCCGCCAATGTGAATCGGCAGCGGCGCGGGTTTGTTGAGCACGATCAGCGCCTCGTCCTCGTGTAAAATTTCCACGCGCCCGTTGACGTCCGGCTCGATCACGCTGGGAAATTTGTGCAGGTAACGCTCGCCCGCGCGGACCAAGTGCGCGGCGGCAACCGGTTCGTGCTGGAGGTTCAGCATCAGGCCGCCCGCACATTCGCATTCCCAATGCGCGGCCGGGAGATGCTTCACCACGCGGCAAAGCGTCTCCAACAAGGTCTTGCCATCACAATCTGCCGGCACGTTGACATGCTTGAAATTATCGTGCGGCACACTGCCCGGCATCGGCGTGGTGGCGCGCTGGATGGCCGCATGCCGCAGCGCGATGTTCAGCGCCATTTGCTCGGCGGGCGTCTTGAAACAAAACGGACACGAGGCGTTCGGAACGTAGCGAATGTCCTTCTGATCCGCCAATGTCAGCGGCGTCTGGCATTGAAAACATTGGACGGATTCGGTTTCGTGCAAACTCGGGTCGAGACCGACGCGCTGGTCGAACACGAAACATTCGCCCTCGTAGTGCGCCCCGCCGCAGTCTTCGAAATATTTCAAAATGCCGCCATCGAGCTGAAAAATATTCTTGAAACCTTCGCGTTCCATGAACGGCCCGGCTTTTTCGCAACGAATCCCGCCGGTGCAAAACATGACGATGGGCTGCTCCTTCAGCGCCGCCGGCAGTTGGCGCACGGCGTTAGGAAATTCACGAAAGTGGTCAATGCCGACGGTCAGCGCGTTCTTGAACGTGCCGAGCTTCACCTCGTAGTCGTTGCGCGTGTCAAGCAACGTCACCGGCCGGCCTTCGTCCAGCCACTGTTTCAAATCACGCGCCGCGAGCTTGGGCGAGGTGCGTTGCCCCGGATCAATCCCCTCGACCCCGAAGGCGATGATTTCCTTTTTGATGCGGACCAGCATCCGGGTGAACGGCTGATGTTCCGTCTCGCTCGCTTTGACGGGAAAATTTTCGAGGCCGGGCAGGCTGCGCAATTCCGCGAGCAACAACTCAATCTTGTCCGCCGCACCCGCGACAAACAAGTTGATCCCTTCCGCGCTGAGGAGAATGGTGCCTTTGAGTTCCCACCCCTGGCACAACGCCAGCAGCCGTGGCCGCAGCAACCGCAACTCCGGCAACGGCGCAAATTTGTAGGCGGCAATATTGATGATTTTCTTCATTGAAACGCGACGCAGGATACTGGAAATCAAGCGTCCCGCCACAGCAGATATGAATCAGCGGAAGCCGGTGCTCCAGTGCCACATTTGAAAATTTCCACATTTGGCTCCGGCGTGGTATAGTCCGCATCAGCATGGAATCGGATTTATCCAAATTCATCGAAGCGATCTGGCGCTATAAGCCCATGCTTATTATTTTGCTGGTGGGCGGGCTGCTGGTCTTTGTCTGCTGCGTGATTGACACCCATCGCCACCGAAAAAAAACTCACAAGAAACGGCCGGAACACAAAGATCATTGACTCGCCTTGCCCGCCAATTATTACGCGCGGGTTCCATCGCTACAATCCCGGCGGGATTTGCCGAACGAGGCTCACCCGGCATGCCCCTGGGCTAACCGAGGAGATTCTTATCGCGATCCGTAGCGACGACTGCCGCTGGGGACCGGCGGACGACCGGCAAAATTACGCAGGTTGGCGCCTTCGCGATTGCCGCTCACCGGTTGTGGCTGACCACTGCTGCGCGACGGAGGCCGACTGCCGCCGCCGGATTGAGGGCGACCGCTCTGAGCGGCGCGCGGCGGCGAGGCGGCATGTTGGGAACGCTGCTGATGGCGCTGCGGACGCTGGCCGCGTGGCTGCGGGCGACGACGTTCTTCGTCCATGGGATTGAAGGGTGGCGGCGAGGCGGAATAATTAAAACCTTCGGCTTTCTTCCGCACAATACCGCGACCGATGAAACGTTCGAGCGCGCGCAGTTCACCTTGATCTTCGTGCGTGACGAAACTGATGGCGTCGCCGACGGCGTGCGCGCGACCGGTGCGGCCGATGCGGTGGACGTAATCCTCGGCCTGCATCGGAAAATCATAATTCACGACGTGCGAAATCCCGTCCACGTCAATGCCGCGCGCCGCGATATCCGTCGCGACCAGCACGCGGACCGCGCCGGATTTGAAATCTTTCAACGCCTTGAGCCGCTGGTTTTGCGAACGGTTGGAATGTAGGGTGGCCGTCTTGATGCCGGACTGTTCTAGGTTGCGCGCGACGCGGTCGGCGGCGTGCTTCATGCGCGAGAAAACGAGCACCATGTCCATGGCCGGATCTTTCAGGAGATGCAGGAGCAACGCGGGCTTGAGATGCTTCGGCACTTCATAAACAAGCTGCGTCACGGTCTCGGCCGGATTGGCGCGGCGACCGATCTGCACAATTTTTGGCGCGCGTTGAAATTCGTGCGTGAGCGTTTCAATTTCTTTCGAGAGGCTCGCGGAGAACATGAGCGTCTGGCGTTTCGGCGGCAGCGAGCGGACGATCTGGCGGATGGCTGGGATGAAACCCATGTCCAACATGCGGTCGGCCTCGTCCAGCACGAGATATTGCAATTGGGAAAAATCAGCGTAGCGGCGCTGCATCAAATCCATCAAACGTCCGGGACAGGCGATGATCAAATGCGTGCCGGCGCGGAGCGCGTCAATCTGCGGATGTTCGCCCACGCCGCCAAAGATGGTGGCAACGCGCAACGGCAGGTGCTGGCCGTAAGCCCGGACATTGTCGTGAATTTGCACGACGAGTTCGCGCGTGGGTGCCAAGATAAGTGCGCGCGTGCCGCGGCTCTTGCCGTCGCCGATCACGCTCGCCAGCCGGGTGAGCATCGGCAGCGTGAACGCGGCGGTTTTGCCGGTGCCGGTTTGGGCGATGCCGATCAAGTCATGGCCGGCCAGAATCGGCGGGATGGCCTGCGACTGAATGGGCGTCGGCTCGGTGTAGCCGGCTTCTTTGACGGCTTGTAGGATTTTTGGATCGAGACCGAGAACACTAAATGACATAGGAAAAAAAGAGTAAACTTGTCAGCGCGGTTTGGCACGCCTAAAGCAAGAATGGGGGAAAACGGAACCGGGGAAGAAAATTTATTTGAGCCGCCAGACAATGCGCGCCTTGTTCAAATCGTAGGGCGACATCTCCATTTTCACGCGGTCGCCCACGGTCAGGCGCACCCAGCGTTTGCGCATCTTGCCGCAAATGGTGGCGAGGACGAGGTGCTTGTTCGTCAATTCGACGCGGAACATCGTTCCGGGCAGGACGGTGGTTACGCAACCTTCGACTTCAATGTGTTCTTCTTTCATGCAGACAAACCGGCCAACCGAGACGGCATTAGGGAAATGAAAAAGGCGAGGCCCGGGTTATCCGAACCTCGCCATGAAATTACGGAAATATCTTAGTAGCGCTCGCGACGACCACCGCCGCCACCGCTGCCGCCGCCGAATTCACGACGACCACCGCCGCCGCCGCCGCCGGGGGGACGTTCTTCACGCGGACGAGCCACGTTGACCGTCAACGCGCGACCGTCCATGTCTTTGCCGTTCATACCTTCGATGGCTTTCTGCGCTTCGGCAGCCGAGCTCATGGTCACGAAACCAAAGCCGCGGGGGCGATTGGTCATGCGATCCATCATCAGGTTGGTTTCCGTGACCGTGCCAAATTGCGCGAACGCGTCTTGGAGGTCGTTTTCAGTGGTGTTGAAGGAAAGATTTCCGACAAACAATTTGTTACTCATGTGATGTTTTACTGTCCGACAAACCGTGACTTTACGCAGACTGTTCCCGAACTTCGGGTTTAAAATCATCACTGAACCAAGTTCACTTGAAGATTTACCATGCCTGAAAAGAGACTAGCTATCTAACAGAACGAGGCAAGTATCGCCGGTTTGGCCACAAACGCCAGAACAATCGGTAACAATTTTTCACCCCGCCCGGGCGGTCCGGACGCCGCGCCAGAAAATTTGCAGCTATCCATTGTTTACATTGGCACGCCAAATCAGCATGATGCCACAACCGGCGGCGAAACTATTCATGCCCTCGGCAAGTCAACCTGTAGATAAACATAAAACTATGGCCACAAAACCAAAAGCAAAAGCAACGAAGCCCGCGACGAAACCCGCGCCCAAGAAAAAGGTCGCTGCCAAGAAGAAGTAGTCGTCGGCTTACAGCTGTCTCCTTTGGTGTCACATCAGGGGAGACAGATTTTTTTTGTCAACCACCCCGGCATGAAACTCTGCCAAGGCCAGACCTGGAAACAAGGTCAGCACTATATCCGGATCGTGCGCCTCGAACGCCTCGAGGTGGAATATAAATCCATGGTCAGCCTGACGACGAAGGAAGGCGCACCGCAGGTCACCAGCAAAAAAGATTTCTGCCGCCTGCTCAAAGGCGCGCACCTGCTGCCGCCCATCAAAAAGATTTCGCCCGCGCGCAAGGACAAGAGCCCGGCCACCCCGGCCAAGTGATTCTGGAAATTGCATCCGGCTGAATCCAATCACTACGCCACGCTCGGGCTTGACCAGCGTTGCACCGCCGAACAGATCCGCGCCGCCTACCGGGTGCTGGCCAAACAGCACCACCCCGATTTAAATCCGAACTCTGCCGCCGCCAGTGCGCGCACCCAAACGCTGAATGGGGCGTATGAAATTCTGAGCGACCCGGAACAGCGCGCCGCTTACGATCGCGAATTGGAGGCGCCAAAAAAATCCGCCGGCAAAACGCGCGCGGGAAAATTCCAGCAAAACATTTCCCAGGATATCAATCTCCGCCTTGAGGATTTTCTCCGCGGCACCAAGTGCGAAGTGCGCGTCAAGGATCCGGCCAATCCCAACGGCGGGGAAATTTACGAGCTAGTGGTTCCGCCGGAAACTCCGCCGGGCACACGCTTCCGTTTGCCCCGCATGGCACCGTTCGCTGGCGGCTTCGTGAAGCTCCGTGTGAAGGCTTCGCCGAATTTTCGCTTCAAAGTGCGCGGTTCCGATTTGCGTTGCGATTTGAAAATCAAGCCCGAGCGCGCCGCGCAGGGCGGCGTGGAAATGATTCGCGGACTTACCGGCGCGATGCTGCGCGTGTCCATTCCGCGCGGCGTGGGACGCGACGAGATCATTCGCCTTAGTGGCGAAGGCTTGCCCAAAGCGCGCGGCGGGCGCGGTGATTTGCTCGTGCGAATCAATTACCGCGTCGAAGTTCGCGTCACCAAGGCGGCAAAATAAATTCGCGTCCGCCTTTACAATCCTCAAGCCGGCAAGCACGATAGCCTTCCCTGCGGCGAAACTAACATGCCGCCGGTGAGTCAACTCGTAGAAAGAAAAAAGTTATGGGCGATAAATCACCGAAAGCCAACCAGAAGAAGTCCGGCCAGAAAGACGCCAAGACCACCAGCGCGAATCAGAAGAAGACCGCTGCCGTTGCGGCCAAGTCCGCTCCGGCCAAGAAAAAGTAACCGGCGGCTACTGCCTGTCTCGCCTGAGACAATACTCAGGATGTATTAGGACAGATTCAGTCAAAACCCTTTTCGCCATTGTGTGAAAAGGGTTTTTGGCGTTTCAAAACCAACCCTCAGGAGCGACAAATGTTTTTTGCCCGAGGCTGGCGGGGGATTGCGATGTGACCGGCGCTCTGGCTAAAATCGGCGCATGGAAAAGAACCGGCTTGAAGCGTTCAGCGACGGTGTGATTGCCATCATCATCACGATCATGGTGCTGGAACTGAAAGTGCCGCACGGCGCTGAACTCGCTGATTTGAAAGAGAAGCTGCCCGTCTTCTTGAGCTATGTGTTGAGCTTCCTCTACGTTGGAATTTATTGGAACAATCATCACCACATGTTCCATTCCACCAAACACGTCACCGGCGGAATCTTGTGGGCGAACCTGCATCTGCTCTTCTGGCTTTCCCTCTTTCCATTCACGACGGCCTGGGTGGGCGAAAATCCACGGACCGCCACGCCCGCCGCGGTTTACGGTTTCGTGCTGCTGCTGGCGGCGCTCGCCTATTACCTTTTGCAGCGGCTCATCATCCAGCAACAGGGCCGCAGCTCGCTGCTCGCGGCCGCCATCGGCAAAGACTGGAAAGGCAAGCTCTCGCCCGTGTGCTATCTCACCGCCATTCCGCTCGCGTTTTTAAGCCCGTGGCTCGCGTTTGGTTTGTATGTGTTCGTCGCGCTCATGTGGCTCGTCCCGGACCGGCGCATTGAACGCGCGCTGGCGCAGCGGGAGCCGGTCAACTGACCGGCTTCAAAACGGCGACGTCGTTTGGCGGCGCTCGCAAGCGGCGCGGCTTCAAATCAAATCCTCCAGCAGCAACTTCGAGCTAATGCGCGCCGACTCGAAAATCACCGGCAGGCCGCTGCCCGGATGCGTGCCGCCGCCGACGAGATACAGCCGATCAAATTCCTCAAAGCGGTTTTGTGGCCGCAGGTGTAGCATTTGCGCGAAGCTGTGCGACAGGTTGAAGGTTGCGCCGCGATAAATATCCAGCTTGCCTTCCCAATCCGCCGGCGTCACCACGCGCTCGAAACGGATGCGCTTCTCAATGTCCATGATGCCGAGTTTTTCGAGTTGACGCAGCGCCACGCCGCGATAGCGCGCACGCTCCTTGTTCCAGTCCACGTTCGGATGCTGATGCGTCACCGGCAGCAGCACATACAACGCGCTGTGTCCCGGCGGCGCCATCGTGGCATCCGTGCGCACCGGGTTCTCGACGTAGAACGACGGGTCTTCGGACAAAACGTGCTGGCGTTCGATCTCGTCGAGGTTGCGGCGATAATCTTTCGTGACGTAAATATTGTGATGCGCGAGCTGGTCGAACGTTCCTTCCACGCCGAGATACAGCATGAACGTTGAGCAGGAAAAATCCTTTTTCGCCACCTTCGCATCGGTCCAGCGGCGACGCCGTTGATTGGGCACGAGCTTGGTGATGGCGTGGGCAAAATCGGCGTTCACCATTACGGCGTCGGCGCGCTGTTCGCCCTGCGCGGTGCGCACGCCCACGGCGCGGCGACCGTCAAACAGGATTTCTTCCGCCGCCGTGTTGAGTTGGATTTTGACGCCGAGTTCCTGCGCCACGCGCGCCATGTTGGTCGGGATGGCATTGCAGCCGCCGGTCGGATGCCAGATGCCGTGTTCGTATTCGAGGAAGGACAGGATGGAGAACAGGCTCGGGCATTGGAACGGCGACATGCCGAGATATTTTGATTGGAACGTGAACGCGAGTTGCAGGCGCGGGTCTTTGAAATAGCCAGCCAGCTCGGCGTGCAGCGACTTCCACGGCTTGAGAAATGGCAGCACCAGCAGCAGGCGCAGACGGAGCAGACTGGTCCAGCCGGGAAATGGCACTTGCAGACACGGCGCGAATTTTTCCAGCTTCACGCGGTTGTAATCCATGAACCGCCGAAATCCCTGCGCGTCGGTCGGCGAGAGCTTCGCGATCTCCGCCACCATGCGTTCGAGGTCGGGCGTCGCATTCAACTCGCCGCCCGCGCCAAAAGTGATGCGGTATTGCGGGTCGAGCTTGGTCATCGGAATTTCCCGGAACAGGTCGCGACCGACTTCCTGGAAAATTTCCTGGAGGATTTGGGGATAAAGAAAAAAGGTCGGGCCGAGGTCGAAGCGATAACCGTCGCTCTCGATCAGCGAGGTGCGGCCGCCGACGCGCGGTTGCTTTTCCAGAATGGTGACCTCCGCCCCCGCCTTGGCTAGCAACATGGCCGAGGCCAAACCGCCCGGCCCGGCTCCGATGATAATTACGCGACGCGACATCTCCATTTATTAGTTGAAATCCACAGCCACGGCAAGTTCAGCCGCGCAGCAGAAAGTTCAACGCGCGCTTCAAACCAGCCAGCGAAAGCGTTTGCGGCGGATAGCGGAACGGCGTGTCCAGCCACGTCGCCCGGCGCAACACGGCCCGTTGATGCGAGAACGCCTCGAACCCCGCGCGACCGTGATATGCGCCCAGGCCGCTCTCGCCCAAGCCGCCGAACGGCAGCCCGGTGCCGATCATGTGCGCCACCACGTCGTTCACGCACACGCCGCCGGAACGCGCCTCGGCCAGCACTTTTGCTTCCGTCGCGCGATCGTTCGTGAACACATACAAGGCCAACGGCACCGGTCGTCCGCACAAAAGAAGTGCGAGCGCATCGTCCAGCCGGTCATACTCCAACACGGGCAGGATTGGCCCGAAAATTTCCTCCTGCATCACCGGCGACTCCGGCGACACGTCCGTCAGAATGGTCGGCGCGAGAAACAAATCGTTCGCATCGTGTTCGCCGCCGTGAATGATTTTGCCGTCGCGCAAGTAATTCACGAGCCGGTCAAAATGCCGCGCGTTCACGATACGTCCGTAATCCGGGCTGCGGCTCGGGTCCTCGGCGTAAAATTCGCGCAATGACTTTTTCAACGCCGCCACGAATGCCGCGCGCACTCCGCGTTCCACCAACACGAAATCCGGCGCGACGCACGTCTGCCCGGCGTTCATGAATTTCCCCCAGGCGATGCGCCTCGCCGCCTGCTCGATGGCCGCGTCGGCACACACGATGGCCGGACATTTGCCGCCCAGTTCCAGCGTCACCGGCGTCAGATGGTTGGCCGCCGCCGCCATCACCACCCGGCCCACGCGCGTGCTGCCGGTGAAAAAAATTTTATCAAACCGCTCGTTCAGCAACGCCGTCGCCGCATCCGCGCCGCCGTTCACCACGGAAATCAACTCCGGCGCGAACGTTTCCGCCACCATCGCGGTGATCGCTTCGGCCGTGCGCGGCGCGAGTTCGGACGGTTTGAGCACGGCGCAATTGCCCGCCGCGAGGGCGCTCACCAGCGGCGTGAGCAGCAGTTGCACCGGATAATTCCACGGGCCGAGGACGAGCGCCACGCCGAACGGTTCGGACTGTGTCCAGCCGCGCGCCGGCGCGACAAACCAGGGCGTTGCCCGGCGCGTGATGGCGGTCCAGCGCCGGAGATTTTTCAGGGCGTGGCGGAGTTCCGCCTGCACCAGGCCGAGTTCCGTCGTGTAACCTTGGCACGGAGATTTGTGCAGGTCGGCTTGCAGCGCGGCCAGCAAACTGGCTTCATGCCGCTCCAGCGCGGCGGAAAATTTTTGGAGTTGCGCCCGACGGAAGTCCAGCGCACCCGTCGCGCCCGTTTCAAAAAAGGCGCGCTGGCGATGAACGGTGTCCGCTGAAATCATAAATGACTTGGCTACGTTGTCCTGCCTGTCAATACTTCGTCAAGTGATGATTCGTGTTTTAGCCATCCTGCTGGTGCTGGCCTCGCCCAGAGTGCACGCGAATTCGGACGCGGACAAACTCACCGGGACGGGCATCGTGGAATTCACCAACGCCTATCGAGACTGGGATGGTGCCCGCTTTACCACGGCGGTGAACCTTTTTCAGCGCGCCTGCACCAACTCTTCAGCCACGGTGACGAATTATTATTGGCTGGGCACAGCCGAGTTTCACCGGTTGCTGGAATTGCTCGGACGTCCGGCGAGCCCCACGAACAAACCCGCTAGCAAGGCCGCGCTCGACGCAGCGGTGGACGCCTTCACGCAGGCGGTAAAACTGGACGGCAGCCATGCGGAAAGCCACGCCTTGCTGGGCACACTTTATGGCATGAAGATCAGCGACAATGTTCTGCGCGCGGCCTGGCTCGGTCCCCGCGTGCAACGGGAACTCAAGCTGGCGCTGGCCACTGGCGCCAACAATCCCCGGGTGCAATATCTGCTGGGCATGAGCCAGTTTTACACCGCGTTGCGAAATGCGTCCCGGCGCGAGGCGCTGACGAACCTGCTCGCGGCGGAAAAGCTTTTTGAGGCCGAAGCCAAAACACCGGCGGCCGCGCTGGAACCGCGCTGGGGCCACGACAGTTGCCTGACCTTCATCGGTTCCTCCTACGAAAAACTGGGGCAGCGGGCGGAGGCGGAAGTTTATTTCCGCAAGGCGCTGGCCATGCACCCGCAAGACGGGCTGGCGCAGGTCGGTCTCCAGCGCGTCACCAAAAAAGAAAAATGAGCAGCAAAAAAATCATCGTCATCGGCGCGGGCTTGGGCGGATTGTCCGCCGCCATCTCGCTGAAGCAAGCCGGCTACGACGTCGAGATCTTTGAGAAGAACGCGCAGATCGGCGGCAAGCTCAACGTGCTGAAGGATCAGGGTTACACGTTTGACCTCGGTCCGTCCATCCTCACGCTGCCGCACATCTTCGAGCGCTTGTTTGAGCGCAGCGGGAAGAAAATGTCCGATTATTTTTCCATCCGCCCGCTGCGCCCGCACTGGCGGAATTTTTTCGAGGACGGTGTCCGGCTGGATTTGTATCCCGAACCGGACAAAATGGCCGCCGAAGCGCGCAAGGTCGGTGAACCACCGGAAAACATCGAACGGTTTCTTAAATATTCCGCCAAGCTCTACGACCTCACGAACGACGGCTACTTTGAACAGGGCTTGGACAACTGGCGCGGTTTCGCCAAGCACTACGGACTCTGGAAGTTTTTCCAGTTCGACCTGTTTCGCACGATGCACCAAGGCGTGGCGGCGCATCTGGAGACGCGCTACTTCCGCGACATCTTTGACTTCTTCATCAAATACGTCGGCTCGTCCGCGTATCGCGCGCCGGCGTTCATGAACGCCATGCCCACCATCCAGTTCCGCTACGACCTCTGGTATGTGGACGGCGGGCTTTACCACATCGCGCGCGGCTTGAAGCGGCTCATGGACGAACTCGGCATCAAGGTCAACCTCAATGCCGAGGTCAGCGACGTCCGCCGGGAGAACGGGCGCGTCACCGGCCTCGTGGCGAACGGAATCTTTCACGCCGCCGACATCATCGTGTCGAACATGGAAGTGATTCCCGCTTACGAGAAGCTGCTGCGCGAGGACAAAAAGTTCATCGCGTCGCTGGAAAAGAAACTCGAACCTGCCTGCTCTGGGTTGGTGATTGACCTCGGCCTTGACTGTCAATATCCGCAACTGGCGCATCACAACTTTTTTTTTAGCGGCCACCAGAAAGAACATTTTGCCAAGGTCTTTGAGAAACATGAATTGCCCGACGACCCGACCATTTATCTCGTCGCCGCGTCCAAGACCGACCCGACCGTTGCGCCGGCGGGCTGCGACTGTCTCAAAATTCTCCCGCACATTCCTTACATTGACGACGCGCATCCGCTGACCCGCGAAGATTATTTGAAACTCAAAGAGCGCATTCTCGACAAGTTGGAACGGATGGGGTTGAAAGATTTGCGGAAACACGTCGTCTTCGAGCACGTCTGGACGCCGCTGGACATCCGCAAGCAATACAACTCCAACAAAGGTTCCATCTACGGCGTCATCAGCGACCGCTGGAAAAATCTCGCATTCAAAGCGCCGAAGCAAAGCACGCTCTACCCGAACCTGTTCTTCGTCGGCGGCTCGGTGAATCCCGGCGGCGGCATGCCGATGGTCGTGTTGTGCGGGCAGAACGTCGCCAAAAAAATCGTGGCGTGGGACCGGTGATGATTTTGCTTCTGGTCACGCTCGCGCAATGGTCGGCCGGCTTCCTGGTTCTGGGCCGTCTCCGTCAATGTGTCCCTGCGGCGGTGGGTGAATCTGTCTCCGCCGAAAACCTTACCATTATCATTCCCGCGCGGAACGAGGAAGCCAATCTGCCCAAACTGTTGCGCTCGCTCGCGACCCAATCTCTGCGGCCGCAGGAAATCATCGTCGTGGACGACGCCTCCACGGATCGCACCGCCGCGGTCGCGCGCGAAAACGGCGCGCGCGTTATCCGTTCGCAACCGCTGCCCAAAGATTGGCGCGGCAAGACCTGGGCTTGCCAGCAAGGCGCGCAGGCCGCAACCGGGCAACAATTATTATTCCTCGATGCCGACACTTGGTTCGAGCCGGAGGGACTGGCCCGCGTGCTCGCCGAGTTCCAAGCTGCTGGCGGCGGCACGCTCTCCGTCGCGCCGTATCATGTCGTCCGCGCTTTTCACGAGCAGTTCTCTGCGGTCTTCAACTTGGTGATGCTGGCCGGCACGGGCGCGTTTACGCTGCTCGGCGACCGGTATCCGCAGCGGGGGCTGCTCGGCCAGTTTCTACTGATTGAACGCGTGGCCTACCAGCGGGTCGGCGGCCATGAAGCCGTGAAAGGCCGCATCCTCGAAAACTTCTGGCTTGCGAAACAGTTGCGCACCGCGAACGTGCCGCTGCATTGCCGCAGCGGGCGCGGAGTGTTTTCGTTTCGCATGTATCCGGCCGGCTGGCGTCAACTCGTTGAAGGCTGGACGAAAGGCTTCGCTTCCGGCGCCGGTCAGACGCCACTGCTCCTGTTGCTGCTCATTATTGCGTGGCTGGGCGGACTTTTTTTTGCGCCCATCGGAGTGGTGATCGGCGGCGCTCCCCTGCAATGGTTGACGCTCTACGGACTTTGCATCGCGCAATTGGCCTGGCTGCTGCGGCGCGCGGGGACGTTCCATTGGAGCATCGCCATTTTTTATCCCGCGCTGATTTTGTTTTTCTTTGCCGTGTTCACCCGTTCCGTTTTTCGCTCGGGCAAAACGGTGAGTTGGAAAGGACGCGACATTCGTGCTGATTGAACTGTCCATCGCGTGGGTCATTGCGCTCAACTTCATCGCCTGGCTGGTGATCCAGTTCGGACTGGCGTGGTCGTTCACGCAACTCGCGGCGCGCCGGTTCAATTATCACAGCGCTTTCGCGCGCCCAAAAAAATGGGAGCGCGGCGGGCGGTTCTACGAGCGCGTCTGCGGCATCAAGCATTGGAAAGATCGGCTGCCGGATGCCTCCCGCCTGTTTCGCGGCGGCTTTGCGAAGGCCCGGCTGCACGACGCTTCGCCGGATTATTTGGAGCGATTTCTGCGCGAAACCTGGCGCGGCGAAGTCGTCCACTGGCTCGCGCTGTTCACGTTGCCACTGTTCTGCCTCTGGAATCCGTGGTGGGGCGTGCTGGTGAACGCCGCCGTGGCGCTGGCGGTAAATTTTCCCTGCATCCTTGCGCTGCGCTACAACCGCGCCCGTTTTCAGCGATTGCTCGCCCGGCGCGCGGGCAGTGCGCCACCGGCTGCGGCGCCCCGTCAGCGCGGAATATAAACGTGACCCCGTGTCGCCGATGGGTGTAACCTCAAAAATTGAACCACATCTGAATTCACATCCAACACCTTTATGATTCCCCGCATCTTTACCCATTGCCTGGTTGTCCTCGCCGCCCTGACCGCCGTGCTGGGCACGCCAACCCGCAGCGCGGCGGCCGACGCCGCCAAACCCCAATATTATGAACTGCGGGTTTACACCACCCAATCGGAAGCGCAGCAGCAGCGTATCAATGACTATTGGCAGAACGCGGCGGTTCCGGCCTACAACCGCATGGGCATTAAACCCGTCGGCGTCTTTACCGAAATGGAGGCTTCCGCGACGAACAAAGTCTATGTGCTCATCCCGTGCGACTCGGTGGAGGTTTTCGCCGCGATTCCGGCGAAGCTCGCGGCCGACGCGGATTACCAAAAAGCCGCCGCCGAATTCCTGAGCGCGCCGAAATCGAATCCCGCTTACGACCGCATCGAAAGCTCCTTCCTCGTGGCGTTTGACGGCATGAAGCACCTCGTGGCGCCCGGCCAGCAGGCGACTATTTTTGAACTGCGCACTTACAAAAGCCCGAGCGAAGGCGTGGGCTTGAACAAGATCAAAATGTTCGAGAGCGGTGAAATCACGGTGATGAAGGAAGTCGGGCTGGCCCCGGTGTTTTATGGCCGCACCTTGATCGGTGCCAATATGCCTTGCCTCACTTATATGACGTGCGGCGAAACTGCGGATGAGCACAAGAAACACTGGTCCGGCTTCGGGGCCGCGCCAATCTGGAAACAATTGCAGGCGGACCCGCAATACAAAGACAACATGATCGGCATGATCAAAGTCATGCTCAAGCGCACCGGTGCCTCACAAATCTGAAAGCGAGGTTAAAACTCGCGAGACCATGCCTGCGAGCGTCTGGCTTCAGTTGGACTCAACCGGAGCGGACGGCTCCGCAATGGCAGCGGTTGACAGGGCGGACGCGAGCTTTAACCGGCGCTTCTCTTCCTTCTTGGCTTTTTTGTCCATTTCCTTGCGCCGTTTCTCAAACTGATAATTTGGTTTTTGCATGTTTGTAGCTTGTCAGTTGAATGTCCGGCGCGCGAGCAGCGATTTTATTCTTCTGACCGCTACGGCCTCGCAATGCTTCCGTGACTGCGCCGGTGCGATGACGCGATCCGCTTTCCCGACCCCAAGTGCGCGGTTGATTCACGTCATAGAAAAGGGTTAAGCTGTCGCTTTATGAGCAAACCTGCCGCTTGTCCGATGTGCGAAATGCCCGAGATTCTGGAACACGCCGAACGCTATGAATGCGTCACCTGCGGCCACGAGTGGGAACGCGCCCCCGAAGCGGAGGCGCCCGCCGGCCCGCGCGTCGTCAAGGACGCCCACGGCAATGTGCTGGCAGACGGCGATTGCGTGGTCTTGATCAAGGATTTGAAATTGGGCGGCGGGTCGCAGGTGCTCAAAGGCGGCTCGAAATCCAAACCCATTCGCCTGGTGGATGGCGACCACGAGATTGACTGCAAGATGGACGGCATGGCGATCGCGCTGAAAGCCTGTTTCGTGAAGAAGGCCTGATTGTTTGCGCGACTGTGCCGTGGCCGCAAAACAGTGGGCTTGGAGCGCAGTCGGCAGTTCGCGCTGGCAGCAAGCCACCGCCGGACGCTGTGTCAGGCGGTGGGATGTTTGCTAGGCGCACGGCGGGCTATCAATCGCACGCCCCGCCACGGTCGCTTATTTCGCGTTCTTGAATTTTTCCAGCTTGGCGATGAACGCCTTGGCGCCACCTTCCTCGTAGCCGCCTTGCCGCCCGATTTCCTTGCCGTTTTTGTCCAGCACGACGAGCGTGGGGAAGCCCTCAATTTTATATTTGGCTTTCAGCGCGGCGTTGGCCTGCTTTAAATCGGCGCTCTGGGCTATTTTGCGAGGATAATCCAGTTCCACCAGCACGACATTCTTCGCGGCGTAGGCTTGAAACTCGGCGGTGTCGAGGGCTTCCTTTTTGAACTTGATGCACCAGCCGCACCAGTCGGAGCCGGTGAAATCCAGCAGCACGATTTTGTTTTCGGCCTTCGCCAGGGCCTCGGCCTTGGGCAGGTCCGTGAGCCAGATGGATTCCGCCGCGTTCACCTGCCAAAACAGCGTGGCAGCCAGTAAGGTTATCAATGTTTTCTTCATAATGTATTTGTTCGAGCAGAATTTAGACGCTAACCAGTTCATTTTGTTCAGACCAGACTTTTTTACCGCCGACAATCGTGGCCGCCACCTTGCCTTGGAGTTTCCAGCCGAAGAATGGATTGTTCTTTGATTTGCTCGCGGAATCCTCGCGGTTGAAAATCCATTCCTCGGCCGGATCAAAGACCGTCACGTCCGCGTCAGCGCCGACGCTCAAGGTGCCTTTATTTAAGTTCAGCAAACGCGCCGGGTTGACGGTGAATTTCGCAAGCAGGTCCGCGAGCGAAATCCGTTTCGTGTGGACGAGCTGCATCAGCGAGAGCGCCAGTTCGGTTTCGAGACCGGTGATGCCGAACGGCGCGTAGTCGAACTCAACTTCCTTCTCGTAATCGCAGTGCGGCGCGTGGTCGCTGCACAAAATGTCAATGGTGCCATCGGTCAGACCCTCGAGAATCGCCTCGCGATCTTTGGCGGAACGCAGCGGCGGATTCATTTTGAAATTCGTGTCATAATTTGGCCAAGCCGGGCGATCGTCCGCCTGCGCCGTGGGGAGCATTTGGCCATCGGCCTTCCAGAATTTCTCGCTGCCGGCAATGGCCGCGTCCGTCAACGTGAAATGATGCGGACACGCCTCGCCGGAAATGGACACCCCCCGCTTCTTCGCCTCGCGGAGCAGGGCGACGCTGCCCGCCGCGCTCAAGTGCTGGCAGTGGATTTTTGCACCGGTCAGCTCTGCCAGCAAAATATTCCGCGCCACAATCATCTCCTCGCCAGCAGCGGGCCAGCCACGCAAACCGAGCGCCAGATTCCAATAGCCTTCGTGCATCACGCCGTCCGTCACGAGGGAATAATCCTGGCAGTGATCGAAAATGGGCAGGTCAAACATCTTGGCGTATTCGCACGCCCGGCGCATGAGGTCGTGGTTCTGCACGCAATGGCCGTCGTCCGTAATGGCCACGACCCCCGCCTTCTTGAGCGAACCAATGGGCGCGAGTTCTTCACCGGCAATATTTTTGGTGATCGCGCCGGTGACAAAGACATTCACGATGCCCTGTTCCCGGGCGCGTTCGTGAATCAGCGCCACAGTGCCCGCGCTGTCAATGGCCGGCGCCGTGTTGGGCATGCACACGACAGATGTGAAGCCACCGCGCGCCGCCGCCGCCGTGCCGCTGGCGATATTTTCCTTGGCGGTCTGGCCGGGTTCGCGGAAGTGGACGTGCAGATCAATCAAGCCCGGGCAGACAATTTTTCCGGTTGCGTCCCAGCGTTCGAGCCCGACGGGAGCGGAAAGGTTGGACCCGATGGCGGAGATTTTTCCATCCACGATGAGCACATCGGCAATGGCATCAAAATGATTGGCGGGATCAACCACGTGACCGCCGGCGAGCAGCAGCGAATTCATCGCGCGAGTTTAGCCACAGCGGCGGACTGGCGCAAGTGCGTCAGTATTGGAAGGCGTAGCCGATCCGGTTTGCGTCGCTGACGGCCCAGAGGTTTAGCGGGTCCAAACACTTGCCATATTTACTGTAGCGCGTGCTGCCGTCGGCGTAGGTATTATTAGCGCCGCCAGAGCCGGAGCCTTCGCCACGGCTGGAGTGCCGGTCTTGGGCGTAGGCGGAAAAGTCATCGCCAAAACCAGCTCTCGCCCTCATATCCATGTAAAAGTCCCCGCGTTCTGAAATTTTTTCGCCCAGCAAAATCGTGTCGCTGGGATGCACGATCGCGTTTTCCTTGAGGCCGGTCTGGCATTGCCCGGTCATATAAAGGCTGATGAAATCCGCCTCGCCGAGCTTGTCGTAAAAATAGTCGTTCCAGCCGTTGATGAAATAGCTGCGCCACGCAGCGTCCGCCACATTGTTCGACGGGCCAATCGTGGAGGGGGTGTTGGTGATTTCGGTCGGACAGAGCAGGACTTTCACGTTTTTCCCGTAATAATCATAAAACTTGTTCGGCCAGCGGGCGGCGGTGGTGTGCGGCGGCAAGGTGCCCTGGTTGTCATCCACATACATCCGCATGGCCATGCCGAGCTGGCGCAGGTTGTTGTTGCAAGCAATGCGTTTGGCGGTTTCCTTGGCCTTGGCCAAAGCCGGCAGCAACATCGCCGCCAGAATGGCGATGATGGCAATGACCACCAGCAGTTCAATCAAGGTGAACGCCCGAGGCGGACGACCGGAGGTGTTTTTTGGGCCGCTCATATCAGGCGGTGAGACGCACCGCCCGGGCCTGAGGTTAATGTTTTTTATCCGTTGGATTATCGCCGGCGGGTTGACAAGACAAGGGCGGACGTTATGATTTGCCTGCTACAAGCCAGCGCGCCACCGCGTGAGGCGGGCGTAGTTCAATGGTAGAACGGCAGTTTTCCAAACTGCACACGAGGGTTCGATTCCCTTCGCCCGCTCCAATATCGTTTTTAGACAATGGTAACAAGGTCGTTAACGGTTTTAGTCGGATTCAAAACGCCTCACTGCTAACGTCCACTGCTAACAAGTCCACTTATTTCGGCTACGTTTACGGCTGTTGTTTATGGGGATTTTGAGAAAATTTATTGTTCCGCGCGGCCAGCACGTGCGGCTGGTTTCGGCGATTTGGCTTCACTCGTTTGCCTTTTAGTTGGGGAGTTTTGTATTGGGGCTGGCTCTCAATCAACAGGATGCCTCCCCCTTCGACCGCTACCAGGGCACTGCCATCGGCAAAATATTCACTGCGGCGGCGCGGACCAGTTGGCGGGTAGTCGGTTTTCATTCTTGTTCGTCGTGTCGCCTGCAATTGGATGCCGCGCTTCCGTTTGGGATTTGGAGCCCAACAAACCCGGCTTCCAGTTCACACGAACACCATGCGGCGACTCAGAAATGTTTGCAAGTCCATCCGCCGCCTTTTCCCGTGCGCCCTTCAGATGCCGCCGCGCGTCCATCGAGCAGGCAGCCTCTTTCGTATTTGCGTTTGGAACAATTTGAAATAATCTTCCGCGCACAGCACACGGGAATAATTAATTATGCTCTGGGTCGCTCCAATGGAACCATGCGCCGACAATGCCGCGCTTGAAAAAAGCTGCTGCGCTGTGGCCGCCCAGTCCCGCGCCAACTCTGGCCGCAACTTCCAAAAAAACTCCAGGCCCGCCATCCGCCTGATCTGCTTTTGCCTCGTCGCCCTGTTGACCGTCGGCGCCGCGCGCGCCGCCGATATGCTCGCGCGCCGGCAGTGGACCGTGGATGGCGTCGTCCGCGAGGCGCTCGTTTACGCCCCGCCCTCGGCCCGCACAAATGCCGCGCCGGTGGTGTTCGCCTTTCACGGGCATGGCGGCTCCATGCAGAACGCCGCGCGCATGTTCAGCTTTCATACCCACTGGCCGGAGGCGATTGTCGTTTACATGCAGGGACTCAACACGCCTGGCCGCCTCACTGATCCCGACGGCAAGAAACCGGGCTGGCAGTCCGATGTCGGCAACCAGGGCGACCGCGATCTAAAGTTTTTCGACGCGGTCCTCGCCAGCCTTCACCAGGATTACAAGGTGGACGCCAACCGGATTTACGCCACCGGCCATTCCAACGGTGGCGGCTTCACTTATTTGCTCTGGGCGGCGCGTGGCAAACTGTTCGCTGCGTTCGCTCCTTCTGCGGCGGCCGCCGCCAGAACCCGGTCGCAACTCAGCGCCAAACCCGTCCTGCATGTTGCCGGCACGAACGACACGCTGGTCAAATTCGAGTGGCAGCAGCAGACGATGGCCGCGTTGAGGAAACTGAATCAATGCGGCGATGGACAGCCGTGGGAGGGCGAGAAGTATTGCACGCTGTATCCGTCAAAACTGGATGCCCCCGTGGTCACGCTCATCCATCCCGGCCCGCACCTATTCCCCGCCGGTGCGGCGGCGAGCATCGTGAAATTTTTCAAACAGCACAGCTTGCCATAGCATGAAACTGCTGACCGACGAACCTTGGAAAGCCATCACGCGCGCCGTGCGGAAATCGCCGGGCAAATGTCGCGTCGCGGTCGCTTACTTCGGGCGGTCGGCCAGCAAACTCCTGCCGCTGCGCGCTGGCAGCGTGCTGGTGATTGATTTTAGCGAAGGCTCAGTGCAGGCGGGGCACGTTTGCCCCAGCGAGGTGCTGGTGCTGCTGCGGCGCGGGGTCGAAGTCCACTCGGTCACTAATTTGCACGCCAAAGTGTTTGTCGTTGGTGCATCCGTCTTTGTTGGCTCCACCAATGTCTCCCAATCCTCCGCCAACACGTTGGTCGAGGCGGTCGTGCATGGCACCCACCCGGCGCTGGCGCGGCAGTCGGCCAAGTTTGTTGAATCACTGCTGGGAGAACACGTCACCCTGGAATATGCGCAGCAGATGGCGAAGATTTACCGTCCGCCAAAGATCGTTGGCGGCGCTCGTAAGACCCGTAAGGCCGCAAAGCTCGCCCCAGGTCACGCGCGAACTTGGGTTGTGCAACTTTCCAGGAGCGAACGAGACATAGAGGCTGCGTTCGCCGAGCATCAGGGCCGGCCGATTGCCCGTCGTCGGCTTTTATCGCCACGGCGTTTCGAGGTCGAGAATTTCTCATGGACGGGCGCGGTCTTTGCCCGTCGGGTGAAATCTGGCGACCTCGTGGTGCAGGTGCTAAAGGAAACGCCCCGTCGCTTCATGGTCTCGCCGCCGGAGCGCGTGCTTTACATCAAGAACTACACGAGCAGTAAGGGCAACCGCAGTTCCATCATCTTCTTGGAAACGCCCAAGGTGCTTCGCCGAAAAACGCTCCCACAGGTGCGCAAGACATTGGGCCACGCCGCAGCCTTGCTACGCCCGAAGTCCAATCTTACGCTGTTGCGCGACGCTCAATTGAATCATCGCCTGCATCAACTCTGGCCAAATTTATCCTGACCCATGCCCATCAAAAAATCAGAATTGTATTCCTCCCTCTGGCAATCGTGCGACGAACTGCGCGGCGGCATGGACGCCTCGCAATACAAGGATTACGTCCTCGTCCTGCTGTTCATGAAATATGTGTCGGACAAGGCCGCGAGCCAGAAGGGTTATCTGCTCGACGTGCCCACGGGCGGAAGTTTTGCGGACATGGTGGCGCTCAAGGGCGACAAGGAGATTGGCGACAAGATCAACAAGATCATCGCCCGGCTCGCCGAGGCAAACGACCTCAAGGGTGTGATTGACGTGGCCGACTTCAACGACGCCGACAAGCTCGGCAAGGGTCAGGACATGGTGGCGCGGTTGACCAAACTGGTCAGCATCTTTCAGGAATTGGACTTCGGCCAGAATCGCGCCGAGGGCGACGACCTGCTGGGCGACGCCTACGAATATCTGATGCGGCACTTCGCCACCGAGTCCGGCAAGAGCAAAGGCCAGTTTTACACCCCGGCGGAAGTCTCGCGCATCATGGCGCGCGTCATCGGCATCGGCAGCGCGACCAGCGCGGGCCAGACCATTTACGATCCGACGTGCGGCTCCGGCTCGCTGCTGCTCAAGGCGCACGACGAAGCCAAGGGCGCGACCGGCCACGACCTCGCGCTTTACGGGCAGGAAATGGACAACGCCACCAAGGCGCTCGCGCGGATGAACATGATCCTGCACGATTGCCCCACGGCGGAAATCTGGCAGGACAACACGCTGTCCACGCCGCACTTCAAGGACGCCAAGACCGGCGCGCTCAAGACGTTCGATTTCGCCGTCGCCAATCCGCCATTTTCCACCAAGGCGTGGAGCAACGGCTTCGACCCGGCCAACGACCTGTTCAAACGCTTCGCCTTTGGCATCCCGCCGCAGAAGAATGGCGACTACGCTTTCCTGCTGCACATCCTCGCCTCTCTCAAAAGCAGCGGCAAAGGTGCGGTCATTCTGCCGCATGGCGTGCTGTTCCGGGGCGGCGCGGAGGCGGCCATCCGCCGCGAGATCGTGTCGCGCGGTTACATCAAGGCCATCATCGGCCTGCCGGCGAATCTGTTTTACGGCACGGGCATCCCGGCGTGCATCATCGTGCTGGACAAGGAAAACGCCAGCGCCCGCAAGGGCATCTTCATGGTTGATGCCTCCAAGGCGTTCATCAAAGACGGCAACAAGAACCGCCTCCGCGCGCAGGACATTCACAAGATCGTGGACGCCTTCACGCGGCTGGCGGAAATCCCCCGCTACTCGCGCATGGTGTCGCTCACGGAAATCAGCGACGCGAAGAACGATTTCAACCTCAACCTCCCGCGCTACATTGACAGCACCGAGCCGGAGGATTTGCAGGACATTGACGGCCACCTGCGCGGCGGCATCCCGAACCGCGACATTGATGCGTTGGAAAACTTCTGGCAGGTGTTCCCCGCCGTGCGCGCCACGCTGTTCAAAAAAGCCGACCGCCCCGGCTACACCCAGCTCCGCGTGCCCATCGGCGAAGTCAAAGCCGCCATCTTCGGACATGCCGAGTTCACCGCTTACAACGAGTCCGCCACGAAACTGTTTGCGAAATGGAAAGCCGCCAACGTCCCGCGTTTGAAAGGCATAGCCAAAGGCGGCAAGCCCAAGGCGCTCATCGAAACACTCTCCGAAGATTTGCTGGCCACGTTTGAGAAAGCCCGGCTACTCGACGCCTACGACGTGTATCAACACCTCATGGACTACTGGGCCGAAACCATGCAGGACGACGTTTACATGATCGTCAGCGACGGCTGGCGCGAAGCCGCCAAGCCCCGGCTCATCATCGAGGACAAGGAAAAGAAAACGAAGGAGAAGCCCGATTTCACCGTCGGCAAAATGAAGTATAAAGCCGAGTTGATCCCGACCGCGCTGGTCATCGCGCGCTACTTTGCCGCCGAGCAGGCAGCCATTGAGAAACTGGAAGCCGAAGTTGCAGCCAGCGAGCAGGCATTGGAAGAGATGGCCGAAGAACACGGCGGCGAGGACGCCTTGCTGGAAGCGGCCAAGAACGACAAAGACAAGCTCACCAAGGCATCCGTCGCGGCGCGGCTGAAAGACATCAAGGGCGACGCCGACGCGGCGGACGAGCGCAAGGTGCTGAACGACTACCTCGCCCTCGCCGAAAAAGCAGCCGCGACCAGCGCGAAGGTCAACGACGCGCAGGAAGCGTTGCTGCTCAAGGTCGCGGCGCAGTATGGCAAGCTGACCGAGGACGACATCAAGACGCTCGTGGTGGATGATAAATGGCTGGCCACGATTGCCGCCGCCGTGCAGGGCGAACTGGATCGCGTGTCGCAGACGCTTACCGGGCGCATCCGCCAACTGGCCGAACGCTATGCCACCCCTCTGCCGCAGTTCACCGGCGAAGCGGCGACGCTCGCCGCCCGCGTGGACGAACACCTCAAGAAAATGGGAGCGTTATGGAGATGAGGGATAAGGCGAACGCGGATGCAGCCCACCCAGCGTGGAATGCTGCTTTACTGGACTCCGTGGCAAAGCGAGGCAGCGGCCACACACCAGATAAGGCTAATCCTAATTATTGGAACGGCCAAATCAAGTGGCTCTCTTTGAAGGATTCAGACGATCTTGATAATCTCTTTATTTCAGATACTTCGGAACACATAACACCGGCTGGGGTTGCAAATTCTTCGACGGTCGAATATCCAGCCGGGACCGTGGTTTTATCACGGGATGGCTCAAGACTCGGAAAAAGCGCGATCACAGGAGATGTGATGGCGGTGAGCCAACACTTCATAGCTTGGCAATGTGGCCCGCGCTTGAGCAATCACTTCCTCTATTACTGGCTTCAGTCACAGAAAACCGAGTTCGAGCGCATTGGGGTCGGTAATACGATAAAGACGATTGGGCTTCCTTTCTTCAAGGCGCTGGAACTTCCATTGCCGCCGCTTCCAGAACAACGCGCCATCGCGGGGGCGTTGAGCGATGTGGATGCGCTGCTCGGCGCGCTGGACCAGCTCATCGCCAAGAAGCGCGACCTCAAACAGGCCGCCATGCAGCAGCTCCTCACCGGCCAAACCCGCCTCCCCGGCTTCCACGGCGAGTGGGAGTCGAAGCGGCTGGGCGACGTGGTTAAGATCACGAAAGGACAGCTCATCACAGAAAAGGACGCGATTGACGGGCCTGTTCCTGTAATTGCTGGCGGTATGAAACCGGCCTACTTCCACAATAAGCCGAATCGCACTGGAAAGACGATCACGGTGAGTGCGTCTGGTGCGAGCGCAGGTTATGTAGCGTTCTTTGATACACCCATCTTCGCTTCGGATTGCTCAACGATCAGCGAGGGTAGCGGTTACTCCGTCGAGTTTGTTTATTTCCAGCTTCTGCTAAACCAAGAAAAGATTTACAAGGCTCAAACTGGCGGAGCGCAGCCGCATATTCACGCCGTTGATTTAATGCCTCTCAAGATTAGCTGGGCTACCATCGCCGAACAAACCGCCATCGCCGAGGTGCTGACGGACATGGACGCGGAGCTGGCGGCGTTGGAGCAGCGCCGCGCCAAGACCCGCGCCCTCAAGCAGGGCATGATGCAGGAATTGCTGACCGGGAGGATCAGACTGGTATGAGCACAATAAACTCCTCGAAGGAAATGAAATTTTTGGAATTGCTATGCGAGCTTCAAAGCATCCTCTCGGACGCAATCAATTCTGTTGAAATCAAATCCGTAAAAACCCTTGAGGCTAGGTATTTGGTGTGGGCCGCTGTCTCGGTAAACCAGGCGGCTGGCGGTTTCATAGTCCTGCGACGATCGAAGATGATCGAGGCTTCGAAGCTTTTAGTGCGCCCGATCTTGGAAGCGCTGCTCTCGGCCTGTGCCGTGATGCAAAAGCAAGGATTCCTGTTCCGCAAACTTTACTCGGAATTGATGGAGGAGAAGAAACTTCCCCGCCTCCAACCAACAATGCCAGCGGACGTAGCTAAAGCTCTTAGCGATTACAGGCAGTTATTTCTAAGTTTTGATCCAAATTACCCGTTTCAGGAGAAGAAGGTAACTACCCGAGATGCAGCCATAGAAGCGAAGATGTTACCGCTTTATGAAGTAGTTTATCGGACATATTGCAATTTTACCCACGGAGCCATGCTGGCAACGACTGGCGAACTAAATCAGACAACGAACGATTTAGACACCCATTTTGTTGTGCTTTTCGTGCTGACCACGTTAGAGAATTTGCAAAAGCATACTCCAGCAAAAATCCCCAACTTGGACGCCTATCGAAACAAACTTTCGCATTTATGATTACTTGCCATGCACATCTTTTATTCTAAAACAAAACAAAGTTTGTATATGGGGATGGAGCTGGCGGCGTTGGAGCAGCGCCGCGCCAAGACCCGCGCCCTCAAGCAGAGCATGATGCAGGAATTGCTGACTGGAAGAACACGGTTGATCTAAATTATGACCGCAAAAAAGCCAGACGCCTCACATAAGAAAGTAACCTCTTATAACGAGACAGCCATTTGGACGACCTTTCCTTCAATGGTCAAATGGTTGCAACAGGATCGCAACAAGGTAAAAACTCAGGCCGAACGGATCGAGTTCCATGAAAGAAATCGCGGCATCAACGCAACCATAGTTCTGCTTTCCGCTGCATGTCTTGAAGGTTTTCTAGTGGAGTGCCTCAATTCATTTATCATTGGAAGTAGATTTGCCCCTCACGACACGTTCGAGGGCAGATTAGACCACGCTTTTCTTAAAAAGGTTTCAAGGGCGACATTCAAAGATTTTCCTGAATTGTTTACTTTGACGCTTGGAAGGCCACTTGAAGAAGCGTTAGATAACAAACCGTTGATTGACGGTGTAAGGCTTCTTTTTAATTTTCGCAACGGAATAGCGCACGCACGGTCCGTCGTCTATCAAACCTACGAGGATGATTTGGAAGATGACGTGGACTATGAAATCGAGAACCAGTATGAAAAAATCCACGAATATCTGAAGCAGAGAAAACGGATATATCGCCATGAGGAGTTGTTCAAAAACGAGATTGCCGACCATTTCGCGGGTTTCGTAAACCCATATATTGATGCTGTGGTGCCATTGTTACCGGTGCCGCAATCGAACAATGTGAAGATACTCGTGGCACTTGCCTTTAGGTCGCCGGTGAAATAACAGGAATTGCTGACCGGGCGAACCCGCCTCGTATGAAAGAGAACCAACAGATCGAGTGGAAGGAGTCGTGGCGCGACGAGTATCTGCGCTGGATTTGCGGCTTTGCCAATGCCGAGGGCGGCGTCCTGCACATTGGCCGGAACGACCGGGGCGTGGTCGTCGGCGTGCCGGACTCGGCGCGGCTCATGGAAGATATTCCCAACAAGGTGCGAGACATTCTCGGCATCATGGTGGGCGTGAACTTGCGCGAGGAAGCCGGCAAGGAATATCTGGAAATCGTGGTGGAGCCTTATCCGTATCCCGTGAGCTACAAGGGCGAGTATCATCTCCGCAGCGGCAGCACCAAGCAGGAGTTGAAGGGCGCGGCGCTGGACAAGTTTCTCCTGCGCAAACAGGGCAAGCACTGGGACGGCGTGCCGGTGCCACAGGTGGCGGTCAAGGATTTGTCCAAAGCGGCCATTGACCGCTTCCGCAAACTGGCGCGGCAGAGTCAGCGGCTGGATTCCGCGATCCTCCGGGAATCCGCGCCCGGCCTGATTGAAAAGCTGCGGCTGCGGGATGCCGCCCACCTCAAGCGCGCGGCGGTGCTGCTGTTTCATCCCGATCCCGAGCGGTTCGTCACGGCGGCGTTTGTGAAGATTGGCTTCTTCCGCACGAACACGGATTTGCTGTATCACGACGAGATTCATGGCGACCTCTTCGCGCAGGTGGAAAAGACGATGGACCTGCTGCTGACGAAGTATCTCAAGGCGGGGTTGACCTATCAGGGACTCCAGCGGTTTGAGACGTTCCCGGTGCCCGAGGCCGCGCTGCGCGAGGCGCTGCTCAACGCCGTCATCCACAAGGATTATTCCGCCGGGGCACCCATCCAGATCAGCGTCTATGCGGACAAGCTGATGCTGTGGAATCCGGGGGAGCTGCCGCCTGCCTGGACCGTGGCCAAATTGAAGGGCAAACATCCTTCGCACCCGTTCAACCCCGATGTGGCCAACGCCTTCTTCCGGGCGGGCATGATCGAGTCATGGGGACGCGGGATCGAACGGATCATGGAGGCGTGTCGCGCCGCCGGGACGCCAGTGCCCGTGCTGCGCTACGAGCCAGCCGGGCTGTGGGTGGAGTTCGCCTATCCGGCGGTCCCGAAGGGCACGCCAACCGACCCAGTCGCCGACCCAGTCGCCGACCCAGTCGAGATGCTGATCATCGTGGTGGGTGGTCGGTCATTGGCCCCGTCCGAAATTCAGAAGCGGCTGGGGCTGAAACACCGTCCAACATTCCGGGCCAACTATCTGCGTCCGGCCCTCGAAGGAGGCTTGGTTGAAATGACCTTGCCGGAAAAACCCAGCAGCCGTCTCCAGCAATATCGCCTGACCGTTGTGGGGAAAACCAGGCTGAAGGTAATCGCAAGCCGGAGCAAAACCGTATGAGCAGAGCCGCCAAGCCGCACACCCGCACGCCGGGCTTCATGCAGGAATTGCTGGCGGGCATGGACGCGGTCGGCCAGACCCCAATGCACCAATCCATGAGCACATCCAGCGCGAAACACGATCCTGGTGGTAAATCTCGCCCCGCTTGGCCCGCCGATTCCGTCGTCACAGCCCGATTTTCAGAATGCGGCCAATACCGTTACGAGTTGGCCGAGATTTGGGATCAGAGCAAGCCGCTGGTCCTGTGGATTCTCATGAATCCCAGCGTGGCCTGTTTGGATTACAGTGATCCCACGTTGCGTAAAACCGGAAATTTTGCCCGCGCCTGGGGCTACGGCGGCCAACTGATCGGGAATGTCCACGCCTACCGCGCCACGGACAAAACCAGACTACTGGGCGTTGATGACCCCGTCGGGCCAGAGAATGACAAATCTATTGAGAGCATGGCGCGTCGAGCCAAAACCGTTGTGCTTGCTTATGGCGCACCCCCGAAACAACTGAAAGAGCGCGGCCAAGCCGTTGCCAACGCACTACATCATCACGGTGGGCTGTGCTGCCTGAGATTAGCCAAAGACGGCATCACGCCAGTTCACCCGCTCTACCTACCGGGCGACCTTCTTCCGAAACCCTACAAAGGAGCACGGCGTTGAGGACCACCAACGGCAAAGTCACTCGTGGCTCGCCGCCCCAAACCGTGAACCGGGCCGCGCTGGAACAGTTCTTCGCCGATGTCAGCTCCCGCCTGGATCGAGTTGAGCAAGCCCCCGCCGATGCTGTCAACCGGATTCAACTGGATAGCTTTTTCCGTGTCGTCGGCCACAGCCTCGCCGCGTCTGAAAAGTCACGGCTCCGCCTCGACAAAAAGCTGGCCAGCGGCTTCAACGTCTTTCATTTCATCGAGCCGGACGAAAACCGGCTGTCTGACGTGCTGGCCTTCTTGCTCAACCCGAAGGGCACCCACGGTCAGGGCAACTTGTTCCTGCGCCTGATGTTGATTCAACTGGGTCTGGAGGCGACCGGGCAGCAAACCCGGCACGCCAGCGTGCGGCGTGAGGCTTCGACGGACAGAATCCTCAATAGCCGCCGCCGCATGGACATTTTGGTCGAGGCCGGGACGGTGCTGGCCATCGAAAACAAAATTGATTCCGCCGAACAACTGGATCAGGTGAAAGATTATTTGGAACACCTTCACCATTGCACGCGAAGCGGTTCCATCCAGGCGGCATTGATTTACTTGTCACCGAATGGCCGACCGCCGGAGTCCGTCAGTCAGTCGGAAATAGCAACGCTCACGGCCAGTGGCAAGCTGCACTGTTGGAGCTACCATGACGAACTGCGGCAGTGGCTAGATAGTTGCCGCCAACAGTGCGCTGCGCAAAGGATTAACGCTTTCCTGTCCGACCTCATGGCGTATATCGAAGCCGAATATCAGCGCGAACCAATTTACAGCTCGGAGACTAAAGATTATGAAAAGTGAATCCATTCACGATTACATCCTAAAGAATGAGCGCAACCTAGGTATCGCCGGCGCCGTCGGCGAGGCGTGGCCGATAGTTAGAGGACAAATTGTCTCAGCCTTCCTGGATAGGCTAGGTGCGGAAATGGGTAAGAAATTAAAGGGGTGGCAGCTTGAGCCTTATAACACTTTTTTCACTGATGCATATGGTAAATTCTTCGTGTGGAAACCAAGTTGGCCGGAAGGGTATTCCGTCAGTTTGGAGTGCGTAAAATATGGCCAGAAGATGGTTTTTGGGTTGTGGCGGGACGAGGATATGATCAGGAAAAGAGAGTTTTACCCGGAATTATTGGCCGCTGTTCAGGAGCGCTTTCCATCCGCCCGTTCAATGGCATGGTGGGAGGCGATGGTGGAAATGCACTCGCCTGCTGCTGATTGGCGTGAGCCTAAGGTGCTGTGGCGAATGCACAAGGATGACGAGTTTCTTGATGAGGTTTCACAACAACTTCTGGACTTTGCAAAAGCCTGTGCGCCAATCATGGGAAAAATGGCGACCCAAAGATAATATGGACAATATAGGCCAAAAAGAACGCAAGACGCAGCAGCGGGTGGTGAAGCTGTTCCGCGAGACGCTGGGCTACGGTTATCTCGGCAACTGGGAAGTGCGCGAAGGCAACCGCAACATCGAACCAAAGTATTTGCGCGCCTGGCTTAAGGTGCAGGGCCACGCGGACGCGCTCATCGGCAAGGCGCTTACCGTGTGCCGGGATTCTGGCTTGTGCCGGAGTCTCCATTGCCTTTCGGCATTCAGCCCATCGGCTGCAAGCTCGCGCTTTCGTTGATTTGAAAGCGGCTGGCTTTGTCTCCATTGCCTTTCGGCATTCAGCCCATCGGCTGCCTGTTCGCTCGCTTGTTCGCTCCAGAACTCACGATGGGCATGTCTCCATTGCCTTTCGGCATTCAGCCCATCGGCTGCCAACCACGAGGCTCGACTATGGCGATTGCAGGCCCACCGTCTCCATTGCCTTTCGGCATTCAGCCCATCGGCTGCGCTATCAAGCAAGCTGCCGTCAAACTTTCCGCGACCGTGTCTCCATTGCCTTTCGGCATTCAGCCCATCGGCTGCCTTTGGTGTTGCGCGCGATCAATAGCGCCAGCGACAAGGTCTCCATTGCCTTTCGGCATTCAGCCCATCGGCTGCGCTGGCTCCTAAACTGATTGCCAGTCAAAGCTTTAAGGGACTTCCAGGTCGGGACCACCTCCTCCGGCCACGAATGGCGCGGATCAGCGCTTCCCGACGCAACCAAAGTAATGCCAAAGCGTCTGTCGATACGCCAGTTTCGTTTCAGGTCAGCAGACCCGACTTTTTGCGGTCGCTGGGTTCCCGACCTGACACGATGGCAGCTGGAAGAATGGCGCTTCATACCAGATAGCACAGGACTTTCTCTGAGCAGACCATCGTGCCCGCGGTCAACGTTTCCTTGGCGGATCGTGCGTCAATCTTATAGGCTACCACCCGATCCTCCTGCACCTCGATTTCCTCGAGCAGTTTGAGCCAAAAGTCAGTGAAGTGATCCTCGTCCAGCCGGCACTCGAAGATGCTGTATTGCACCCTTACGCCATAGTCCTCGCAAATACTGGCCACCCGGGCCAGGCGCTTTGGATCGGCAATGTCGTAGGCCACCAGTATTAACATCTCGGTTTCTCCGGGCGGTTTCTTTTGATAGGGCACCAGCGGGAAGGCTTGTTGCCACCAATCATCCATAAGTCAGTTCATCAGGAAAGGTTGGAACCGATCTGATTGCTCCAGGGCCGCCTTGAACAATACAGCTTGCTGTTCCAACTGCTGGCGCAAGGTGGTGCGATGCGCCGCGGCTTCCGAGAGAAACTGCCGTTCCATCCGTCGCTCGTATTGGAGAAAAAACTTTTTGCGGCCGGGTTCGCTGAGATAAACACCGCCTTCACGCGCCTCGAAAGACTCGGCTTTCAGGATTTGGTGACTGAATAGATCCAGCGCCAGCGCCTCGACCAGAACGGGGCGGAAAGGTTCCATCAGGTCCAGCGCTAGAGACCAGCGGCCATCTTCGGTGGCGTGCAGCAAACCGAGGGCGGGGTCCAGTCCGTGAGCGTGGCAGAAGGCGACGGTTTCGTGGTAGATTAACGTGGCTCCAAAAGAGATGCAGGCGTTTACCGGGTTTAGCGGCGGGCGCGTGCTGCGGCGTTCGAAAGGGAAGTCCGCGGGTAGAAAGCTGGCCCAGGCTTGAAAATACCGGGCGGTGGCCGCGCCCTCGTAACCGCGCAACTCGTCTAGCCCAGCGCTACGGCTCAACGGGGCGAACAAGGCATCGAGCCAGTCCAGCGCGCCTTGGATTGGCGTCCTGGCCACCTCAGTTTCCTCGTTCCGGCGGCTGGCTTGCAGGCGTTGGAGGATGCGGCGTTGGTTGTAGAGCTTGGCGGCGATGATGCGTCCGGCGATGGTCAGGCCAAACGCCGAGTCGCGCGTGCGCTCATACTGATGCAGGCGAGCCAGCCCATGCTGATTGGTGGCGGGGAGAAAGCCGCCGAGGAACCGGCCATTCCAGCCGAGATAACATACGGGGATATTGGCCCGCAACAGGGCGGCCATCGCGGCGGACGTGATCTGCACCGACTCGGTGACGATGAGCCGCTCCAGGTCGCGCAACGGAATCTCACGCAACACGCCCTCGCGCTGCGTCTGCTCGTTACGGCCGAAAATTTCAAGCCGCTCGCTCTTGAGGTGAACGCGGCAGTCGGGTTGATTGATGCAGGCGGTGGGCATGGCGTGTTTTCGTCTTTCAATTTGTAACTCGTATTCTATTCACGAGCACAGTCTAGCCGCCGGCGCTTCGTCGCGTAGTAACTCGGACGTCCAGTGACGTGGGTCAGGGCTTGAGGAAAAGGAGTGGAGCAGGCAGATCCAGAGAGAACCGCCCGCGTTCCGGGAGGCAAGCCGCCAGTGCCGCTGCGTCACCGCCGAGCGCAAGAATCTTTTCGCGCAGGCTGGAGAGGGCGCGGCGGATGTCCTGATCGTCCGCGATCGGAGATTTCAAGCTGTCGGTGAGGCGCCAATCCGACCAATCACGGGTCGGGGCCTCGGCCCGCAGAGATTCTCGAAAGTCATTGAGCGCATCCAGGGCGTCTTTCTGCATGGCAAAAGGGGGTTCGCCATTCTTGGTTCGATTGGCCAAGAACAGCAGCAACAGGTGTTCGCGGGGGGCCATTCGGAGTCGGGAGCCGTTGATTTCGATTTCTGGTCGCCCCCGCTCTATGGTCAAACGCATGGAATCACTGACGCGCTCCCGCACGCCGGCACGACAGGATTCGATGAGTCGCAGAAAGCCGCCGGCCGAACGTCCGAGTTCGCGGCGGAAAAGATTACGCAGCGGCACGAACGGAACATCTGCCAATACGATGGCAGCGTCGGTTGGTTGCCGCGTGGAACCATCGCGGTGCGTCAGCGCTCCGCCCGGCTGCGTGGGGAAAAAGAAGTCACGGCACTGGTCGAATGGTTCGGTCACCAGCACATGGGTGAGCCGGTCGGTATCCCGGCCGAGCAGGGTGAAGCAGGCGTAAAGCAATGCCCCCATAGTTTTCCGACCGCCGGCCAGTGAGGCAATGACCGTCTTGTCGGGATCCTCAACCAAGCCGCGCACCTGTTCCAGGATGAACGTGGCCGCTGCTTCGTTGTCGGCGGGCGTGCGGATGTCATCCATCTCGGCCGTGCGCCCCGTGGCGCGATCCGTGGTGGTGAACACGCGCACGTCATCTGGCGTGGTGCCGAAACGAAGGCGGCCGTTCAGATCGTGACCTTCGGCAGCCAGTGCCGCCCGCAGCGCAGCCCATGCGGAAAGCCCGGCAAAATCTGGACGTGGCGCGAATAAGCTGCCCTCAATTTCACGCCGCCCGACGGTGGTGGTTACCACAACGATGCGGTGCGGAATGATTGGTTCGTCGTCGCTGCCAGCCTTCGGATGCGATAGACCCCAAACGGTCTCGGTGAGCACGGCCGGAGACATGCCCGTGACCGCCAGCAACACGATCCGCATTTTTGCAAGGAGCCCAACCGCCGTAAAGCTCGTCAATCTCGTCCTTTGATGGCTGCACTTCATTCTTTTCGCATAGAACATCTCGCACAAAGGATTTTGCAAGCCGCGCCAAGTCCCAGGTGCGGCTCTTGTATTTCGGTAGCATTCTCCGCAAAAACATGTCGCGTGTTACTGGATAGTCATCGGTCGGAAAGAATGTGTCGGCTTCTGCGGGCCAACGAAAAGAACTTAATCGCAAATCGTTATCTTGCTTTCTTAATTCGGCTTCCTTATCTGCAATATAAATTCGTTTCCGCGCTGCCAACCATAGTTTCATCGCCCGATCAGCCAATTCATCTGGCGTTTCCTCTTTTGTATTCCTCACCAAGGTTGCGGCGATCATAGTAAGTTGTTCAACCTTTGGGCAGCTATCGGGTTGAATAGGAGGGCAGATGCCTGACAAAGCTTCTGCGAGCGGGTTTCTTTTCATTTTGAATTGAGGGATGGAAGTTTCTCCACGGCGGCGCGGAGTTTTTCCAGCTCATGATGGGTGTAGCCGCGGTGGATGGATTCCGTTTTGTGGCCCGTGAGTTTCATCCGCACTTCCGCACTGACACCTTGGTTCGCCAGCGCGCTGGTGAAGCTGTGCCGTAACGCATGAAACGTGCGCCGCGAGAGTTGTCGCACGCCCGCGCTTTTCACCGCCTGTAAATCCAGACCCGCCTTCCGCATGAGGCGTTTGAAGGTCTGCGAAAGTCCATTGCGCCCGCCGGGCTTCAATCCAGCCATGCGTGGCATGATGAACACTTCCGGCTTATCGGTGCCGGCCAGTGCTTCCAAGTGCGCCAGCAATTCGCTATGCAGTGGCACGGTGATTTTCTCGCCTGTCTTTGCTTGCGTGTAGGTAAGTGTTCCGCCGCTCAAACTCGCATCCGCCCAAGCCATCCGACAACAGTCGGAAAGTCGCGCGCCTGTGTAATAGGCAAGCAGTATCAGCGTTTTCCAATCGTCCTTCGCAGTATCCACGAGAATCTTCACTTCTTCCGGCGTGAACGTGCCGCGCTCAACACTCTTCACTTTGGGGAGTTCCACGGCTTCGGCCGGATTCGTCGGAATCATGCCTTGCCGCCGCGCGTGATTCAGAGCGGTGCGAATGACTTTGACGCTCAAAACCACGGTTGATGAGGAGAGGTTCTCATCCGTCCGGGCTGTCATGAAGCGCTCCACGTCGTGCGACGTCAACGAGGTGAGTGGCTTGTTTACCCGTTCGCCCAGCGAGGCGTAGAAGTTCTGCACCGCGCCATCATAACGAGCATTGGTGGAAACGGCTTTGCGGACTTTTTTCGTCGCCAGCCATTGATCGAAGTAGTATTTGATGGTCGGCGCGCGAAGCGTTTCTTCTCCGCCAGCCCGTTCCATGATGTCCGCCACGATTTTGCGCGCCTGCGCCTCGACGAGATTGCCCGCCCCCGCGAGCTTGGCGGCGCGCTCGTATTCAAACGCGGCGGCGAGCGCCTTGGAACGGTCCTGGCATTTGGTGGAGCGGAGAACCAGTCGGCCATCGGAAGTGCGGAAAGCCGCGTGCCAGTATTTTGAAGCCGGTCGTTTATGAACGCTTGCCATAACACTGCTAACAATAATGCTAACAGTAGGCTATGTCAACAAGGTTCTTATGTGCTGATAATAAAGGGTTTTATGGGTGTTCGCCTGCCGGAATGGAAACGAGGGTTCGATTCCCTTCGCCCGCTCCAAATAATCCCAATGAATAAAGGTTGAATCGAAGATGCCGCCCGCTGTGCCCAGAGCCATCGCCAGGGACATTGTCGCGCGCCTGCAAGCGGCGGGCTTCGCCGCGTTTTGGGTGGGTGGCTGCGTGCGCGATTTCTTGCTGGGCCGCGAACCGCTGGATTATGACATCGCCACCGACGCCAAGCCGGATCAGGTCGAAAAGCTATTCCGCAAAACCATTCCCGTCGGCAAAAAATTCGGCGTCATCATTGTGGTCGAAGGCAGCCAGCAATTCCAGGTGGCCACGTTCCGCGCCGAGGCGGATTACCAGGATGGCCGTCGCCCGGAAAAAATTATTTTCGCCAACGCCGAGGCGGATGCATCGCGCCGCGATTTCACGGTGAACGGACTTTTTTACGATCCGCTCACGCAAGAAATCCACGACTGGGTGGGCGGCGAAAAAGACCTGCGCGCGAAAATCATCCGCACCATCGGCACGCCGGAGGAACGGTTTGGCGAAGATCATCTGCGGATGCTGCGGGCGGTGCGTTTCGCGGCGCAGTTGAATTTTGAAATCGAACCGGCAACGTTCGCTGCGGTTCAGAAGCTCGCGCCGAAAATCAAGCTTATCAGCGCCGAGCGCGTGCGGGATGAGTTGATAAAATTATTCAGTCCGCCGTTGAGTGGAACGTCCGTCCTCACCCCGGCCCTCTCTCCCGGAGAGAGGGTTGGGGTGAAGGCGGACCCACCGGCAAATTATTCGCCGGCCGCGCGTGGCTTGGTGCTATTGCGCGACAGCGGACTGATGGCGCACGTCTTGCCCGAACTCTCGGCCACGATCGGGTGCGAGCAGTCGCCGGATTTTCACCCCGAAGGCAGCGTGTTCAATCACATTCGCCTGATGCTGGAAAAAATGCCGGCGGGTGCCAGCGAGTCGTTGCCGTGGGCGGTGTTGTTGCACGATATCGCCAAGCCGGTGACGGCGGAGCGCGATCCGGCGACGGGCAAGATCCATTTTTACGGTCACGAAAAAGTGGGCGCGGACATGGCGGAAAATATTTTGCAGCGGCTGCGTTTTCCCAACAAACAGATGGAAGAAATCGTGGCGGCGGTGCGGCATCACATGCAGTTCAAGGACGTGAAGCAGATGCGCAAGGCGACGCTGCGGCGCCTGCTGATGCGGGAAACATTTTCCCTAGAAATGGCACTGCACCGGCTCGACTGCCTTGGCTCCTTCTGTGATCTGGCGCATTACCATTTTTTGATCGAGCAGGCGGCGGAGTTGGAACAGCAGCCGAGCATCCGTCCGCCGCTGCTGACCGGCACTGATTTGATCCAGCTCGGCCTGAAGCCGGGCAGGGAACTCGGCGCGTTGCTGGCGGAAATCCGCGAGTTGCAACTGGCGGATGAATTAACAACGCCGGACGAGGCGAAGGCGTGGGTGGAAAAAAGGCTGGCGAGGTGAGCGCTTTATGGCAGCCGACGTGAGGAGACTCACTTCAAATAGTGGGAAAAATATGAGCCTCCTCATGTCGGCGGCTATCAATCAATATTTCAGCGGCGAGTAGTAGATCGCGCGAATTTCAATTTCGCCGCCTTCGCTCTGGATGCCGATGAAGCCGTCGTTGAGCGTGCATTCGGTCACTTCGTTGACGAACTTGCCGTTGATGAAAGACTCGACTTGGTTGTGGATGCAGATGGTTTCCGCCTTGTTCCATTCGCCGACGGGTTTCTCCATGGATTCGCCGCGCAGCGGAATCGGCGTGTTGGCGTCCTTGCCTTCATGCTCCTTTGACTCGGCCCCGGCCATCAAAAACAAATCGCCCTGCCGCGTGTGCTTGCCTTGGACTTGCACGCATTGCGGCCAGACTTTATCGGGCAATTGCAGGTGGACGAGGATGCCGCTGTTGTCGGCCTTGGGCGTGACCTTGACGAAACGCCATTCGACGGTGAGAAAATAATTGCTGTAGCTCGACGTAGTGCGGAGGTAGCCGATGGGCGTGCCGGTGCAGTGAATGACGCCGTTGGTGACGCTCCAGGTTTTCAAGGGGTCGGCATTGTCCTTCGTGCAAAAGGTGAAGCCGGAAAAATCCCGGCCGTTGAACAGCGGCACGGACAGTTCGCGGGAATGCGGGGGCGGATAAGCGGTAGCATCTTCCTGGGCCATGCCAACCGAAGCCAGCGCCGGGCCAAGCAGTCCGGCGCAAAGAAGGAGTTTAATAAAGCAGGCGGCGGCAAATTTCATTTTTGAAAAGTGCGGCGCGGCGGGACGGGCGTCAAACGGATTCGTGGAATTTCTGCAGATGTTCGTGCCGCCAGATTTCGTAGTCGGCCTCCATGCCGATGAATTTAAGATAGTCAACATCCACGGGGCTGGGAATGGCATCGGGTTGGGTGCCGAGGGAATGCTGCAGGGCATCGGCGATGTGAATGACGCCGGAGAGGCAGAGGCTGGGGTTGCCGCAGCGGCGCGGATGATGATGGCAGGCGACCGCTTCGACGAGTGGCACGGGCAACCCCCACAAGGCGAGCAGATACGCGCCGACTTCGGCGTGGGAAGTCCCGAGGTGTTGGCGCTCCACTTCACGCAGCGGCCGCCGGGTCGCGTGGGCTTCCGCGAGGATGTCCGCGTATTGGCCAGATAACTTGTCGGCGAGGATCAATTTGCCGATATCGTGCAGCACGCCGGCGGCGAACGCTTGTTCGGCGAGGTGTGAATCGTCCAGGTGATGGCTGTAAATGCGGCAGGCGAGTGCCCCCGTGGCGGCAGAGTGCTCCCAAATTTCTTCCAGTTGAAAACCGGGGCATTTTTGCGGATCGAACGCGCTGAAGAGCGGCACGGTCAGGGCGAGCGATTGGATCACGCCTGAGCCGAGGAGTTGCACAGCCTCGGCCACGGAGAAGACGCGTCGGCTGAAGCCAAAAAAAGCGGAGTTGGAGAGTTGCAGCAGCTTGGCCGAGAGCGCGGGGTCTTTGGAGGCAATCTCAGCGATGCGTTCGGTCGAGGCCAGGGGTGACTGGAGCGCGTCGGCGATTTCCAGATACAGTTTCGGCAGGCTGGGCAGATTGACGAGGCCGCCGGTCAATTCGCGCAATTTTTCATGGCCGAGCTGATGTTTGATGCCGGTGACGCGTTTCAGGCAGTTCTTCAAATCCTCCAAACTGCACGGCTTGGTGAGAAATTGGTGCGTCAAGCCCACGCAACTGACCACCTCGCTCAAGTCCGCGTAGCCCGAAAGGACAATGCGCACGGTTTGCGGATGCCGGCGCATGACCTGATTCAATAATTGCGCGCCGTTCATGCCGCCCATGCGCATGTCGGTGACCACGACATCGAAGGGCTGCTGGTCGCAGAACGCCAGCGCTTCCTCGCCGCTTTCGGCAAATTGCAGATCCCATTCATTCGCCATCGGCCGCATGCCCATCTTCAGCACGCGCAGCATCGAGGCCTCATCATCCACGAACAAGATTCGGGTCTTGGCGGCCGGCGGTTGGGTCATGGCGGGGCTGACGGTCGAGGCGGTGTGGCAAGTAAAGCCCGCCTTCCCGGTGGAAGGTAGCTCACAACAATCGTTGGCCGCTGACGAGATCATTTCCCCTTACCTTCGGTCATCCCGCCGAACGCTTTAGGAAAATCTTTGCGCCACCCGGTCCACCACGGTCGCCGGCGAAATGGCGCGCAGGCATTCCTCCATGTCGGGGACGTGACATACCGATTTCAGGCAGGGGGCGCAGGGCAGGGGCAGCCGTAAAACATTTTCCAACTGACCATACGGCCCCGTGCGGCGCGGCTCGGTCGGGCCGAACAGGGCGACCACTGGTTTGCCGAGCGCGGCGGCGACGTGCATCGGGCCGGTGTCATTCGTAACCAGCACTTCGCAACCACGGAGCCACTCAACCATCTCCAGCAATGACGTCCGGCCGCACAGGTTCAAACACCGCGCCGGGTCGGCGCTCGAAATGATGTCGCCCAGCAACGCGTCGTCCTGGCCGCCGACGATGGCAACGCGCGCGGTTGGAAATCGTTTGCCGAGTTGGCGGACGAGTTCGGAAAAATGTTCCACCGGCCACCGTTTATTGAGCCAGCGGGCCCCGGGTTGGAGCGCAATCCAGCGGGAGGACTTCACCGGCCATTTGGCGTTCACGGCGGCGGCGATTTTGGGCCGTTCGGGCAGCCAGGCGAAATGGTGATGCACCGGCACGCCGAGCGGCGGCAGGACGGAGAGATACCAGTCCACGGCGTGGGTGTGATAAGTTTTGCGCGGCGCGGCAAAATCATAAAAACCGCGCGCGCCTTCGCGGACTTCGTCGAGGCCGGCGAGAAACTTTCCGCGCGCCAGCCAGGCGAACAGCGCACTGCGCGCGAGGCATTGGAGATCAATGACCAGATCGAATTCTTGGGCGCGCAGCCAGTGGAGGCTGCGAAACATCTCCGGCCAGTGCCGTGGTTTGCCCCAGCGTTTGCGCTCAAAAAGGACGACGCCCGCGAGGTCGGGATCACCGGTCAGCAGCGGGGCCAGCGCCGAATCAATCCACCAGAAAATTTCGCTACCGGGATAATGCAGTTTCAACAAACGCAGCACGGGCAACGCTTGGATCACGTCGCCGAGCGAACTGGGTTTGAGGATGAGAATTTTCAAATGATGACGGCTGAATTAAGCAGGATGAAAGCTGGCCGGAAAAGCGCGCTACTTCGGGAATTCATCCTTCAGCATTCAACCTTCATCATTTTATCTTCCGTAAGCCAGCCGTTCGGCGAGCCGTTCCGGGAGGCCGGCGGCCAGGATTTTTCGCTGCGCGGCCGCGATGTCGTATTCCAGGCGCCGGATTTCAATCGTCGCGGCGGTCGTGTCATAAATGACGTAGCCGCACTTGGGATTGTTGTCGCGCGGCTGGCCGACGGCCCCGACGTTGATGAAATATTTTTTCGAGGCGTCCACTTTGAATTTGGAATAAGTGCCGCCGCGCACCACGGTGTCGCGCATGAACGCCACGGGCACATGGGTGTGGCCGAAAAAACAAACCTGCGTGTTCTGATACGGAAAACTGGCGGCGGCGGCGAGCTTGTCAAAAACATAGCCCCAGCGGTCGGGCGCGTCGAGGGTGGCGTGAACGATGGTGAAGTTGCCCACCAGGCGGGAGTATTTCAGGTCGCGCAGCCACTGTTTTTCTTCGGCGTTGAGCTGGTTGCGGGTCCAGTGGACGGCGTCGGCCGCGTGCGGGTTGAAGCCTTCGAGATGGTCTTCGCTGGAACAGTATTCATCGTGGTTGCCCTTCACGCAGGGCAGGTTCAGGTCGCGCACGATCTGGAGACACTCTTTGGGGTTGGCGTTGTAACCGACGACGTCGCCCAGGCACACGATCTGGTCGGCGCGCTGCGTGCGGATGTCCTCGAGGACAACTTGGAAGGCTTCCAAGTTTCCGTGTATGTCGGCGATGATGGCGTATTTCATTTCACTAGCGAACGATTTCAAAACCGCGAAATTCGTTTTTTGCGTTGCCCCAACTTATCTGCTCGTCGCGGATAAATCCAGCAAGACCTGCATCGTGGAGGGCGGCGCGAAACGCGTCAAGCTCCGTGCGCAGGCCTTCGGCGATTAATTCGACCCGGCCGTCGGGCAGATTGCGGACGGTGCCGGTGAGTTCAAAACCGGTGGCGACGGTTTTGGTGGTGTAGCGAAAGCCGACGCCCTGCACACGGCCGGCATAGAGCACGGTCATCCGGCAGCGGGCGGTGGGGGAGGCAGGAGTCGGCACGGCAGGATGAAGCCAAAGGGCTCGACGCGACGCAAGTTTTTTGACGCGCGACGCATTATTTTTTTGATTTGTGTTTGACCCGTGCGAAGATTTGCCTTAATCAAAGCCCTGCCCTTTGCCAGATTTGAAAAAATCGGCTGTGCGGGCGGCAAGAAGTAAATCGCATGTTGAACACCAAGTCATTTCTGACCATTGATTTCGGAGCTGGCAGCCTCAAGCTCGCCGAGTTTGAAATCAATGAGGCGGGCGGATTGTTGCTCAAGAACTTTGTCATCAAGTCGCTCGGCCTGGAGGGTGCGCAGGAGGCGACGCGGGAAAAAACCATTCTGGCCGCGCTGCAGGAAATTCTCGCCGAAAAAAAATTCAAGGCCACCAGCGTCAATGTCTGCGCTCCGGGCTTCCACGTTTTTTCCAAGTTTGTCAAACTCCCGCCGGTGGATGCCGCCAAGGTCGGCCAGATCATCCAATACGAGGCGCAGCAAAACGTGCCGTTCCCGCTGTCGGAAGTCGTGTGGGATTATCAGATTCTCGGTTCCGCCGCCAGCGGCGAACTGGAAGTGCTGCTCGTCGCCATCAAGTCGGAAATCGTCGAGGGGCTGTTCCGCATGGCCGATCAGGCGAAGCTGAAGCTGCAATTGTGCGACGCCTCGCCCGCCGCGTTGTGCAATGCCTTTAAATATAATTATGGCGATCTCGAGGCTGACTGCACCATGCTGCTGGACATCGGCGCCAAGACGAGCAACCTGCTGTTCTTTGAAAAGGGAAAAGTTTTTTCGCGCAGCATTAATCTGGGCGCCAACGCCATCACGCAGGATTTTGCGAACGAGGCGAAATTGAAATTTGACGACGCGGAGAAGATCAAGATTGCCGAGGGTTTTGTGAGTCTCGGCGGCGCGTATGAAGAGCCGGACAACGTGCATCAGGCGGCGATTTCCAAGATCGCGCGCCAGTTCATGACCAAGCTGCACATCCAGGTCAACCAGACGATGCAGTTTTATCGCGGCCAGCAGGGCGGTTCGGCCCCGCAACGCCTGTTTCTTTCCGGCGGCGCGTCCATCATGCCTTATACGGCGCAGTTTTTTGCGGAAAAACTCCAGGTGCCGGTGGAATATTTCAATCCGTTCCGCAACGTGCAGATTGATCCGTCGGTGAATCTGGAAGAATTGTCGCGCGTGGCGCACGGCTTGGGCGAAGTCGTCGGCCTCGGCCTGCGCAACTTGGCGAACTGCCCGGTGGAAATGAATTTGATGCCGGAGAGCACGTTGCGCTGGCAGTCCTTCAACCAGAAGAAACCTTACTTGGTGGCGACCGTTTTCAGTCTGGTGCTGGTGCTGTTTGCGATCGGTTTTTTGTTCCAGAAACTGGCGGTCAACAAGGAGCAGGAAGTGGCCAACCTGGACCCGCTGGTGCAGGCCGCCAATAACAAATCCGAAAATTTCAAGAAGGCCTACGCCAAATTGCAGAAAGCGCGGAAGGACGCGGACCTGATTACCGTCTGGATGCAGCAGCGATTTTATTGGGGCGATTTTGTCGCAGACATGCGCCGCGCGCTGCTGCGCTCCGAAGACGGCATCAAGAAGAAACTCTCGGCCCAAAAACCGAACGTCGAGGCGGGCATCTGGATTGAACAGATGATCGCCAATGCAAGCTTGGGTGGGGCATCCGTTGCAACTGCATTAACACCGGCCCCCACCGTAATGGGTGAATTTCCGCCCGGCATGCGGGGTCGCGGTGACGTTCCGAACCGTTACGGTCGGGGTGAAAGTCCTCCTCCGCCGCCAGTGGAAACGGCGGCGGCGACTCCCGGGCAGGAGGGGAACACCAATATGATTACGATGATTTGCCGCGCCGTGAGTCTCACGAGCGTGGATGCGGCCGCCAATAGCGCCATCGCGTTCGCCGTGGAAAGTGAAATCAAAAACTCGCCGTTCGTTGACCCCAAAGCCACGTCGCTGGTTGGCAGCATTGTGGCTGATGACGCCACCGGCACTTTCACCTTCACGTTGAACGTGGCACCGACCAACCTGCCCAGTTTTTGATATGGCCTGGATCAAACGCAATTTATTCTTTGTCGTCGGCGGGGCGCTGGCGCTCGCGCTGCTGGGCGGGGCAGGCTTCTATATTTTCAAGGGCTGGACGCGCAACTCTGTGGCGTTCGACAAGCTGAATGAATATTACACCACCCTAAAAGATATCGCGGGGCGGAAGCCGGCCCCGGGCAATGACAAGATCAATAACACCCAGATTGCCAAGGATCAGGAAAAGCAGGTGAGCGCGTGGATTCAGCAAGCGGGCGAACATTTCAAGCCGATTCCGGCGATTCCCGCCAATGGGCCGGTAACGAGTGCGGCGTATGCCGGTGCCTTGCGGGTGACGGTGGATCATTTGCAACATGCGGCTGAGAGCGCCGGGGTGGTCTTGCCACCGAAGTATGATTTTTCCTTCACCGCCCAGAGAACGTTGATGAAATTTGCCGGCGGCAGTCTGGAGCCGTTGGCCATTCAGTTGGGTGAAGTCAACGCCATCAACGAAATTCTCTTTGCCTCCCGGATCAACTCGCTCGACAGCATTCAGCGCGTGCGCGTTTCAGACGACGACGCCACCGGGCCGGCCACGGATTATCTGGACACCCATCCGATCACGAATGATCTGGCGGTAGTGACCCCTTACGTTATCACGCTGCGTTGCTTCACGCCGGAACTCGCGCGCGTGCTGACGGGTTTTGCCACCGCCCCCCATGCGTTTATTGTGAAGTCCATCAATGTCCAGCCCGCCGGTGCCGCCGGCGCGCTGCCGACCGACGAGTCTCCCGTGGCCATGCCGCCCATGCGAACGGGGATACCCGACCGTTACGGGCGTGGCGAATTTCCGCCGCCAGCCGCCCAGGTTGCGCCGCCCGCCTCCAGCAAGGGGGGATTGCAGACAATTTTGAAGGAGCAATTGCTCCGGGTCACGCTGGAAGTGGAGTTCGTGAAACTGTCGCCGAAAAGCTAAGATGGACTTTCTCAAAAAACATTACGAAAAGATCTTGCTCGGCCTGGTGCTGGCGGGGTTGGTTGGTGCCCTGGTGTTCCTGCCGTTCTTCATCGCGTCGGAAAGCCAGAAGATGAAAGATCTGCGGGACCAGTATATCAATAATCCCCACGTTCAGCCCTTGACCAATCTTGATTTGAGCGTGCCGAGCAGCGCCATCGCCCGGCTGAAGTCCGGCTACACCTTGGATCTGGAAACCGGCAACAAAGTCTTCAATCCGGTGGAATGGCAAAAGGGTCCGGACGGTCCGATCAAACTGCACAGTGGCAACGCGGTTGGTGTCAAGGCCGTGGTGGTCACCAACATCACGCCGCTTTATTTGATCCTGACGCTGGACAACGTAACCACCAACGAGCTGGGGGCACGCTATGTTTTTGGCGTCGAGAAGCAGGCGGAAAAAACACCCGCCAAACGTCACAAGCAGCAACGCTTTGTTTCGGCGGGCGACAAACCGAATGACACCTTCGCGCTGGTCGAAATCAAAGGTCCGCCGGATAATCCCGATGCCTTGGTGGTCAAACTGGTGGACACGGGCGAGAAGGCGACGGTGTCGAAAGAAAGACCCTATCGCCGGGTGGATGCTTACACGGCGGATTTTCGTTACGATCCGGAAAAAAGAGTTTTCCATGCCCGGCGGGCGGGTGATAAGGTTGCCTTTTACGGGACCGACTACATCGTTGCGGAGGTCAGCCAGAATGAATTAATTCTGGCCGATCAGTCGAATCAGAAAAAAACTCCTTTGCCATTTACACCCTGAACGCTAACATCTTTAAATTGAACCGCGCCCATTCCAGACGAACCTGAATTTGCCATGACCAAAGCCGCTCTCTTTTCACTCGGACTTGCCGCCGTGCTGGTGTCGCCCAGCATCCTGACTGCGCAAGATAATTCTGCCGCGCTGGCGGTCAACGAAGCCGTGTTGCGCCAATCCTACACGGTCGTGCTCCGCGGAAAACTGGCCGAGGCGCAAGCCGCCGCGCAGAAAGGCGACACGGTCGCCGCCGCCAAACTTTACCAGGAATGCTGCGCGTTAGCCGAACAGATCGGCTCCGGCATCGCGGTGGAGACCGCGCAGGCCAAAGCCGGTTTGGCCGCCACCCGCTTGGCGCTAGCCCGCGACGCCCAGAGCCGGGGTGATTTGCGCGAAGCCAACACCCAAGTCGCGCAGGTGCTCAAAGCAGACCCGAAAAATCCGGCTGCCCTCGCCTTCAAGGCGCAGAATGATCAGATGCTGGCTGTCAACAAGGGCCGGTATCCCAGTCTCGCGGTCGTGGAACAGGTGCCGCAAATTAACGCGCAAAAAACGGAAGCCGGGACGCTCGTGCAGGACGGCAAACTGTTTTATGAAATGGGCAAGCTTGAAGAAGCCGAGGCCAAACTGGCCCAAGCCATTCGCTTGGATCCCGACAATACCGGTGCCTATTATTATCTCAACCTCATCAAGCAGGCCAAATTTGTCCGGGAAACCTCCCAGCATACCGTGGACACGCAGGATCGCATGGCGAATGTTGAAAAGCAGTGGATTGCGCCTGTTTCCGGGGCTAATTTGCCCAAGTTCAACAACCCCTACGCCACCAACAATCAGGTTTGGACCGGGCCCGGCCGGCAGGCGATCATCGCCAAGTTGGACCGCATTCATCTGGACAATATTGCCTACGAAGGCCTGCCGCTCTCCGAAGTGCTCCGCAATTTGACCGAGCAATCCAAACTGCGGGATGTGGATCGCAAGGGCATTAATTTTATCATCAATCCAAATGCCGACAAGTCAGGGCAGCCAGTGGCCGCACCGGTTGGCCAGTTTGGTGCGGGCGGTGGCTTTCCAGGAGCGACCGAAGGTCGGGGCGCACCGGCACCCGCCATTGATCCTGCCACCGGGTTGCCGGCCGCTGGGCCCGGCGCAGGTGCCAGCGCTCCGGAAGCGGTGGATGTGGCTGCCGTCCAAATCAAGCTCACCCTGACCGATGTGCGGCTTGCCGACGTGCTCGATGCCATCACGCTGGTGGCGGATCACCCGCTCAAATACTCGGTGCAAGAATTTGCCGTTGTCTTTTCCGCCAAAGCTGAGGAATCCCCCCAGCTTTTCACCCGCATATTTAAGGTTGATCCGAACACGTTCTATTCCGGCCTTGAGAGTGTCGGGGCGACCAGCTTCGGTGGCTCCTCCCAAAATGGCGGCGGTGGCGGTGGCGGTGGCGGCGGCGGTGGCGGTGGCGGTGGCGGTGGTCAAAACGGTCAAAGCAGCGGCGCCGTGGTTGGGGTGGTGAATCCCTTTGCCGGTGGCGGACAGCTTCGTAACCAAGGCCAAAGCGGCGGCGGCGGCGGCGGCGGCGGTAGTGGCGGGCAAGGTGGCGGCAGCATCTTGAACGGCGGTGCTGCGGGGGGAGTTGGTGGTGGAACCGGTGGTGGCGGTGGTCAAGGTGGTCAAGGTCAAAACCAAGGTGGAATAAATTATATTACCACGCAGACCTCGGCCGCGACGCCCAGTGAGTTGGCTCGGTCGTTCTTCACCGCGCTGGGTGTGAATTTGCAAAACCCGCCCGGCAAGTCTGTTTTCTTTAATGACCGGTTGGGCAAACTCCTCGTCAAAGCAACGGAGCAGGATTTGGACACCATTGAGCGGGCCATTGCGATGTTGAACGAAGTCGCGCCACAGGTCCATATCAAGTCACGCTTCATTGAAGTGCAACAAACCGATGACAAGGCTTTGGGTTTCAACTGGTCCATGGGGCAGTTTAACATGGGTGGCCAGGTGGTCGGCACCGGTGGCAGTTCACCCTCGCTTAACGTGCCCACTTCGGCCGCCAATCCGCTGGGGGCGTTTCCCGGCAATACCGCCGCCAATCTAATCCCTGGTTCCGCGGGCGACCAGTTGCTCACAGGCGGTCTGCGTAATTCCGCGCCAGCGCTGGGCACGATCACGGGCATTTTGACGGACCCGAATTTCCAGGTGACCTTGCACGCGCTTGAACAACGCACCGGGTTTGAAACCTTGGCGGAACCTGAAGTCACCACCACGAGCGGACGCCAGACCCAAATGCGGGCGTCTCAGGTCGTGACCATCATCACGGGCTTGAACTTCCAGCAGGGCAGTTCGGCACAAACGGGCAATGTCAATGGCGGTGGCAATGGTGCCGGCCAATAATTTCTTGAAACGAGGCAACATGAAAATCAATTCTGCAAATCAACTTCGGCTAACGGCAGTCGTCGCGCTGGCGCTCGGTGGTCTGGTCGCGGCGCCGTCGCTACAGGCGCAAGTCCAACAGATCAATCCCGGAACTTCCGCGATCACGCCCACCACGCAATCCGTGGAAACCGGGCCGATTCTGGATGTGGTGCCGTATGTTTTGTCCGACGGATTCACCATCAACATGGCGCTCATTCCGTCCATGACCGATTTTAATGGCTACGATGCGCCACCGAATATCCCCAATGTCACCGGCAATCTGAACGTCGTGCAGTTGCCGACGATTCTGCCGAACTTCACAGTGCGGCAGGTCGTGACCACGGTGAACGTCTGGGACGGCCAGACCGTGGTGATTGGCGGGTTGATTTCCTCGCAACAGCAAAGCACCAAGGACAAGGTGCCGGTCTTGGGTGATCTTCCGTTGGTGGGCGGTTTGTTCCGCAGCCAGAGCAAGCACGCGGTCAAGAAAAACCTGATGATCTTTGTCACGGCGACGATTGTGGATCCGGCCGGCAACCGCGTGCATTCCCCCGACGAAATGCCGTTTGCGCAGTCCACCACGCCCGAGCAGTCGGAAGGCAATGGCGTGGTGAAGGAAGTTGGTTCGCAGAAAGTCAGCGCGGCGGCCCTGGCAGTGAAGCCGTGAACCGGCTGCTGATTGTTGACGGACACGCCTACGCCTACCGTGCCTTTCACGCCATCCGCGAGTTGCGTTCGCCTTCCGGCCAGCCGACGAATGCCATATTTGGTTTTGTAAAAATGCTCGAGAAAATGCGCGCGGCCTTGGAGCCGACGCACCTGATCGTGGTTTGGGATGGCGGTTTGAGCGCGGCCCGGATGGCCGCTTTGCCGGCCTACAAGGCGCAGCGGCCGGAAATGCCGGACGACTTGCGGCCGCAGTTTGACGAGATCGGAAAGTATCTGGCGGCGGCGGGTATGGCCGAATTTTGCGGCGACGGGATCGAGGCGGATGATTACATCGCCTGTCTGGCGCGGCGCGCGGCGGCAGACGGCTGGCCGGTGGTCATTGCCAGTGCGGATAAAGATTTTATGCAGTTGGTTTCGGATCAAATTGGTTTGTTGAATCCGAACGACAAGACAGGCGCGGTTTGGACGCGCGCACAAGTCCACGCGAAAGCGGGGGTTGAGCCCGAGCAGGTGGCCGACTGGCTGGCGTTGATGGGTGACGCGGTGGATAACATCCCCGGCGTGGCCGGCATCGGGCCCAAGACGGCGGCTGAATTGTTGAACCAGTTTGGTTCTGTGGAAATTTTGTTGGCGCGGCTGGCTGAAGTGAAATCCGAACGCTTGCGGACGGCCTTGCTCGGCGCGGCGGAGAATGTGCGTCGGAATCTGGCCCTCGTGCGACTGCACGAAGTGCCCTGTGAATGGGTGCCGGAGAAACTGAAACCGAAGTCGCCGGACCGAAATATATTGCGCGGCCTGTTTGCCGGCTGGGGTTTCAAAGGTCTGGCGGCGGCGCTGGAAGAACAATGCCGTGAGCGGCAGTCGGAGTTGATTTGAAAATGAATTTGCGAAGCTGGATTAACAACATGGCGACGGCTGGTTTTACCAAAGTGAATTTTGGACAAAGCCGCCGCGCTGGTTTACCATATCGTCGTCCAATGATGCTCAACACCGCGCGCGTTTCAAAATCTATCGCCCTTGCTGGCTCGGTGCTGGCCGGATTGTCTTCCGTTGTCGTCGCGCAGACCAATTACTACAACCCCAACGGCACCGAATACGCCGTCATCGGCTCGCTGCCTGGCGATCAAATGCTGCCCGATGCGGCGATCTCGACCACCGGCGGTTTCGTGGTGTGGCAGGACAACATCACCGACGGCACCAATTGGGGCGTGAGCGCCCGCCGGTTGGACAGCACTTTGTCCGGCACCTTGAGCCCGTTCCGGGTGAATCAACAAGGAGCGGGCAGTCAGGAAAATGCCCGCGTGGCGCTGTTGAAAAATGGTGGTGCGGCTTTCGTCTGGCAGGGTGGCCAGCTCGGCTACCAGCATATCTTCGCCCGTTTGCTGACGCCGACCAACACGTTTCTCACGGCGGATATCCTCGTGAGCACCGCGACGAATAGCTTTCAGATCAACCCGGCGGTGTGCGTTTTGAATAACAGCAATCTGGTCGTCGTCTGGTCCAGCAATAATCAAGCGGGGTCTAATTCAATGCAGGATGTTTACGCGCAGATCCTCTCGCCGGCCGGCCAGAAAATCGGCGGCGAATTTTTGGTGAACCAATTCACCAAATTCAATCAGCGCACGCCGACGATTGCGCCGCTGGCCAACGGTGGTTTTGTGGTCGGCTGGGTGTCCGAACAGCAGCGCCAATTGGCGGGGACCAACGGCGTTATCGTCAATTCCGCGAGCGTGCTCGCTCCGAGCGTGGACATTTATGCCCGGACCTTCACCGCGAGTGGGACGGCGGCCGCTGCAGAGTTTTTAGTAAGTGCGAACAACAAGCCGAGTTCGCTGCCCGCCGTGGCGGTGGCGACTGATGGCAGTTATTGCTTTGTCTGGACCGCGCGGGACACGGACAACGGCACCAACAGCCTGGATGTTTATGGGCGTGCCTACAGCAGCGGCGGGACGGGCGGGACGGTGTTTCTGGTAAACACGCATACCTATGGCGATCAATATGCCCCGCGCATCAGTGCGTTGGCTCTGGACTATTTAGTGACTTGGACCAGTCTCGCGCAGGATGGATCGCGGGAAGGCGTCTATGCCCAGTTTGTGCATAACAACGGCGCGCTGGTCGGCAGTGAACTGCGGGTCAACACCACCACCATCAGCCAGCAGATGCAACCCGTGGTCGCTTCCGACGGGGCCAATCAGTTTTTGGTATTCTGGTCCAGCTTCACCGGTCTGCCCAACAATTTTGACGTGCTCGCCCAGCGCTATGTCAACGCCTCCGCAATTTTGCAGGCGATGCCGGCACCCTCGGTGTGGGCTCCGTTTGTTATGGTCAGCAATGTCTATCAGCCCCGGCTCGTCGTCACCTGGGCGCCGGTCCTCGGCCTTTCGATCTCCAATTACGAAGTCTATGTGGACGGCGCGGCGGTGCCGACCGGTTTGACGGCGAGCAATCAATGGACGATGACCGCCGCCCAGGGCCTTACCACAAACAGCACCCATTCGTTTCAAGTGGACTATCTGTTGACCGATGGCCGGCGCGCGCCAATTTCCCCGGCCACCAGTTGGACCACTTGGCGTGGACCCAACTGGGGCGGGATTCCCTATGAATGGATGGCCCAGTTCTTCGGCGGTTATTACAATGGCAGTTACAACACCGCTTACTGGCCGTCCGCCAGCACGCCGCTGCAGGCCGGTAATTCGGCCACCTTGCTGAACGTTTTTGTAAGCGGCGGCAACCCGCTGGATGCCAGCACGTGGTTGAAGATGCAATTATCCAGGACGGCCCAGGGCTTGTTCCTGAGTTGGAATACCCAACCGGGTGCCATCTATCAGTTGCAGGTGATGACGAGTTTGGGCGGGTGGAGCAATCTGGGTTCGCCGCGCTATGCGGCGGGCACTACGGATTCAATCTATGTGGGTGGCAGTGCCGTCGGTCTCTACCGAGTGCAGCTCTTACGTTAATAAATTTTGTATGCGGAAACTGATTAAAACATTTTTCGGGGTCGGCGCGTTGCTATTGACGCTCCCAACCGCTTGGGGATATTCAACTGGCGGCCCGAGCATTGGCGGTGACGGATGGCAAGTCACGACCATCGGTTACAACCTCCCGGGCGACATCATGGCCCCCAAAAATATCAGCGAAGAGTATCGCCGGGTGACGCCGGTGATGTATTACGCCGCTGATTCCACCTTTCTGGGTTACTTCGGCCTGGCCGGCATGACGAACATTGACTCGGCTTTCGCCGTCATGAACAGCATTGGCAAGGTTTCCAGTTACAGCAAGGATTTGTCCGAATTTCCTTATGAGTCCCAACAGTTCAATTATACCGCCGCGGCTTTGGGCCTGACCGATTTGAAATCAACCACGCTGGGCCTGCTGGTTGAACAGATGGGGCTGGCCGAGCCAGACCGTTACGTTTGGACTTTGCATGACCGCTGGACCACGCCATTTCCCGGCGCAAAATGTCCGGACGATGTCCTTTATCTGGTGGTTCAGCGGAATTACGACATTCAGGACTCTCCGTTAACCCAAGTTCAGTATTCACCGTATATCAACGGCACGCTCTACACGTTTTCCATTACTGAAGGTTGCAATACCCCTATTCCGCCCCAGGCCGTCACCGTGCCCTTCTCGCCGGACCCGTTTGCGAGCACCTTTACGGCCGTCGCCAATGCCGCGGTGCTGCCGGGTGGTTTTTACACCGGGTTGACGCGGGATGATGTGGGCGGCTTGAGGTTTTTGCTGAACTCCAACAACATCAATTTCGAGGCGACCGCGCCGTCCGGTTCCTTGCTGGTGACCACCAACGTGCAGGCCCCGTCGCTGTTCACGACGCTGCCGATCGCCCTGTTGTTGTCGCAATCCGTAACGAACGACCCGGCAACCTTGCAGACCAATTATCCCGGCCTGACCATCAATTCGGTGGCGACGAACTACGTCAACCGCGTGTTCACGAACATCACGGCCTACTTTACGAATTTGCCCGGACCTTACACCAATACTCTGCCTCCCTATGCCAACGGTGCAACGGTCTATGCGAGCAATGGTATTGTGCCGTTCACGAACTGGTCCCCCGTTCAATATGGCGACCCGCCTAACGTGCTCTCCACCTTCCCGCTGACCCCGTTGCTGGTGTTTGCTCCCTACATAGATCCCGCCACTCTCATTGGGTTCTATCCGGGGTTGATGCTGGGCCCGGTGAAGACCAATTTCCTTGCGGTCGAAATCACCACCAATGTGGTTCCTTATTATACCAACCTATCGGTGTTGCCGGTATATTCCAATCTCATTTCCGGCAGCCTGCCACAAGTCACTTATCTAACGAACATTTATTTCTTCACCAACCAGCCGGGGCCGACCGTGATCAACTACGATACTACTCAGCCGCCCACGTTCATCTCGACTTTGGACTTGGCCACCTTTGTGGATCGGGCGCGGACCAACGATCCGGCCACCTTGCTGGCGTTTTATCCGGGTCTTCAAATTCTTCGGACGAACACTTCTGTTGATTACATTTGGGTGACCAACTATATCAGCTATCTGACCAACCTGACTGGAGCTCCTTATCAAGGAGCCCCCAAACTGGTTACCGTAGTAGATTCCTACCAGCCTCAATGGGTCACCACCTGGAAATACACCTTTGGAAACGTGTTTACCAACCACTTTTACACCAACCGATTCGTCACGGTGCAAAGCATCTGGATCACCAACCTGATCGGTGCCCCCTACGGCAGTCCATTCGTCGCCAGAACCAACACGGTTACTTACAAGACCAACATGATTTCTGGCGACTTTTTCCTGATTCCCACCAACTGGTGCGGTTTTGATCTGATCAGGGCGCTACCGTTGGGGTCACCACCATATCTGACCGGCTTGACCAACGTCATCATTTACCCTGGATATAATACCAATGGTGTCACGGGAACCAACAATCTCACGGGCGGCAACGCCTACGGCTTGTCGCAGAACACCTACGACATCTATACCAATTACAACTACGCGGTTTATCCCGGAATTTGCGAACCGGTGATTTATTTTGCGAACAATTACGAAACGAATATTGTTCGAAAATACGACTACGAGTTCTTAAATGTCGTCACCAATCACTATTACAGCAACTCCTTGGTGACTTCCTTCGCCACGAACATCTTTGCCACGCCGGGCGGTTCGCCGGAGGCACTGACCACCAACGTTACGCAGACACAGTTCTACACCAACCTGCCCAGTGGCGACTTCTACATCGTTCCCAGCACTTGGTGCGGCTATCAGATTACGCCGCTCCTGACGAATTATATCTACCCGACCAATATCGTATTCACCAACAACTTCGTTAATGCGCCCGGCAATCAGAATTTGCAATTCTCTTATCTCTGGTATTTGTCTTACACCAATTATCTCTACTCGCTTCGCCCGGGCGTTTGCGAGCCGGCTCTGGCCTTTAGCACCAACTACACCACCAACATCGTCTCGCAATATACTTACAACTTTGGCGGAATCGTTATTAATCAATACTACACGAATGCCCCGATCACCGTGGTCACCACCAATCTGGCCATCTGGACCAACGGCTTGGTGGGCACGCTGACCAACATTGTTTCCACCAACGTCTATCCCGCGCATATCGGCGGGGAATTCTATGTGGTGCCGCCGGCATTCTGCGACTTTCGCATCTTGTCCACCCAGGTGGTCTCAGTGGTCACCACCACCAACACCTTTAGTTCTACCAATCTGGCCGGCGTAGTCAATTTGGGGCAGAACTACTCCGAGACCTCGACCTATCGCGACACCAACACCACCTTTGTCGTGCAACTGGCCACCTGCGACACGGTGGCCGCGCCCTCGGCCTTGCGTCAGGGCATTGAGCACGTCGAGTTTGTCCGGGCGAATTTTGACTCCTTGCTGGGTCAGTTCTTCGTGCCCATCACGAATACCTACGCCATGGTCAAGATCACGAACAGCCAGCCGATCACGGAGTATTATCAGCGGATCGTCACTGCGCCGGACATTTTGCTGCAAGCGCGGGATACGGCATCCCCCAACAGTCCACAAATTGGTGCCGGCGGCGTTGGGCGCGGCATCCAGTTCGACACGAGCACTGCCGGACCGGGTCTTTCCGGGCCGGGGACAATCATTCCCCGCACGGTTTTCACTTATGATAAAGTGGGCACCGTTTATGAGAATGGCAGCTTGAATCAGTTTACCCTGACGACCAACTCATTCTTGAATGAGAGCACCCAGATACCGGTCTGGGCTTGGGGTTCCTTTGACGGGTCCACGAATGACCCAGTCGTGTATCCCAACGGCACCAGCCTGGCGAATATGGTGAACCAGTTGTTCATTCAAGTCACGCCGGCGGCGGTCGCGGACGGCTATGTTGGCGCTCCGTATGGCGCGGTGACCTTTACCGCCACGGGCGGTCAGTCGCCCTACACTTGGGCCATGCCGGGTATCTCCACCTTGGTGCCGGGCTTGAACTTTAACACCAACACGGCGACGTTGTCGGGGACGCCCTCGGTGGCCGGCACGTTCACCTTATCCCTGCAGGTTACGGACAGTGCCAACCGGGCCGTCAACTTGAACTACTCGCTAATCATCCACTGAAGTTATGGACTCACTTTTCCCCTCATTGAATCGCCCGAGCCGGTGGCTGAAGTTCGTGCCGCTCGCCGCCGTGATGTGTTTGTGCGCCGGGCCGGCCCAAGCCGTTGACGACACCTTTTACAACAGCGACTTTCTGGACACCACCACCTTGCCGGTGAACACGCTCCAGCCGATCAACGCCACCAACTTTGTCAACGATGCCGGCGGCACCTTTAGCTGGGACTTTTCTGGTGTGCTTTCACAAAGTTGGATTAACAGTCTCTACTCGGGCTGGCACTATACCCGGAACTTCACCAACAATGGCGAGATGCTCAGTTCCACCGGCTTCCGGTTTGACACGCAGACCAGCGGTCATGCCGAGGCGGGCAATTTTTACAACACGGCCAACATCAATTGTGGCAGCGGCCTCAATTCCATTTTCCTCAACCAACAACTGGGTTTGATCAACGGCGTCTATTACGGCGGTTACGGCGGCATTTATGTCAACGCCACCAACATCGTCAATACCGGCACCATTACCGTCGGCTCGGATGGTCTGGGGCGGTTCATTGGTGAAAACCTGGATTTCACCACCGGCAATTTTTCGATGCAGAATTCCTTCGTGAATTTCATAGGGCAGACCAACACCGTCAACATCTATGCCGTTGGCGAGACGGGCACGAGCACGAACAACTGGTATCCGGATCAGGATCTGACGGCCACTACAGCCACGTCCGGCATCATGAAGGGCAACCTCTTTCAGTTGTCCCTTTACAACTCGAAGTCGTATTTTTCAGTCGATGATAAGAGTAACCCGACGAACTGGGTCATTCGCATGGTGTTCATCCAGAACAGCAATACCAATGTGCCTTACAATGTCTATCATAACACGGGTGGTGGTGGACTGGGTCTTAATGGATTTACCACGATTGAATGGATTGGCGCTTATCTTGATCCGGTGACCGGGTCGATGGCCACGAACTATCTCTATCTTTCGAACGACTATATCCAAGGTTCCAGCACCAACATTTTGAAATATGTTTCGGGGGTGCCGAACAACTATACTTTCCAGGAAACCGCCTCGCCGCTCGCTTTGGGCACGCCTGTCCCGAGCAGCTTTCCGGCAATTTTTAATTCAGGTCAGCCCTTTCCGGCAAATTTTCCCGTCAACACCAACATCTATTCCTACATGGATGCCCAGTTGATTGCCACCACCATTACCACCAACGCCATCGCCTTGACGAACATTCCCGGAAGGTTTGAGTTCACGGCGAACAAAGAGTTGAACCTTACGCTCACCCGCATGTCGGGCATGAACTATGTGTTGCTCAAGAGCACCAATAATTTTGATTACGACGGCCAATCCGAAATTACCGCGCCCTATGCCGACCTCTATCTCGGCAAAACCAACCAGAGCATGACGCTGACCAATCTATTGCTATCGTCCACTCCGTTCTGGAACGGCGAAGTGCAGGCTTGGAATACCCGCTGGTTTTATACAGATACCAACTCCGGCATCACGCTGGATTACCGGGTGGTCATTGTGGGGAGTCAGCTTGAACCCACGACCCCGTCGTATCAGCAGGATGTGGTGCTCTACGCGACGAATAATGTGGTCATCAGCGATGCGTTGAGTGTTTACCATACACTTTCATTGAACTGCACCAACCTGACCATTACCGCCAACGGTGAAGGCGCGCTCTCGCCGTCGGGCACCTTGAATCTGCTCACGGCAAATATGTTCTGGGCGACCTGTGTGCCGAAGGTGCGCTGCCTCACCAACGATGGCGCCATCAGCACGATGAACCTAACCAAATTCGGCAGCGCGGCCTTGCCTTACCTGTCCTTCGTGAACACCGGCTCGATCATCAACGGGAACGGCACCGCGATTGTGGCCAATAATTTCGAGAACAGCGGCAGCTTCTATTCCGGCGGCGGTTCCTTCACGCTGGCCGGACAGACCGCGACCTTGTCGGGCGGCACCATCAGTGCCAATGGTGCGTTTAGCAGCACCAGCGACAAGATCACGATCGCGGCCACCTCGTTGTCGGTGGGCAAATCTATCACGCTCAACGCCACGAATCTGCTAACCGATCACATGCCGTTCACGTTCAACTTCGGCTGGCCCAACCAGGACTTTTTCAGTGGCAACTTTTGGAGCCTCGGTTCCGCCACGGCGGGCAGCGGTGGCGGTTTCACCTCGGCGGCCGGATTGGTCTTGCCCATCAAGCCCGTCAAAGGCGATTTGCTCAACACCACGATTTATTCTGTCGCTCCCAGCGGCACGCTGATCACCCATACCTGGGCCGGGCAGGATCGCGGCTACTCCCCCCAAGGTTTCACCAACAACGCGGCCATCGGCCAGTTGCTGTTGGACGCGCAGGGACCGGCCCCGCACACGGGCTTCTACTTTGCCGGCACCGGCGGCGCGGGCGTGACCAATGCCATTTATGTGGATAATCTCCAGCTTTTGGATAACGCCACCAACGGCACCCTGGCCAACCAATTCAATCCTACCTCCCTGATCTTCAGCAACAATCTGGTGATCTACTATGCGCAGGCCATGATGAATGGATCGAGTATCGCAGAGAAGCTGAACCATGGTAATAACGACCATCTTCGCTGGGTGTCCACTTATGCCGGCACTTATAGCTCCACCAACATCACTTATCCGTCGGGTGAGACCATCACCGTCAATGCCGCCCTGGCGCAAAGCTCCGACATTGACTCGGATGGCGACGGCATCGTGAACTCGGAAGACACCAGCTCACCCTTCTTCCTGCAGAGTCAGATTGCATTTTCGCTGACCTTTACCAAGGTGCCGCCGCTGACGGCCCAACTGCAATGGACCACGATTCCCAACGCGACCAACTATGTCTGGTTCAAGACCAACCTGCTGTCGTCGAGTTGGACCGTGTTGACGAACTTTCCTTCGCTGCTGCCGTATCCGTCGGCGCCCGCGGCGGTGACCTTTTCTGACCCGGTGAGTTTTACGGGCCAGCGCTTTTACCGGGTGAGTGTGGTGCCCTGGTTGACGTATCCCTTCTAAGCCGTTATGAGATTTTTTGAAACAAAAGCCTGCGTCAGCGTGACGTTGCGGGCAACTGGAGAAATGTTGTGAAAACGATTCTAAATATACTTGCGAGCCTGCCGTTGGCCGGGCGTGTGTTCACTGCCGGCAGCGTGAAGCTGGCCTTGGTGGCGGGCATCGGACTGGTGGCCAGCCTCGCCCAGGCGCAGCCGGTCAACGATAACTTTGCCAGCGCCACGATCATCACTGGCGCGTCGGGAACGACCAATGGCAGCAACGTGGGCTCCACCTTGGAAGCGCCGTGCGAGACCAATAGTCTGATAGATCCGACCTACGGACCAGATTCCGTCACCAATTCCGTCTGGTATGCTTGGACCGCCACGGATAGCGGCACCGTAACCTTGGATACTCTGGGTAGCGATTTTGACACGGTGCTGTCGGTTTGGACCACCACCAATGGCCTGTGTGGTGGGAGTTTGACCAATTTGGCTGTCAATGATGATGACATTGCGGGTGGCAATGCACCGCAGAGTGTTTTGACGTTCACGGCGGTCGCCGGCACAACCTATTATTTTTGTGTGGAAGGTTGGGCGGGGGCGACGCCTCCGACCGGTAACTTTTTGCTGAATTGGACCATGGCTACAGTTGTCCCACCGACGATCCGTTCGGGCGACTTTACCTTCACTTCGGCCGCCTATTATGTCAGCGATTTGGATTCCAGCGCGCCGATCAGTCAGGACGGGGGCACTGTCAGTCAAAGTGTGCTCGGGGCGCGGGTAACGGTCACGCGCACGAATGGGTCCAGCGGCCGGGTGCTGGTGGATTTCTATACCGTCAATGAGACCTATACCAACACCTTTCTGACCAATTACTATGGCACGAATGTGTCCATTACCTTTACCGACACGAACGGAGTGACTTCCACGACCAATACTTCGGAGAACTTCATCGTCTATACTAACTATTTCCAGTCGTTTATTTATGGCAACTACGTCACCTATCCTGTGTGGGGGGCACTCACCAATTTTGTTACCACTATCTACGGCCAGATATCCTCCAACACGCTCTACGGAACGACCTTTCCTTTGGTGCAAGGCGCGCTCACGCCGATCCCGACCAAGTTCCCGGCGTTCACCAATTATTTCACCGGAGTCACGAACCGGATTGCGGGGGTCGCGACCAATATCACGCTCAACAACATCTTTAGCTACGCGACCACGAATGATATATACGGATCGGGGGGTGGGAACGGCACGAGTTTTACCAATAACTCAGTCGTTTATGGTAACTATACCAATCTGTGGGTGCATGAAGCGGTGACTAATTTTTACGGCTCCAATACCTTCATCTCCTCGCTTCTCCTGGGTGGGGCGCAGCTTTACACCAATTACTTTCGGACCAACTTCGTGGTGAGTTTTCTGAATCTCACCAATTCGTATTACACCAACGGCGCGCTGATCACGAACCAATTACTCTACACGACGTCGTCGCTGGGCCGCACCAACTTTGTCTGGTCCAGCAGCAACAACGCCGCCAACTACAACAGCTTTAGTTCCGGCTTGGGCATCCTCGATCCAGTGCCCACTAACCTGCCGCCCATTGGCACCTTCTCGCTCGGTGTGACCAACTCGGTGGATGCCAACAGCAATATTACCATTACCGCTTCCAGTGTTTACCGCTATCTCCCGGTTCCGGTGCTTCAGATCATCCCGGCTTCGGGTGCCTTCGGCGTCGTCTCCAATACGTTGTTCTTTGATGACTATGAAATGAGTAAAGACGTCTTGGTGCCGGTGAGTCAGGTGCGTAGCCCCGATGGCAACGTGCTGCCTTACATCTCCAGCGTGATCACGGTGAAACTCCAGAACATTCGGTTGGATGACTTGGAAACCCCCGATTTGATCACGCCCACCATCAGCGGCGACCACAGTAGCCGCATCAACGCCTATGCTTCACAGTATAGTGGGAGTTCTTCCGCATATAAACAACCAGCATCGGTCGGCACGTTCTGTTTTGAACGTTCGACCTTCCGGGTGGACAAGGATGAGTCTGGCGGCGTCGCGATCATCAGTGTCTATCGCATCGGTGGCGATCCAACTGCGTCAGTGACGGTGGACTATGTTATGGACCCAACTCCGGGCTTGAATGGCGGTGGGGATCCACCTTCGACGTTCACTGGTGGTTTTGGACCGGCCAACACCTTCCCGCTGCAGGCTGGGTCGGATTATGCCAACCCCAATAGCGATTACACGCCGGTTTCCGGCACCTTGTCGTGGGGAGCCTACGATTACAATCCAAAATCCATTACGATTCCGATATTAAACAACGGATTAGTCGAGAATAATGCGGACATGTGGATTCAGTTGTTCAATCCCCTCCCTAAACCGAGTGGAACGACGCCCGGAGTTGAAGTTGGTCTGCTCAACTATGCCACCCTGACGGAACTATTTGATGATCGCACCTGCACCCAGCAGCCTGCTGGCGCGGTGGATCGTTGCTGGAACAAGGATGTCGTGTCGGAATCAGTGCCGCCCTTCTTAAATTACCCCGGCACCGATGGCGGTGTCAGCGGCAGTTCGACGGGTAATGGTGGCACGGTGTATGCCGTGGCGGAACAGCCCGATGGCAAAGCCATTGTGGCCGGCAGCTTCATCTCCTTTGATTCCAATCCCTACAACCGCATTGTGCGGCTGTTGGCGAATGGTTATCAGGACACCACTTTCCTGGCGGCACCTAACAGCGGGGCCAATGATTTCATCGCGGCCCTGGCGGTGCAGCCGGATGGAAAAATTCTCATTGCTGGTAAATTCACCTCCTTCAACGGGGCGAATCGCTACCACGTGGCCCGCTTGAATACGGATGGCTCGGTGGACGGCACCTTCATGAATGGCACGCTGGGCACGGGCCTGGGCGTGCGCGGCACGAATGCGATGGTCTGGTCCATGTCGCTCCAGACCAATGGCCAGGTGGTCATCGCAGGCTATTTCACGTCGGTCAACGGGACTAATTGCAACTCCATCGCGCGGTTGAATGCGGACGGTTCGCTGGATCTGAGTTTCAATCCAGGCGTTGGGCCCACGAAAGTAGTGGACGGAAAAGTGGTGGCGGCGACCGTGAACTCTGTGGTGGTGGATCCGCTGGGCCGGGTCAACATTGGCGGCGAATTTGAGCATGTGGCCGGCATATTGCGCGGCGGCGTGGCGCGGTTGAATGTGGATGGCACGGTGGACCCGGCGTTTGACCCCGGCATCGGCACTTACAACGCGGACACCGGGTTCACGGATCCGATCTTTGCAATGGCTTTACAGGATGATGGAAAACTGCTCATCGGCGGTGCGATTTCTTATTATGAACTGGCCAGTTACAACGGCCTCCTGCGCCTGAATGCAGATGGCTCGGTGGATCCGAGTTTCAATCCGGGCACCGGCACTTTCAATCCGGTGACGTTTGTAGCGGATTCGGTCACCGCCATCACCTTGCAACCGGATGGCACGATACTGATCGGTGGCGACTTCACGACTTACAACCAGACCCGGCGTCTGGGCATTGCGCGGTTGTTCGACTATGGCAGTTTGGACACCAGCTTCATGGATACTTACTATAACCAGTTTGCTGGCTTGATTCCGCACTATCACAATCCGGACGCGGTGAATACCGCGCTGTATCCGCAAGGCAATCACCGCAATTTTGTGAACGCCATTGCGGTGGAACCGGGCACCACGAACGTGATCATTGGCGGGGGCTTCCTCCGGGTGGGCGGCGGGTCTACGCGTAAAGACATTCATCCGCGCAGCAACGTGGCGCGGCTGATCGGCGGCGGCACGCCTGGCCCCGGCAACATGTCGCTTTCCTACAACAAATACACGGTGGACAAGAGTGCCGGCACCTTGTTTGTGTCGCTGGTGCGCACCAACGGTAACTTGGGGCCGGCTTCAGTTACTTTCTCCACAAACACGGCGGCTCCCGGACCAGGCATCGCCACTGGGGATGACTTCGCAATTCAGCCGGTTTATACGGCGCCGATCTGGCCGACTCTATGGTCTGCAAGCCCGTCCTATGAATGGATGATAAGTCCGGCCTTCGATGGTCCGAACTACCGGACCCTTCCGACCAGGTTACCGCCAAATAATAGTCCTTATGTTTACCTTAACATAAATAACACCACCAATATCTCTGGCAATAAGAACGCCAATCTGGCGGTGTCGAAACCGGATGGATCGAGCTTCTTGCTCGGCGGTGAAAAGATTCCCTTGGAACCGGCGCTGGGCTGGCAGGATGCATCGGCGATGACGATCATTGACGACAATTACAAGCCGGGTGTCCTCAGCTTTAGTGCGCCGACGTATGTGGTGAATCAGAATGGCGGCGTCGCCACCATCACCATCACTCGCACCAACTTCACCGGCGGCGTGGTGCAGGTGAGTTATGTGACCGTCAACGGTTCCGCCACTAATGGCATAGACTACACCAACGCGACTGGCACGCTGACGTTCCAGAACAGCGACAGCATCAAGACGTTTACCATTCCGATAATCAAAGGCACAACCGCCCAGCCGGACAAGACGGTCAATCTGTGGATCTATACACCAGCGGGCGGAGCTACGCTCGGCCTGACCAATGCGGTGCTGACCATCGTCAACAACAATGGGAAAAACGGCCACCTTGGCTTCGTGTCAGGCACCAACAACGTCAATGAAACCGACGGGACGGCGCTGATTGGCATCAGCCGCCTCGGCCAGGCTCAAGGCAGTCTGAGCGTGACGGTGATCACCAGCGACGGCACGGCCACCAATGGACTGAACTATGTCGGCACCTCTACTAATATCAGTTGGGCCAACGGGGAAGTCGTCACCAAGTTCGTGTCCATCCCCGTCAAGCACGATGGCGTGTTCACGCCGGATCTGACTGTGAACCTGCGCCTGACCAACGGAGTATTGAATTCAGTCACGAATAATGCCGTGGTGCTGGGCTTTGGCGGCACCAATACGGTTTTGAACATCGTCAACGCGGACTTCCCCGGCACGGTGGAATTTAGCAGCGCGGCCTACTCGGTGAAGAAATACGGCGGATTCGCACTGATCCCGGTCGTGCGCTCCGGTGGTAATGCCGGCACGGTGGCGGTGAATTATACCACGGTGGACAACACGGCCCTGGCGGGTGTCAACTACACCACGAGCGCCGGTTTGCTTACCTTCACCAACGGGGAAGTCACCAAGTATTTCAACGTGCCGATCGCGGCCGGAGCGAGCAATGGCCTGGTCGCCTTGAATCTCTCTTTGAGCAACGCCGTGGTCGTGGGCAATGCCACGCCGTGGAATGCGCAGGGCAATCCGAGCAATGCCGTGCTCAACATTATCAATACCACGTTGAGCGATCCGCAGGGCGTGAATGAAACGCCCGGTTCGCCCGATGTCACTTACAATGACTTTGCCGGTTTCAACGACGCCGTGTTTGCCCTGGCCTTGCAGCCGGACAACCAGTTGTTGGTGGGTGGTGATTTCACGATGGCCAACGGGGTCCGCCGTCAACACCTCGCGCGCCTGGACGCGAATGGCGGGCTGGATGCGGCGTTCTCCCTGCCGATTACGACCATGGGCGCGGATGGTTCCGTGCGGGCCATCGCCATCCAGTCGGATGGGCGCATTCTCGTGGGCGGCTACTTCACCAACCTGAACAGCGTGGTGATGAACCGCATCGCCCGCCTGAATCATGACGGTTCACTCGACAGTTTGTTTAATCCGGGTTCCGGCGCGGACAACCCGGTGTATGCCGTGGCGGAAACCTTTGTTGGCAGCGATCGAAAGATTCTGGCTGCGGGCGACTTCACGTTGCTCAACGGCGAAATTGTCAACGGCATCGGCCGCTTGAATGACGACGGCACGCCCGACACCACGTTCAATGTCGGTGGCCTGGGTGCCAACAGCACGGTCTATGCGCTGGCCGTTCAAAGCGACGGCAAGCTGCTGATCGGCGGCGACTTTACGGCGGTGAACGGCATTCCGGCCAACCATGTGGCGCGGTTGAATGCGAATGGTTCCGTGGACCTGACCTTCACCAACGCGACGGCCAATGATTCCGTCCGCGCCATTACAATCCAATTGGACGGCCAGATTTTGCTCGGCGGTCTCTTCACCAGTGTCAATGGCAACCCCTACTTCAATCATATCGCCCGCTTGAACAGTGCGAATGGCTCGACGGATACCACCTTTAATCCTGGCTTGGGTGCCGATGCCGCCGTGTTGAGCATTGCGGTGCAGACGGACAGCCGGATAGTAGTGGGCGGGTTGTTCACCCATTGTAGCGGCGTCACCCGCAACCGGATCACGCGTTTGAATCCTGATGGCACGGTGGACCCGACGATTAACTTCGGCGTGGGCGCGGATAGCTTTGTGGGCGCAGTAGTGGTGCAAGAAGCCACCATCACGGGTTATCCCACCAATGTGCCGAACGAGAAGATCATCATTGGCGGCGGCTTTACCCACTACTTCGGCGAGTCGCACGAGCACCTGGCCCGCATCTACGGCGGCTCCATCGGCGGTTCCGGGGAGTTTGAATTTTCTTCGGCCAACTATGGCGCGAATGAGAATGGCACCAACGCCCTCATCACGGTGAACCGCACCGGCGGCACCAGCGGCACGAACGCGAACGGCTTGGGTAATATCTATGTCGCCTTCGCCACCACGGATGGCACCGCCAAGGCGGATACGGATCACGCCAGCGTGACCAACTACTTCACGGTCCTGACCAACTTGGTGTTTGCCGCCGGCGAGGTGCAGCGGACCATTGTCATCCCGGTGCAGGATGACTTGGTCGTCAACGGCGATTTGACGGTGAATCTGGCCTTGACGCCAGTGGCCCCGGGCGAGCGAGGCAACCAACCCACGGCGTTGCTGACCATCACCAATGTTGACAGCGCGATCAGTTTCTCGGCGGCCACTTATTTGGTCACCAAGTATGGGGCGAATGTGCCGGACGGCTATGCGCCGATCACGATCAATCGCTCGGGGGCCACCTATGGCACTTCGACGGTGGTGTTCAACACCACTTCCAATGGCACGGCGGTCGTTGGCGTGGACTATCAGCCGGTGACCAACGGAGTGATCACGTTCGCGCCGGGTTCGGCGGTGCAGACGGTGATGGTCCCCATCATCAATGGCATCTCCGACGGTGACCGCACGGTCTCCCTCCAGTTGACCAATGCCACCGGGTCCATGATGAATAACCCGTCCAATGCGCTGCTGACCATTCTGGATCGCACGCAGTCCAAGGGATCATTTGAACTCTCGGCCACGAACTATGTGGTGAGCGAAGGGGGCGGCATCGGCTCGACCAACCTCACGGTGACCGTGCTGCGCACCAACGGCGCGGCGGGCATCGTGTCGGTGGGTTATGCCACGGCCAATGGCACAGCCGTCGCCGGAGCGAAATACTTTTCCACCAACGGCGTGTTGTCCTTCGCGGACGGGGAAATGGTCAAGACCTTCCAGGTTCAAGTGCTGAACACTGCCACCGTGGAACCCACCTCCTACTTCTTTGTGCAGTTGACCAACGCATCGCTGGGCACCTCGATCTTCAATCCGTCCAACGCCACGGTGACGATTCTGAACACCAACGTCGGCATCGTGTTCTCCTTGGCGACCAATACCTTCAATGAAACGCTGCCCTTTGCCACCCTCAATGTGCTGCGTTACAACAACACGGTGGGCACCACCACCATCAACTATTCCACCACCAATGGTTCGGCGGTGGCCGGCGTCAACTTCGTCGCCAGCAGCGGGACGTTGACCTTCAACGACGGGGCTTCCCAGTCCGTTATCCTGGTGCCGCTGCTTTACAGCACCAATGCGACGGGCGATTTGCAGTTCACCGTCGGCCTGTCCAATCCCACCCCCGGCGTGCAATTGGGCAATCCGAGCATCACCACCGTGATTTTGCAGGACAACGATGCGGGTTTGAGCTTCACTACCAACAGTGTTTCCGTGCTTAAGAACGCGGGTAACTTGGTGGTCACCGTGGTTTGTTCCAACACCAACGTCGAGCCGGTCGCCGTCACCTACAACACCGCCGACGGCGCAGCGACCAATCATGCCACGGCCGGTGCGGACTATGTCACCACCAGCGGCACCTTGATCTTCAGCAATGGCGTGAGCACCCAGACGTTCACCGTGCCCATCATCAATAACGGCGCCGTGAGTGGCAACCATGTCTTCACCGTCAGTCTCTCCAACCCAACGGGCACGGGCCGGCTCGTCCCGCCCACGGTGCAGACGGTGACGATCATTGACAGCAATTCTGGCATCCGCTTCTCCGGCGCGAATTACACGGTCCTCAAGACCGGCGGCGCGGCGTTGATCTCCGTCTATCGCTCCGATTTCACCAACACGACCTCCACGGTGGATTTCGTCGCCACCAATGGCACGGCGATCAGCGGGCTTAACTTTGTGGCGACCAACGGCACGCTGGTCTTCACCAACGGCCAGACCGTGGCCACCTTCAGTGTGCCAATCATTGCCACCACCACCGTGCAGCCGGACCTGACCGTGTTGCTGGAATTGAACAACGCCGTGAATGGCGTCCTGCTCTCGCCGTCGGCGGCCAAGCTGACCATCCACGACAATACAGGCAGCTATGTGATTGCCGCCGGGGCGCAATTACTCTCCGAGACCAATGCCGGTGCGGCCAATGGCATCATTGATCCCAACGAGACGGTGACCGTCCTGTTCGGCCTGCGCGACGCGGGCGGCACGAATGTCAACAATCTTAACGCCACGTTGCTGGCCACCAACGGCGTGACGCCGATCAACCCGGTGACGGCGAATTATGGCACGCTGGTGTATGCAGGCCACTCCGTTTCCCGTCCCTTCACCTTTACCGCCAGCGGCACCAACAACCAGCAGATCGCCGCCACCTTCAAGCTGCAGGACGGCGCGAACAACATTGGCACGGCGATCTTTGGTTTCACGCTCGGCACTTGGACGAAGAAATTTGCCAACACCAATGCGATTATCATCAACGACAACACCAACGCCACGCCGTATCCGGCGCTGATCAATGTGAGTGGCGTGGGCGGCTCCCTGGTCAAGGCCACGGTCACGCTGACCAACCTATCGCACACGGCGCCGGCGGATATTGGCGCACTCGTGGTGGGTCCGAACGGATCAAACACCTTGATCATGGCCAATGCCGGCGGCACGTTCACCGTCAGCCATGTCACTTTGACCTTTGACGATGCGGCGGCGACCAATCTGCCGACGGCGGGCCAGATTATTAGCGGCACGAACAAGCCATCCGGAAATCTGCCGGTCAAGAGTTTCCCGTGATGACAAAAAATTGAGAGATGAATATGAGGAAGACTTTATTGCTAGTTGGCGTCGGATTGATCGCGGTGGCTGGCTTCGCCAGTCGCTCGGCAGCGGCCGTCGTTGGCCGCACCACCTTGTCGGGACATGTGCCGGCGGTGGTGAGCACTTTGACCGCCACCAGTCCGTTGGACCCGGCGACTGCCCTGCACCTAGCCATCGGCTTGCCGACGCGCAACCAGGCAGGGCTGGATTTGCTCATGTCGCAGATCACTGATCCAGCCAGTCCGAATTACCGGCAATATCTGACGACCGAACAGTTCACCGAACAGTTTGGGCCAACGACCAACGACCTACAGGCGGTGATCAACTTTGCGAATGCAAACGGACTGACCGTGACACGCACGCACGCCAACCGGATGGTGGTTGAAATCACCGGGGCGGTTTCCGACGTGGAACGCGCGTTCGGGATTACGCTAAAGAACTATCAACATCCCACTGAGAGCCGCCTGTTTTTCTCGCCGGACACCGAGCCTTCTGTGCCGATGGGCTTGCCGGTGCAGGATATCAGCGGTTTGAGCAGTTATTTTCAGCCGCATTCCTTTATCAAGCCGAGTTCCAAGACTGCGCAGTCCCCGGCTGGAAAATCGTTTGTCGGGGGTTCGGCTCCGGATGGCAGTTTCATTGGTTATGATTTTCGCAAAGCCTATGTGCCCGGGACGACGCTGACTGGCACGGGCCAGAAGATCGCCTTGGTCCAGTTTGACGGCTATTTTCCCAGCGACATTGCGGCGTATGAGCAGTTGGCCGGCTTGCCCACGCTTTCGATCACCAACATTTTGCTGGATGGATTTGATGGCAATCCGACGATGACTGGTGGCGAAGGCGAAGTTGAACTGGACATCGAAATGGCTAATTCAATGGCGCCTGGATTGAGCCAATTGCTCGTCTATGAGGAAAACCCAGCCTTTTTTCGCGCGGTTGTCGTGCTGAGCCAGATTGCGTCGGACAATGCCGCCAAACAAGTGAGTTGCTCTTGGAGTTTGGGGGCGCCAAGTGCGACGATCAACCAGCTTTTGCAGCAGATGGCTGTGCAAGGTCAGAGTTTCTTCCAATCATCCGGAGACAGCGACGCTATGTTGGTAGGACAACCAGACAGCCCAAATAGCGGCTTTGCCATTTGCGCTAACGCTTACCTTACCAGTGTTGGTGGCACCAAGTTGACCACGGACTCGGCGGGGAATTTCGTTTCGGAATCCGTCTGGAACGATCGCACGCCCAACAACGGCCAAGGCGGTGACTGGGGCAGTGGCGGCGGCGTCAGCTTTATCTATGGTGCGCCGGCTTGGCAGCAGGGCTTCGCAACCACTACCAACCACGGATTCGCCACTGGTCGCAATTTTCCAGATGTGGCCATGCCTGCCACGGAAATATATCTCATTTCCGAAAACGGTCAGGCGGGTGCGAGCGGCGGCACTAGTGCAGCCGCGCCGCTCTGGGCAGGCTTCATGGCGCTGGTGAACCAGCAGGCCGCCATCAGCAACCGGCCGCCGATTGGATTTTTGAATCCGGCGATTTACAATCTCGCCAGGAGCGCCAATTACACGACTGTTTTCAACGATGTGGTTCTCGGCGACAATACCTGGCCGGGCAGTCCGACCAACTATTTTGCCGTCCCGGGTTATGACCTTGCCACTGGTCTTGGCTCGCCCAAAGGCACCAATTTGATTAACTACCTCACACTCCCGGTCCCGCCGGTCGTCGTTGTTTCGGCTCCCCGTCCGCCTTACGGCACCACGCTCGCCACCTTGAATGGCGGCAACCCCAATGGTCCTTGGTTCTTGTTTGTGCAAGATGATTCAGCCATCAATACAGGTATTATCTCCAACGGCTGGTTCCTCAATCTCACCACGGCCAATCCCGTGGGCTATGCGGCGGACAACCAGCTTTATGTCACGCCGGCCAGTGCGTCCATTGCCACGAATACCTTTTGGACGGTCAGTCTGGCCGTTACCAACTACGGCCCTTCTTCCACCACCAACGTGCTGGTCAGCGATAATCTGCCCCCCACCGGTCTGACGCTGGTTTCCTCTAACGCCACGGCTGGCTCCGTCACCATCAGCGGTTCGGTGCTGACTTGGTCGGTGGGTAATCTGTCCATCAATACCGGCGCGAAACTGACGTTGAGTTTTCTGGCCAACGCCATCGGCACCTTCACCAATGACGCGAGTGTTGCTGCCACCACCAGTGACCCGAACCCGGATGATGATAATGGCATCGCCACGCTGCTGGTTTCCAGCATCATCACGCCGCCGACGTTGACGCCCAGCTATAATCCCGCCACGCACGCGTTTCAGTTGGCGGTGACGGGTGCTGCGGGCCAATCCGCCATCGTTCAGGCGTCCACCAATCTCGTCACCGGCCCTTGGGTTCCGGTCGCCACGAATTTGATTCCATTCACGTTCACCAGCTACGACTCCACCAACTTCCCAATGCGGTTTTATCGGACTTTGGTTGGTCCGTGAACGGAATGAAACTCTGCGGTTTGACCGGCGGCGTGGGGATGGGCAAATCCACCGCCGCCGGTTTTCTTTTGTCTCACGGAGTGCGGGTGGTGGATACGGATGACCTCGCCCGGCGACTTGTCCAACCCGGCCAGCCGGCGTTGACGGAAATCGCCAACACCTTCGGCGCTGAAATGATTCTTACCGCCGGCGAATTGAACCGCGCCGCCCTGGCCAGTCGCGTCTTTGCCGACCCGGTCGCCCGCCAGCAACTCGAAGCCATTCTTCATCCGCGCATCCAAGCCGGTTGGCTCGCGCAAGTGGCCGCGTGGCGCGCGGAAAATTGTCCGCTCGGCTGCGTGGTCATTCCGCTGCTGTTTGAAACGCAGGCGGCGGCGTATTTTGAGAGAATCATTTGTGTGGCCTGTTCTCCCGCCGCCCAGCGTGAGCGACTGGCTGGCCGCGGTTGGAGCCGGGAGCAAATCCAGCAGCGCATCGCTGCCCAATGGGCGGTCGAGAAAAAAATTTCCCGCGCTGATTATGTGATCTGGACCGAAGGCAACCCGGAGATTCACGAGCGCCAGATCGAAAAGGTCCTCCAACGTATTTGAGCGAGCTTGTCCCCATTTTGTAACCACAACTGGTGACAAGCCAGAATCGCCCGATGTGTTAATCTGATTGCGTTGAGGGCAGTGCAACCTCAACGCAAGAATTTAAGTGTTGTTTTAGGAGCCCGGAGTAGTGTCCGGGCTCTTTTTTTGTCCGTGCGGTCCCGCCAACAGCGCGCTCAGCTTGTTGGTAAACCGGTGCCGCTTACCATGGGGCGGAGTGCTGCTCCGATTATTCTTAGAGATTTATGAAGATTTTGGTTGCCTCAACGCCCTGTTTTTTGCTAGAAATAGTCAGTCTCAAAAGCGAAGCTAAAAACCCAATTAAAAACCAGCTATGTAAAATAAATTTGTGCGCTTATCCGCAGTCATGCTTACCGCCGGTTTCCTTAGTTCAAGTGGCGCATTTGCTCAGTCCATTCAGGTTGATGAGTATAATTTTCTCTTCCCCACGAATCAGCTGAATGAAGAGGCCAACGCTTTGGCGGTCAGGGCGCTTGGGTTTGCCACGAACAACTTTTCTGCTACTGTCGCCAATGAAACCGCCACGGCATTCGGGAGCGCCGATGTTTTCGGCGAATGGATCGCAACCACCCCCTTTGCCAATGGCCAGGTGCAGGTCTTCAATTTTAACATTTTTGATCCGGCCTACGAAGGCGGCGGACTTAGTGATACATTGAGCATTGTTCTGAGCGGCCGGCAGCCGACCGTCCTCGACCCAAATAACATGACCATCAATTTTTCTTTCAGAAGTGACAACTTGAGCGGGACACCTGCCTTGGGCGCGCTTTTTGGCGGTATTTCGATTACTGAAAGTGGCTATTTCCAATCGGTCAATGCATTCTTGCCGGCCCAGTTTGTCGGTGATGTGGCGGCTCCCCTTACCGTGAGTTTTCGATCGGACGTTGTGCCGGAACCGAGTGCGATTCAGTTTGGATTGCTGAGTTTGGCCTCGCTGCCTTTTCTCTTGCGGTTGCGAAATAAACGCTGATTGCCACCGAATTTTCCGGTAGGAAGCATGACCTCATTCTGTTGGTGATTCCACAGAATGAGGTTTTTCTTTGGCTCGATTATCGGGTAAGCCTTTGATTAGCCTTTCATCAATGCCAGATCGAATGGACACACTTGGATGCGGAAACCCTCCGCATCCATTTTTATGGCATACATGAGTCGCTAACAATTCATTCGTTGAATGGCAAATTGTCTCCGAAAAATTCCCGTCTTGGTCGCACTTGGTGCATTGGTGGTATATGCGGTCACTCTAAGTCGCGGCGTGACGATGAGCAGTTTGTCGCTCACGGCGAAAGTTTGTGGTTGGGATTCGACACCGATGGTGGGTCAGCCGTTGCTTTGGCTGCTCACCCTGCCGCTGCATTTGTTCCCCGCCGCTTGGGTGCCGTTGGGTCTGAATGTTTTTTCTGCCGCCCTCGCCGCTCTGACGCTGGCTTTGCTGGCTCGCACAGTCCAGTTGCTGCCATGGGACCAGCCGTTGGAAAATTTGCCCCGTCGCGTCGGCACACTGCCGGTCTTGCTCGCCTGCACCTTGTGCGGAATGGAATTTAGTTTCTGGCAGGAGGCGACCGCCGCCACCGGCGAAATGCTGGATTTATTTTTGCTGGCGGCGGCGCTGTGGCTGCTGCTTGAATATCGCGTCCGGCGGGAATCGCGCTGGCTCAATGCGGCGACGTTGGTCTGGGGGCTTGGCATGGCCGACAACTGGCTGATGCTGCTGGCGCTGCCGCTGTTTATCGGCGGCGTGATTTGGCTGCAAGGGTTCCGTTTCTTCAAAGTGAAATCTTGTCTGCGACTGGCCGGGTTGGGGTTGGTGGGATTTTCAATTTACGCTCTGCTGCCGCTGGTCAATGGTTTGGCTTCGCACTCCCCGTGGAGCCTCGGCCAGGCCTGGCTCGTCAGTTTGAAACAGACCAAAGGCCAGATCGCGCAGGTTTACCGACTCTGGGTGGCACACCGGCTGTTTGCGGTGGCGGTGGCGCTGTATTTTTTGGTGCCCACACTATCTTTGCTCGTGCGGTTGCGGGACGAGGGCAACAAAAACAAATCCCAGGTGGACCGTTTCCAGAACTGGCTTTACCGCAGTCTGCGAGCGGTGCTGCTGCTGGCTTGTCTTTGGCTGGCATTTGACCCCACCGCTGGGCTGCGGCAGATCATTCAACATCAGTTCGGCGATTCGCTGCGGCTCCTGACCTTTGATTATTTGAATGCGCTTGGCGCCGCTTTTCTGGCGGGTAATCTCTTGTTGATTTCATTGGGCCACGTTGATCAGAGGCGTCGTTCGCGAGTCGGCAGACTGTGGCAGCAATTGGCCGTCCCCACTGCGGCCACTGGTCTTGTCCTCATCAGCATTGCTCTGGTTGCGAGAAACGCTCCGGCCATTCTGCGCCTGAATTTGTATCCGCTGCAATGCTTCGGCGAACTGGCGGTGGCATCCTTGCCCGTCGGTCGCGGCGTGATGCTGAGTGAGCAACCGGCGAAACTGCAGGTTTTTCAGGCGGCCCTCGCACAACACCGCAACCGGGTGGACTGGCTGGCCGTGGACACCCACGCTCTGCCGACGGTGGCCTACCGTGCCGAATTGGAGCGCCAGCGGCCCCTGGGCTGGCTGACCGATGAAACCCGGCACGAACTCACGCGGGCGGAAATGTTGCGGCTGTTGGTGCAAATCGCCCGCACCAACCGCTTGTGCTATCTCCATTACGGCTATGGAGACTTTTTCGAACGGTTTTACCTGGAACCCACCGGCGCTATTTATGAAATGAAATTATGGGAAAGAAATTCTCCCGAGCATCCGCCATTGCCTGCCGCCGTAACGGAAGCGACGGAAACTTTCTGGACCGCTGCGTGGCAAAGAGAACTGGCCGCGCTCGTGCCCGCTCCCACTGGGCGGCCGACGGGCTGGCGCAAAAAAATTGAGCGCCTCGGCTTCACCCCGGCACCACTTTCTCAGGACCGCCTGCTGGCGGGATGGTATTCGCTCGCGCTCAACAGTTGGGGCGTTGAACTACAGCAACAAGGCCGCTGGCCGGCGGCCCGGATTCGTTTCGAGCAGGCGCTGCAACTGAATGCCACCAACGTCCCGGCCCAGGTCAATCTATCCGGTAACACCAACTTTCAGTCCGGCCACAAACTGGGGCTGGACGGGATGGACCAACTGGCCGCCCAAGTGGGAATTTTTCAGTATTTGAGTCTGCACATGGAAAACTATGGTCCGTTCGATGCCCCGATTTATTGTTATGTGCTGGGCCATGCGTTCGAGCAGAACGGCTGTCCGCTACAGGCGGCGCAGCAATTTGAGCGTGCCCAGACGCTCGCCCCCGATACGGTCGCTCCGAAATTTGCCTTGGCAAGGCTTTACACCCGGCTCCGGTGGAACGACCGCGCCCTTCCGCTCATCCACCAGTTGCGGGAAGCGACCGATAATCTGTCGCCTAATCTTGCGCGGGAAACGGAGCTGGCGCTTTTGGAGGCGACCTCCTGGCTGGCGCAAACCAACCCCGCCAACGCCCAGGTCGCCTTTCAGTCGATCTTGCGGCGGCATCCCGGCGACGTTGCACTAGAGAGCCGCGTTATTATTACTTATCTCGAATACGGCGAATTCACTAATGCGCTGCGGTTGGTGGAAGCGCAACTATCCCGATCGCCGCATGACGTGCCTACTCTGAACCAGCAGGCCTTTATTTTGATTCAAACCGGTCATGCCGCCGCCGCCATCCCGGTTTTGGATCACGTCCTGGCCCTCACCAACCTGCCGTCAGCCCGGCTCAGCCACGCCCGCGCCCAGATGGCCTGCCAGGATTTTTCGGCGGCGGAATCCGACTACCGCGAACTCGAAAAATCCGGGGCCTATCCCCGCGAAGTCAGTTACGGACTCGCCGCCATGGCCGAACGCCGGCACGACACCAATCAGATGGTGCATTACCTCCGGGCCGGTCTTGCCCACACACCACCTGAAACGCCGCAGTGGCGTCAGGTCAACGCCCGCTTGCAGGCGGTCGAACGCGGTTTGCCCTTCCCCATCCCCCGAACCGGGAACACGGATTGACGCTGGCTGAAGCCAGATTTAACTTCGGCGGCGGGATTAAACTCGCTTGCAGAAACAATGCAAATCGCTTATGTGACAGGAATGCAAATTCGAGGATTTTCCAAACGTGTTTATCCAACTGCCCGCCAGGCGTGGCTGATGCTTTTTCTGGGTTGCGCCGTGTGGTTGCTCCTGGCCGGGTCGCTGATGGCGGGCAACTTCTACGCGGGCACCACGCCGGCGACGGTGCCGTGGACGAACGGCATCGTGCCGTATGAATTCACCAACACGCTGACGGCGGCGATGAAGCAGACTTACCTCGACGGACTCCGCGAATGGGAACTGGCCGCGAAGGTGAAGTTCGTGCCGCACACCAACCAGCCGCGCTGGATTCTCTTCGCTTACAACACCAACTGGATTGACAACGTCTCCCCCGGTTACACTCCGCAGGTGGTGACGATTTCCAGCCTCAGCCGGGCGCAAGTCGGGCACGAGATGGGCCATTCGTTTGGTTTCACGCATGAAAACATCCGGCCCGACCAGGCCGCTTATTTATCGGTGATCGCCGGCAACATTACACCGGGCAACCAGGTGTTTTTCCAAATTGATCCGACGAGCGTCACGAACGGGGCGTATGACTTTGAGTCGGTGATGCATCTGGGCTGGGACTTTGCCTCGACGCAACCGGGCGTGCTCGCCACGCAGCAGCCCAAGCCGGCGTATTCTCCGCGCTACCAATTTCGCATGGGCAATTATGCTTTAAGTCCTGGCGACCGCGCGGCGCTGGCTTACCTTTACGGTCCGCCCGCCGTGCCGCTGACCAATGTCGTCACCACCACCGCCGACGTCGGCCCGGGCAGTTTGCGCGCGGCGATATATTATGCAACCGACCATCCGGGTGCGGGCGTCCGCTTCAATATTCCGGTGAGCGACCCCGGTTACAGCAACGGCGTGTTTAACATTCACCTCAGCGGACAGTTGCCGACGCTCGCGTTGAACGGCATGGTGATTGACGGTTCCACGCAGCCGGGCTTCACGGGCAAGCCGTTGATCGTCGTGGATGGTTCGCAAATTATTCCTGAAACCTTCACGGCGGACACATTTTTGATTTACTCAGCGGGCAACCAGATCAAGAACATTTCTTTCAGTGGTTTCAACTGGAACGGCATCACGCTCATTTATACCGACGCGACGAACAACACCATCGCCGGCTGCTGGCTGGGACTCGATGCCACGGGCAGCAATGCGGCACCCAACGTCGCGCAGGGAATTCTCCTGGCTCAAGGCGCCAGCCACAACCTGATCGGCGGCACCAATGCGAACGCGCGCAACGTCATTTCCGGCAATGCGCAATATGGCCTCTGGATGTCCGACTCGAACACGATTGGCAACGTGATTCTCGGCAATTACATCGGCACCGACGCCAGCGGTGCGATGGCTGTCCCCAACGCGCTCGGCGGCCTCGGTTTGTTTTATAATGCGGCGGGACACATCATCGGCGGCACGAACGCGCTCGCGCGCAATGTCATTTCCGGCAATGGCAACGCAGGCCTCTGGCTGGCCGGCACGAACGTGAGCAACAATCTGGTGCAGGGAAATTTCATCGGCCTCGACGCCGCCGGCACGGGCGCGATCCCGAACTCTTTCGCCGGCGTCTATGTGTTGAGCGGGGCGAGCAGCAATACGATTCTCAACAACGTCATCTCCGGGAATTTTTCCGAAGGACTTCGTCTGGCAGATGTCGCCACGACCGCCAATGTGGTGCAAGGAAATTTCATCGGCACGGACGCGGCGGGCAGCAACGCGGTGCCGAACGGTTTTTTGGGCATTGGCGTTTATAGCGGCGCGGTCAGCAACCTGATCGGCGGCACCACGGCGGCGGCGCGCAATGTCATTTCCGGCAACGCTTCCGAGGGGTTGCGCCTTCAAGGCGTCGGGGCCGCGTGGAATTGGATTCAAGGCAACTTCATCGGCACGGATACCAGCGGCACGCGTTCGTTGCCGAACGGCTGGACGGGCTTGACGATGTTCTCCGGCGCAACTTCCAACACCATCGGCGGCATCAGTGCCGGCGCGCGAAACATTATTTCGGGCAACTGGACTTACGGCGTCGTCATGTCGGACCCCGGCACCAGCGGCAATTTCGTTCAAGGAAATTACATCGGCGTCAGCCCGGACGGAGCGACGGGGCTGCCCAATTATGTCGGCGTCTTGATCGCCTCCGGCGCGACGGGCAACACGCTGGGCGGAACCACCGGCAGCGCGCGCAATGTCATTTCCGGCAACTATGGTTCGGGCATCGAGATCAGTTTGGCGGCGGCTGGAAATTTCATCCACGGCAACTATCTTGGCTGCGATGCGACGGGTGCCAGCGCGGTGGCCAATGGCGGCGAGGGCATTTATCTCCACGATGGCGCGAATGGAAACAGCCTGGGCGGCGCGGCGCCGGGCGCGGGCAATGTGATTTCCGGCAACAATTATCGAGGCATTTACGCTTACGGCACAAACACCATCGGCAACCTGATTCAAGGCAACTTCATTGGCACCAAGGCCGACGGTGTGAGTGCGCTGGGGAATGCCTGGGACGGCGTGGTTTTTTTCGACGGGGCGAGCAGCAATGTCGCGGGCCTCGCTACCAGCGGCGGTGGTGCGGGGAATACCATCGCGTTCAACGGCTTCACGGGCGTTTACGTCGGCAGCGATAACAGCGACGCCTCTGTGGGCAACACGATTCGCGGCAACGCTATTTATGCGAATGGTGCTCTCGGCATCAATCTCGTCGGCGGCACGGAAAATTCTTATGGCGTGACGGCCAACGATCCGGGCGACGCCGACACTGGCGCGAATCTTTTGCAAAACTATCCGCTGATCACCAACGCGGTCGCCACGGGAGCGAACACGCTGATTGCCGGCACCTTGAACAGCGCCACGAACCAGAGCTATCTCATTGATGTCTATCGCAGCCCCAGCCCCGATCCTTCGGGCTATGGTCAGGGCCAGGTCTATGTGGGCAGCGCGACGGTGACGAACAATGGCGGCGGCAATTCCGTTTTCACCCTGACTGCCAGCGGCAATTTTGCCGGGCAATTTTTCACCGCCACCGGCACAGACAAAACCACCGGCGACACCAGTGAATTCAGCCTCGCCGTAGTCGCCACTAACGCGGCATTGCCGTCCGCCGTTTTCACCGGCCCCTATCTGGCGAGTGCCAATGGATTTGCTTTCACCCTGATATTGCAAACCAATTTCACTTACCGACTTCAAGCGGCAACCAACCTGGCGGCGAGTCCGGTGGCCTGGGTGGACCTTACGAATTTCACCGCCATCAGCACCCTTTTCAATTTCACCGACCGGGCCGCCACCAACTACCACCTTCGCTTTTATCGGGTCACGTCGCCGTGATTTGCGCGCAGAATCATTTTTGAATTTTACGCTTTGGCATTGCTTTAAGCTGCCGTGCGGAAAAGACTCTGTTACTCTTTTGCCGCTATGTTGCTTTCCAAAGACGAACTGCGCAGTCTGGTCGAACTGACCCATCAATCGCCGCACACCTTGCTGGGGATGCACCCGCTCGGCGGCCAGGCCGGACTCGTCGTCCGCGCGCTGCTGCCCGACGCCGCCAAGGTGGCCATCCAGCCGGTGCATGAAAAAGACAAACCCGCGTTTGAGTTGAAGCGCCTTCCCAAGACCGATGTTTTTGAAGGCACCACCAAACTAGCAAATTCTGTTTACGCCTACGACCTCGTCATCACGGACAAGGGCGGTCACACGCGCCGCACGCGGGACGCGTATTCTTTTTTGCCGACGCTGGGCGAGGCCGATTTGTTTCTCTTCGGCAAAGGTGACGAACGGAAAATTTACGACAAGCTTGGCGCGCAACTGCGCACCATTGACGGCGTTCACGGCACGAGCTTCGCCGTCTGGGCACCGAACGCGCAGCGCGTCAGCGTGGTCGGCGATTTTAGTAATTGGGACGGGCGCGTTTATTCCATGCGCCTGCTCGGCGCGTCCGGCGTTTGGGAGATTTTCATTCCCGGCGTGGGGCAGGGCGCCCATTACAAATTCGAGATCCGCGACGTGCATGGCCATGTGAAGCTGAATACCGACCCGTTCGGATTTTTCTTCGAGGTCGCCCCCAAGCAGGCGGCAATTGTCTGGGAAACCAAAGGGTTCAAGTGGACCGACGCCGCGTGGCTGAAGCAGCGCGCCAAGCGCGACGCGCTGCGCTCGCCGATGAGCGTCTATGAAATGCACGTCGGCTCGTGGCAAAAAAAGACCGCGACGGAATCCTGGAGCTACCGCGAACTCGCCAAGCCGCTCGTGGAATACGTCAAATGCCTTGGCTTCACCCATGTCGAAATGATGCCCGTCGCCGAGCACGCGTTTTATCCCTCTTGGGGTTATCAGGTCACCGGATTTTTCGCGCCAACCAGCCGCTTCGGCACGCCGGAAGATTTTCAATTTCTCGTCAACGCCCTTCACGAGGCCGGCATCGGCGTCATCGTGGACTGGGTGCCCGCGCATTTTCCGCGCGACACCTGGGCGCTCGCCAAATTCGACGGCACGGCGCTGTTCGAGCATGAGGACCCGCGCAAAGGCGCGCATCAGGATTGGGGCACGCTGATTTTTAATTTCGGCCGCAACGAGGTTTCCAATTTCCTCGTCGCCAACGCGCTCTTCTGGTGCGAACGCTTTCACATCGACGGCCTGCGCGTGGATGCCGTCGCCTCGATGCTGTATCTCGACTACTCGCGCAAAGCCGGCGAATGGATTCCGAACGAGCATGGTGGCCGCGAGAATCTTGAGGCGATTGAGTTCCTGAAAAAATTCAACCACATCACGCACACGGAATTTCCCGGTGTGATGACGATTGCCGAGGAATCCACCGCTTGGCCGCAGGTGACGCGTCCGCCCTACATCGGCGGCCTCGGTTTCTCCTTCAAGTGGAACATGGGCTGGATGCACGACACGCTTGGCTACTTCATGCGCGAGCCGGTCCATCGCAAATACCATCAGAACGATCTCACGTTCGCGATGCTCTATCATCACAACGAAAATTTCGTGCTCCCGCTCTCGCACGATGAAGTGGTTCACGGCAAAGGCTCGCTCATCCGGCGCATGACTGGCGACGACTGGCAGAAGTTCGCGAATCTCCGCACGCTGCTCGGGTATCAATGGCTGTTCCCCGGCAAAAAGCTTTTGTTCATGGGCGGCGAAATCGGCCAGAGCGCCGAGTGGAACGAAAACGCGCAACTCGACTGGGGCCTGCTCGACGCCGGCCCGTTCCATCGCGGCCTGCAACAATTTGTCGCCGACCTAAACCATCTTTACGCCGCCGCGCCCGGACTCTGGCAGGCGGATTACGACCACGCCGGCTTCAATTGGATTGACTGCAACGATCGCGAGAACAGCGTGCTCTCGTTCCTGCGCCAGACGGCCGACGGCTCAAACCAGCTTGCGATCATCCTCAATCTTACGCCGGTGCCACGATCGAACTATCGCATCGGCTTGCCGCGCGCGGGCAAGTGGCGCGAAGTGCTGAACAGCGACGCGCAGATTTACGGCGGCAGCAATCAAGGAAATTTTGGTGGCGTCACCGCGCAGCCCGTGCCCGAGCACAGCCAGCAATACTCGGCGGAATTCAATCTGCCGCCGTTGAGCGTGATTGTGTTTCAGGCGGAATGAAGCCACGGAGTGGCGATTGAAAATAGCCCGCCGTTTCAACGGCGGGATAAATTGCATAAATTCTTAAAGCCCCGCAGGGGCGGCAGAATCTTTCGCCCCTCCGGGGCTTGATGTTTTTTTGATGCCCAAACCCGCAGTTGAAACTGCGGGCTATTTTCTTCCGCGCCTCTGGCGCTGTGGCAAGCAATCAAATTGAAAGCTGCACCACGCGCTCCTGAATCTGGTTGTTCCAGCGGTTGAAGTAGCCGAAGAGCCGGTAAAGTTCCTCCAGCTTCGGCAGAATCCCCCGGCGCGAAACGGCGTCGGCAGCCATCCAATCGTCATCGAGCGATTTCAATTTGCCGGAAAATTTCTCGCGCAATTCATTCAGTTTGCGTTGCAGGCCGTTCAGTTTTTCCACCCAGTCCTGTCCGCGCTCGAACAACTGGACTTGCACCAGCGGCGAAGTGGCTTTGCTTTTCTCGGCGAGAAAACCGTCGGCGCTCCGGCAACTGTTCGCCACTTCGGCGAACAAATCCGCCAGCGCGGCGGGAATGGTTTGGATGTCTTTCGGCTTCGCTCCCAGCTCAAGTTCGAGCAGGTGGAGCAGGCGCAGTTTCGGTTCGGCCAGGCAAATGTAGGCCGCGTTCAACTGGGCATAGCGCTGCGTGACTTCGGCCTTTTCGGATTCACTGGCGTTGTGGACGCGGTCGGGATGGGCATCGGAAGCCAGCGCGAGGAATTTTTGCTTGAGCAAATCACCATCCAGCCATGGACGACGTGGTTCGTTTAGGAGGGCGAAGTAATCCATCAATTTTAAGTTCTTAGTTTTTAATTTTTAATTGTCCGAGTTGCGGTCGGCTCAACTCAAAACTTAAAACTCAAAACTAAAAATTGGATTGTCAGGCGCTGAAGCTCTCCCCGCAGGAACAGCTCGTCGCGGCGTTGGGGTTTTTCACCTTGAAGCCGCCGTCCTGCAACGCCTCGATGTAATCCAGTTCGCTGCCGGTGACGTAGAGCGCGCTCTTGGGATCCACCACCACGCGCACGCCGCCGCTTTCCACGAGGATGTCACGGCTGGCCGGGCCGTCCTGCAAATCCATTTTGTATTGCAGCCCGGAACAGCCGCCGCCGACCACGGCCACGCGCAAGACCCCCGCAGGCCGGCCTTGCTTGGTGAGCAGCGTGGAAACTTTATTGGCGGCGCTGGCGGTCAGTTTGACAAGGCGTTCGTCGCCGGTGCGGAAGCTCGGCGCGGCGGTGGGTTTGCTGGCAAGGTTGGCAATCATTTTTGACTAGCAGCAAGGTAGCCCGTTTTCCGTGAATTAAAAATGCAAAATTAAAAATTAAAAAACGGGGCAAAGATTGGCGCAGTTTTTCATTTTGCATTTTACATTTTTAATTTTTAATTGGCCTTGTGAAATTGATTTCCTGGAACGTCAACGGCCTGCGCGCCGTGTTGAAGAAGAATTTTCTCGAATTTCTCGACACCGAGGAGCCCGACGTGCTGTGCCTGCAGGAAACCAAATGCACACCCGACCAGGTGGAACAGCTCTGGCCCGCCAGCTACACGACCTTCTGGAACTCCGCCGAAAAAAAGGGATATTCTGGCACGGCAATTTTTTCCAAGGAGCGCCCGCTCAAAGTCACGCCGCACGTCGGTATTGTGGAACACGACCAGGAAGGCCGCGTGCTCACCGCTGAATACAAGGATTTTTTCCTGGTGAATGTCTATACGCCGAACTCCAAGCGCGAACTGGAACGGCTGCCATATCGCCAGGTTTGGGATCAGGATTTCCTCGCGTATCTCCAGAAGCTGGAGAAGAAAAAGCCCGTGATTTTTTGCGGCGATCTCAACGTCGCGCACACAGAAATTGATCTCGCAAATCCCAAGGCCAATGTCCGCAGCCACGGCTTCACCATCGAGGAACGCAATGGTTTCAGCGCGTTTGTGGACGCCGGTTTTGTGGACACGTTCAGGGAATTTGAAAAGGGCGGGGGGCATTACTCCTGGTGGAGTCCGATGAGTGGCGCGCGAGCGCGGAACGTCGGGTGGCGGCTGGACTATTTCCTCGTCTCCAAATCGCTGCGCCCACGGCTCCACAGGGCGTTTATTCGCCCGGCAATTATGGGCAGTGATCATTGCCCGGTCGGCATCGAACTGAAATAGCGCGGCGGCCGGCGTTAACAGCGCGGATGGTTCGGAAGAATTCCGCTCGCGGATTTTTGCCATCGGCGTATGTTGAGTTCGGTCCAGTTTTTATCGCGAAGTTGTCCCATGAATATTCTGCTCATCAGTCCTCGGACGCCAGACACGTTTTGGAGTTTCAAACATGCCATCCGCTTTGTTTCCCGCCGCGCCTCCATGCCGCCGCTCGGCTTGCTGACCGTGGCCGCCATGCTGCCGCCGGAGTGGGAACTGAAGTTGACCGACCTGAACGTGGAGAAGCTCCGGGACGAAGACCTTCGCTGGGCGGATTATGTGATGCTGGGCGCGATGATCGTGCAGAAAGATTCCGTGCATGAAATCGTGGCGCGCTGCGCTGCCATGAAAAAAACGGTCGTCGCGGGCGGGCCGCTGTTCACCACCGGCCACGAGGCGTTTCCAGAAATCCAGCACTTCGTTCTCGGCGAGGCAGAAGAGATCATTCCGCAGGTGGTGGCGGACATGCTGAACGGGCGCTTGCAGTTCATTTATCAGGCATCGCACCGGCCCGACATCGCGCGCACGCCAGTGCCGCGCTGGGATCTCATCAAGTTCCGTTATTACGTCACGATGTCAGTGCAGTTCTCGCGCGGCTGTCCGTTCGACTGTGAGTTTTGCGACATCATCGTGATGAATGGCCGCACGCCCCGCACCAAATCGCCGGCGCAATTGATCGCCGAACTGGATGCGCTACGGCAACGTGGCTGGAACGACATGGTCTTCGTCGTGGACGATAATTTCATCGGCAACAAAACGAGGACGAGAGCTTTACTCCTGGCCTTAATCGAATGGCGGCAGCGCACGCGGACCAAGATCGGCTTTCTCACTGAGGCATCCGTGAATCTTGCCGATGATTCGGAGCTGTGCGCCCTGATGGTTGCGGCGGGTTTTAAGAAGGTCTTTGTTGGCATCGAAACTCCCTCCGTTGAGGCGTTGGCGGAATGCCACAAAGTCCAGAACCGGAACCGTGATCTCGTGGCCTCGGTGCAGTTGCTGCAACGCGCTGGGCTGGAAGTCATGGGCGGCTTTATTGTGGGCTTCGACAGCGACCAGAAGGACATTTTCAAACGGCAGTTTGAGTTCATCCAGCGCTCCGGCGTGGCGACCGCGATGGTGGGCCTGCTCACCGCGTTGCCCCAGACGCGCCTCTGGCAACGCTTGAAAACCGAAGGTCGCCTCGAAACCGAAAGCTCCGGCAACAACACCGACGCGGCGCTCAATTTCAAACCCAAATTGAACCGTGAGTTCTTGGAATCCGGTTACCGCGAACTGGTGAAGAAACTTTACGAGCCGGGCAATTATTACCAACGCATTCGCACTTTTCTCAAAAGTCATCGGCCATCGGGACCGCGCCGACATTTGTCGAAGGCGGATTTTTTTGCGTTTCTAAAATCGTTTTGGGTGCTGGGCGTGTGGCATCGCGGGCGCGTGGGATATTGGCGGCTGTTTGTGGGAACGCTCCTCCGGCGTCCGCGCCAGTTTCCGCACGCCATCGAACTCGCCATCCTCGGCTACCACTTCCGCCGCGTGGCCAAATCGCTTTAGGCATGCAGGCTAAGCGATAGAGACTGTCTCAGAAGGATGGGCAAAGCGGCAGTTTTGCCCTACCTGAAAGTGATCGTGGGCGCTGCCGCGCCGCCCAAAAACTCAACCGAGCGGCCCCGGCCGCAATCTAACCATCCGGCTACTTCACCGCGATCGCACGGCGTTTCAGCCACGTCTCGCCGAGTTCGCTCAAGGTCTTCGCCTTGAGGATGCGTTCCGCCATCGGAAACACGATGCGTTCTTCTTTTTCGAAATGTTTGCGCGACGCCGTGACCGCACCGAGTAGAATTTTCTTCGCCGCCTTCACTTCGCGTGCCCTGTGAACTTTGGCCAGTTCAGCATCAATGATCACATGCTCGTCGTGGAACGTCTCCTTTTGGCCGATCTGGTCGAAACAATGTTCGAGCGGTTCCATGAACAGGTTGTCCTCCGTCTTCGAGTGCGGTGCCAGCAGCGACTCTACGACCGTCGTCAGCGATTTGACTTCCGCCAGCGTGCGCGTGCGCGGCAGCACCGCCTCGATGTGATCGAACAAATTGTGGAACACCGCGTGTTCCGCCCGCAAGACGTCGGTGATTTTCATGATGTTTGAATACCGTGAATCTGATAACCCTTTGCCGGTCGTTCCGCCAGTTGTTTTTTGGCGAAAGGCGCGTGGCTGCGACGCCCTCGTCGCAGAAAGTGCCGGCGGCGCCTCGCCGCCTGCCGCGGCCAACGCCATATTCCGAAATTTTTCCATGCCAAGTTGCCGACTTGCCAGCGCGCCGATTCAGCGGTAAAACACCCGCCATGCTCGCGCCAAAAGACGAACTGCTCCGCGCCATTGAACTGGCCCTCGCCGGCAACTGGGACGCGGCGCACCAACTCGTCCAGCAACACGAAGACGATGCCACCGCCGCGTGGATTCACGCGGTATTGCACAAGATTGAAGGCGACCTCGCCAACAGCCGCTATTGGTATCGCCGCGCCCAACGGCTCGCCCATGTGAACGACGAACCGCGCGCGGAACTGCTTGGCATCCGGGCGGACCTCAATTCATAGCGTGGCGCGTGAAATAATCACCATGGCATCAATCCCGTCGAGGCCAAACAAAACCATCAATTCCGCGCGTAGAAATTTGCATCCGCAACTCAATGGCCTTGTTGCCAATCTCCGGTCACTCGCCGTTACAGCCCGCCCAAGCTGACTGCCGCCGATACCGGCCCCCATCCGGCGGCGTTGTGCGCTTGCGCGGTAACCGACCAGTTCGGCACATAATCCACCGTGAAAAAAGTCGTCAGTGTAGTTCCCGGCGTGGTTTGCGAAGTCGTGGATTCGGTGTCGGTGTCGGTGATGGTAATGCGGTATTGGTCAACCGGGCTGTTGCCAGGAACCGCCGCCTGCCAGGCCGCAACCAGCGTATCGGTCAGGCCAGTGGGATCCAGGTTCGCCCAAATCGCCGTGACACCGGTCGGGGCCGAAGGCGGAATCGTCGCCGGCGAAGAAGTCACGCGGATCGGCACAGAGGCCGGACTGGTTCCGCCGATGGTCTGGTTCGCGACCGTGATTTGATACGTTGTCTGGGGCTGCAGCGAAAAGATCATCCCGTTTGTGGCCGGCCCGGTCACAATGTTAGTGAGGACTGGAGCCATGGATTGAATCGGCATCGCGGTCAGGGTTGAATAAGTGATCGTCAGCGGATTCGCCACGCGCGGCGTCCAAGTAACTTGAAATTGATCGCCGGTTTGAGCCGCGGTTACACTCGTTGGCGCCACCGGCAATGGCACCACAAGATATGCCGTGGTGCCGGAATTATAAATCACGTCGCCCAGCCCATCCGTGGGCGTCGTCGGGCTGACTGTCGTTCCCGGCGTGGCTGAGATTACATTCCCGCCGAGATCCCAAACCACCACCGCCGAAGCGCGATGAGTCGTGGAAACGCCGCCGCGACCGCTACCGCTGCACGTGGTTGACAGTGCCACCACACCAGTCGGCAGGCCGGTGTTGGGATCAAAGCCAGCGGATACCTGTTCGTGGATTCCGCCGCACGAATAACCCAGAATTGAAAATGCCATGCTTTGCGGCAACACCAGACTCGCTGGCTGTTGGGCAACAAACCGATAGAAAGCCTGGCCGCCCGAAACCGCATTCGTCATGGTAACCATCTTGACAGTTCCATCGCCCGGACTGCCCGGCTGGCAGTTGGTCCATTGCCCCAAATCTGAACTGGTCTGCACCGTGTAAAAATTCGGGCTGGCGGTCGCGAACCACAGCAACAGATCGTTGCCTGATTGCGTCGCCGCCAAACCGCCCGGCGGAATACTCACGGCTGGCGCAGAAAACGAGGCTGCAAACCCCGCGCCCAACAACACGGTTGCAACGCGCAAACGCCGAAGTTGACAACAAATAATAGAAGTCATAAGCAATACTGGCGGACATTAATCCACATCGGAAGGGCTGTCAAATTGGGCTGCCCCGCAGGTTTGGCGGAAGGTCGCCAGACTGACTGCGCCCCCATCCTGGCGAGCGTCCGCCAAACTGGCACAAGCCGGAAGGCCTCGCGGTTTGCAAAGAAGCAGTTTGAGGCTGAGAAGTGCAAGAGGTTGAGCCCCGGTTAGCTCCCAACTCTAAGTTTGCGCATGAAACCATCGAGCCGGATTGGAGCGCCGGGGCTCCAGTTCATGGTGCAAATTCACACTCTCAAAAACAGTGGCTTTGTGCCTTTTGCGCCGCTTTGTGGCTATCCCAACTGCGGGCTTTCGCTTCAATGGTGCCGCACGCGATAGTAAGCGCCGCCGTCCAGCGGAGCCGCATCCAGCAGATTTGATACGCCGGTCGTCCCCAGGGCTGTGTTGGTCAGTGATGTCCATGGCCCCGGCAGATTCGTGGCGCGCTCCAGGAAATAATTCAGTCCCGAATTGCCCGCAAAGGTCAGGCTCCAGCCGTTGGTGGTTTGCGTCAGCGATTGCACCTGTGGCCGGGGCAGCGTGCTGATCAGCTTGCTCGCGAAGGCCGCGCCCAATGCCTGCTGGCCGTTGCCATCGAAATGTTGATTGCCGTAGCCACTTTCAGCTCCGAGGGTGCCGACGGAAAACTGGCTGCTGTCCGTGTTGATCACGAACACGTTCGTCAGGCTGGCGGCCACGAGCGACTGGTTCGAGCGCACCAGCAGGAAATATGGAAACGCCGGATTCGCTGGCAGCGAAAACGCCGTCTGGTTCGTCGAAATCCGGCTCAAATAAAACGGCAGGTTGGTGCCGTAGGGAAGATTCGTGGCGAAGGTCAGCCGCACATCATTGATGAAGCGGATGAGGTTCGTGCCGTAGTTGGCCGTGACCGACGGGTTTGGCGTCAATCCGGTTTGCCCCGAAGAAATGTCTATGTCGGTCTCTCCCTGCACCCAAATCATGCCGCTCAATTCAAGCCGTGTTCCAGGATACGCCGCCGCCAGTTTGGCCAACCCCGCCGTCACGACCTGTTGAAACTTGACGTAATCGCCGCCGTCGCCGTTCGTCGCGCTCGTGCCGCCCGCCGCCCAGTTCGTCACCAACGAAGTGCCGCCGCGCGCGTATTTGATGATCGCCACCATGACGGCATTTGTGGGAACTCCGTTGGTCACCGCGAAATCATTGGCCAAGGCGCGGCCGAAAGTCAGCTCCGGCCCGAACGCGGGGCCGGTGACGCCAACTCCCTGCGAGCCGCCGGGCCGCAGCGTGGTCAGCGTGCCCAGTGTGCCGTCGCCGTTGGCGGCCGCGCCGTTGATGTAATAGTAATAGGCCACGTCGGGCTGCGGCGCGAGGAGCGCCGCCGGCAATCCGTTCGTCGGCGCGCGACCATCGGCGTTGGACTGGCCGCCTTGCAGATAAACCTTGAGGATCCGCGGCGCGTTGGTGTTCGTGCTTGCGGACGACGTGCTTAACGTCAGCGTCGGCCAATGGCTCGTGGTGGCGTCTTCGCGGGAAGCCCAGGCATCGCCGGCGCTGCCGGAGTTGGCGTCTTGATAAATCACGAAGGTGACTTTGGAAAGGCCGGACGCGCTTTTTATGAAGTTGATCACCGCCCCGTTCGTCACATCGAAAACATTTTCCGCCGACGCCGTGGCTCCCGCGGTGGAAACGTAGTTCGTCAGTTCGACACCGCCGTAGGTGCTGGCTTTGATCAAGGTCTTGGCGCCAGTGGTGCGATTGGGATCATTGTTCCACGTCAGCGTGTTTTCGCTCCACGAGTCCGCGGCATTGAGCAGGCCATAGACGTTGAAGACCAGTCCCGCACTGGACGCTCCGCCGGCACCGGTGTTCCACAAGTCGAGCCGCGCCTCCTTGAGGTTCGCCACGTCGAAGCCGGTCAAATCAAACCGCAAGTAGGACCAGCGCTTGCTCGTCGTGGTGGCACCGAGATTGGTGATGAAACTGTTGGTGGTTCCGTGCTGCGTGTCCGGCAAATTTTCCCGGATGTAAGTATCGGCCACCGGAGTCAGGGACACGGTGGCGGCCGAGAGCGGAATTGTCAGCCCGCCAGCCAGTGCCAAGATGACAGCGCAACCGAAGCCGCGGAGAGGTTTCATAGGGAAAATTTTCAAGTTGCCGCGCATAGTCACGCCCGTCACGCCCGCCCGCGACACCGGGAGGAAATTTGCGTTTGAGATGGGCATGGTCGGCGGCATCGTTCGTGGGCGACGCGTGGTAAAATTGCACAACACCGCGCAAAAGCCAATTCACAACCACGGATGGACACCGATGAGCACGGATTCAAACTAACGCGAAGAATTTTAAAGCGCAAAGGTGCAACGAGATCAAACCACGGAGACGCAGAGACGCAGAGGTGCGTAGCGCACACGCAATACCAACAGGGCGGCGCAGCAGCGCCGCCCAAAGAAATCCGCGTTCGAAATTAGACTGTTGCCATCTGATTGTTCGCATCATCTATTTCTCAAACACTTACGGCGAACTGCTTTCAACCGTCGAATGAGCATGAAGCGTCGATTCCCATCCCTTGGTTCCCCGCTCGTAGTAGAAAGTCACCTTGTCGGCACCTTCGAACGCAGACGTCTCCCTGGTGGGGGCGTCGCCTTGAAAATGGACTTCCGTGAGATTGGAGCAGCCATAGAAGGCGCTGGTTCCAATGCTGGCGACCTGCTTGGGAATCGTTAGGCTGGCGAGACCGGTGCACTCATAAAAAAGCGCCATCTCAATATTTTTAATCCCTTTCGGGAGGATCACATTGGTCCGATTTTCTTCTTCATGTGTTGAAATTTATTATCTTCTCAGCAGCTAACCAAACCATAAACCTCGTAAATCGTCCTTCCCCTGCGTCTCCGCATTGAATTGAATCCGTGTTTATCTGTGTGCATCCGTGGTTAAGAATAATTCTCCATCCCCACGCACGAGCAGACCGGGTTGCGGTCGCCGAAGACGTTGTCAACGCGGCTGACGTGCGGCCAGAATTTGTAGTCGTGCAGGCTCTTCGCCGGGAACGCCGCCTGTTCGCGGCCGTAAGGGCGATTCCAATTGTCGCTGGCGATCTGGTCGGCGGTATGCGGGGCGTTCTTGAGCAGATTGTTTTTCGCGTCGGCGGAGCCGTTTTCCACGGCGGTCATTTCGGCGTGGATGGCGATCATCGCGTCGCAGAAACGGTCCAGCTCGTATTTGGATTCGCTCTCGGTCGGTTCGACCATCAGCGTGCCGGCGACGGGCCACGAGAGTGTGGGCGCGTGGAAGCCGTAATCCATGAGGCGTTTCGCCACGTCCTCGGCGGTGGTGGCGTGGAACGCGCGCAGGTCAAGGATGCATTCGTGCGCGACGAGGCCGTGATTTTTGTAGAGCGTCGGGAAATAATTTTCCAGCCGCTTGGAAATGTAGTTCGCGTTGAGGATGGCGTATTTCGTCGCGTCGGTCAGGCCGGCGGCGCCCATCATGGCGATATACATCCACGAGATCGGCAGGATGCTCGCGCTGCCCCACGGCGCGGCGCTGACGGGGCCGATGTGCTGCTTGGAATGATCTACGTCTTCCAGCCGCCCGGTGAACACGGGATGGCTCGGCAGAAATGAAACGAGATGTTTCGCCACGCCAATCGGCCCGACGCCCGGTCCGCCGCCGCCGTGTGGAATGCAAAACGTCTTGTGCAGATTCAAATGGCAAACGTCCGCGCCGATGAACCCGGGCGAAGTGAGACCGACTTGGGCGTTCATGTTCGCGCCGTCCATATAGACCTGGCCACCGTTGGCGTGGATGATGTCCGCAATGTCGCGGATGGTTTCCTCGAACACGCCGTGCGTGGACGGATAGGTGATCATCAGGCAGGAGAGGTCAGCCTTGTGCGCCTCGGCTTTGGTGCGCAGGTCGGCGACATCAATATTGCCATTGGTGTCGCACGCGACGGCGACGACTTTCATGCCGGCCATGACGGCGCTGGCGGGATTCGTGCCGTGCGCCGAGGTCGGGATGAGACAGACGTTGCGATGCGCATCGCCGCGCGATTCGTGATAGGCGCGGATGACAAGGAGCCCAGCGTATTCGCCCTGCGAGCCCGCGTTGGGCTGCAACGAAATGCCGGCGAAGCCGGTAATTTCCCCGAGCCAGTCTTCGAGGTTCTGGAACAGAATCTGGTAGCCGCGCGCCTGACCGAGCGGCGCGAACGGGTGGATCTTCGAAAACTCCGGCCACGAGACGGGGAACATTTCCGCAGCTGCATTGAGTTTCATCGTGCAGGAGCCGAGCGGAATCATGGAAGCCGTGAGTGAGAGGTCGCGCGATTCAAGGCGCTTGATGTAGCGGAGCATCTCGGTCTCGCTGTGGTAGCGGTTGAAAACGGAGTGCTGGAGAAATTTTGAAGTGCGGCGGAACTCACCTTGGAAAATATAAGTTGGATCTCCTACGTCAGGTCCAAAACTTTTCGGGTCGCATTTCTCGCCAGTAAAAATGGTCACTAACTCAGCCACATTAACGGGACTCGATGTTTCATCAAATGAAACAAGGATTTGATTTGCCCCGTGAGGCCGGAGATTGATTAGACGCTCGGCTGCACGTTGAATAATTTCGTCCCGCAACTTCGCCGATTCACACTCGACACAAACAGTGTCAAAGAAGCTGCCTGATTTCCAGGTGAGCTGTTTGGTTGAGATTTCTCCAGCAAAACTATCGGCAAGAATGTGAACGCGTTCTGCAATCTTCCTGAGACCTTCCGGCCCATGGTAGCAGGCATAAAGCGACGCCATATTCGCGAGCAACGCCTGCGCCGTGCAGATGTTGCTGGTGGCTTTCTCGCGGCGGATGTGTTGCTCGCGCGTGCCCAGCGCCAGGCGTAGCGCGGGCTTGCCGCGTGAATCTTTCGAAACGCCAATGATGCGGCCGGGCATCTGGCGTTTGAATTCGTCGCGCGTGGCGAAGAACGCGGCGTGCGGTCCGCCGTAGCCCAGCGGCACACCGAAGCGTTGCGCACTGCCAACGGCGATGTCCGCGCCGAATTCGCCCGGCGGCTTGATGAGTGTGAGCGCCAGCAAATCCGTGGCCACGGTGAGCATCGCACCGGCGGCGTGGGCTTTTTCCGCGAAGCCGGAGTAATCGTGAATCGCGCCAAAGGTATCGGGATATTGCACGAGCGCGCCGAATACTTTATCGGTGAATGCAAACGTTTCGTGGTTGCCGACGACGATTTCAATTCCCAGCGCTTTGGCGCGGGCGCGAACGACTTCGATGTTCTGTGGATGGCAGGTTTCGGAGACGAAGAACGTGGTGCGGCCATCGCGCAACCGCAGCGACATGGTCATGGCTTCAGCGGCGGCGGTGGATTCATCGAGCATCGAGGCGTTGGCAATGTCGAGCGCGGTGAGGTCGGTGACCATCGTCTGAAAATTCAGCAATGCTTCGAGTCGGCCTTGCGAAATCTCGGCTTGGTAGGGCGTGTATTGCGTATACCAGCCGGGATTTTCGAGCACGTTGCGCTGGATTACGGGCGGCGTGATGCAGTCGTAATAGCCTTGGCCGATGAACGAGCGGAAGACTTTATTCTCGCTGGCGATGCGGCGGAGTTCAGCCAGCGCGTCAAACTCGCTGCGTGCGGCGGGAAGATTCAAATCCTTTTCGAGCCGGATTTTTGCCGGGACGGCGGCGTTGATCAGTTCGTCCAAATTCTTCTGGCCGAGGAGCGCGAGCATGGCGCTGGTTTCGGCGGCGTTGGGTCCGATATGGCGACTGACAAACTGGTCGGGATGTGAGAGCAAATGTTGCGTCAAAGACATCCGCCGAAAATAAAGTTCACCCGCTCCAATGCAAGCGCAGATTTGTGGGGATTTTGTGGGAGCGGAGCACGATTGGCTCGATACAACCGGTTTGGTTGGCAAGCTTAAACCGCCACAACTAATGGTATTTTTGGCTCAAAAAAACCGCAGTTTCGCATTGTGGAAACGGGCGAATTTTCATACTTTCTAGGGATTCGTTGCCGCACCAAATTTAAGCCGGAATTGCCCCATAATTATGTCGAGTATTTCTGATTCGCCTGAAGAAAATAATGAATCGCCAGACCGGATTGCCGATGGCAATTACGACGCTTCCAAGCTGAGCCAGTTGAAGGGCCTCGAGGCCGTCCGCAAAAAACCCGGTATGTATATCGGGGGCACGGACGAGCGGGCGCTGCACCATTGCGTGAGCGAGGTGCTGGACAATTCCGTGGACGAACATCTCGCCGGGCATTGCGACCACATTGACGTGACGATCCATGTGGATGGTTCCATTTCCATCCGCGACGATGGGCGCGGTATTCCGGTGGATATCAATAAGGATTCCGGCCTGCCCGGGGTGGAATTGGTTTTGACGACGCTGCATTCCGGCGGCAAATACGGCCAGGGCGGCTACAAGTTCTCCGGCGGCACCCACGGCGTCGGCGCGAAGTGCGTGAACGCGGTGAGTGAATGGTTTGAGGTGGAAGTGTCGCGCGACGGCGAGGTGCATCACATGGAATTCGAGCGCGGCAAGACGGTGCAAAAACTGCATGTCATTGGCAAATCCAAGAACCACGGCACGTTGATCACCTTCATGCCGGACACGGAAATTTTCCGCGAGACGATTGAGTTCAAGGCGAACATCATCGCCCAGCGATTGCGCGAACTGGCTTTTCTGAATTCTGGTCTGGAGATTGTTTTTACGGATGAACGCCAGACCGCCGCCACGCCCGAAACCTTTTATTACAAGAACGGGGTGGAGGAATTCGTCAAGCAACTCAACAAGAGCAAAGAACCGCTGCATCCAAAGCCAATTTCGTTCCGCAAGGAACTGAAGGAAAAGCTGGACGACAAGGACATCGAAGTCCATGTCGAGGTCGTGCTACAATACAACGACAGCTACAACGACCAGGTGCTGTGCTACACGAACACGATTCACAATCCCGATGGCGGCACGCATCTCTCCGGCTTTCGTAGTGCGGTCACTCGCGCCATCAATCAATACGCCAAGTCGAATGAAATCCTCAAGGACAAGGATCCGCAAATCACCGGCGACGACGTGCGCGAAGGTTTGACGGCGGTGATTTCAGTGAAGCACAGCGATCCGAAATTCGAATCGCAGACCAAGGTGAAATTGCTTTCGCCGGAAGTGGAACGCATTGTCGGCTCGATTTCCTACGAAGGGCTGATGGCTTATTTCGATGCGAATCCGCCGGTGGCGAAGCGCATCATTGACAAGAGTCTCACGGCGGCCCGGGCGCGCGAAGCCGCGCGCAAGGCGCGCGAAGCGGTCCGCAAATCGGCGCTCACGGGCGGCGGATTGCCCGGCAAGCTGGCGGATTGTTCTGATCGCGATCCGGCGAATACGGAGTTGTATATCGTCGAAGGTGATTCGGCCGGTGGCTCGGCCAAACAGGGACGCGACCGGAAATTTCAGGCGATCTTGCCGATTCGCGGCAAGCTCATCAACGTCGAAAAGGCGCGGCTCGACCGCGTATTGCAGAACACCGAAATCCGCACGATGATCACCGCCATTGGCACGGGCATCGGCGACGGCGAGGGCGAAGGCGCGTTTAATCTGGAAAAATTGCGCTACCACAAGATCATCATCATGACCGACGCCGATGTGGATGGTTCGCACATCCGCACGCTGCTGCTGACGTTCTTCTATCGCCAGATGCCGCAGCTCGTGAAGCAGGGGTTTGTCTATATAGCGCAACCGCCGCTTTACTCCATCACGCGCAAGAAAAAGACCGATTACATTGATGACGACGTGCAGCTCAACCGCATCCTGCTGCAAAACGGCACGGAGGAAGTGCGGTTGAAAAACCTCGCCGATGGCCGGGAATTCACCCCGAAACAGCTCGAAGAAATTCTCACCTTGCTGGAGTCGCTCGACAAACACGCAACCTTTATCAAGCGGCTCGGTGGCGATTTTGCCAATTACGTTGATAAACGCGCGGCTGACGGCACGCTGCCGCAGTCCATGGCGAAAGTGCGCGACGGCAATGAGGATACGGTGCATTATATCATCACGGGCGAGGAATTGGAGACGTTCAAGCTGGCGAACAGCGATCTGTTTTCTGGCGACACCGAGGTGCGTAAAAAAGATGGGCCGACCCGGCGCGCGAAAATTTCCGATCTGCATCTCGAGAGCAAGGCCATCGCGGATTTGCTTGGCAAACTTTCCAAGAAAGGTCTCGCCGTGGATCATTACTCCGCGCAAGACAAACCGCTCTTTGAATTGACCGAAGGCGAAGGCGAGCGCGCGTCCGTGACGCCGCTGTTCTCGATTCCCGAAATTCTCGAAGGCGTAAAAACCGTCGGCAAAAAAGGCATTCAGATGTATCGCTTCAAAGGTCTCGGTGAAATGGACGCGAAGGAACTTTTTGAGACGACGATGAATCCGGTTAACCGCAAGCTGCTCCGCATTGAACTCACCGACGCGATTGAGGCGGAAGAAATGTTTGTGCGACTGATGGGTGACGAAGTTGAGCCCCGCCGCCAGTTCATCGAAGATAACGCGTTGAACGTGCGGAATCTGGACGTGTAAGCTTTGAAGTTGACAATGTAGTCACGCGTGACTACATTAAGGCCATGAAAAAGAAAACCATATCCAAATACCCGGCTATCAGGCCGCAGGCGATGCAGTTGCGCGAGGCGGTGGCATTGCCCGGCGTGGGGCTGACCATTCCCGTGCGCGCGGCCAAGGCCAAGCTCTCGGCCTTATTGGAGCTGGTTGCGGGCGGACGAGAAGTCACTATCACGTCGGATGGCGTGCCAAAAGCAGTCCTGTCGCCCGTGGGTAAAAAGGCTTCGCAAAAAGTGTTCACCGGCACTTGGGAACACTTAAAAAAGATGCCGCCGTGGCGTGGTGGACCGACGGCCGAGGAGCTCATTCGCCAAGATCGCGATGGGCGGGGCTGGTAAGTTATGTATCTGGATTCCTGCATCATCGTCAAATTGCTGGTCGTGGAACCTGACAGCGAGTTCTTCATTGGGGCGCTGGAGGGCAAACCGCTGGTAACTTCCGAACTGGCTCAAACTGAGGTTTTCTCGGCGCTGCTCGCCCGCGAGCGCGCCGGGAAAATTTCGGCAGCCGACCGGCATCGGGCGTGGCGGGAGTTTGAGGCAAGGATTGAGGCGAAAGAAATCCGCGTCGAACCAATGAACTCCCTTGTTCTGCACAAGGCCAGGCATTTGCTGGAGCGCTGCCACCCAGATGTGCCGTTGCGCACGCTGGATGCGATTCATCTGGCCACGGCGGATTTGTGCCATGATTTTCCGCTCGTCACGACCGCTGGGCGATTGCGGGAGGCTGCGACGCTGATGGGCTTCAGCATTTTTCCTAAAGCTTAGTTTGCGACCGAACAAAATATTTTACGCACCATGCCAGACGAAACCGACCACATACTTCCACAACCGCCGCAGCCGCAGCCAAGCGGCGGCGCTTACACGCAGGGCGAAAAAATCGCCAGGATCAACGTCGCCGACGAGATCAAGAACTCGTTTCTCGACTACTCGATGTCCGTGATCATTTCGCGCGCACTGCCCGACGTGCGCGACGGGCTCAAGCCCTCGCAGCGCCGCATTCTTTACGCGATGGAAAACCTGTCGCTGTTTCCCGGGCGCAAGCATATCAAGTGCGCGAAGATTTGTGGCGACACCTCCGGCAATTACCATCCGCACGGCGAAGCGGTGATTTACCCGACGCTCGTCCACATGGCCCAGCCGTGGGCGATGCGCGAGAAGCTCGTGGACGGCAAGGGTAACTTCGGTTCTGTTGAAAACGATCCGCCGGCGGCGATGCGTTATACCGAGGCGCGGCTGACGCATCTTGGCGCGGCATTGATGCAGGACATGGAGAAGGACACGGTGGATTTCGTCCCGAACTACGACGAGCGTCTCACCGAGCCGAAAGTTTTCCCGGCGGCGTTTCCGAACCTGCTCGTCAACGGCGGCACGGGCATCGCGGTCGGCATGGCCACGAACATGGCGCCGCACAATCTCGGCGAGGTCATTGATGGCATCTGCGCGCAGATTGACAACGCGGATATCACGATCCCAGAGCTGATGAAATTCATCAAAGGCCCGGACTTCCCGACCGGCGGTTTTCTCTGCGGCGTTGAGGGCATCAAGAATTATTTTGCCACCGGCAAGGGCAGCTTGAAATTGCGCGGGCGCATTGGTGTCGAGGAAATGAAAGGTAACCGCGAGCAGCTCGTCATTACCGAGATTCCCTACAATGTCAACCGTGCCGCGCTCGAAGAACAGATCGCGAACCTCGTGAATGAAAAAATCATCACGGAAATTTCCGCGATGCGCAACGAGTCCGACGAACATTGCCGGCTGGTGATCGAACTCAAACGCGACGGCACGCCGAAGGTCGTCATCGCCAAATTGTTTCAGCACACGCAACTGGAGGTTTCCTTCAGCGTCAACTCGCTGGCGATTGACCATGGCCGGCCGAAGACGCTCAATCTCAAGCAGATCATCCAGTGTTACATCGAGCATCGCCGCGAAGTGGTTTTGCGCCGCACGAAATTTGAATTGCGCAAGGCCGAGGAGCGCGCCGAGCTGCTCGAAGGTTACCTCATCGCGCTGTCGAACCTCGACGAGTTCATCCACATCATCCGCTCCAGCAAGACGCGCGAGGAAGCGCGCGTGAAGCTGTTGGCGTTTGAGTGGTCGCGGGCGCAGGTGGAAAAGTGGGGCATCTTGATCCGCAGCGAAGCGCGCCTGGAGGCCGGACGTTACGCGCTGACCGAGCGGCAGGTGGACGCCATTCTGGAACTGCGTCTTTACCAGTTGACCGGCCTGGAAATTGACAAGATCGACAAGGAATACAAGGCTTTGATCGAAGTCATCAAGGATCTGCTCGACATCTTGGCGAAGGAATCGCGCGTGATGGCGATCATCAAGACTGAGCTTCAGGCAATCAAGGCCAAGCACGCGACGGCACGCAAAACGGAAATTGTGCCGGACGAAGGTGAGATTGCGATTGAAGACCTCATCGCCAACGAGGGCGTGATCATCACGCTCACGCACAACGGTCTGCTCAAGCGCACAAACATCAGCCAATACACCGCGCAGCGACGCGGCGGCAAAGGCGTGATCGGCATGACAACCAAGGAAGGCGAGACGCCCGACGACAATGATTTCGTGGAGCATCTCTTTTCCGCCAGCACCCATGACTATTTGATGTTCTTCACGAACACCGGTCGTGTTTACGTCGAACGCGTGCATGAGATTCCCGACATGGGCCGCGCCGCCAAGGGCCGCAGCATCGCAAATCTTTTGGAACTGAAGGCGGACGAAAAAGTCGCCGCGCTCATCCGCATCTTGTCCAAGACGGACTCAGAAAAGAAGGATGTGACGTGGTCGCAGTGCGGCGAATTATTTTTCGCGACGCGGCAGGGCACGGTCAAGAAAACGTCGCTCAATGAATTCTCCAACGTCCGCAAGGGCGGCATCATCGCCATCGGGATTGATCCCGGCGACACCTTGATCGAAGTCAAATTGACCCGCGGCAGCATTGTTGAAAACGACGATGTGAAAGATCCCGGCAACGATGTGGTGTTGATCACCAAAGACGGCATGAGCATTCGCTTCAGCGAATCCGATGTGCGTTCGATGGGCCGGGCCGCCGGCGGTGTGCGCGGCATCAGCCTGGAACCTGGCGACGCGCTGGTGGCAGCGACCATTGTCGTCCCTGACGCCGCGCTCCTGGTCGCCGGCGCAAATGGCATCGGCAAACGGACTGGCTTCGACGAATACCGCGTCCAGTCGCGCGGCGGTAAAGGCATCATCACCATGAAGACCGGCGACAAAACCGGCGGCGTGGTGGGCGCGCTCACCGTGCGCGACACCGACGAAATCATGCTTATCACCAACGGTGGCCAGATGGTGCGCATTCCCGTGGGTGGCATTCGTGAGGCCGGTCGCAACACGATGGGTGTCAAACTGGTTAATCTCGACGCGGGCGACAAACTGCAGGCCATTGCGCCCGTCATCAACGAGGAAGGGTCGGAGATCGCACCCATGGTGGAACCCATAAAATAATTGCACCCCGAAAACGAAACCGATAATTTGCGCACTTGCTTATGAAAAAACCAGTTGCAACGATCCTCGCCGCCGCCGGAATCATGGTGGCGTTTGCTGAAACCAGCACCAACACCGGCTCGACGGGCGTGGTGCCGGAAAAAAAGTATCCCTGGGAAAGTTCCGTTTCCGCCGGGTTGACCCTCACGCGTGGCAACAGCCAGACCATGCTGTTCACGGTTGATTATCTGACCGCCAAAAAGACTCCGGACAACGAATACTTGTTCGGCATCGGGGGCGCTTATGGCAATCAGAATTCCAAGGATACCGTCAATAACTACAAAGCATTTGCCCAGTGGAACCACCTCTTCTCCGAACGGCTCTATGGTTATCTCCGGGCGGACGCCCTGCGCGACCGCATCGCGGACCTGGACTACCGCCTCAATTTCGGTCCCGGTGTCGGTTATTATCTGATCAAGGATACGAACACCTTCCTCGCGGCGGAAGCCGGTGCGGGCTTTGAATTCCAACGTCTCGGCGGCAAGGATGATTCGTTCGCCACGGTTCGTCTCGCGGAACGGTTCGAGCACAAGTTCAATGATCATGCGCGCCTCTGGCAGAACGTGGAGTTCCTGCCGCAGGTGGACAAGTTCGATAACTGCGTCGTCAACTTTGAAATCGGCATCGAGGCCGCCCTCACCAAATCCTTCGCCCTGAAAACCTATCTGGACGACACCTACGCCAATCGCCCCGCGGCTGGCCGCCAGAAGAACGACGCAAAAATCGTCGCGGCGGTTTCTTATAAATTCTGATTCTCGATAATGGCCAGCGGCGGCGGCGGATTTTTTCCGCCGCCGCCGTTTTTTTGTCCGCGTCTGGGCCGCGTGGCCGCGCCGGAGGCGGTCACTGGAAAAAATCCACCAAAAAAAATTGCCCGTCAAAAGCTGAGCAGATAGTTTGAGCGTCCTTAACATGAAAAAACCAATTGCAGCGATTCTGGCCGCCGCTGGCATGATGGTGGCATTTGCCGAAACCAGCACCAATACCAGTCCGGCGAAGACGGCGACGGAACCAAAGTATCCGTGGAAGAGCAGTGTTTCCGCCGGGTTGACCCTGACGCGGGGCAATAAGAGCAGCACGCTGTTCAGCGTGGATTTTCTGACCCAGCGCAAGACGCCAACGGATGAATATATGATCGGTTTCGGGGGCGCTTACGGCAGCCAGAATTCCAAGGACACCGTCAACAACTACCTGCTGTTTGGTCAGTGGAATCATCTGTTCACGGACCGGTTTTACGGCTATGGCCGCACCGACGCCTTGCGCGACCGCATCAAGGACATTGATTATCGGCTCTCCATCGGCCCCGGCTTGGGCTATTACCTGATCAAGGACACGAACACCCTCCTCGCGGTGGAAGCGGGCGGTGCCGTGGAGTTTGAACGGCTGGGCCACCGCGATGATTTCTACGCCACCGTGCGTCTGGCCGAGCGGTTCGAGCAAAAGTTTACCGACCGGGCGCGTCTTTGGGAGCGCGTGGAATTTCTGCCGCAGGTGGACAAATTTGACAACTACGTTATCAATTTCCAGATCGGCATCGAAACGACCATCTCCAAGTCGTTCAGCATGAAAACCTATCTGGATGACAGCTATGCCAATCGCCCGGCCGCCGCTCATCAAAAAAACGACGCCAAAATAGTCGCGGCGGTTTCCTACAAATTTTGATTTTTGGAAAAACAAACGGCGGCTTCGGATGTTTCCGAAGCCGCCGTTTTATTTTGGCGCACGGCGTTCCGGTTCGTGGAGAGAGTCGGCCTCGATCGTCGAAGTTGGCTGGTGCCAACGATCGTAGAGCAGGCTGGTAAGCCTGCCCTACGGGGAGGCCGCGCTCCATTTATTCCACCTTCGGCGATTGGGTTGAAGCGGTGTGAACGCCTTGTGCTGCCACGGTTAATCCCGAATTCCGAAGCTGGGGAGCGCGCCCGCCCCGGGCGTTGCTGGCCGCGCCCTCGCGGCCAGCCACTTCCGCGTTCAGTTGTCACGAACGCTTGAAACTTTTTTGGGTGCCCGAGGTTTTCCGCGAGGGCGCGGAAAACTGCGCCCGGGGCGGGCGCGCTCCCATTTCTATTTCGGAGTTCGGGTTAATTACGGTGCGAGCCGCTCGACTTTCCAAGCCCCATCTGCTTGCCGTGTGTAACTGAAACGGTCGTGCAAACGGCTCGGCCGGCCCTGCCAGAACTCGATGCGCTCCGGCTTCAAAATAAATCCGCCCCAGTTCGGCGGCAGCGGCACGTCGTTGGGAAATTTTTTTTCCAACGCGCGCCACTTTGATTCCAGGAACGCGCGGTCGGGCACCGGTTCGCTTTGGTTCGAGGCCCACGCGCCAATGCGGCTGCCGCGCGGACGGCTTTTGAAATACGCTTCGGATTCCGCCAGCGGCAGTTTCTCGACCGTGCCCGCCACGCAGACCTGCCGTTCCAAGTCCGACCAAAAAAACGTCAGCGCCGCGTTGGGGTTCTCTGTGAGTTCGCGGCCTTTGCGGCTGTCGTAGTTCGTGAAAAAAATGAAGCCACGTTCGTCCACGGTTTTCAGCAGCACCGTGCGCGTTGAAGGTTTTCCGTCATGATCAACCGTTGCGAGCGTCATCGCGTTGATGTCGGGCGGACGATGATTGCAGAGGGCGCTCCAGAGCTTGAAGAGGGCGATGCCAATTTTCCGCCAGCGGCTTTGCGCTTTATCGCCGGTGGCTTCGCGAAACCACGATTCAAATTGGGCGATGGGATTCGCCGCCAGCGCCGCCCGGTCGAGCATCCCGCGCTGATAGTCCTCGCGAAAATCGCCGAGATTCATGGCTCACATTCCACGAAACGCCGTGAGGCCCAGGATCAAAACAAACATCGCGAACGCCAGCCGCACGCCGCTCAACAGCCGCGTGCGCGCTTCCGTAGCCGTGGCGAACTCAATGAAGTCGCGCAGCTTCCACGGTGTGACCGTGAGCCAGATCCCCAGCACGACGAAGACATACGCCCAGCCCTGGATCACCGGCACGAACGCCGATTCCGTAAGATGCGGCCGGCCCGTGTCCACCATCAATTTGGCGAGCAGCAGCAGCACCACAGCCAGCCCGCGCACCGCCAGAAAATCACGGATGAAAACGCACGAGAGCACGCCCACCGCCGTAAAACCCGCCAGCATGTAGGGCTTGAAGGCGGAAAAATCCGCGATCGGTTCGTTGTTCACGTTATACACAAACCACGCCGTGCCGAGCAGCATCAGGACCACGCCGGCGGTGAAGTTGCGCGGAAATTTGCGCGCGGCAGCGCCGAGTTGCGCCGGCTTGGCGAGGCCATAGACCTGCGGCAACCCCATGCCGAGGCCGAGCAAAATGGACAAAAGCGACAATTTCATTTTGGCAAATTAAACCACGAATTCACCCGAATAGACACGAAGAAAATCAATCCGTTCATTCTGGATGGTGTCGGGCGTTTGGACTGATGAATCACCCTGGGCTTGCTTCGAAAAAACGGAGAGTAAAATCGAGTCATTTGGTTAATTGTTTTTGGCTTCGAAGTCAACTGGGGACAGGAAATTAAGGGCGCTATGCAGGCGCTTGGGATTATAGAAACATTCGATGTAATCGAAGCT
>CAINLR010000082.1 GCA_903850425.1 uncultured Verrucomicrobia subdivision 3 bacterium | reverse complement strand
GTGCCGCGCGAAAGTCATCCAGGTCGCGCGTCGTCTTCACCGTGCGCTTCGCTTTGGCCACAAGTTTTACATCAATGCGAATTGGTCTTGCCATCCCTAAACCATGACACAATTACAATCATCTTGAAAGCAAATTGGAATTAGCCACGGCTTGTTGCAGCAGTGCGGCAAACGGCAGGGGGATTGGATCGCTGGCACTCAGGAAGCCCAGGGCCGCTTTGCCCAGGGGGAAATCTGTCGCGCATTTCGCCGCTTTGGACGACGTGTAGTTGACCATGATTCCGGGCCGCAAGTCATTTTCCGGGGTCGAACATTTCGCCGACGAGGCAATCAGCAGGCCGGGGACTTTGTCTGGCTGGGCTTCGGTTCGCGTCGGCGCTTCGCCATGGCACAGCAGCGTTTGCCGGAAGCGGCGGCACTTGAGAAAATCCAGATACTGCTCGCGCAGGATCCGCTCCTGCCCGAGTTGCTTCAATGTTACGCGGGCAGAATCTGCTAAGCCATAATCGAACATTTCAAAAAAATCCGCTTCCCCGAGATATTTCAGGCCGTGGGCCGCAGCTTGCTGGACGAACTGTGTAAAGTAAAAAGGGTCGTTGATTTCAGCCAGTTGATCGTGATAAAGGTGGCCTTCTTCGTGGCCGAGCATTTGTGTCAGTTCGGCCTTGATCCACAGCCGATATTCATCCTGCGTGGTCTGGGCGTCCGCCAGGAATTTTACGAAGGCCTTGGTTTGCCGCACACGTTCCGGCGGCGTCGCCATCCCGCGCACATGGAACCGAATCATTTCGCGCAGCATGTTGCGGACATGCGAGCCGGGCAGGGCGTTGTAGCTGATGAAAGCGATGCCATGGGGTGCCAGGCATCGGCGACACAGTGCCAGCAAATGCTCCCGCACCTCGGCCGGCACCCAGGAAAACAGTCCGTGCGCGATGATGTAGTCAAATTTCTCCTGTGCCGGATCGAACTCGGTGAGGCTGCCCGGCAGCAGTTTCACATTCGTCAGCCCAAGTTCGCTGATACATTGCCGGCCGAGGGCGATCGGCTGGGAGGCGAGGTCAATGCCGACGAATTCACTGGTGGGAAGTCCGAGTGCCATGGGGATGAGATTACTGCCGTTGCCGCAGCCGAGTTCCAGGACGCGGCAGTGAGCCAGCGGCGCGGGCGCGAGGCCGAAGAGGGATCCAATCACCGCGAGCCGGTCGGGATGGGTTTGCGGGTGGGTGTAGCTCGGGTAGGCAACCACGTCATACGGTGTGGGTTGGTTTGGCATGGCGTTTCAAATGATGAAGTTTTCCGTGGGGGCGTTGTTTTGTTTGATGTTGTGTCCTTCGGAAGCGTTAGACAACAGTTTTTTACCGCTTTTGAAATGCGCCAACACCGGCAGGAATTGGCCGGGTTTGGCGGCGCTGGCGGGCGCCAAAAATATTATTTAAAAACGAAACAAAACCACTTGACAAAGATTCGCTTTTTTCCAAAGCTCGTAAAAGTAGAACAAAGCTCCCTAAACAAAAACATTTAAACCACTTATCTATGGGCAAAGCCAGCAGTCAGAAATTCGTCGCACGCAATCGCGCTCCCCGTGTTCAAATTGAATATGATGTCGAGCTGTATGGTGCGGAAAAAAAAGTTGAACTGCCCTTTGTAATGGGCGTCATGGGCGACTTGTCAGGCAAACGCAGCCCGGATGATCCGTTGCCGGCGGTGGGGGATCGCAAGTTCCTTGAAATTGACGTGGACAATTTCGACGACCGGCTCAAGGCTTGCAAGCCGCGCGTCGCTTTCCAAGTTCCCAACACGCTGACCGGTGAGGGCAACATGAGCGTGGAAATGACGTTTGACAAAATGGAAGATTTTTCGCCCGCCGTGGTGGCGCGCAAAGTGGAATCCCTCAACAAGCTCCTTCAGGCGCGCACCGAACTGGCCAACTTGCTCACCTACATGGATGGTAAGGAAAAGGCGGAAGATCTCGTGGGCAAGCTGCTCAATGATCCGGAACTGATGAAATCTCTGGCGGCGGCACCGATGCCGGCAGCCCCTGAAGCGAAATAGCATAACTCTTAATTCGAATCCATATGATACCACCCGAACTTGAAGCGCAAGGCGCACCGGCGGCGGCTACGGCCGAACTGGGAGAATTTGAAGCGCTCCTGAACAAGGAGTTCAAGGCCCGCGATGTTGAGAAGCAATCGGCCGTTCAGACGGCCGTCCGCACCTTGGCGCAGCAGGCTTTGGCCTCCACCAATCTGATTTCCTCCGACGCGCTGAAGACCATTTCCGGCATCATCGCGGAGATTGACCGCAAGCTGTCCGAGCAGATCAACCTGATCCTCCACCACGAGGATTTTAAGGCGCTGGAAGGCACTTGGCGCGGGTTGCACCATCTCGTCAACAACACCGAAACGGACGAGACCTTGAAAATCCGGGTGCTCAACATTTCTAAAAATGATTTAAAAAAGACCCTCAAGAAGTTCGAGGGCAACGCGTGGGATCAAAGTCCGCTCTTTAAGAAACTGTATGAGGATGAATTTGGCTCGCCCGGTGGCCAGCCTTATGGCGCGCTCATTGGGGACTACCACTTTGATCATTCGCCGGAAGATGTCAAACTGCTGGGCAACATGGCCCAGATCGCTGCGGCCATGCATGCGCCCTTCATTACCGGGGCTGCGCCCAGTGTTTTGGCCATGGATTCATGGCAGGAACTGAGCAATCCGCGCGATTTGACCAAGATTTTCCAGACCGCCGATTATGCGGCTTGGCGTTCATTGCGGGAATCGGAAGATGCCCGTTATCTTGGCCTGGCCATGCCGCGTTTCCTTTCGCGTCTGCCTTATGGTGCCAAGACGGTGCCGTTGGAAGAATTCAGTTTTGAAGAAGATACTGAAGGTGCCGACCATAACAAATATACCTGGTCCAATGCGGCTTACGCGATGGGGGTGAATATCACGCGGGCCTTCAAGTTGTATGGCTGGTGTGCGCGGATTCGGGGGACCGAGTCCGGCGGTATTGTCGAGGGCTTGCCGGTGCATAGCTTCCCCACCGACGATGGTGGCGTGGACATGAAGTGTCCCACCGAAATCGCCATCACCGACCGCCGGGAAGCGGAACTCGCCAAGAGTGGTTTCATGCCGCTTTCCCACTACAAGAACACGGACTACGCAGTCTTCATGGGGGCGCAATCGTTGCAGAAGCCGGCGGTCTATGACGACCCCGATGCGACGGCCAATGCGAATCTGGCGGCGCGGTTGCCGTATCTGTTCGCGACCTGCCGGTTTGCCCATTATTTGAAGTGCATGGTCCGCGACAAGATCGGCTCGTTCAAGTCCCGCGAAGACATGGATATTTGGCTGAACAAATGGATCGCCGGTTTTTGCTGCGATTCAAAATCGGCGGAAGACGTGAAGGCGCGGTATCCGCTGGCCGAGGCCAAGGTGGAAGTGCAGGAAGTGGCCGGCAATCCGGGTTACTACTCATCCAAGTTCTTTTTGCGTCCGCACTACCAATTGGAAGGGTTGACCGTTTCCCTGCGGTTGGTATCCAAGCTGCCCTCGGCGAAAGGCGCTTAAGGCAGTTTATTGCAGAATCTCCACGAGCCTTGTGCCGCTTGTGGGTCAAACAAAACAAAGGGTTCTCGGCACAGGAACCCGGAAAACTAAACACATATTATGGCAGTAGATTACTTCTTAAAAATCGACGGGATTCCGGGCGAGAGCACGGATAAATCGCATACCAACGAAATTGACTTGGAAAGCTGGAGTTGGGGCGAATCCAACTCGGGATCCTCGGCCAGCGGCGGCGGCGGCGGCGCCGGCAAGGTCAACATGAACGACTTTTCATTCTCGATGAAAGTCTGCAAGGCCAGCCCAAAACTGTTCCTGAACTGCGCCAACGGTGCGCATATTAAGTCCGCGTTGCTCACCTGCCGCAAGGCGGGCACCGAGCAGCAGGAGTATTTGAAAATCACCTTCTCCGATTTGCTGATTTCCAGTTATCAGACCGGCGGTTCGACCGGGGCGGAAGTGCCGTCCGAATCCATCACCTTCAACTTTGGAAAAATTGAAGTTTCCTACGCTCCTCAAAAGCCCGACGGCAAACTCGATTCGCCGGTGGTGCACAACTGGAGTGTCAAGACCAACACGGGTGCCTAAGCGGCTTCACGCACCCACAACAAATGTTATCACGAGTGCCTGGCCGTTTAGGCCAGGCATTTTTTTAATCCATGAATGCCGCCGAACTCATACAATCTGGCCAGTTGGAGCCGGGCCTGGCCGCCTTGCAGGTTGAAATTCGCAACCAGCCGGAAGACACGCGGCTGCGCGTATTTCTCTTCCAACTCAACTGCGTGCTGGGGCGGTTGGACAAGGCTCTGACCCAGCTTCAAGTCGTCGCCAGCATTGATGCCGAAACCATGATGCTGGCCCACATTTTCCGCCCGGTGATCGCTTGCGAATTCCTCCGGCGGGAAGTGTTCGCGGGCCAGCGAACCGCCCTCATCTTCGGCGAGCCAGCGGAATGGATGGGACTTTTGGTCCAGGCCGATGCGCTGCTGGCCAAGGGAGAATTTGCCGCCGCCGCCGAACTGCGCAGTCAGGCGTTCGAAGCCGCCCCGACTTCGGCCGGCAAGATCAATGGTGAACCTTTCGAGTGGATTGCCGATGCCGATTCCCGGCTGGGGCCGATGCTGGAAGCCATTATTGATGGCAAGTATTATTGGGTTCCCTTCTGCCGGATTCAAAAAATTGAATCCGAGGCTCCGTCGGACTTGCGCGATCTGGTCTGGTTGCCGGTGCAATTTACCTGGACCAACGGAGGCACGGCCGTCGGCCATATCCCTTCCCGTTATGTGGGCACGGAAAATTCAACGGATGATGCCCTGCGGCTGGCCCGAAAAACAGATTGGCAAAATCAGCCTGGAGATACCTTTCTTGGTTTAGGCCAGCGGATTTTCGCGACTGATGCCAATGAGTATCCGCTGCTCGCCTGTCGCAGCATTGAGTTTACGCCGGTCGCCTGAGGGTGTTTTTATGGCGGACGCTACCCCCATCGAAAAATTGCAGCCCTGCCTGTTGGATCGGCTGACCGATGAGGAGCCGGAAAAAAAAGAGGAAAGCCGGACGCAGCGGCTGATTTCGCTCCAAAAATATCGCGTGGGCGTGATTCGGGATTTGGGCTGGCTGTTTAATTCCAGCGCCTACCTTTCCTTGGACGGCGCGGAATCGTTCAAATTGAAAGATTTTCCGGAGGCATACAAGTCCGTCATTAATTTTGGGGTCAAACAGCTTTGTGGCCAAACGTCGCCCGATCTGGGCAGTTTGCAGGAGGAACTGGCGGCGGCCATCCAGGTGTTTGAGCCGCGCATTACCTCGCACACACTCGTCATCCACGCCGACATGGAACGCAATCACATGACCTTGGAAGTCGCCGGAGATTTGTGGGCTCACCCACTGCCCGACCACCTGCATGTGCGCACCGAGGTGGATGTGGAAACCGGGCAATGTGTTTTCGGGGATGGATCTTATGGACCGGCGACTGCTTGAACATTACAACGAAGAGTTGCGGCACCTGCGCGGCATGGCGTCGGAGTTCGCGCGCGATTTTCCCAAGATCGCCGGCCGGCTTTCCCTGAATCCAGATTCCAAGGTTCAATGTGATGATCCGTATGTGGAACGGCTGCTGGAGGGAGTCGCTTTTTTGGCGGCGCGCGTGCATCTCAAGCTGGACGCCGAATTCCCGCGCTTCACCCAGGGGATGTTGGAAACCATCTATCCCGACTACCTGTGCCCGATCCCTTCGATGGCCATTGTAAAATTTGAGCCGGAGGAACAGGAGGGGGCGCTGGCTCCCGGCTTACCGATCCCGCGCGGAACTTTATTGCGCAGCCAGTTGGGAAAAGGGGATCGCACCGCCTGCACATTTACCACCGCCCACCCGGTCCGGCTGCTCCCGCTCAACATCGCGGAAGCCCGTTACTTTGTGCGGGACCTGGCGGAACTGAACCTGCCCCAAAGCCTCGGGGCCAAGGCGGCCTTGCGGTTGCGGATCAAGAAAACCATTCCGGAAAGTTTCAAGCTGATCCAGGCTGACCCGCTGGTGGTTCATATTCGGGGCGGCGATGAATTGCCGGGGCGGATTTATGAACAAATATTTTCCCAGAAACTTCGCCTGGTGGTTCAATCCCCGGCCCTCCGGAACCAGCCCGGCATCCTCCTCCCAGCGGATTGCATCCGGCCGGTGGGCTTTGGTTCCGAACAGGCGTTGTTGCCGCCGGCACCGCAGGGTTTCGAGGGGTATCGCTTGCTGCGTGAGTATTTTGTTTTTCCGCAGCGTTTTCTGTTCTTTGAATTAAGCGGTTTCCAGTCGGCGATTGCCAACCTGCCGGGCGACGAGGTGGATTTGATTATCGCACTGGGCGAGCAGGACACCCGATTGGAAGGTCGGGTGGACAAGTCCTCGTTTGACCTGTTTTGCACGCCAGTCATCAACTTGTTTGAAAAGACGCTGGATCGGATTCCCATTTCCCATCGTGTATCCGAATTCCATCTCGTGCCGGACCGGAACCGTGCGCTGGACTTCGAAGTTTACAAGCTGACGTCGGTCACCGGCTACGGCGAGACGCCTGATCAAGAACAGCCGTTCCATCCGTTTTATCAGGCTAAAGACACCGAACTGGATACCAACGCCTTCTATGCGGTGAACCGGGTCTCCCGACTGTTGAGCGATCATGAACGCCCGTTGGGCAAGTATCGTTCCGATTACGGCGGCACGGACACTTATATCTCCATTGTGGATGGCGACATGGCTCCGTGTCGCACGGCTTTGCGGCAGCTCGGGATTCGCGCGTTATGCACGAATCGTCACCTGCCAATTTCGATGACCAAAGGGATTGGTCCCCGGGATTTTGAACTCGACAAAGTCAGCGCCCCGGTGGCCTCCATCCGCATTCTCAGCGGGCCGACCAAGCCCCTTCCGAGCATGGTCATTTCGGGCGGCGGCACCGAAGATCAACGCATTCCTTCGGGTCGCTTCGCGTGGCGGCTCATCAGCCATCTTTCCCTAAACTATCTGTCGTTGTTGGATCGCGGGGCGGAAACAGGCGCGGAGGCGTTGCGCGAAATTCTCAAGCTCTATGTGGATCCCAATGACCGTCAAAGTCTCCGGCAGATTGACGGCGTGCGCAGTGTCAGTTCCAAGCCCATCACGCGCCGCGTTAAGACCGACGGCCCGATCACCTTTGCCCGCGGGTTGGAGATTACGCTCCAGTTCGACGAGTCGGCGTTTGAAGGGCAGGGGGTCTTCGTGCTGGGCGCGGTGCTCGATGAATTTTTTGGGCGGTATGTTTCGCTGAATTCGTTTACAGAAACGGTTTTAACGACCCAACAAAGAAAGGAGATCATGCGATGGCCAGCCCGGATCGGCAGACGGCAGATAGTCTGATCGCGGAACTCTCCGCCCGGCCCTACGCGTATGATTTTTACGTGGCGGTCCGGCTGTTGCAGAGCAATTTCCGCTCGCAGGGACGCATTGGTTACTCCTCCTCGCTGGAGCAGGATCCGGTGCGGTTTGCCCAGAGTCCGGCGTTGGACTTCGCTTCCGCCACTTTGGAGGCATTCCGGCAAAAAGACCCCGCCCGGCCCCCGGTGGTTTATAGCCGGCACTTCGGACTCTTTGGCCCGAACGGTCCGCTGCCGTTGTGCCTCACCGAATATGCGCGGGACCGCATTCTCCATCATGGCGACCCCACGTTTGCCGCCTTCTGCAATATTTTTCACCACCGGCTGCTCAGCTTCTTTTTTCGCGCCTGGGCCGATGCCCAAAAAACCGTGGACTTCGACCGCATCGAGGATGAGCACTGGTCGCAATATTTTCGCAGTCTGGTCGGGCTGGGTCTGGAAAGTCTCCATGATCGCGACAGTGTGCCGGATCGCGCGAAACTATCTTACGGTGGGCGACTGGTGCAACAGAACCGCAATGCCGAAGGGCTGGTCGCCATCGTGCAGGATTTTTTTGGGGTGCGGACTGAAATCCAGACTTTCGTGGGGCGCTGGCTAAAACTCCCGGCCAACTCGATCTGCCAACTGGGCGCTTCCCGCGAAACGGGCAGTCTGGGTTCGACCATTCTGGCGGGGTCCCGGATTTGGACCTGCCAGCTGCATTTCCGTTTGCGTTTGGGGCCGATGAAATTGGCAGATTTCAAGCGGCTGCTGCCCACCGGGGCCTCGTGCCAACGGTTGCGCGATTGGGTCCGTTTCTATATTGGGGACGAATTTACTTGGGACGCGCAGTTGGTGCTTGCCAGAGAAGAAATACCGGTTGTTCAATTGGGTCAGGCGGGGCAGTTGGGTTGGACGACCTGGCTGAAGACGCAACCATTTAATCGCGATGCCGAGGATCTGATTTTGACTGGCAGTAATTGAAACCCTTATCAAAGTGATGAACTATTTGTCGCCCAATCTGAAGGAAGCAGTTTTTCAACCCCGGACAACGCCGCAATCAATCGAACGTGTAGCTAGACGGTTTAACCAATACCAATAATCCCACCCACCTAACCAAACACTTATTATGGCTGACATCAAACGCTCCACCCTCTTCGGCAAACTGAATCCACTGGGTTATAAATCCATCGAGGCCGCCACCATCTTCTGCAAGATGCGCGGCAACGCCTATGTGGAGACGGTCCACTGGCTGCACCAGCTCTTGCAGCAACCGGATTCGGATGTCCTGCGGATCATCAAACATTTCGGCCTGGACACTTCCCGGCTGGCCACCGATCTGGTTGCCAATCTGGACCGGCTGCCGCGCGGCGCGACGGCCATCAGCGATTTTTCCCCGCACATCGAGACGGCGCTGCAGCAAGGCTACTTGTATGCCAACCTCATCTTTGGCGAATACCAGATTCGCACCGGCCATCTTGTCGTCGCCTTCCTGAAAACCGATTCGCTCAAGAATGTTTTCCTCGGCCTCTCGCGCGAGTTTGGCAAGATCAAGCTGGAGCAACTCAGCGATGACTATGCGAAAATTGTCGCCGGTTCGCCGGAAGACGCCATGCGCGCCAGCGACGGTTCCGGCCTGAGCGCCGGGGCCGCGCCCGGCGAAGCCAGCGGGGCCATGGCTCCGGCGGAAATGGGCAAGCAGGAGGCGCTCAAGCGCTTCACCGTGGATCTTACGGAGAAAGCCCGCAAAGGGGAGATTGATCCTATCGTCGGCCGCGACGAGGAAATCCGCCAGTGCGTAGATATCTTGATGCGCCGCCGCCAAAACAATCCGATTCTCACCGGTGAAGCGGGGGTTGGCAAAACCGCCGTCGTCGAAGGATTTGTTCAACGTATTCTCGCGGGCGACGTGCCGCCCGCGCTCAAGGACGTGAGCGTCCGCTCGCTCGACGTGGGCCTGCTCCAGGCCGGTGCCAGCATGAAAGGTGAATTCGAGCAGCGGCTGCGGGGAGTCATTGATGAAATTCAGGCTTCGCCCAAACCCATCATTCTCTTCATTGATGAAGCCCATACCTTGATGGGTGCTGGCGGTAGCGGGGCCAGTGACGCGGCCAATCTCCTCAAGCCTGCGCTGGCGCGTGGCACTTTGCGCACCATCGCCGCCACCACCTGGGACGAATACAAACGCCACATCGAAAAAGATCCGGCGCTGACCCGCCGCTTCCAGGTCGTGAAGGTCGAGGAACCCGACGAAGCCAAGTGCATCCGCATGTTACGCGCCGTCATGGTGCCGTTTGAAAAACATCACAAGGTGCAGGTGTTGGATGAAGCCATTGATGGTGCCGTGCGCCTCTCGCATCGCTACATTGCCGGCCGCCAGTTGCCCGACAAGGCGGTCAGCCTCATTGACACCGCCGCCGCGCGCGTCTCGGTCAGTCAACATGCCGTCCCGCCGGAGGTGGACGATTGCCGCCGCCGCATCCAGGCCCTCGACACGGAACTGGGCATCCTCGGCCGGGAAACCGCCACCGGTCTGGATCACCAAACTCGCGTCGCCGAGATCAACGCCAAGCAGGCGAAAGAAAAAGAAGAACTCGCCAGCGTGGAAAAACACTGGAACGAAGAAAAAGAACTCGTGGCCAAGATTTTGGAACTCCGCGCAAAACTCCGCGCGGGCGGGGTCGGCCCGGATGAAGCGCTGAAGACCGGCGCCGCCATCCCGCCGGCGACCGCGCCCAAGACCCAAGACCCGAAATCCGAAATCGCCGCCAAAGAAAGCGTCGTCCAGCTCACCCCGGAAGAACGCGATAAACTGCTCACCGAACTCAAGGCGGCTCAGGCCACGCTTAAAGAATTCCAGGGCGAGTCGCCGCTGATTTTTCCCAGCGTGGATGCCAATGCCATCGCCAGCGTCGTGGCGGACTGGACCGGCATTCCCGTGGGCCGCATGGTCAAGAACGAAATCGAGCAGGTGCTGAAACTCGGCGATATTCTGGAGCGCAGGGTCATTGGCCAGCGGCACGCGCTGGACACCATCGCCCGCCGCATCCAGACCAGCCGCGCCCGGCTCGACAATCCCAATCGTCCCATCGGCGTGTTCATGCTCGTCGGCCCCAGCGGCACCGGCAAGACGGAAACCGCCCTCACGCTCACCGAGGCGCTTTACGGCGGCGAGCAGAACATGATTTCGATCAACATGAGCGAGTATCAGGAAGCGCACACCGTCAGCACGCTCAAAGGTTCGCCGCCCGGTTACGTCGGCTACGGCGAAGGCGGCGTGCTCACCGAGGCCGTTCGTCGGCATCCCTACAGCGTCGTGCTGCTGGATGAAGTCGAAAAGGCGCATCACGACGTGCATGAGATTTTCTTCCAGGTCTTCGACAAGGGCTGGATGGAAGATGCCGAAGGTAAATACATTGATTTCAAGAACACGATCATCATTCTCACCAGCAACGCCGCGCAGGATGTCATCATCAACATGTGCAAGGACCCGGAATTGATGCCCAACGCCGAGGGCATGGAGAAGGCCATGCGCACCCCGCTCACCAAGGTCTTCCCCGACGCGCTCCTCAACCGGCTCGTGGTGGTGCCCTTTTATCCGATCAGCAAGGAAGTGCTGAAAAGCATCATCAAACTCAATCTCTCGCGCGTGGCGAAACGCGTGCAGGAAAATCACAAGGTGCCGTTCACCTACGACGACAGCGTGCCGGAACTCATCGGCCAGCGCTGCACCGAACTCGAACGCGGTGCCCGCATGGTGGATGCCATGATCACCAACACCATGCTGCCGGAAATCGGCCGCGAGTTCCTGTCGCGCCTGGCCGCCGGCAGTGAGATCAAGCGCGTGCATTTAAGTGTTCAGGACGGGAATTTCACCTACGCGTTTGATTAAAACGTGATCGGCAAGATCGCGGCAGGTGGCCATGATGAACGTCAATTTTGCACGAAGGATGCTATGGCCAACTCGGACTTGAAGGCGGCCCTTGGCTTTGATCCTTGGCTGCTGCCCGCGCGCACCGCCGGGCCGATGGGCTGGAATGACGCCGCAGTTCCTTTTAGCGATCTGGTCGGCGATACCCCTGGCACTTTGGGTGTCGCTGACCATGCCGTTCCGGATCTGCCTTTGGTTTTGATCAATGCCGGCCTCGTGCTGTGGATATTGGAGCGCGGCAAAGACCTGACCAAGGCCTGTGAGGGCAATAAGGGGACGCCCTATTGGCCCAAGGGAGCTTCTGGCATTACCATTGGCTATGGTTACGACATGAAGGAGCGCACCACGACGGAAGTGACGAATCATCTCAAAGCCTGTGGCGTGGCCGTTGATCTGGCCGGATTATTGGGTTCCGGCGCCACCAAGAGCGCCACTTCGGAGCCAAAGGCCGAGGCCTTTCTCAAATCCGAAGTGGTCTTCCACAAGACCAAAAAACTCTACCAGGAGCTTGCGATTGACCAGTCAGCCCGCGACCAGTTGTTTGACATCGTTTACAAGTTCTATGATCAGGAGGTCGCCAGAATTTGCACGAAGAATGATGTCGCCAAGAAGTATGGCACCACCCATTGGCAGTCCTTACATCCCGCCATCAAGGCGGTATTGATTGATCTTAGGTTCCGGGGCGATTATCACACGGAATCCCGTCAATACATTCAAAAGAGTGTCGCCCTGAACAGCCCGAAGGATTTTGCCGCAGCCCTAAAGCTCTTCCTGAATGACCACGAAGATGTTTACGACGACGGCATTGTTACACGGTTTGAGAAGCGGATTACTTTTGTCGAACAATATGGAACCGTGCCCGTAAATTAGTTTGCGCCGCACGCTATTTAGTCCCTGCGTGACAGGCGGCCCAGAATCCTTTAAACCCCGGCCCACGCGCCCATGAAAAACCTATTCCAGATATTTCTCGTCATCGTGCTGGCCGGTAGTGCCCGCTCGGCCCAACCTCTGCCTCGCAGCACGCCCGAAGCCCAGGGCGTTGCCTCCGCCGCGATGATCGAGTTCGTGCAGGCGCTCGACCAGATTGACGGCCTGCATGGCGTGGTGGTGCTGCGCCACGGCCAGATGATCGCCGGCGGCTGGTGGGCACCTTACGACGCCGCGCATCAGCATGTGCTCTATTCCTTGAGCAAGAGTTTTACTTCAACCGCCGTCGGTTGCGCGGTGGCGCAGGGCAAGTTGAGCCTCGACGACGCGGTGCTCAAATTCTTTCCCGCCGATGCGCCGGCGAATCCCAGCGCCAATCTCAAGGCCATGCGCGTGCGTGACCTGCTGATCATGTCCACCGGTCATCAGGACGAACCGCCCACGGCGCCGGACGAAGTTTCGCCAAAATCCTTTCTCGCCCAACCGGTGCCGCATCTGCCGGGCACCCATTTCAAATACAATACCGCCGCCACCTTCATGCTTTCGGCCATCGTCCAGCAGGTCACCGGCCAGACCGTGCTCGATTATCTCCGGCCGCGCCTGTTCGAGCCGCTCGGCATCGAGCAGCCGGTTTGGGATGCGAACTTTCAGGGTATTTCCCTGGGCGGCTACGGCCTGCGCGTGCGCACGGAGGAACTCGCGAAGTTCGGCCAGCTTTATCTGCAACACGGCAACTGGCAGGGCCAACCACTGCTCCCGGCCGATTGGGTGGCCCTGGCCACGGCGCGCCAGACTTCCAATGGCAGCAACCCAGACAGCGACTGGAACCAGGGTTACGGGTTTCAATTCTGGCGCTGCCGGCACAATGCCTTTCGCGGCGACGGCGCGTTTGGCCAGTATTGCGTCGTCATGCCGGAGCAGGACACGGTGGTGGCGATCAACAGCGGCGTCAAAGACATGCAGGCCGTGCTCAATGTGATTTGGGATAAATTACTGCCCGCCGTGCAACCGCACGCCCTGCCGCCGAATCCCGCCGCCGCGCGGCAACTCACCGATACGCTGGCCCACCTCGAAGTCAGTCCCGTTCAAGGGGCCGCGACCGCGACTGTGGCGGCTACCATTCTCAACCACAAATTCGTGTTTCCGGCCAACGCGCAAAAGCTCGAAAACCTGAGGCTCGCCTCGTCCGACGCCGGCAAAACGCTGACGCTCACGCTGCGGATGGACGGCAAGGAAATCGTCCTGCCCTGCGGTTATCACGAGTGGAAAAAATCGCGGGCACCGCTCCTCGCGGGCAAGCTGGCGCAATTCCCCGATGAACCCACCGCCGGCACCTTCGCGTGGTTGGACGACCACACCTGCGCCATCAAGCTGTGCGCCTTTGAGACCCCCTATCAAACGACGCTCACGCTCCGCTTCAATGGTGAGCAGATGACGCTGGACGCAGAAACCAATGTCGCTTTCGGCCCGACGGAGCGACCGCAGTTGATTGGCCGGGCGGAATAACCGCGCCTGCACCAGTGTTGGCGAGCCCGTGCGGCGTTCAGGCGGCATGACTTAGCCTGCCGGCGGCCGGTCACGCCCGCCGCTTTCGCGCCGCGCCGGGGATGTAAACTGCGGCGAGAATGTCGCCGATTTGTTGTTTTTAAAATGACTTTCGTAATCTCGCTTCGTTAAGCTGCGTCTGATCCAAAAATGGTTTCCAGGTTTTTCATTTTAGCGCTGCTGCTGAGTGTGGCGTGCGACCGGAGCCGCGCGGTGACGGCCTCGGCGGAGTTCAACCGCAAGGTCCGGCCGGTGCTGGAGGAGTATTGTTACGATTGCCACGGCGACGGCGAAAACCGCGGCAGCGTGGCGCTGGACGCATTTAATTCCACCACGAATTTCGCCGCCAGTCGCGACGTGTGGTGGCGCGTGCTGAAAAATCTCCGGGCGAACCTGATGCCGCCGGTGAAAAAATCCCAGCCCACCCCAGCCCAAAAAATCTTGATTGAGCAGTGGATCAAGCGTTCGGTGTTTGAAATCAACCCGCTGAACCCCGATCCCGGACGGGTCACGCTGCGGCGGCTCAACCGCGTGGAATATCAAAACACCATCCGCAACCTCGTGGGCGTGGAGTTTGACGCGCTGGAAGAATTTCCGCCAGACGACACCGGTCACGGTTTCGACAATCTGGGCAGCGTTCTAACCCTGTCGCCCATGCTGTTGGAAAAATATTTCACCGCCGCCGAAACCATCATCGCTCAAGCCGTGCCCACCGGCGCGCCGGCTAAACAAAGTGCCGCGCGCCAAACAGATTACACGCGTTTTTTTCCGAAGGCGATTCCCGCCACAGCGGCGGCGCGGCGGGATTACGCGGGCGAGTTGCTGGGAGAGTTTGCCCGGCGCGCGTTTCGCCGTCCGGTGGACCAGAACACCACCGATCGCCTGGTCAACCTCGCCGAAAGTGTTTATCAGCAGCCCGGCAAGTCGTTCGAAGTGGGCGTGGCGGAAGCGATGGTCGCGGTGCTCTCGTCGCCGCGATTTATCTTTCGCGAAGAAAACAACGCCTCGGCGGGTGGCGCAAAAGCTTACGCCTTGGTGGATGAATATGCGCTGGCCTCACGACTCTCTTATTTTCTTTGGTCTTCGATGCCGGACGAAGAATTGTTCCAACTGGCGGCCGCTGGCAAGCTGCGGAAAAATCTTTCCAGCCAGCTCGCGCGGATGCTGGCGGACCCACGTTCGGACGCGCTGGAGAATAATTTCGTCGGCCAGTGGTTGCGCGTGCGCGACATCGAAACCGTGCCCATCGAGGCGAACCCGGTGGTGGCGCGGGAACGGAAGATTGATCCCGAAGAGGCGCCGCCGGAACAACTGACGGAGGAATTGCGCCGCGCGATGCGGCAGGAGACGGAAGCTGTTTTCAAATATATCCGGCGCGAAGATCGCAGCCTGCTGGAATTGTTGGACAGCGACTACACTTTTCTGAATGAACCGCTGGCGCGACACTATGGCATCCCCAACGTGTCCGGCCCGGAAATGCGCCGGGTGACGTTGCCGCCGGACAGTCCGCGCGGCGGCATTTTGACGGAGGGCGCGGTGCTGGCGGTGACGTCCAATCCCACGCGAACGTCGCCGGTCAAACGCGGGGTCTTCATCCTGGAAAATATTTTGGGCACGCCGCCGCTGCCGCCACCGCCGAATGTTCCCCCGCTCGAAGCGGCGAGCCAGCATCTCGGCGCGCGCCCGCCCACGTTGCGAGAAACGCTGGCGGTGCATCGGGAAGAGGCTTTGTGCGCTTCCTGCCACAATCAAATGGACCCGCTCGGATTGGCGTTGGAAAACTTTAATGCGCTCGGCCGGTGGCGCAATCAGGAGCTGGGCCAGCCGATTGATCCGTCGGGCAAACTCGTCACGGGCGAAGCGTTTTCCAACCTCAAGGAGTTGAAGCGCGTGCTGGTGAAACATCATGCCGGGGATTTTTACCGGACGTTGACGGAGAAATTTTTGACGTATGCGCTTGGTCGTGGTTTGGATTACTATGACGTGGAAACGGTGGATCAGATTGTGGCGCGGGTGGAAAAATCGGGGGGCAAGCCGTCCGCGCTGCTGGCGGGAATCGTGGAGTCCGCACCGTTTCAAAAGACCCGAGGTGCGACGACGGCGACCGCCGCCGGCGCAAACGTGATAGAAAAATTATGAAGACCAACACCGCCGACAACGGAATGCTCGCGTCGCAACGCTTCGCCAGCTTGAGCCGCCGACAATTTCTACGCGGTCTCGGCGCGTGCATCGCCGTGCCTGCTTTTGAATCCTTGCTGCCAACGAAACTTCTGGCCGCCGCCGCCGCGCCCGCCGACCGCCTGGCCACCACCGCCACGGGTGCGCCGTTGCGCACGGCGTTTATTTATTTTCCGAACGGCGCGATTCCCGCCGCGTGGTGGCCGGCCAATGACGGAGCCGATTTTCAATTGAGCCGCACGTTGCAGCCGCTGGCCGCGATTCAAAAACAAATCCAAGTCATCGGCGGCTTGGATCATCTGAACGCCACGGCGGGCATGGATGGCGGCGGCGATCACGCGCGGGCGAACGGAACTTTTCTCACGGGCGTGCGGATGAAAAAAAGCGCCACGGACATTCACGCCGGAATCTCCATTGACCAGACCATCGCCCGTCAGGTCGGCCAGCAGACGCGGTTTCCGTCGCTGGAATTGACCTGCGATGCCGGCCGCAATACCGGCGCGTGCGATTCCGGTTACTCGTGCGCCTATCAATACAATCTGGCCTGGAGTTCGCCCACCACGCCGATGACGCCCGAGGCGAATCCGCGCCAGGTTTTCGAGCGGATGTTCGGCGCGGGCGCGGCCGATGAACGGGCGAACAATGCCCGGCGCCGCCGGCAGGAGCAGCGTTCCATTCTGGATTTTGTGCGACAAGATGCCAGCGCCATGCAACAGCGCCTCGATCCGCAGGACCGCGCCAAGCTGGATCAATATTTGACCGGCGTGCGCGAACTGGAGACGCGCATTCAAAAGGCGGAACAGTTTGGGGACATCCAAGCTCCGCGGGTCGAAACGCCCAGCGGCATTCCTGCCGATCACGCGCAACACATCCAACTGATGTATGACATCGTGCTGTGCGCATTCCAGACCGACTCGACCCGCGTGGCCACTTTGCTGCTGGCGCATGATGGCAGCAACCGTTCCTTCGCGAAGATTGGTATTCCCGAAGGTCATCACGACTTGTCGCATCATGCAGGTGATCCGGAGAAGATCAAGAAAATCACCGAGATTGATCAGTGGTATGTGCAGCAGCTCGCAAATTTCCTCGGTAAAATGTCGGCGACCAAGGACATTGACGGGCATTCGCTCCTGCACAATTCGATGATCATTTACGGCGGCGGCAACGCCGATGCCAACCGCCATACGCATACCAATCTGCCGCTGCTGCTGGCGGGCGCGGGCGGCGGCACGGTGTCGCCCGGCCGGTTTGTGCGGCACGGCGGCAAGCCGGCGACGAATCTCTTCTTGAGCCTGGCGGACCGGATGGGGGTGAAAAATCTGGAGCGGTTTGGCGATTCGACCGGGCGGCTGGAAGATGTTTAGCCATCGCCGACCTAAGTATTGAGAGCCGGTCTGAAAATGTGGTGACAGGCATCTTGCCGACCGAAAAATTGCCCGAAGAGCGGAACGCACGGATTCAACTCGGAGGTTGAACCTGCGCCAGGTGTGGGCGGCGCGGGGAGCACACGCCGCTGGCGTGTAGTTTTCGGCGGCTCGCCGAAAACGACGTTCTACAAACTTCCTTTCGCCAAGGTGGAGAAAAAGATGGGTGACGAATGTTTGGGCGTGCCGCCCAAACCAACCCGCGAGCCGCGTGCGTTCCCCATTCTTTTGGCTTAAGCTTGCGACAATTCAACCGAAGTTAGGTGTTACTGGACTTATCATGCAAGCCATAGCCAGCCCTCAGGCCTTTAAGACTGCGCTGGTTCAGGTCGGCGCTGCCAGTGTCGGGATTTTATTTTCCGACACCCGGCTTTTTTTGCCGGCAGTCAGCAGTGGTCTATGGCGCTGGGAACGCCAGTTAGCGTGAGGCTTGGCGCTAAATGCTGGTGCGGCTCGGCGTCCCGTCCCGCCCGCCCGCTTCCATGCGTTTCCGAAGGCATCAGTCGCTTTTCCGGGACCGCGTTGCGCCGGCGAAATTGGTGGAGCGCCTGGATCATGTTGCTGGGACTCTGGTTCAGCCTGGCGCTGGCTAATGCTGCAGAAACCGGGCCGGCGACTAATGCGGTTTCATGGCCGGGGGCGACGGAAACCAACTCGGCAGCGCCTTCGAGCGTGCTCCGCACGGTTCGGGAGATCCGTCACCTGCCGCCCGCCCTCGCAGCCAAACGTCAACCGGTGGCGTTCCACGGCGTGATCACTTATGCCGATCCCGGTTGGAAACATTTTTTCATTCAGGATGCCACGGGTGGCATTTATGTGCGCAGCTGGCAGGATGATTTGCGGGCCGGGCAATGGGTGGACCTGACGGGCTGGACAGTGCCGGGGAACACGGTGAGCATGTTGACGGATGCCACCGTGCGGCAATTGGGCCCGACGAATTTTCCAACGCCGCAGCCCGTGAATGTCCCGGAGATGCGCTGGGCGACCAATGAAAGTCAATGGGTGGAATTGGAAGGGGTGATCCGGGCGGTGAGTTCGGTGCCCGTGCGCCTGACCTTGAAGTTGAGCACCAGCCAGGGCGAGGTGGACGCGGTGATCCCCAGCACCAAAGTGTTCAAAGACTTGCGCCCGCTGCTCAATTTAAGGGTCCGGTTGCAGGGTGTAGCCTCCGTGATGCATAACGACCGTCGCGAGGTTGTCGGCCCCCAATTGCGAGTGCCTCTCCTGACGTGCGTGACTGTGGTGGAAAAGGCCCCGACGAATGCGTTCGCCATTGAGCCTCGGCCCATCGGTGAGGTCAGCGATCATTCCCCGGCAGAATTGGGGCTGCACCGGGTGCGTGTGCATGGCGTGGTTTCGCTGGTGCTGCCCGGCGGCGATTTCTTTCTGCAAGACGGCACCGGTGCCATCCGGGTCCGCACCGAGCAGATCAACGAGCATGCGGCGGGAAAGGCACTGGATCTGGTGGGCTTTCCCGTGACCGATGGTTTGGCCACCCGCTTGGAAGGTGCCATTTTTCGTTATGACCCGCCCGCCCCGGCACTGGTTCCCCGCGCCGGCAGTGTCGGCGACCTCTTGGCCTCCAGCCGCCCCAGGTATGAGTTGACGGAATTGGAAGGCCAACTGTTGAACGAAGCTGGTGGTTCCACGTTGCCCTTGTTGCTGGTGCAGAGTGGCGCGGTGGTTTTCCAGGCCCGCTTCGCCGAGGGCGACTCGCGGACCCCGGCATCACACTGGTTGGCTGGCAGCCGCCTGCGGTTGACTGGCGTCGGCGATCTCCAGTTGGAAACGACGAACCAAGCGCGTTCGTTTGTGCTGCTGTTGCGGACCCCGGCGGATGTGCAGTTGCTGTCGCCGCCGCCGCGCTGGACCTTGGAACAAACGGCCATGCTGGCCGGGGTTCTGGCGGCGACCTTGCTGGCAATTCTGGGTTGGACGGCCTTGCTGCGCCGCACTGTGCGCCAGCAGACCGGCCAAATCCGTCAACGCTTGGAGGCCGAAGCGGGTCTGGAAAAACAACTCATGCTGGTCTGGGAAACCTCTGCGGAAGGCATGTGCATGACGGATGCTCAAGGGCAAATCGTCCGCGTCAATGAAGCCTATGGTCGCATGGTGGGAAAGCCCAGGCCGGAGCTGGAAGGCCAATTGCTGACGGTGGTGCAAGGTGCCGAGCAGCAGGCTGCCAGCCTGCTCAGCTACCGCGAGCGATTTGCCCGGCGGGAAGTTCCCCGCTTGGAGGAACTTCGCGTGACGCTGTGGAATGGCCGGCAAGTTTGGTTTGAATTATCCAATTCGTTTTTTGAACACTCGCCCTTCCCGACACTACTTCTGAGCCAGTTTCGCGACATCACCGAGCGCAAGCTGGCGGACGCCGAGCGGGAGCGGCTAGAGGCGCTGAATCAGCAACTCCAAAAATCTGAAAGCCTCGGGCGCATGGCCAGGGCCATTGCCCACAACTTCAACAACCATCTCCAACCGGTGATCCTGGGCCTGGAAATGGCCATCGAGGATCAGCCAAAGAAAGGTGCCCCTGACGCCCATCTCAACGATGCCTTGTTGTCCGCCCGCCGGGCGGCGGAGATCAGCAACCAGATGCTGATTTATCTCGGACAATCCCAAGCCCAACCGGAACCGTTGGATCTTTCCGAAATCTGCCGCCAGGGTCTGTCTATTCTGTCGGCAGCCGTGCCCAAGACAGTGGTGCTGGAGTCGAGCCTGCCCGCGCCTGGCCCGGTCATCCTTGCCAATGCAAATCAGATTCAACAAGTGCTCACAAACCTGCTCACCAACGCGTGGGACGCCAGCGGTGATCGGTCCGGCACCATTCACCTGACCGTCAAAGAGGTATCCGCCACCAGCCTCCCGACGAAGAATCGTTTCCCGGTGGATTGGCACCCGCACGCCGCTGCCTATGCCTGCCTCGAAGTGGCCGATACAGGCTGCGGCATCGCGGCGGCCAACATCGGCAAACTCTTCGACCCTTTTTATTCCACCAAGTTTGCCGGTCGCGGGCTGGGTTTGTCGGTGGTGCAGGGCATCGTGACCAAATATGGCGGCAACCTCACGGTGGAGAGCGAACCCGATCGAGGCAGCGTTTTTCGGATTTTTTTGCCCATCACCACAACCACGGTTGCCCCGCCACCCGTCCTGACCGTTCCCCTTCTGCAGCGAGTCGAACCTGGCACCGTGCTGGTGGTTGATGACGACTCGTCGGTGCGTAAGTTCGTCGAGGTCGCGCTCCGGCGCGCCGGGGTAAAGGTGATAACGGCCGTCGATGGGGTGGACGCGCTGGATTTGTTCGCGCAGCACCGGGGGGAGATTGGCTGCGTGTTGTGCGACCTGACCATGCCCCGCATGGACGGTTGGCAAACCTTGACCGCCTTGCGCCAACAAGCCCCCGGCATTCCAGTGATCTTGGCCAGCGGCTATGACGAGTCCAAGGTTATGGATGGCCATCACCCCGAACTCCCTCACGCCTATTTGCGCAAGCCTTATGAAATGAAGGCGCTCATCGAAGCCCTTAATCTGGTCCGGCAAAAATGACCCGCCGAAAAATGGTCTCAGAGCTAATCGTCCTGGACCAGTCCTGGCCGCCGGCGGCCGACGCGACAGCTTCCATCGGCTGCGTGTCCGTTGCCGAAGCCCTCGCTCGCAGATCGGGTCATTACCATCAAGCGGCAGTTATCATCAGGGTTGTCCCCGTGAGGATATTAAGTTCGGGAAGACCGGCAATGTGCGGGAAGAAATATCCCCGAGGTTGGGGGAGTGAATCAATGCGCGGCTATTAATCCCAGACTTTGCACTGCCTGATCGCGCACGGGCGAATCGGGAAAACTTCGGACCCAGGCGGAAGCGTCGGCCAAATTATTCTGCCCCCAAAGCTGGACCACACCAATAACGGCCCGATCAAAGTCGGGGCCGCCAGAAATATTTTCCAGCGCAAAGCGAGCGGCCCCGGCCCCATCTTGTTGGGCCAGCACGGTCGCCACCGTGGCCAAAGCCTGCTCTCGCACGGAGCCGGGGGGCAGGGATATCGCCAGTTGCTGCGACTGGCCTGGATCGGCTGAGGCGTATTGCGCCAAGGCATGAATCATCAAGCCATTGGAATATTCACTGGCCGGCAACTGCGCGGCGATTTGCAAGGCATTAACCGGATCAATCCGGGCGACTTCGTAACCCAAGTCGGCCAGCGCATGGTGTTTTGCGTCGCCGGCTGGCAGCGATTCCACCCACGTCAGCGCCTTCGGCAAATCGTTCTGGGACCAGGCGACTGCGGCGACATCGACCAATTCCTGTCGCGCGCCAGCCTCGCCCAATTGTGTCACCCAGTTGATGGCGGCGGTCGGATTCAGTTCCACCCAGCGGCGAAGCAGCAGCCGAGCCGTGTTCCCCGACAAGTCTTGATTGGTGAGTTTCGCCAGCCAGTTGCGCACTTCCGTTTCACTTAGTGAACTGATTAATACCGCCACTTGCTCAGGGTCGTCCTCGGGTGCGGACCAAGATTTCTCCTTTTCGTTTGGCGGATCAATGCTCTGAACCACACTTGATGGCGGTTCTAAAGGCGGCGCTGGCGGCGTGTTAAGGAATTCCGGCGCGTTCGCCCTCGCGGTGGTCATCTCCTTCACGGTCGAGCCACGGTCGACAGCCTTATTCAACAGGCCGGACCGCGATACCCAAGCTACCGCGAATCCAACCAATGCCATCCAAAGCAAATTTCTACGCATATTCAATTCTTGGAAAGCAAAGACGCTTGGGCCCGCCCGTTTTATCGGTCAGGGAACCACGATAAGATTTGTGAACACATCACTGTCCAAGACATTGGTGCTGCCAGAGGTGACAATCAGGCCAAAGGTGACATTCGTCGCCATGGTGAACGTGTTGGTCTTGACCGTTACCCACGTCGAACCGTTCGTCGAGGCGAGGGCGCTAATCACATTCCCCGTTCGCGCCAATTGCAGCCAGTAATTGGCCAGCGTCAGACTCGGACCGTTGGTGCTGGTGGTGGCTCCGCCCGTGCTCGTGCGGCTCCGTGCGACCATCGTGCCGTTGCCCTGCCGGGCGGCCAGCATGAAACTCGATCCGGTCGCCGTGGTCTCCCGCACCATGATCCCGGCATAACCGTTCACATTGGTCCCGGTCTGGCTGGTAATTTTGGCGATAATGGATCCATCGCCGGACATCGTCTGGTAAACATAGCGGAACTGGTCCGCCGTGCCGTTCAGACTGGCCCCCGCTCCGTTGGCGGTGTAAAGGCCGGCAACATTGTAAGCACTCCCCACCAGACCCACGGGGCCGATATCCGCCGAGACCCACGGTGCCGACAAGACATAATTCGTCGGCGGCATCACGTTGAGAATCGCGTTGGCGGTGTTGATGGCTCCACCAGCATTCGTGATCCAGGCATAGTAGGGCCCGGCGTTGGTAAATTGGCAATTGGTGCGCGTGTAAGCACTATTCGTCGCCCCTTTGATCGAGACGCCGTTGAAAAACCATTGGTAGAGCAGCGCTGACGCGCTGGTGACGGTCACCGAAAAAGTCGTGTTGCTTCCCAAGGTGACAGTGCGATTGGTGGGTTGCACGGTAATCACCGGCGGTGCCCCGACTGGACCCTGAGTCAAACCGGCGGCGCTGGCACTGACGGCGAGCAACAAACTGCAACCAAGCAGACTGCCTACCCAGCGGCGATGACTTGATAGTGAAAGAATTAATAGCAGTGTTTTATTCATAGTGGTAAAACTTTAGCAGCTTACATACCACGAAAAGGTCTAGTAAATCAATGACTTTTTGAAGACGGAACGACCGGTGCCCGCAATTTTGCCGGGGCGTAAAACAAGATCGCCGGGTGTTTGAAGCCAGCCAATGGCTATGGGCTTGGAACCGCCAACATTCCCAACGTGGGCTGCGAAGGATGAAGTTCGCGGGCCCATTACCTTGACAAAACAAAACTGAGCGATCCTCAGTTGCTGGAAAAAATCGAAGAAAATGGGATAAAATGAAAACGAGGCACAAACTGTCCAGATTGTGAGCGTCCATCGGAGCAACGCCAAGTCAGGCAGCTTTTCAATGCGCCGCCACAGGTTTTCTCATGGCAAACCGCTTGTGTTTGGCTCAACGTGTGCTCTATCATCTTGATACGCCGGATCGGATCCGCCACTGCATGGGATTCTTTACGTCCGCCCCGATGAGCCCAAAATCATGTAGCACAATGCACCTATCGCAAATGTTAAAAACCGGAGTGGTCGGCTTTACACTGGCTTCGCTCTCCGGCCTCGCTTGGTCTGCCAATACTGCCGACAGCTTATCCGTGCTGAAGTCCCTGAGTCTGGAGGAACTTGGGGAAGTCCGGGTCTATAGCGTGGTCGCCGCCTCGAAGTATGCGCAGAAAACCACCGAAGCTCCCGCCTCCGTCAGTGTTGTCACACAAGACGAGATCAAGCTCTATGGCTATCGAACACTGGCGGATATTGTCGGGAGTTTATCGGGCTTCAACGTGTCCTACGACCGCAATTATTCCTATTTGGGAGTGCGCGGCTTGAACTTGGGTGATAACAACAGTCGGATGCTCCTGCTGGTGGATGGCCACCGGGTCAACAGCACCTTAAATGACAGCGCGGCCATTGGCACGGACTTCCTGCTGGATGTGGATCTGATTGATCGCGTCGAAGTCATTCGCGGCCCCAGCGCGGTGCTCTATGGGAACAACGCGTTTTTCGGGGTGATCAATGTCATTACCCGCAAGGGCGAACAGGTGAACGGCGTGGAGGCCTCGGGAGAATATGGCGGGTTCGATACTTACAAGCTCCGGTTCACCGCCGGCAAATCGTTCACCAACGGGGTTTCCTTTCTGCTCTCCGGCTCCTACTACGACAGTGCTGGCTCAGAGCATCTCTATTATCCGCAATTCGATCAGCGCCGCAGCAGCTATTTTGGCGCGGCCAACAACGGCGTGGCCCAGAATCTGGATGGCGACACTTTCGGCAGTTTATTCGGGTCGCTGAGTTATTGGGATCTTACTTTGGCCGGCGGTTTCATCCACCGCGAGAAGGTGAATCCCACCGCTCCGAATTTTACGACGTTCAACGATCCCCGGTCGCGCACGCTGGAAGACGACGGTTATGTGGATCTAAAATATGCGCATGTTTTTCCCGAGGTCGTGGAGGTGACCGCCCGCGTGCATTACGATCGTTCCGAAAACAAGTCTAACTATCCCTACAGCATCAGTCCGGGTGGGGACCCATTTTTCGAGGAGTTTTCCGTCGGGGAAGGTTTGGGTGCCGAGTTGCAACTGGACAAGCAGCTCTGGGAAAAGCACAAGCTTTCAGTCGGCGTGGATTACCGCGATGATTTTCGTCTGGATGATCGTGTCGTTGACCCCAGTGGGATTTACCAGAACCTCCAGAACTCACAATCTAGCCGGCAGAACTATGGCTTCTTTGCCCAGGGTGATTTTTCATTGCTGAACCAACTGCACTTGGACAGCGGCGTGCGCTTTGATCAATACGGAGATTACGCCCCTTTTTATAGTCCACGGCTGGCGTTGATCTACAATCCGCTTGAAAAATCCACGTTCAAGGCCATCTACGGAACCGCTTTTCGCGCACCTAATTTTCAGGAACAGCAATCTCAATACATCCAAAACATCCAGCCGGAAAAAATCGAGTCCTACGAGTTCGTCTATGAGCAGGGAATCGGCTCGCACCTGCGTTCCTCCCTCTCGGGATTTTACAATCAAATGGATGATTTGATCATTTATCAAAACGGAAGATACGCCAATATTGATGCTGACAGCCGGGGCATGGAATTGGCCCTTGAAGGAAACTGGGCCAAGGGCGTGCGCGGGCGTGCGAGCTACACCTTGCAACGAACTGAAAACCGCACGCGTGGTGGCGGCTTTCCCGACTCTCCCGAGCACCTGCTCAAGTTCAACTTGAGCGCGCCGGTGGTGGACGAGAAACTATTTGCCAGCTTGGAGTTTCAGTATGTCAACAGCCGCCACACCGTTTATACCGATCCAAGCGGCGGGGCCACCCTTCCGGGCGTGGATACGCCAGGCTTTCCCACGCTGAACTTCACCCTCTTCAGCAAGAATATTGTAAAGAATCTGGAGGTCTCGGCGAGTGTTTATAATCTGCTGGATGAAACCTATTCCGATCCGTCCACGCAGGGACACATTCAGGATCAAATTCCGCAAGATTGTCGCAGCTTTCGGCTTAAACTGACTTACCGATTTTGAGGTGTGAAGCACATGGGCTGCCTTTCAACTCGGGAACCAAGTTACGCATTGGCGGTCGGGTAATCGCCTGGGCTCATCAACTAACAAACATGGAAACTCACCATATCAAGCCGCGCCACTGGCTGCTGGTATGCGTCTGTCTCTGGTTGGCAGGCCTTGGTTTGGCGGTAGCGGAGGACACGGCGAGCCTGGCCGAGTATCAGGTCAAGGCAACTTTTCTCTACAACTTCACCAAGTTCACCGACTGGCCGGCCAGCGCCTTCACCGCGACCAATGCCCCGCTGATCATTGGCATAGTGGGTGATAATCCCTTTGGCAAAACGCTGGAAGACTTGGTTCGCGGCGAAACCAGGCGCGGTCATCCACTGGTCGTCAAATATTTGCGCCGGGACGATGATTTGCGCGGCTGCCACGAACTGTTCATTGTCCGTTGCGACGCGGAACGGATGGCCGGGCTGCTCCAAAAAATCAAAGGCAGCCCGATGCTAACTGTGAGCGATGTCCGCGGCTTTGCGGAACAGGGCGGGATGATCAATTTCGTGCTGGTGAAAGAAAAAGTGAAAATGGAAATTAACCCGGCGGTCGCCGAGGCGGCTGGACTAAAAATCAGTTCCCAGCTCCTGGCGCTGGCGCGCATTGTGAAATCCAACTGAAACCAGCCCGTCACTCTCCGGCCAACGTGGTCCTGCTTTCCGCCCCGACTTGGATTTAGAAACGCGCCCTAACTTTTTTTCCCCGGGGGCTTGATCACCTGTTCAAACGCCATGCTGTTGAACTGCTGGACAAAGTGCGGCAACGGAATCTGAAATATACCATTCGTGGTCGCGTAGCCACTGTCCAGTCCGGGCGCGCCCTTGGGCCGAAAACTTTGCCCGTGCGGATTCCACAGCCGGACCGCATCGTTGTCCGTATCGTAATCCAACACGGCATACGCGTGATTGGGCGTGAGTCCCGGCGTGGTGGGCTTGACCGTGCCGCAAGTCATCAAGCGTTTTTCCTGCGTGGCGGCCGCCAGTTTTCCCCGCAACTCCGCGAGCTTCGCCGCCAAGTCATTGGTCACGGATGCGGGCGCTTTCGCAAACTTGAAAGAGAACCGCACCACATCGTTGCCCGTGAGGTAAGCCAGCATCGTGCCGGACGAACCACCGCGCGCGATCACATCCAGCGGCGAATTCACCCGCTGCCCGGTTGGTTTATCCTCGTTGCGCGCCGTGCCCACGGCCTTTTCATAGAGGTTCACCCAGATGCCGGCGTGTTCGTTTGACGCGGTCATGGCAATTTCCGCATCCGTCAGCGGCGGCACCTCGACGGTTTTTTTGCCGAGGCGCACGGAATAATTTCCATTCGTTTCCGCCACAAACATCGCGGCCACCTGCGCGGGATCGCGATGCACCATCGCGCCGAGCGGCGCGAGGCAGAAGCAATTGCCCAGTTTGCCCTGATGAATCGTCTCCAGCTTCGGCAGGCCGTCGGCGAATAAATTTCGGTTGGTCGCGGCGGAAATCCGTTTCAAACCGGCACTGAACATCAACGCAAAATCCGGCTGACGTTGCCCCGTCAGCGTCGTGATGTTCGCCAGCGTCAAGCTGGGGGCTGCGGCTTTCGTCCCGCGCGACACGCGTTTCAGCGCGGCGACGGCAGCCGCTGCTTCATTGGTGATTTGCGGATTGGCTACCACAACGTCGAGCTCGTTCGAAGATAAAATGCCGTCGTGGTTCAAATCCCACCGCGCAAAATTTTTCTGCACGCTGGCGATAAACTCATTCGACGGTTGCGCGCCGAGCTGCACGGCGCAGACCAACAACAGGAAGCCGGGGAAGCATCTTTTCATTTTTATTGCCGTTTTTTTTAGGTTTGCTGCGCGTTGAAACTGGCCGGCGAAGCGCACGTTGCCACCACCCGGACATTCTGCGACTGGCGGCCGAAAGCACAAACTCATTCGGTTCAATTTTGCCGAGATGCCGCGCGTCGCTCGGCAGCCGGTCCGGCCTGCTGCTTGCGTTGGGCCTGGTCGGCGGCGAGGTGAATGCCATTGCGGCGCGCGGGCCAAAAATCATCCGCGCCGGGTTGCCGGAGTTGGTGAACATGCTTGATCTTGGCCGGTCGCCGACCGAAGCTGTGGCTGCGCCCCGCATCCATCCGCAAGGGTTGCCCGATGCAGTGGATGCGGAATAGAAATTGCCAGCGGCCAGTTGGTGATTTTGTGCTTAACCCATGAAGCAACATCCCGCTACCAGTCGTGAACGCCGGACTTCCAATGGAGGTCTCCGGCCACCAGCCGCACGTCGAGGGTGGGATGTTTCCATTTCCGATAAACCCTCATTGAAATTAAATTATGGAAGCCTATGACAGCCCAGCATTCCGCATGGCGTGCCAGCAGTTTGACGCGGTGGCCGACCATTTGCAGATGCCCCAAGCCGAGCGCCCGCGCCTGAAATATCCCAAGCGTTCGCTGATCGTTTCTTTGCCGATCAACTGCGAGGACGGCACGCAAAAAGTTTATACCGGATTCCGCGTGCAGCATCACCTGACGCTCGGCCCGACCAAGGGCGGACTGCGTTTTCACCCCGACGTGACGCTCGGCGAAGTCGCCGCGCTGGCCATGTGGATGAGCTGGAAATGCGCGCTGACCGGCCTGCCTTATGGCGGCGCGAAAGGCGGCATCGCTTGTGATCCGCACCGGATGGCGCCGCGCGAAGTTGAGCGGTTGACGCGACGCTACACGCAGGAAATGATCCCGTTTATCGGGCCGCAGGTGGACGTCATGGCGCCGGACATGGGCACGAACGAACAAGTCATGGCGTGGATCATGGATTCGTATTCCATGCACATGGGCTACTCCGTGCCGAGCATCGTCACGGGCAAACCGTTATCGCTGGGCGGCTCAGTGGGCCGGCGCGAAGCCACCGGTCGGGGCGTGGCGCACCTCGTCGCCCGCGCGGCGGACACCATCGGCCTCGACTTGAAAACGGCCACCGTCGCCGTGCAAGGTTTCGGCAACGTCGGTTCCGTCGCGGCCCTCACACTCGAAAGCTATGGTGCGACTGTGGTCGCCGTCAGCGACGTGTCCGGCGGCGTGTTTAACGCGCGGGGCTTGGATTTGGAAAAGCTCGCGAAACACCTGGCCAAGGAACGGACGTTGCACGGCTTCACCGAAGCCGAGGCGATCACCAACGATCAGGTTTTATTGACGCCGTGCGACGTGCTGGTGCCGGCGGCGATGGAACGCCAGATCACCGGCGACAACGCCGGGCGCATCCAATGCCGCATTCTGGCCGAGGGCGCGAACGGTCCGACCACGCCGGAGGCCGACGCAATTTTGTCGCGGCGCGAGGACGTCTTTGTGCTGCCGGATATTTTGTGCAACGCCGGCGGCGTGGTGGTTTCCTACTTCGAGTGGGTGCAGGATTTGCAAAGTTTTTTCTGGAGCGAAACCGAGGTGATGGAAAAACTGTATCGCATCCTCGATGAATCCTATGACCGCGTGCTGCACAGCAGCCGGTCGCGAAACATTTCCATGCGCACGGCGGCGCTCTGCGCCGGCATCCAGCGCGTGCGCGAAGCCAAGGCCATACGCGGCTTGTTCCCATAAACAGTGGCGAAGCGCTGCGCAGCGAATGCTGATTCAGATTGGCGGACTTGTTGCGGCAGGCTGGAACATTAGAATAGCCGACCGCCGTCATCATTACTATTCTGGTCGGCGTTCTGACACCACTCACGATGCTGCCGGCGGATCCTCGTCGTTGTCCGCGAATTCAGGATACAGTTTTATGACGCAATCCGGGCAGATCCCGTGGCTGAACTCGGCTTCGGTGTGGTTGCAAACATAAGTTTCCACCTGGCTCCAGTAGCCTTTATCGTCGCGGATTTTCTTGCAACTGGCGCAGATCGGCACGATGCCGCGCAGGGTCTTGATCTGATCCATCGCCTGGCGCAAGGCTTCGATCTTGGCGGCCAGCGCCGCCTGCAACTCGACCATGCGGCGTCCGACTTCGACGCGGGCGCTGAGTTCTCCCGGATCGAAAGGCTTGCTCAGGTAGTCATTGGCACCCGCCTCCAGCCCGGCGATGATGTCGGCCTTTTCACCTTTCGTGGTGAGCAGGATGAGGTAAGGCGGTTGGTCGGTGGGCCGTGCGCGAACGCGGCGCACGATCTCCGGCCCGGCCAATTCGGGCATCATCCAGTCGAGGATCGCCAGCGCGGGTGCTCCGGGTTGCTGGAGGGCCGCCCACGCCGCCGCGCCATTGATGGTTTCCACCACTTCATGTCCGCCCTTCTTCAGCACGGCCGCCAGCAGGGTGCGGGAGGTGAAATCATCTTCGGCGATCAGAATGCGCATGGGAGTTATCTCCTTGGCCACGGTGTCCGCCGTAGTTTCATGGAATGAGGTTCAGTTGCTTCAAAGTTTCGACCAGTTTGGTTTTATTGATGGGTTTGGTCAGGTAGCCGTCCGCCAGACTGGAGAAGGCGTTGTTCACATTCTTCATGTCACCCAAGGCGGTGGTCATGACGATCTTCGATCCGTGGGTGGACAGAATACCTTTGGCCTCTTCTTGGGCGCGGATGTTCTTGAGCGCCTCCTGGCCATCCATTTCGGGCATCATGATGTCCAGGCAGATGAGGTCGTAGGGTTCGCCGAACGCCAGCGCCAGGCCTGCCGCCGTGACCGCTTCTTGGCCGTTGATGGCAATATGGGACGGCCCGTAGCCCTTGAGCAATTCCTGCAGCAGCAGGCGGCTGGTAAAATCATCTTCGACAATCAGTGTTTTCATGGTTTTGTTTTTTTGTATTGTTGGTCTGGCGGCGGCAGGCGTCAAATCAGTTTTTGCTCGGTTCGCCGCCGTTAAGTGGCCGGATTCATGGCGGCTTTGAGCGCTTCAAATTGGGCGTCCATTTCGGTCGCCCGCGCCGAAATGACCGTCAGGTCGCCGGCCCGGCCAGCCTGCTCCAGCACGCCTGCGAGTGCGCTCAAAGCGATGCCGCCCACCGTGGCGGCCGCGCCTTTGATCTGGTGGGCTTGGCTTTCCACCGCGAGCGCATCCCCGGCGGCCACCGCGAGCTTCAACTGCTGGAGCTGCTGGGGCATGTCGCCCAGGAAGGCCGTCATGATCACTCCGACCAATTCCTCGTCGTCCAGCACCCGCTCCATCAGCCCGGCCCGGTCAAAGACCACGGCGCTCTCGGCGTGGTTGGCCGCCGCCGCTTCGGCGACCGGCTCGCCCGCCAGTAGCGGCCCGCTGCCTGCGTTTGGCGACAACCATTTTTTTAGCGCCGCGACGAGGGCCGCGACTTCAACCGGCTTGGTGATGTAATCATTCATTCCGGCCGCCAAGGATTTTTCCCGGTCGCCCGACAAGGCATGGGCGGTCATCGCGATGATCGGCACCTGATGGTTATGGACGCGCGATTGCGGGTCGCGGATTTTCCGGGTGGCCTCGTAGCCATCCATTTCGGGCATTTGCACATCCATCAATACCAGGTCGTAAGGAATGGTCTTCAGGGCCTGGAGAACCTCGAGTCCGTTGGCCGCCACTTCGGCGCGCAAGCCTAGTTTCTTGAGGATGCCCAATGCCACCTGCTGATTGGTGATATTGTCGTCGGCAACCAGGATGCGGGCCTGGCTGAAGCTCGAATCCAAGGCCAGCGGCAGCGTGGTGCGGGCCGAATAAATGGCGGGCTTCCGGCCGGCGATGGCCGCTTCCAGAACCTCATACAGTTCCTGCCGGCGCACTGGTTTGGTGATGGCGGCCACAAAGCCGATTTTTTCCCATTGTTGATCGCTGCCTGTTTGCCCCAACGAAGTGCACATCACCAGCCGCGTGGCCTGGAGGCTGGGATCGGCTTTGATGGCGCGGCCCAGGGTTTTGCCATCCATGCCGGGCATCTGCATGTCCAAGATGGCTAAGTCAAAAGGATCCTGATCGGCCTGGGCTTGCGTCAGTGCTTCCAGCGCGGCCAGCCCATCAGCCGCTTCGGCGGGCCGCAGGCCCCAGGATTTTGTCAACACCTGGAAAATCTCCCGGTTGACGGGCGTGTCATCCACAATCAAGACGCGTTTTCCGCACAGCTCCGTGGGCATGGATGCAGGGACAGGTTCGCTGGCGGGAGCTTTGGCTAGTGTAGTGTCCTTCAAGACCGTGATTTTAACTGTGTGAGTTTTTGGCGGGCGCGCTGGAGCTTGGCCAGGATGTCAGCGCCTGCGGCACGCCAGACATACCGTTTGGGGTTCAGGTTGCGTTCGGCCAGATAGTCC
>CAINLR010000081.1 GCA_903850425.1 uncultured Verrucomicrobia subdivision 3 bacterium | reverse complement strand
TCAAAACCGGATGCACGAACAGATTGCGGCAACGGTCAAAATACCAAATTGCCCGGGGGGGGGGCGAGATCAAAACAGGATCGGGAATCCAAAGGCAGGGGCAATCATAATACCAAATTGCCCGGGGGGGGCGAGATCAAAACTGCATCCGTTTCGGGGGTTGGTGTGTTGGGTGAATACCAAATTGCCCGGGGGGGGGCGAGATCAAAACTGACTTACCATATCCGTCACTATCGCCACTGGAATACCAAATTGCCCGGGGGGGGGCGAGATCAAAACGATAACGAGGCCGCCACCACCACCGCCGGCACAATACCAAATTGCCCGGGGGGGGGCGAGATCAAAACGAAACCCTCGTGAAGTATCTGGAACGCCAGTTAATACCAAATTGCCCGGGGGGGGCGAGATCAAAACAACACGGGCAACAGGAACACGGGCGACAGGAAAATACCAAATTGCCCGGGGGGGGCGAGATCAAAACGGTGCGCGCGGCAACGTGGTGGGCATCGTCGCGGCCAAACTGAATGCGTCGGCGGCGCTGGCGGCCACCGGGTCGCTGCCGGAGAATGTGAACTACGCGGTGAAGAGCAGCCTGCTTTTGAGCTTCCTGGAGTCGGTGCCGGAGGTGGCAGCCAAACTCAAAGAGCCAAGCACGAAGGAGGAATCGTTTGAGGAGGTGGTCAAGTCGGCGCAGGCGGCGGCCGTGCTTGTGTTGGTGTATTGACCGGAGGCCAGCCGCAGCCTTGGCCCAGCTAAATGGCAGCCCGGTTTCAGCCCTCCGGCTTCGGCCACAGCCAAGCCAGCCACATCGCGGCTACATGAAGAGCTAAAATGCTAAATCATTGGCATTTTCCAGCAACTTTGCTCAATGCGGTGGCCAACGCCAGCCAAAATTTCAGCCAAAACCAGCCAGCCCATAGCCAAAACCGCAGCCAATCACATGGCCGGCCGTAGGCTACTTAACGGCCGCAAACCCGTCCGGGGACGTTGCTGGACGCTACGGGAGTCGCAGGTTTTGCCACACCCGAACCTCGCATTGTAAGTGCAATAATTTGATCGTTCATTTCGGCCAAGGCACGAGCCATTGCTAAGAGTCCACACGTCATGTTGTGTTCGTATGGACTTTTCAAAGGATCAATGAGTCTGTGATTTTCTTCGAACATTTGAATCGCAATTTGAATTTCTGTTTCACCCATAGGTAATCAGTCAATGCTCGCCATGAAATAATGGCAAGTGAAATTTTACCAATGCTTGTCAGGCGTGGAATTCCAATTAAGCTGGCGGCATGAAAATTAAGTGGTGCAACCCCATAAACTTTTTCAAAAACTGTTTTTTTCTGATTACCATTGCCGCGTTTTGTCCCGAATCACTTTTTGCCCAGGTTTATGTTTGGACGCAAACCAGTGCGCCAAGCACTGATAGTTATTGGGGACAAATATATTGGGGGCAAATGGCGTCGTCTTCGGATGGGAAAACATTAGCAGCTTTGGCTGGTGTGGTTGGCAACGCCTTTATTTATTCGTCAACTGATAGGGGGCTTACATGGACAAAGACATCTGTGCTAGGTGCTGGAAATTTGGGATTAGCCTGTATTGCAGCGTCGTCTGATGGAACGAAAATGGTCGCTGGCGGCCACACCGATTATGTTAACACCAGCCAAGGGTTTATTTTTATCTCTAGCAACTCTGGATTCTCATGGGTAAAAACGAGCGCACCTTGGGAAGATTGGAATTCGGTTACTTTATCGGCGGACGGAACAAAATTGGCTGCTACATGTTATTATGGTATTTGGGTCTCAACAAATTCGGGGACCACTTGGGTCGCCACGATTGGGAAACCACCCGGGCCATCGTGGCTTCGCATAGCAACATCATCCGATGGAACAAAGTTAATTGCGACAGATACGATCAACATTTATACATCCACAAATTCAGGATTTAATTGGAAATCAAATAATATTCCTGGTGTGCAATGGGGTTGCGTTGCTTCGTCATCCGATGGAATAAAACTGGTGGCTGGCGGGTATTTGGCTAACGGCATATATATTTCTACAAACTCTGGCATGACATGGTCCAAAACAAGCGCTCCAAACTTAAATTGGCAGAAAATCGTCTCATCGGCTGACGGAAATAGATTGGTAGCTGGAGCTGTTTCTGGGGATTTTTATGCATCTGTAGACTCGGGACGAACTTGGATAGATACCGGGCAGAGTTGTGGAAGTGGCATTGTTTCATCAGCCAATGGGATAAATTTGGCGATGACTACTTCTACCGTAGGGGTTTTTACCGGACATTTACTTTACCCGCCGCAAAACTTTTCTGACAGATGCAATGGGGCAAATTCAGTTTTGCAATTTAACGGCTTGCCAAGCTATCCATATATTTTGCAAGCAGCCACCAATCTCAATTCCCCAGCATGGCAACCAGTTGTAACAAACTTCACTGATGGTAATGGAATTTGGTCTTTTACAGAAACAAGTTCAAATCAATATGCACAACGGTTTTATCGGGCCTTAATGCAGTGATTTGATGAAGGTGGATGAGGCAAATGATTTAGCTTTGTTGAAAACGGTTGGACTATTCAAGCCATGGCCCATCATCGCCAGCCGGCCAGCCGTAGCCGTGGCCCGGCTAAATGGCAGCCCGGTGTCAGCCCTCCGGCTTCGGCCACAGCCAAGCCAGCCACGTCGCGGCTACATGAAGAGCTAAAATGCTAAATCATTGGCATTTTCCAGCAACTTTGCTCAATGCGGTGGCCAACGCCAGCCACAATTTCAGCCAAAACCAGCCAGCCCATAGCCAAAACCGCAGCCAATCACATGGCCGGCCATACGCTTCTTAACGGCTGCAAGCCCAATTGCCAGCCAAGCAAACCAGCTCAATTATCGGGTGTGCCCAGCAAACTTGCTGGCGGCAATCACTGACCGACGACAACTCCCGAAAACTCGCAGCCAGCCATCGGCCAGCCGACAAGCCGGCTTCGGCTAACTCCCAAGGCCCCTTCCAAAGCTCTCAGTCGCGGCCGCGTAACCAGCCCAGCCACAGCCTGCCAAGCCCGGCCATAGAGCGGGCAGCCAGCAACCAAGCCGTCTATCGGTAGCAAATCTAGCTGCCGGCACTGCAAAACAGCCGAATCTTTCGAGTTTTGCCCATAACTCCGCCCGTAGCCAGCCACGATAACGGCCAGCGCCCGGCCAATCTGCGGCAAGTTCCCAGCCAATCAACGGCCAAATTTGCAGCCAAATCCGGCCAATTTTCTGGCCGATGGCCGCGGCGGTTATGGCTACCCCCTGCATGAACTTCTCCGGGGGACGTTGCGGCGGATAAATAGAATAGCGTGCTCGACTCTATCCCGGTGGTGCAAAGTCTCAAACTACCCTCACTTTCCCTACCTACTACCCCCTAAACTTTTAGGTGGGGTAAGGTAGGGTAAGGTAGGGTGTTTTTAGATTGGTTGGGCAGGTTTGATTTCGAGAGGTGGGAAAATCCGATAATATGATTTCCCTCCACGCATCGTTGTCGTCACCCGTTCCGGGCTCATTCGCGAAATCTCGGTCAACATTTTGCCTGCCGTTACTCCGCTGGTAAAAATTCGGTCAAGCAGATGTCTTTCGTCCAGCGCTCGCATGGCCTGTTCAAAGTCAGTCGCGTAGCCCTCCCAGCATGGCAGGAGCTTGTCAACCAAGCCATAAAGGTCTATCAGCTCTAGCAAGCGCGTTTCAGGCTGTAAATCATAGAGCGCAGCAACGATGGATTTATGTTGGAAGATTGGCAATCGCGTTCGCGGTGAAATTATGATTTCAGGCATGACCGGGAATTGATATTGCAGCAGCCAGTGCGCGAAAGCAGGCAGTTCGGCGCGGATTTGTTTTGCCCATTCACTTTGCTCTGCGTGGGTAGTTGGCAACCCGTCAGGGCGACGGGCGCGCAGAATGAGCAGCTTATCCACCAAACTCGGCGAGAGCGCGGGACAGATTTGCAATCCGGCTTCATCGTCGTTGCTGGCCATGACCAGGCGACGAAACAACTTCAACATGAGCGCGTCTGCGCCCTTGCCTTCCATGCGGTGTTCGTCGGTCCAAATAAGCGATTTGATTGCCTCACCGCGCTGGCGGCGTTCAGCCAGGCTTGAGGATGCGCCTTTGTCATCAATGATTAGCAGTGGGGCGGCAAATAGGTCCTTATTGAATTTGCCGTCCTTCAAGTAACTCGTCGGGTCGGCCATTCGGCCGCCGAACAGCGGTTGTAAAACCAGTTTGATGAGAGCCGACTTTCCGCATTCGCGTGGGCCGGTAATGTAAAGCGCCGGGGCAAATTGAAAACTCGCCTCCGCTGGGTTTCCAAAGTGGTCAAGCAATGCCGCGAATGAATTTGCCAGCCACGCGAAAAAAATCTGCGCCTGCGGATACTCATCGTAAGCCAGCATGGTTTCAATCAGGCGGGAAATCGTCAGGAAATCGCCAGCCTCCGGGATTACCATTCGTGGCGAATGCGTCACCAGGATTCGCCGGCCATTGATCTCATGGCAACCAGCAGGATAGCCGGCCAGCTCGCCCGCATAGGCGACAGAATCGTTTTGCATTTTCCAGATCATCGCGCATTCGGCGGTTGAGTTGCCCTGTGAGTCCTTAAAGGCCTTGCTAAAACCGTAATTGGCAAGGAATGCTTGGGCTGCGGCGGATGTTGCTTTGAAATAGCCACTCCGGTTATCGGGCGCATACCAAGATGATTTGTCAGCATAGAAGTAGAGCGGAATGGTGGAAAGTTTTGCGGCGTCCTCGACGCAAATCAGTCCCGTGCTGGTGACTCGTTCGAAGGGCTGCTCGACGTTATCCGATTTCTTAGGCTCGGCGGGTAATTCAAATTCCTTGGTTGTCTCAAAAATCGAGACGAGTTGATCCCCTGTGCCGCCAGCCGCAAAGAAATCGTGTGAGTCTTTCACCGTCTTGCCGTGAATGTCTGGCAATTCAATCACCTTCACGGATCGGATGACAGGCCGCAGATTGGTTGCAACGGTGTCAGCGTGCTTGCGGCCGGGGCCGTCCTTGTCCGCAATGATCCAGACAGCCTTTGCACCCTTGAACCATTCGGCAAACTCCAGTTGCCACTTGCCCGCGCCGGCCGCATTGCAGGTTGCCGCGAACCCTTTTGCTGTCAGCGCGGCTACGTCTTTCTCACCTTCCGCGACGAATATCGTTTCCTCCGCCTTTACCGCCGTTAAGAGTTCTGGCAAGCGATACAGGACGCGTTCAACGCCGCTCAAGTTCCAAATCCACTTGCCCGGCCGGCCGAGGTCTGGCTGGCGTTGCCGAAAGCCTTTGGGCTCAAGTCGACAGACCTCATAACTCAATTTGCCTGTGGCATCGTGGTAGGGATAGGTTTCAACGATGTTAAGTTTTTCATTGGCAGTGGGTTTGCTGTTTGTCGCCGTGTGCCCGTTGTTGAAGAGTTGAATTGGCTTAAGGCCAAGCGCTTGGAGGATATCATCAAAGGTGCATCCAGCATGGCATTTTAGTAGCAAGCCCTGTCGGCCCGTGCTGAATGTCAGGCTCGCATTTTTGTCTTCATGTGCTGGGCAACGGCTGGAGAATCCGCCGCCTGCTGGCTTTGGCTCGCTGCCCGTCTTGGCAGCCAGCAAGTCTTTCAATTGGGTCAAGGTCATAGGCGCGTCAAACTGATTTGTTTTCGACATAGGATTAAGATTGCAGGAGTTAATTATTGGCGATGGAGTCCTTGAGGAATCGTTCAATTTCCGTAAGCGGAATGACCTTGTTGCGGATGGCGTCCGATGAGCGGAGCTTGCCACGCTTCAAAAGCCGATGAACAGTGATATAGCTGACGCCGATGATATCCGCCGTTTCGCGCATGGTGTAGGCGAGACGGGGCAGGGGCGCTGCGGTTGTGGTTGGGTTTTGCGTCGCAGTGGTCTGGCCTTCGCTGACCTCTGCGCGCCCGGTGCTGATGTTTACATGCGTAAGCATGAAATCAGCTTTGATCAGGCGGCGAGGGCTGCCTACTGACCAAAGGAGATGGCAGTTATCACTGATAAACTGACGGGCAGATTATCAGGGGGGTAAGGCACGGCCAATGCTATGGGTTTGGAAAATTATCGTTCTTACGACGAGGAACGCCTAGTTTGCTAAGGAATTGCAGCACTTGGCGTTCTTCTGAAGGTGTCGAAAGCCTACGTTCCACGAGTTGTTTTGAGACAGCAATGCGACTTAATCCGCCAAGTGCGGGCCAGTGGAGGGCGATATAAAGGCAGCGTTTAAAAGAAACTGATTGATGATCTACATCTCGTGCGGCCGTTAAGCCATCACTGAAACCATTCAAGAAGCCGAGGCTGATATTAATATCGCGCTCTGTAGCATCAGCCGCCCGGACGAAAAAATGTCGTTTCAATTCGATTGGTAATTTCGCGCACTCAGAGAGTCTTACTTCCCATATTGTTAGTAATTTCGCAACCTCAATGCCAAAGCCAATGCACCATCCTGCCAAGTATGATCGGGACCGCTTTGCGTCGCAATTAAGTCGCTTCAGACATTCGGCGGCTGCTTGTAGCGCCCACGGCGGGGCTCCTTCGGGGCTTGAAGGGGGAAACAGACCACAGGCTGCATTGAACGGTTGCAGCGGGCCACAAAGAAATCTGTGCCAATCCTCGTTCAACTCACCTTCGTAGGCAATTGGATCAGGGGCTTCAAATGGTATTCTTCCGCGCTCCAAAGTTTGCCAAAAGCAAATTGAGTAAAACGGTTCGTTGGTTGATGGTGGGGCGGCGAACGGGTCAAGCGTGCTCATCCTGCTCAATTGAACTTCAAGGTCAAAGTGCGCTTGTCGCCAATGATCTCTTGGTTGCTCTGGTTGAGTGAGGACAAGCTTTTTATCACGCGCGGACTTATCCACTTTTCGTTCTAGTTTTCTTTTCATGCGGTCAACTCCCGGTTATGTGCTTACAGCTTGTCCCATTCCAAAGCTGACCCGCTGTGCCATAGCTTGTGAGTGTTCACGGCGTAAATGACCATATATTTTTAGCGCCAACATTCCGCCATCACTATGGCCAAGCCAGTTGGCAACTGTCGGAATATCCATGCCGCTCTCAACACATCTGGTGGCAAAAAGGTGGCGCAAGGAATGATGCGTCAATCGGGCACAGCCAACGATTCTACATGCCCTTGTAAGCGCTCCTTGGCATTCCGATACCTTGCAGATTCGATCACTGGGCTGTGGTTGACGCTGCTCGCGCAGTCGTTCAAGCAACTGGCGCAAGGCTGGAATCATTGGCACCCTTCGCGCCAACGCGGTGCCGCTGGTTAAGCGGCGTTTGACTGAGTGAACTTTGATTTCACTTTCTTGCCAATTCACATCTTGCCAAAGCCCTTGCTTCATTTCAGCAACCCGGCAGCCCGTGAAACTCAAGAAACGAACCAAGTCGGCACAATCTTTCGCCTGAGCTGCACCGGAGGTTTCAATTACGGTAAGAAGTCGGTCGAATTGTTGCGACGTGGGAAGCTCCAGAGGTTTGGAGCGAATTCCCAACCGTTTGATTTTGTATCCCTGATTTGCATCCCTGCCCAGCCCTGCCAGCGTGAAAATTTGGCGCAATACGTTTAGGGAATTATTAAAGAACTGAGGCGCGTAGCGCTCCGCATACCGTGCTGCCCAATCGCGGACATCCTGTTCTATGATTTTGTCCACTTTGAGGCTATCCAATGCCGGCCACGATTTGAGGATGCAGGCAACGCAGCGCAGGCGGTAAACTTTGCTCAATTCGGCCAGCGTATGATCGGAATTCGTTTGCCGCTCAAATTGGAGCCGTCCCTCTGCAAACGTGCCAACAATCGCCTTTGGCTTGCGCATATCTTTTAATTTGTCCGGCAAGCGCAGCTTTGCCGTGGTAAAAACGTCAGTATCAAGCGCGACACGAACCGGCTTGCCTTTGACCTTGCAACGTGCGTAATATGTCCCCGCAACGACATATTGCAGCAGGTTTGGAACCTTCGGAAACGATCTCCATTTACCATCTGTGGATAGATTGTCGCTGCGGTTGGTGGTTGGGATGCTTTGAGCGCCCTCAGTTGTGGTGTCCGTTAAGTCTGCTTTCATCAAAAAGACTCTACGGTATACAATGATGGGATGCAACGGTAATAGGAAAGCGTCAAAAACCGAACAAACACCAATGTTTGCAATGGTTGGCAGGATAGCTCAGTTGGTAGAGCAGAGGACTGAAAATCCTTGTGTCGCCGGTTCAATTCCGGCTCCTGCCACCAGTCTCAACCCCCCAGTCTTTACTGGGGGTTTTTAATTTTTACACGGTGGCTATTGGGGATTATTGCGGTCGTAAAAGAGCAAAAGGAGGCGATTTTCCAGAAATGCACCTACCCTAGCCTACCCTAGCCTGGATGCAAACTCTAGTATCAGAGCTAGTATCATAGAAATCATGGTATCAAAGAAAAACGCCAGCCATCCGTGAGGATGACTGGCGCGGGTGGGCGGAGAAGGCCCGGATGGCTACACCATCCAAAGCGGGGGCATGGGCTGCGCGGTGTGCAGGGAACGCCACAGATGCAACACGCCGGGATGCTGGTTGACGTAAACGGCGGCCGGCGGGTGGAACTGAATCACACAATCTTCCGGCTGCCAAAACAAATCTTTGACTGCGCACATGAGCGCCCAGCTTGGCGGCTGGTTGCTCTTGTCCACGCTGACGCTGACGTGTTGCCAGCCCTCGCCATCGCTCGCCATACACTTTACGCGTGCGCCTTTGATGCGGACGCAAAAGAATCCCTTGAAGCCGTCGTCGTCGCTGCCCAGTTGGCCAGTGCAGACGCGATAGCGGTTTAGAAAATCAGGATCGCTCATGATTTGGTTTGTATAAGAGTTCGCCGGGTGACGCTGATGGGATGGCCGGCCGTGGCGGCGTGTGTTTTGATGGCGTGCCAGCATCCCCAGGCGCAGGGCGTTGGCATAGCTGCTACTGACAAGCGGCATGTGCCGGGGGCTGTGGGGAGGTCGGCGGACCATATGCCTTCGCCGCCATTGCTGTGGATGCCAATCCAACAGTGCGAGGCCGTGAAGCAGGTTTGGTTATGCCGCCGTCAGCCGGATGATGTCGCGGAGCGAGGTGCGCGGATGAAATTTCACGAACTGCTCCAGTTTCTCAACCCGCGGTTTGCGGCGGCGCATGTCATCAAAGCCCGGCGCATACGCCTGGTCATAGGGAATCAGTTCAATCGGGGATTTGGAGCCCAGCGCTTTGACCACCAGCTTCGCGAGTTCCAGCATGGACACTTCCTCCGTGCCGCCGATGTTGAATACCTGGCCGCGCGCCGCCGCGCATTGCTGCAAACGCAGCAAGGCTTCCACGACATCGTGAACGAAACCAAAGCAGCGCGACTGTTGGCCGTCGCCGAACACTCTCAGCGGTTGGTTCTGTTTCGCCGCCGCGATGAAGCGCGGCAGCACCATGCCGTAGCGTCCGGTCTGGCGCGGGCCGACGGTGTTGAAGAGCCGCACAATGATGACCGGTAGATTTTTTTCGCGCGCGTAGGCGAGCGCCAGGAATTCGTCCGTCAGTTTCGAGCAGGCATAGCTCCAGCGCGCATGGCCGGGCGGGCCGATGAGCAAATCGTCGTCCTCGCTGAACTCTGGCTTGGCGCTCTTACCATAGACTTCCGAGGTGGACGTGAGCAGCAGCGGCGTGGCATTTTGCGCCGCCGCGCGCAGCAGAATCTGGGTCTCATTGAAACTCGATTCCAAAACGTGCAGCGCCGATTTGACCACCAAGTCCACGCCGACAGTCGCGGCGAGATGAAAAATAAATTCCGCCTCGGCCGCGAGTTGGGAGAATTCCCTGCAGGCGGAAATCTTGGCCGCCACGATGCGCAGGCGCGGATGCGATTGGACGGCGCTTAAATTTTCCGCCGCGCCGGTCGAGAAATCATCCACGACCACCACCCGGTTACCCTCCTTCAGCAGTCGTTCGACGAGATGCGCGCCGATGAAGCCGGCACCGCCCGTGACCAGGATATGTTTGGATTTTTTCATTTGAGCGCGTTCGCAACGGCTTCGGCGAGTTTCTGCCGGAACGCGCCGCTGGCAATTTTTTCCGCCTCGCGGGCATTGGAGAGAAACCCACCTTCAATCAACACCGCCGGGCAAGGCGGACCGTGCAGCACGCCCATGAACCGCGCCCGGCGCACCCCGCGATCCTCCCCGCCGCTCGCGTGCAGCAACGCGCTGTGCAGCTGCACGGCCAGTTGCAGATTGCCCCGGTCATAGCGGTTGTTGGGAAACACCTGCGACCAGAAATCCGGATAGCCGCGCGTGAGGGTCGAGGGCATGCCCACCGGGGTCAGACAATACGTTTCCAGGCCGCTTTGCCGTTTGTCCGGCGCGGCGGAATTGAAATGCAGGCTGACGAACAGGTCGGCGTGATGCGCCTCCGCGAAATTCACCCGGTTCGACAGCGCAATATCCATATCGTTTGTGCGCGTGAGATAAACCTGCCAGCCGTGCTGCTCCAGCAACGGCTTGAGCCGCCGCGCCCAATCGAGTGTGAATTCCTTTTCCGGCCGCTTGTCCAGCACGCTGATAGTCCCGCCCGCGATGCCGCCATGACCGGGATCCAGAATGATGACGCGGTTGGTGCCGAACGTCAGCGGGGGACCTAGAATCAACGGCACCAGGTTTTTTTCCAGATCCAAGCCATGCACGAAAATCTGCCCATCAATGACTTCCGGCGCGAAGCCGAGGTGAATTTCCATGCCGCGCCAGATGGCCTCGCGGCTGCCGATCTCCAGCACCAGCAAACCATTTTTGGCCTCCAGATAAAACCGCGTGGTTGGCCCGCCCGACAGCCGGCGCAACGCACCGATTTTGTTCTCAGCGGCCCAGTGGTCGAACGATGTCCAAGTAAGGAACGGTGCCGGCTTGAGAACCGGCGGCGGGTTCGAGCGCACGGTGAGCGGCGGAGAATTAACGGTGGCGACCGTCGGCAGATTGGTTTTGGTCAGCAGCAAGAGCGGCACGAGGTTCGTGGGCAAGGCCGGTTTGGCATCGGCGGCGGTCGGCGACCAGTCCGGCGGCGTGACCTCGCCGGAACCGGGCGTGGTCGCGCAGCCCGCCAAAAACAACATCAGCGCGCCGCAAAAAAGGAATGCCGCAGTTTTGAACACGCCGCAATTGTGCGGAACGGGTCAGCGGACTCAAGCTTTTCAAGGCACCTTTTTCAAAAACTCCAAGCGCCAGCGAAATTCCAAACTGCATTCATCAAGCCTGGCGCAGGCAATCACACTCAAATCACGGCGGGCGAATAAAGTGTATGGAGCATGGTGATTAAAGCGGCTCTGGCGCTTGCCGTTTTTGTTGCCTTGCCGCCACCGCTGTGCGCCGTCATTATTTTCGCCTGTGAAAATTCTCGTTGCCATCACCGGTGCCACCGGCGCGCTTTACGCGCAGCGCCTGCTCGACAACCTCGATCCGGGCAAACACGAGCTTCACGTCGTGTTGAGCAACTATGCCCAGCAGGTCATCAGCGTGGAACTTCCCGGCGGCCTGAAGCTGCCAGCCGGCGTGCCAGTGCATAATCTCAAGAGCATGAACGCGCCGTTCGCCAGCGGCTCGAATCCGCCGGACGTGATGGTCGTGATCCCCTGCACCATGGGCACAATGGGCCGCATCGCGCACGGTTACAGCGAAGACGTCTTACTTCGCGCTGCCGATGTGACGCTGAAGGAAAAGAAGAAATTAATTTTAGTTCCGCGCGAAACGCCGTTCAGTTTGATCCACATCAAAAACATGGAGCTGCTCATTCTCGCCGGCGCGATCATTATGCCAGCGAACCCCAGCTTTTATTCCGGGGCCGGTTCCGTGGTTCAAGTCGTGGACACCGTCGTCGCGCGCGTGCTGGATCACATGGGCATCGCCAACAAACTCGCGCCGCGCTGGGCGGAGGAACTGGAGTGAAATGAAAAAACGGAAACATCCAACATTCAACACCCAACATTCAACACCCAAGGATACGGCAGGGGATGCTTGGGAGCTAAAGGCAGGTGGCGATGGCAAGCGAAAATTTGATCTCGAAGACCGCCTGCTGGAAATCGCCTCGGCGGTGATTGATTTGTCAGAAAGCCTTCCGTCCACGCGAGCGGGCAATCATGTGGCCGGACAGATTCTGCGTTCGGGAACACCGGCCGATCCAAATCACGGCGAGGCGGAGGCGGCGGAATCGCGCGAGGATTTCATTCATAAGCTCAAAATTTGCCTGAAGGAACTTCGTGAAACCCGGCGCTGGGCACGGCTCATCAAACACAAAGCCTGGGTAAAACACGAAACCAATCTCGTGTTCATTTTGGGTGAATCTGAAGAATTGATCCGGATTTTTCATTCCAGCATCCATACCGCACAACGCAATGCCCCGTCGGCCGGCCGCAATCCAGCCAACCTAAACCGTTATCCGTCCCTAAACACCGCCTGACCCTTCGAGGTTGGGCGTTGAATGTTAAATGTTGAATGTTTTCTATCATTAAAAAATGGGCTTCGTTCGTGCGTTTCTCGCACACCGTCTTCGCGCTGCCGTTCGCACTGGCGGCGATGATTGTGGCCGCGCGCGACCAGCGCGGCTGGCCGGGGTGGCGCACCTTCGGGCTAATTCTGGTGGCCATGGTGGGGGCCCGAACCTGCGCGATGGCGTTCAACCGGATCGTGGATCGCAGGTTCGACGCGCTGAATCCGCGGACGGCCAAACGGCATCTGCCCAGCGGACAAATCTCCCTGGCCAGCGCGTTGGCGCTCTGCATTTTGTCCGCCGTGGCAATGGTTGTAGCAAGCTGGTTTTTGAATCCGCTCTGTTTTTATCTTTCACCCGTGGCGCTAGTGCTGGTTTGCTTTTATTCGCTGACTAAACGGTTCACGGATTACACGCATGTCTTTCTGGGCATAGCCCTCGCCCTCGCCCCCATTGGGGCCTGGCTCGCGGTGAAGGGCGAATTCGGGTTCATGTCACCCGCGGACATGTTCCGTTCATCTGAGTATTTTGGAGATTGGATTAGGCATGCGACAACTGGACTGCAACCAATCGTGCTCGCGCTGGCCGTCGTGCTCTGGCTGATCGGCTTCGACATCATTTACGCACTGCAAGATTACGAGTTCGACCGGTCGCATGGCTTGCGTTCGCTGGTCGTGGCCTGGGGGCCGCAGAACGCGTTGAAGGCGGCGTTTCTCGCGCACATGGTCATGTGCGGCGTGCTGCTCGGCTTCGGTTTGCTTTGCCATTTTCGCCTCGCATATCTCATCGGCTGGCTGATGATTCTGGCCTGCCTGACGCTGGAGCATTGGATCGCGCGCCGGCGCAGCGTGAACTGGATCAACGTCGCGTTCTTCCGCTTGAACGCCGTAGTGGGCGCGATTTTTCTCGTGGTCGTGGCGCTGGAAGTCATTTTTCAAGGCGGCTTCAAGCTGCGGTGATCCTTGACCGTTCATATTCACCCGCAAAGAACGCAGAGAACACAAAGTATCCTATCCCTTTCAAATCTCTGCGCCCTTTGCGTTCGCTGCGGTTAAAAAATATCCGGTAACATTTTTCCGGATTTGCTTCTGAAGGAGACATGGACACGGTAAAAATGAATGCACCCATGCCCGACGGAAACAAATGTCCGCAATGTGGCACGCCGCTGCCAATCGGCGCGTTGGCCGGACTGTGTCCCTCCTGTCTGCTCAAAATGGGCGCGGCGGCGGACACCGTCACGGATGCGAAACAACCAGCGTTTCATCCGCCCAGTGTCGCGGAACTGGCACCGCTGTTTCCGCAACTGGAAATTCTCGAACTCATCGGCAAAGGCGGCATGGGCGCGGTTTACAAGGCGCGACAGAAGCAATTGGATCGCATCGTCGCGTTGAAGATTCTTCCGCCCGGCATCGGCAACGACGCGGCGTTTGCCGAACGCTTCACGCGCGAGGCCAGGGCGCTGGCGAAGCTCAATCATCCCGGCATCGTGACGCTGTATGAATTCGGTAACATAGGGCAGGCGGCTCGCCTGCCCAGCGAGCGCGTCAGCGCGAGCGGTTCGGCGGGAATGCCGGTGCCGGCCGGGGAGGCACCTGCCTTACTTTACTACTTCCTCATGGAATTCGTGGACGGCGTTAACTTGCGCCAGCTTCTCCACAGCAGCCGCATTTCCGCGCGCGAGGCGCTGGCCATCGTGCCCCAGATTTGCGACGCGCTGCAATTCGCGCACGATCAGGGCATCGTCCACCGCGACATCAAGCCGGAAAATATTTTGCTGGATCGCCGCGGTCGCGTGAAGGTCGCGGATTTTGGACTGGCGAAAATTGTCGGCAACGTAGCGCAGACGTCCTCGTTTGCGGGTTCTGGCGGCGTCCCCGCCGCCAGTTCGGGAACCACGGAGCCGGGAGGCTCCGTGAACCCGCAGGCTGGGAAGCCTGCGCTCCAGGATTTGACCGATGCGGGCAAAGTCATGGGCACGCCGCAATACATGGCACCGGAGCAGAAGGAACATCCCGACGCCGTGGATCATCGCGCGGACATTTACGCGCTCGGCGTGGTGTTTTATCAGATGCTCACCGGCGAGCTGCCCGGGAAAAGCATCGCCCCGCCGTCGTCAAAAGTTCACATTGACGTGCGGCTGGATGAAGTGGTGCTGCGCGCGCTGGAAAAGAAACCGGAACTGCGCTACCAGCAAGCCAACGTGCTCAAGACGGAAGTGGAGACGATTTCAGAAACGCCGCCGCCGGCCAAATCGCTGACGGAACAAACGGCCATCAATGAAGCCGAGTGGCGCAACCCGCAGAATTGGACCGGCCCGAAATGGCTTTCCGTTTATTTCAGCAAACGCGACTCGCGGGCGTGGGTGCCAAAACAGATTCCCCGCTTCGGGCAGACGGTCAATTTGGGAAATCCGCGCGGCGCGTTTGCTTTGCTGGCGATTGCCTCCGCCATCATTGTCCTGGCGATCATCGTGCCGATAGCCATTTTCAAGCCGTCTGCCCATCCGCCGGCTGTGAAATCCGATTACATCGGCCAATCTTATTTTCCAAAAGGCGATTCCATCGAAATCACCTCGGTCGAACGCGGTGAAAATCAGATGACCGTAAAAGGTCATTACAATCTCGTCAGCGCCGACGAAGCGTCCTTGTGGCTGAACATCACGGCGACCAATCATGACGAGGTTCCAAATCAGACGGAACCTCCGCAGAGCATCCACATTTCCAAAGGCCGGGGTGATTTTGAACTATCCCGTTCCCACCTTGTGCCCGGACTGCCGCATGTTTCGATGTATAACGATCATCATGCTTTCGCTGGCATTTATTTTGGCACCGAAGCCGAGGCCGCCAGCGAGCGCAAACTGAATTTGAACGGCGACACTCGAACCGCGCAGCCGTCACAATTCCAGCAACGGCTGGTGAGCATCATCAAACACGCTTCGACCAGCGACCACGCGTCCGAATTGAGTCAAGAAGGCTGGCAGCTCTTGCAGGCGGGCAAACGGACCGAGGCCGAGGCGAAATTTCAACAAGCCGTGCAACTCGCGCCCGACGACGCGAACACATGGAACGGTCTCGGCTGGGCGCAATTCAATTCCGGCAACAGTGCGGCGGCGGAAACGTCGTTTCAAAAAGCCGTGGCCATTGAACCGAATCATCCGGCGGCGCTGAACGGGCTGGGACAGATTTATTTGTCGCAGCGGAAATATGACGACGCGGAAAAATTTCTACTCCAGACCGCGCCGAATGCGCCCGCCGCGTGGTTCGGGCTGGCGCGGTTGTATTTGCTCGAAGGCAAATTCGACCAGGCCGAAAAATGGTCGCAGAACCTCGTGGACTCCGGCCAGGCTGACGAAACCGCCAAAAAAATGCTCGAAGCAGCCAAGCAAAAAAGTTTGAGCGATGGCCTGCGGATGCTGATTGAACCGCCGGCAAAGGCCACCAGCTCAACCAACCAACCCGACTATGCCCAGGCCGTTGCCGCTTTGGGTGCCATGGACGGATTGGGCGACACGCTCGACAAAGCCCTCGCACAAAAAGACCAGGCCACGGCGCAAACGACATCAGAGTTGTTCCTGGAACAACTGCGTTCGCTTAATCGGTATCTCCGCGGAACAGATATGGAACTGCCCGCCAATGTAATTTCGCTTTACACGCGGGCACATGGTGCGATCAAAGCCGGCGATTTGAGTCTGGGGAAAGACCTTTATAAAGCCGCAACTCATGCGGCGGATGCGTTTGATCAAAGCGTCCCAGGCAGCAGTTATAGCGAGCGCCTTTCGGCCTTGGCCGGACAGCAACGAAATGCCAGTCAGCCGCAACCGACCGAGATTAAAATCACGCCTCATCCGCAGGATCAGGACAATGTGACATTGGACAAACAACCGCCCGTCATCGTCGAGACGTTTCCCGTCTCCGGCGCAAGCGATGTGCCGCCGGGCGAAACAGAAATCCGCGTGCGGTTCAGCAAGCCAATGACGGACGGCTCGTGGAGCTGGTCCAGCGCGTGGGAAAATTCCGCGCCGGAGTTCACCGGCAAGCCGCATTATGCAGCGGACGCACGCACCTGTGTGGTCCAGGTGAAACTGGAACCGGGACAAACTTATGCGTTTTGGCTGAACAGCGAAAGATTTCAAAACTTCACCGACCAGGCGGGTCGTCCGGCGGTGCCTTACCTGCTGATTTTCCACACCAAATAAAACTAAATACCAAATCAAATTATGAAAACGAAAACACTCCTCACCAGCCTCATCGCCGCCACCGCCCTCTGCGGGCTGGCGCAAACCGCCGCGACCCCGGACATTGACAACTTCGCGCCGGTCGTCGTCAAAACCGTGCCGGAAGCGGGCAGCAAGGACGTGGTCCCGGGCGAAATGGAAATCAAAATTACTTTCAGCAAGGAAATGGCCGATCAGTCCTGGAGCTGGGCCACCGCCTGGGAGAATTCCGATCCGCAATCACTGGGCAAACCGCACTACGAAGCCGACCATAAGACGTGCGTGATGAAGGTCAAACTGGAGCCGGGCAAAGCCTACGGCTGGTGGATCAACAGCCCGAAGTTTCACGGTTTCCAGGACCCGCAACATCATCCGGCGATTCCCTATTTGTTCACCTTCAAGACCAAAGATAAGTGAGCCAACGACCGGAATTTCGCGCCGTCCTGGGGGTGGAAATGGGCTGTGGCCAGCCGCTTTTCCACCGGGAAAGCCGGATTTGCCCCCGCCACGCGCGAAAACTGGCGATTTTGCATAAGTTGTTGGCAACTGGACAAATGAACGATCTGACCGGCGCATTGAATGACCCGACCGGCCCTTGGAATGGCACAACCGGTCTTTGGAATAGCACAACCGGCGCATTAAACGACCCGACCGGCACGTTGAACCGCACGACCGGCGCGTTGAATAGCACGACCGGCGCTTGGAACCACCCGACCGAGCGTATGACACCAGCAACCGGCTCGTTGCACGCTCCGACCAGGGGCTGGCACGGTTCGACCGGCTCATGGCGCCGTTCGACCGGTTCGTTGCCGTCCGCGACCAAGGCGTTGAAAGGTTCGTTTCGGTTAATGCAAGTGCATCCGGCCCCAGGCTTGGCTACCATGCTTTCATTGCCGTGACCTCCGCGCAATCCACGCCAGTCTCGACCGCGCCGGGCGATATTTTTGCCACGACGCATTGGACGGTCGTGCTCGCGGCGGGCCAGCGCCACACGCCGCAGGCGGATGACGCGCTGGAAGAGCTTTGCAAAACCTACTGGTTCCCACTTTACGCTTATGTGCGGCGGCGCGGTCACAACAAGGCGGACGCGGAGGATTTGGTCCAGGCATTTTTTACGCGGTTGCTGGCGAAGAATTACCTCGCGAATCTGGACAGCGAGCGCGGCAAGTTTCGCGCGTTCCTGCTGGCGTCGTTAAAACACTTTCTAGCGAATGAATGGGACAAGACGCAGGCGCAGAAGCGCGGCGGCGGCGCGGCGCAACTCTCGCTGGACTGGCAGACGGCAGATAAAAAATTCCAAGTGGCCGCGACGCACGAGCCGAGTCCCGACCAGGCGTTCGACCGCGAATGGGCGCTGGCATTGCTGGCGAAGGTGATCGAGCGGTTGCAGGCGGAATGCGCCGCCGACGGCAAAGCGAAGTTGTTTGAGCAGTTGAAAATGTTTCTGATGGCGGGCAGCAGTGAAACCGCGCAAAGCGAAATCGCCCAGACTTTGGGTCTGGAAGAAGGCGCCGTGCGCGTGGCAATTCATCGGCTGCGGAAGCGCTATCGTGTTTTACTCCGCGAAGAAATTGCCCAGACGCTGATCGATGCGGCCCAAGTGGACGCGGAGATGAGCGCATTGTTCGGCGCGTTTGGGAATTAACCACGAAATACACGAAGCACACGAAAGGGAACACGGAAATAGGCCCTTCGCAATTTTTCGTGTATTTCGTGGTTAAAAAATCTTTGTTTCGCAGCCGGCCTGTGGCCCTTCACCCACAGTCGCGCGGGGGTTCGAGTCGTGAGGAGGGTCATGATCTGTCCCGAGGTGACCCGGCGCAGACGCGCACTGCCCCGGAGCGCGGCCGTGGCCATTGGAATAAATCTGATGCAGCAGTCCTGTCCAAGTTGCTGCGGTCGGTCGAGGACGCCCCAGCCGCGCCCTGCTTGGATTTCGTGCCGGGGCAGGGGCGAGCTGTGCCCGGGGCAACTCTTTCGCGCGAATAGAAGTTGGCAAGCGCAGTTGAACGGCATAAATTTTTGCCCACCAATAAAACCACAGACAATTTCAATTTTATGAAAACACTCGCTGCCATCCTGTTGCTATCGCTGATCGCCTTTGCTCCGACTGTGGGGCGGGCGGACGAAAAAAGAATTGTCATGATCGCCGGCAAACCGAGTCACGGACCTGGTGAACACGAGCATCGCGCCGGCGTCTTGCTCTTCCAAAAATGCCTCGCCGGTTTTCCGGGCATCCAGGTCGAGGTTTATACCAACGGCTGGCCGGCGGATTCCGCCGTGCTGACAGGCGCGGCGGCGGTGGTGATTTACAGCGACGGCGGCGGCGGGCATCCGGCCTTGCAAGACGACCATCTGAAGGTCTTGGACGCGCTGATGAAACAGGGCACCGGTCTGGCGTGCATTCATTATGCCGTCGAACCGACGATGGAAAATGGGCAGAAAGAATTTCTCGACTGGATCGGCGGCTGTTTCGAAATCAACCGTTCCGTGAACCCACACTGGCTGGCCGATTTCAAAACGCTGCCCAATCATCCCATCGCCCGCGGGCTGGAACCGTTCAGCATGAAAGACGAATGGTATTTCAACATGCGCTTTCGGGACGGCATGACCGGCGTAAAGGCGATTCTCGCCGCTGTGCCAACGCCCGACACGATGGATCGCGCCGACGGGCCGCACGAGGGAAATCCGGCGGTGCGGGCCGCCGTGGCCAAAGGCGAACTTCAAACCGTGGCTTGGGCGAGCGAGCGCCCGGATGGCGGACGCGGCTTTGGCTTTACCGGTGGCCATTTTCATCGCAACTGGGGCGACGATCATTTCCGCAAGGTCGTGCTGAATGGCATTCTCTGGGTGGCCAAAGTGGAAGTGCCGGCGGCGGGCGTTCAATCGGTTGTCACGGCGAATGACCTGGAACAAAACCTCGATCCCAAAGGCGGGAAGCCGAAAGCAAAACCAGCTGCGGTCATCGTTCCGGCGGTGAAGTGAAAAGCCAATACCCCGCTGGCAGAGCAGGCGGATAAATCCGCGCGGCAGGACCAATCCCGAGCGCTCACTTCAAAAACGGGGCGACGGCTGGTTGCCAAATGGCATAGCCTTTGGCGTTCATGTGCAATCCATCCGCGACGTAAATATCGGGTTTCGGCCGGCCATCGGGCCCGAGCATGAGCGGGAAAACATTGATGAACGCGATGTCGTGGCGCCGGCAATAGGCCTCCACCAGCGCATTCAGGCGTTTCACTTTTTCCACCTGCGCCCAGCGGGCATGATTCGGCGCGCTGGAAATGAAGGCCAGTCGCGCGTGGGGCAAGCCGGCGCGCAGCTTCTGCATCAGCGCCACGAAATCGCCATAAACAATCTCGGGCGATTTGCCGGCGTTGAGGTCGTTGCCGCCCGCATACACCACCACCTCACGCGGCGCATAATGAATGACAATGCGGTCGGCATAATTCACCGAGTCCGCCAGTTGCGACCCGCCGAAACCACGATTGATCACCGGCAGGTCCGGAAAATCGGCGGCGAGGGATTTCCACTTCACGATGCTGGAACTGCCCACGAACACGATGGGATGCGGCGGCGGCGGATTCGTTTGGTCGCTGGCTTCGTAAGCGGCGATGCTCTTTTCCCATTGGCTGGAATTGTGCGTGGCCAGCGAATTTTGGAGCGGCGTCGCGCAGCCGCCTGCACATAAAACCACGGCGGCGAGCAGCCCCGACGCCAGGGCCAGGCCCCGAGCCCGACTGAGAATGGTGATTACGTTTTTCATTATTCGGATTAATTTGATTCAGGCATTCGTTGCCGCTCGCGCTGAGAGCATGTCACTCAATTCTCCGAGCGTCAATAAAACCGGCGGCCGCACGCAGCTTTAGGAAGTAGGGGGTTGGGGATTTCGCCGCTGCTTGGCGGTGGGTGCCCGGTGGCTTTCTTCCGCCGGCGCGCTTTTTCCGTTTGCGTTGTCACTGCGCGCAAGATAGGCTGCGCGTTCTATTTTTTCACTATGATTGGAACAATTCGCAAGCACTCGTCCTGGCTGTGGTTTATTATCATCGGCGCCACCATCATTTCTTTCCTGTGGTGGGGTGCCGGCCCCGTGACGCGCAACAGCAATGGCCGCATGAGCGACGGTGGCTACGGTTCGCTTTACGGCAAGGAAATCAAGCCTGAGGCGTTTGCCGCGGCGCAACGCGACTTCCGGCTTTACTACCGGTTGAACGCCGGTGATTGGCCGGAGACGAGTCCCAACATGACCCGCGAGGAAATGAACAAGGGAACTTATGTGCGCCTCATGCTCACCCAAAAAGCCAAGTCGCTCGGCATCTTCGTCAGCGCGGATGCGGTGGTGACGGGCGCGAATGAAATGCTTCGATCCATTGCCGGGCGCAACAACCCAGCGGTGCCGATGGAAGCGTTCTTGGAGCGTGTGCTGGCTCCCGGGGGCCTGAATGCGGCCGACTTCCAGCGCTACGTCCGCAACGACTTGGTGATTCAACAGCTTCAACAGTCGCTCGGCCTGTCCGGCCTGCTGATCACGCCGACCGAAGCCTCACAGCTCTACATCCGCGACCATCAGGAGATTTCCGCGCAGGTGGTGTTTTTCACCGCGTCGAATTATCTCGCGCAAGTCTCGGTCACGCCGGCCGCCGTCGGTCAGTTCTACACCAACAACCTCGCCGCCTACCGTTTGCCCGACCGCGTGGCGTTAAACTACGTGGTGTTTGAGGTCACGAATTTCCTCGCGCAGTCCAAGGCCGAGTGGGCGAAAACCAATCTGGAAGAAAATGTGGACGCCTATTATCGCCAGAACGCCGCCCAGTATGCCGGCGTAAAGACGCCTGAAGAAGCCAAAGCTAAAATCCGCGAACTGCTTATCCACCAACGCGCGCTGATGGACGCCCGCCAGCAGGCGAATGACTTCGCCAATCCGCTGTTCGCTCTCGAACCCGCCAAGGCGGAGAACCTCCTCACCGCTGCCAAACAAAAAGCCCTGGCCGTCCACACCACCGCGCCATTCGCGGCAAATGACGGCCCGCAAGAATTTGATGCGCCCGCCCCGCTCACCAAAGCGGCGTTCAAATTGAGCGCGGAAGAACCGTTTGCCGGACCATTTGTCGCAACGGATGGCGTCTATGTCATCGCCCTCGCGCAACAGTTGCCCAGCACGATTCCCGCGCTCGAATCGATCCGCAGCCGCGTGACCTCGGATTTTCAAGACCAGCAGGCGATTGCGCGGGCGCAAACCGCGGGCGCCACTTTCTATGCCACCGCAACGAACCAGATGGCGGCGGGCAAAACGTTCGCGCAGGTGGCCATTGCCGCCGGCCAGTCACCCCAGGCCCTGCCCCCGTTTGCCTTGAGTTCACAGGAGGTGCCCGGTTTTGGCGAACGCGCCGAACTGGGCCAGCTGAAACAGGCCGCCTTCACCACGCCGGTGGGCCACCTCAGCAATTTTGCCCCGATCGCGGACGGCGGATTTGTCCTGTTCGTTCAATCCCTGCTGCCTGTGGACGAGACCAAAAAGGCTGCTGAATTTCCGCAGTTCCTCGCGCAGGTGCGGCACGGACGTCAGACCGAAGCCTTCAACATCTGGCTGCAAGGCGAGGCTAATCGCGAACTGCGCAACACGCCCATTTACCAGCAACAGCCAACCGGTGCGGCGAAATAGCCGTGAGTGCGGCCATTAAACTGTCCTCGCCCGCCACCCGCGAGTTCTGGGAAATCCCCGTGCTGTTCGAGGACGCCCATCTGCTGGCGCTCGACAAGCCTGCCGGTCTGCTCACTGCGGCCGAAGCTGAAGTCCCGGCGGAGGTCGTGGCCGGCATTCCCGCCGTCGAGCGTCCGAACCTGATGAAGTTGCTGCACGCGGCCATTGCCGCCGGCAAACCGTGGGCGGTGGAACGGCAGTTGACTTACCTGAACAACGAGCATTCGCTCGATGGCGACACCAGCGGCGTTATTTTGCTGACCAAGAACAAGGCCGCGCACATTGCGCTGGCGGATATGTTTAGTTGCGATAAGCCGCTGCGAAAATATCTCGCGCTGGTGCGCGGCACCCTGATCGAACCTGCGTTTGAAGTGAATGCCAGAATCGGCGCCCATGCGGTCAGACCCGGGGTGATGCGCGTGGACAAGGACCAAGGCAAAGTCGCCAAGACTAAAATCACCTTGCTCGAGAATTTCACGCGCGCCGGCTACGCCTGGGTGCAATGCGAACCCGTGACCGACCGCCAGCATCAGATTCGCGTTCATTTGGGCCAGGTGGATTTGCCGATTGTGGCCGATGAACTTTACGGCGGCAAAAAACTCTGGCTCTCCCGGCTCAAATCGGATTATCGCCTCAAGCCCGGTCGCGAAGAACGTCCGCTGCTCGGCCGCGTGGCGCTGCACTCCGAGGAAATAAAATTGCCGCATCCCCTCACCGGTGAACCCCTGACCATCACTGCGCCGCTGCCGAAAGACTTGAAAGTCGCGCTGAAGTATCTTCGTTTGCACGCGGTTTGAGCGCCGGAACTGAGCCGGCGCAACCGGCGGGAACTTGAGCAGAACGACTGGTTTCTGGCTCCAATATGCCGGTCTCTTCTGCCTCGGTTGGCATTTATTGTCAACTTACCGCCCAGTTCAGAATCGCCTTCTGCGTGTGCAACCGGTTTTCCGCCTGCGTGAAAATGGTGTTGGCGTGCGCCTCGAACGTTTCCGCATCAATTTCCTTGCCGCGATACGCCGGCAGGCAATGCATCACCAGCGCACCCGGCTTGGCGAGCTTCACGAGGGGCGCGTTGATTTGATAACCGGTCAAAACTTTGATGCGCCCTGCCGCTTCGGCTTCCTTGCCCATCGAAACCCACACGTCGGTGTAGAGCAGATCCGCGCCGGTCGCCGCCGCTTTTAAATCTTCCGTGCAAAGCAACTTCCCGCCCGCGCGTTGTAAGATTTCTGCTGCAGGCTGAAATTCTTTCGGTGCGGCAATGCGCAACTCAAAACCCAGTTTCGCCGCCGCAAAAATCCACGACACCGGCATGTTGCACGCGCCATCGCCGATGAAGGTGACGACCTTGCCCGCGATGGGGCCGCGCAACTCTTCGAACGTGGCGATGTCCGTCAACACCTGGCACGGATGCTCGTCATCGGTCAGCGCGTTGATGGTGGGAATTTTGGCGAACTCCGCAAACTCCTCCACGTCGCGCTGCGCATAGGTGCGGATGACCGCGCCATGAATCATCCGGCCCAGCACGCGCGCGGTGTCCTTGATCGGTTCGCCGCGGCCGAGTTGAATGTCATTCGCGTTGAGAAACATCACGTCGCCGCCGAGTTCGCGGATGCCCACCTCGAACGAAACCCGCGTGCGCGTGGAAGATTTGGAAAAAATCATCGCCCACGTCTGGCCGGCGAGCGGCCGGGTTTGGTGCTGGCCGCGTTCGCGTTTGAAAGTGGCGGCGTCGCGGATGATGTTTTCAAAGTCCGCGCGCGGCAGTTTTTCCAGGGACAACAAGTGTTTCATGCTAAAAAGATTTCGGGAGGTGACCACCCAAATTGAATTTATTACCTGAAGCCGGGGGCGCCGTCACTTCTTTTTCTTCGCGACCGTCTTTTTCTTCGCGGCTGCCTTGGTTGAGTCCGCCGCGCGCCACAGATACCAGGCCGCTGTGGTGGCGTGCGGATGCCAGCGTTTGCCGAACTTGAGTAGGTGTTTGGGTTCCGGCAGGGCCCGCTTTTTGTAGGCCACGCGGAAACCATTGCGCACGCCGAAGTCGTCCACCGGCAAAATGTTTTCACGGCCCAACTGAAAAATCAGCAGCATCTCGACCGTCCAGCGCCCAACCCCGCGCACTTCCGTAAGTCGCTCAATGATTTCCTCGTCTGATAACGTGACAATCTGCCGCGCGGTCGGCACCACGCCGGATAGCGTTTTCGCCGCGATGTCGCGGATGGCCCGGATTTTGGCGAAGGAAAATCCACAGGCGCGAATCTGCTCATCGGAGACGGTGGCCAGATCCTGGGGCTGCGGAAAGCGGCGCCGCGGGAAAAGCTTTTTGAAGCGAGTCAGAATCGTGTTCGCCGCCGTGCCGTTGAGTTGCTGGTGCGCGACCGCTTGGACGAGCGATTGAAACGGTGAACGTCGTTTTTCCGGCACCAGCCCGCACTCGCCGTGTTCCAAAATCAGCGCCCGCATTACCGGATCAATATTCGCCAAGTGTTTATGGGCGGCGGGAGTCATAAATCACGCCAGCAATTTGACCAGCGCTTCAATGGCGGCGATGCCCTCGGCGGCTTCCTGCGGCTTCAAATTCAGCGCCGGCAACAGCCGGATGACGTGCGTGCCAGCGGGGATGGTCATCACGCCCGCCTCATGCAGCCGGTTGACAAATTGGAGCGCCGCCGACTTGTCGCTCGCCGCGAACGCGGGAATATTCTCCGCCAATTCCAAGCCGAGCATGAAGCCAAGCCCGCGCGCATTTTTGACGACCGTGGGATACGTCTGCACGAGCCGCTCCAGTTCCTTTTTCATCCAGTCGCCGAGTTTGCGCGCCTGCTCCTCTAGTCTTTCCGATTCGATGACTGAGAATATTTTCAGGGCGACAGCGCACGCGAGCGGCGTGCCGCCAAAAGTCGTGGCGTGCGTGCCCGGCCCGAGCAAATCTTGATATGGCGAACGCACCCAGAACGCGCCGATGGGAAAACCGCCGCCCAGCGACTTGGCCATCGAAAGGCCGTCCGGCAGAAATTTTTCGCCGCCGGGAACACCTTCGAGAATCCGCTGGAAACTCTGGAACCGGCCCGTGCGATAATGGCCGCACTGCACGCCGTCCATGAGCAGCAGCAATTTTTTCTCGTCACACAACGCGCGCAGGCCGAGCAGATATTCCGGCGTGGCGGGCGTGACGCCGCCTTCGCCTTGCACGCCTTCGATCATGATGGCGACCGTCGCCGGCGAAATTGCGGCGCGGGCGGCGGCGAGGTCGTTATACGGAATGTGCCGGAAGCCCGGCATCATGGGCTCAAACCCCTTCTTCACTTTGTCCTGGCCCGTGGCGGCGATGCCGGCCAGCGTGCGGCCGTGAAAAGAATTGGTGGCCGTCAGAATCTCAAACCGGCCTTCAGCGTGACCAAATTTGCGCGCGAGTTTGAACAAACCCTCGTTCGCCTCTGCGCCGCTGTTGGCGAAAAAGCATTTGCCCGCGCCGATGCGCTTGACGATCTCCGCCGCGAGCCGGCCCTGTGGCTCGGTGAAATATAGATTGGAGACGTGGATCAGCTTCTTGGACTGTTCCACGAGCGCCTCCGTGATCGCCGGACTGGCGTGCCCGAGCGAACAGACCGCGATACCGCTGCCGAGGTCGAGATAGCGTTTGCCAGTGACGTCGAACAGATAGCTGCCCGCGCCGTGGCTCAGGACGATTTCGAAGCGCCCGTAGCTGGGCACGACATTCTTCGCGAACAGTTCGCGGATGGACTCATAATCATTCCGCACAATGGCGGGTGGCGCTGGCACAATTTCTTTCATCGGCGCAATGTTTTAACCGGAAATCACCGCAAAGAACATAAAGAAATTGGCTTTTTGACGGTGGTTGCCGAGAAAAACAGTTCTCCACCGCGCGGGCTTTGCGGAATTCGGTCATCACCCATTCCTTTGGTTACTTCAAAGCTTTCGCCAGCACGTCTTTGACAAACTGCGGAATTTCCAACCCCGCCTTGGCCGCGTCCGCCTTTAGCTTGTCATATTGGACACTTCCGCGCCTTGCCACACGAGATCAACCCGCCGGATTTGCCGCATCATGGTCAAGTCGTAGCGCAGACGTCCCGCCTGCGGGTTACAGCGGCGTCTCGCCGCCAGTTGTAGCACTGCGCACCGGGACGGTGCCCGCACCCGCCGCCGGGGACGGCTGCGCTACATATGCGCTGCTCCATTTCCAATCTTCCATCCGCGCACACAGCCCGGCGTTCACCGGATTCATCAGCGTGTAATGACAGCACCGGTGCAGATCATCCTCGTCGCGGATAAGATGGTCATAAGATTCGCCCTGCCAGAACGGAACCACCGGAGCCGGCAGACGATGATTGATCTCATGCGCCGAGTAGGATTTCCAACTGTGCAAAATGGCGCTCAACGTCTGCGGCGGTTTCGGCCAGACGACCACATGAACATGATTCGGCATCACCACCCACGCGCGTAGTTCATAACGCTGTCCTTCAAAAAACTGAATCGCCCCGGCGACAATTGCCGCCAGTTCTGGATCGCACAGATGACAAGTGCCGTGACCCGCATCCAGATGCTTGTCCACCCGGCTCGAATACCATCGGAACAACTCCTCCTGCTCGTGCCACGTCAGCGGACGTTTCGCCCCCTCGGCCTGCTGGAGAATGGCCGCGCGCTCCTGTTTGAACCGGAGCAGCACTTCCTTCGGCAAGGTGCCCGCCAGGCGGAACGTGACAAAATAAGTTCCGCCTTCGCGTTTCAAATGCGGCAGCACCCCGCGCGAATGCAATCCCGCCACCAGATGTTTATTGTCAGGCATCACTCGTAGCGCAGGCGTCCCCGCCTGCGGGTTGCAGCGGCGTCTCGCCGCTAGTTGCAAAATTGCCGCCAGTTCCAGAAACGCGCACCGGGACGGTGCCCGAACCCGCCGCCGGGGACGGCTGCGCTACGCGAACTGGCCGCGTGGTGCTGATGGGCAGATATTGCAGAATCAACGGTGCCAGCGCCCGCTTGCTGCCTTGATATTGAAATGGCTGGGGAACGGTCATGGAGCGAGTTCTTTATATTCAAATCTACCGTGCCGAAGGAGATCATCTTGTGTAACCGGGAGGTTTTTCGCATAAAATGACAACCGCTCCTTTATACAATTCCGCATACGGCTTTTGGTCGTTTTTGACCATCCAGTCGTAAATCTTTTCACGGTTGCTGTGCCAATGGTTATTATTCACTACGCTTGCAAAATCGCCCATTTCCGAACCGAGTCGAGAATTCTATTGGGATTTTCAATTCAATGCGTCCCAGCGGCGTCGGCGCGGCATGGTCTTGCGTGAACCTTGTAGCGCAGGCGTCCCGCCGGCGGGTTGGCCGGGCGTCCCGCCCGGCGATGGAACTGGCGGCGAGACGCCGCCGGCACCCGCCGCCGGGGACGGCCGCGCTACTTTGGCATTGGTTCCGGGGTTCAAAGCGCCAACTTCGTTTCGGTGACTCTTCACCCCGGCCCTCTCCTCGTTGAGCGAGGAGAGGGAGAATTATTTTGCAGGGCAATTTACGGGATAGCCAGTGTCTTGCTCATTGCACGATGGATTTGTTCGTTGGAATCTTGAACGAACGGCGGATGGGGGCGTTGGCTTTGTCGGTGGGTGGCCAGCAGGTGTCGGCGGCCAGTTGAATGTCGTGGCGGGCGGCGTTGATGGCCTCCACTTTGGCTTCGAGCTGGCCCAATAGGGTGCTCCGGGCTTCTTCGGCTTTGCCTTGGTTCACGTCGGCTTGTTTCCAGGCGGTCAGGGCGGCTTTGGCCGCGGTGATTTTGGCGGGGGTCAGCCCGCGCAAGGCATCGGCGGCACCGAGGGTGATGATATCGGTGGCGTCTTGTTCGAGGCTCTGGCGGTCGCGGCCGAAATTTTCCTTGTTGATGCAGTAGGCGGAGCGTTTGGGCTTGTCTTTGAATTTGGCTTTGGCCCGTTGCTGGATGTCGCGCAGTCCTCGGACGAGCGCTTTTTGTGCGGTGACGGCGGTGGCGGTGGCGGTGAGGTGGCCTTTCTTGGCGGTGATGACCTGTCCGGCCAGCGTGCGCGTGTCGGTGGTGAGGGTGACGAGGTTGGCGACGGTGGGGGCGTCTATTTGTTCGTCGGTGGCCAGGCGGGCGGCATGGGCGGGATCTTGCGCGGCGGCGGCCACATCTTCGCCGAGCTGGATGTTGGCGAGGTGACCTTTATCGAGGTCGCCGTGGGCTTTGGAGGTCTTGTTGGCAGGTGCCGGGATTGGGGTTGGGGTGGGATCAGCCATAAGTTTAGTGTGGTTGTGGGTTAATTAAGATGCGGATTGCGGATTGCGAAATGGGGCGCGCGGCGGTGGTTCGGTGGAGCACTGATGGATTGTGCAAATGTCTGCAAATAAGCTTGTAATGCGAAAAATGTCGTTGCAAACAACGGCAAACCAGGGCCGTTAATTGCCGATTTTGGGCTGAGGACCGCGGAACTTGATCGTATCAGGCCCGGTTTTGATTGTATCAGGCCGGGACTTGGCTTTACGCAGCGCGAAGTCGGCGGTATCAGGCCGGGATTTGGCGGTATCAGGCCGGGATTTCGTTTTACCAGGCCGGGGTTTGGCTTTACCAAGCGGGGACTTGGCGGTATCAGGTCAGGAGTCGGTGGTATCAGGCGGGGATTTGGTGCCGGGGACTGCCGGGAGCAGGGGACAAAGCTTCTCCTTGAGGGAAACAGAATCGGGAACAACTTGATTCTGTTTCGATCCAACCCTGACTCCGCATGCCTTGCCCGGCTCATGGTTTCCTCAGCCCCGACCGCAAAGAAATCTGATGAAGCATCAGAAAGATTTGTGGTGGATGGGAGCCATCATAAGCACCATCGGCGGCGGCGCAAGCGATTTTCGCAAATTATTTCCAGCCGGGCAGCGGACCGGCGCGGTGGGGATGATGGCTTTTCCCTTCCCCAAGCCAAATCACAGCACGACTTCGGTGCCCACGCCGGCATCGGTGAAGATTTCCATCAGGACGGAATGCGACACGCGGCCGTCCACGAAGGATACCTTTTCCACGCCGGCTTTGATGGCGTTCACGGCGCTGTCCACTTTGGGAATCATGCCTTTGTCCACAATGCCGGCGGCTTTGAGGGCGGGCACTTCATCAATTTGCAGATGGGTGATGAGGGTGGCCGGGTCTTTGAAATCGCGCATCAGGCCGGGCACATCGCTCATGAAGACGAGGCGTTTGGCGTTGAGGGCAATGGCGCACATGGCGGCGGCCACGTCGGCGTTGCAGTTGTAAATCTTGCCGTCCTCGCCCCGTGCGGTGGGGCTGATGACCGGCGTGTGGCCGCACCAGATGCATTCCTTGAGCGGCGCGACGTTCACTTCGATGACTTCGCCGACGTAGCCGATGTCAATTTTCTGGCCGGGATTTTCTTTGTCGTCGAGGTAAAGTTTTTTGCATTTGAAGATGTCCGGACCGGCGAAACCGACGGCCTGGCCGCCGAGGGCGTTGATGGTTTTGACGACTTCAGGATTGATTTCGCGCGACAGGACGTCGTCCACGATTTGCACGGTGGCTTCGTCGGTGACGCGCTGGCCTTGGATGAAGTTGGCCTTGAGCCCGGCTTTTTCCATGGCGCGGGTGATGGCTTTGCCGCCGCCGTGGACGACGACGGGGTTGATTTCGACGGCTTCGAGAAAAACGATGTCGCGGGCCACGCCGGTGCGAACGGCGGCGTCGGGCGAGTCCATGAAGGAGCCGCCGTATTTGACGACGAAGGTTTCGCCGCTGAATTTTTGGATGTAGGGCAACGCTTCCAGCAGCGTCGCGGCTTTGGCGATGAGGTCTTGCATTTTGTCCGGCAGATTTAGCCACAGATGAAACCGGGAGGAAACATTGATTTTTCAAAATCCAAGAAAGATTTGAATCGTAACCGATTCGGGGGATAATCCGTCCAATTCCGAAACACATGAAAGTTACACAACTCTGCGCCCGCGTTTTTCTTTTCACCAGTTTGGTCCTGGCGGCGGCGGTCACCGCCACGGCGGCACCCAAGAAGATTCTTTTCTTCACCAAATCCAGCGGTTTTGAGCATTCGGTGATCTCGTGGAAGAACGGCCAGCCCAGTTACGCCGAGAAGGTGTTGCTGGAACTGGGGCCACCGAACGGTTGGCAGTTTGAGTTTTCCAAAGACGGCTCCAAGTTCAGCAAGGAATATCTCGCTCAGTTTGATGCGGTGTTCTTTTACACCACTGGCGACCTGTGCAGTGAAGGCACGGACAAGCAGCCGCCGATGACGCCCGCCGGCAAACAGGCGCTGTTTGATTATGTGCGCGGCGGCAAAGGATTCATCGGCACACACGCCGCCACGGATACGTTTCATACGGCCAATGAATCGAAGAAAGGCCCGGATCGCTATGCCAACCACGGCAAGGACGCGGATCCTTACGCCTGTTTCATCGGTGGCGAATTCATCATTCATGGCGCGCAGCAGGTGGCGACGAACAAAGTGATTGATCCGCGTTTCCCGGGGTTTGAAAAAGTGGGCGACAGTTTTGCGTTCCAGGAAGAATGGTATTCGCTGAAGGATTTTGCACCGGACGATCATGCGCTGACGGTGATTGACGCGCCGCACATGAAAGGCGCGATGTATGAGCGCCCGGCGTATCCGAACACCTGGGCGCGCAAGGAAGGGCAGGGCCGGGTCTGGTATACTGCCATGGGGCATCGCGAGGACGTTTGGACGAACCCGACTTTCCAGCAGATTCTCGTCGGCGGCATCAAATGGGCATTGGGAGAAGTGGCGGCGGACGTGACACCAAATCTCGCGACGGCGGCTCCCGGGGCTTACACGAATCCCATTTTCGTGGCCCCAGCGGCGGTGGCGGCGGCGAAGAAATCACCGGCGGCGGCGCTCAATGTTTTGACGGCAGCGGAGAAAGCGGCCGGCTGGAAGTTGCTCTGGGATGGCAAGACCGGGGCAGGCTGGCGCACCCCGAAGTCGGACAGTTTTCCCAAGAGTGGCTGGTCCATGAAAGAGGGCGTGCTGACCGTGCATGAAAACGGCGGTCAGGAATCGGCGGCCGGCGGCGACATCATCACGCGCGAACGGTATGCGAATTTTGAACTCAAAGCGGATTTTAAGATCACGCCCGGCGCGAATAGCGGCATCAAGATTTTCGTGCAGCCGAATATTTCGCCCATTGACAAGAAGACGGGCGAGAAGACCGCCGTCGGCTCGGCCATCGGCATGGAATTTCAGGTTCTCGATGACGTGCGGCATCCCGACGCCAAGCTCGGCAAGAACGGTAACCGCACCATCGGCTCGCTCTATGATCTGATTCCCGCGCCCAAGGACAAGAAAGTCAATCCGATGGGCGAATGGAATCAGGCGCGGATATTGGCGGAGGGCAAACACGTTACCTTCTGGCTGAACGGTGAGAAGACGGTGGAGTTCGACCGCAACACAGACGAATTTCGGCAGATCGTGGCCGGCAGTAAGTTTCACAACATTCCTGAATTTGGCGAATGGGCCGACGGGCATATTCTCCTACAAGATCACGGCAACGAAGTTTCCTTCCGCAATCTCAAGATCCGGGTGCTGCCCGGCAACTGAACTCATTCTCTAATAACAAATGATATTCCTATGAAATCCAGTCACCAAAAAAACCTAATTGCCACGCCGATGCGCCGCCGCTCGTTTCTGAAAGGCGTCCTGACGGCTGGCACAGCTTCCATCTTTACTCCGCGCCTGCTGTTCGCGGCGGAGGGCTCGACCGTAGTCTCTCCGAGCGGCAAAGTAAACGTCGCGTGCTGCGGCATCGGCAACCGGGGCGCGGATGACATTAACAGCATTTATGCGACGGGGCTGGCAAATATTGTCGCGCTCTGCGACACCGATATGGGCGCGCCGCATACGCAGGCGATCCTGAAGAAGTTCCCGAACGTGCCGCGTTTCCAGGATTTCCGGCAGATGTTTGACAAGATGGGCAAGGACATTGACGCCGTGAGCGTGGGGACGCCGGACTTCTCTCACTTTCCCATCGCGATGCTGGCGATGTCGCTGGGCAAGCACGTCTATTGCGAAAAGCCAATGGGCCACAGCTTCCGTCAAATCGAGCTGATGATGCAGGCCGAGAAAAAATACAAAGTCGCCGCGCAAATGGGCAACCAGGGGCATTCCGAGGCGAACTATTTCCAGTTCAAAGCCTGGACTGAGGCCGGCATCATCAAAAACGTCACCAAGATCACGGCTTACATGAACAGCTCGCGTCGCTGGCACGACACGCCGAAATTTGCCTTCAGCAAACTCACCGGCTACCTCCCCGAAGAAGCCATCCCTGCCACGCTCGATTGGGATGTCTGGCAAATGACGGCACAACCGCATAAATACAACAAGGGCTACATCAACGGCGACTGGCGCTCGTGGTTTGATTTCGGCAACGGCGCGCTCGGTGATTGGGGCGCGCACATTTTTGACACCGCGCATGAGTTTTTACAGCTCGGCTTGCCGACAGAAGTCGAAGCCGTAAAGCTCGTCGGCTGGAACCCGTTTATTTTCCCGCAGGCTTCGACGCTGGCATTTCGCTTCCCGGCACGCGGCACGCAACCGCCGTGCGAACTGACCTGGTATGACGGCGTGAATAATCTGCCACCGCTGCCGAGCGATCTGGGCGCGGCCGTGGTGGACGGCGATATTCCGCCGCCCACGAGCGGGGCGATTGACACGAAGAAAATGCCGCCGGGCAAGGTGATTTACGGCGAAGGCCTGACCTTCAAAGGCGGTTCGCACGCCACGACGCTGAAAATAATACCGGATGCGAAGGCCAAGGAGATGGCGTCCAAATTGCCGCCGGTTCCGAAGAGTTCGTCCAATCACTGGGCCAATTTTCTCAAGGCCGTCAAAGGCGAGGAAAAATGCCGCTCATCGTTTGCCGTGGCCGGTCCGCTGTGCCAGGCGATGGCGCTGGGCATCCTCGCGCAGCGGGTGAATGCCAAGCTGAGCTTCGATCCGGCAACCAAACAGATCACCAATCACAAGGTCGCCAACGGCCTGCTTGCTGGCGTGTCGCCGCGGAAAGATTGGGAGCAGTTCTACAAGTTGTAAGTCAGGGTTGGCGTTTGTCGCGTGGCGCTAAACACCGTCGCCGGGCGCAGCGGCAGTCAATGGGTAGTGGGACAGGCATCTTGCCGGTCGAGTTCATGGCGCAGGCATTGGTCTGGAACGGAACCGGCAGATGCCTGTTCCACTGCTGTTGTCGTGCCCGTAGCGCGGGCCGACAATCGTCGCAACCCGACCTTGTCCATCGGTTTCAGAAATTTTCCGGCGACAATTTCACTTGGACGATGGCACGGCATTCACTAGATTGCCCGCATGTCCGAAATCGCCAAATTCGTAAACCATGGCTCTGCGAGCATCACGCCCGCCGTCGCTCAAAAAGTTTTGCGCCAACTGCCGCAGTGGAAACTGGAATTCACCCAGATCAGCGCGCCGAAATTTCCGCACCTCCTGAACCAGCTTGAGTTTCTCGCCGCTGCGGTCGAGGACGTGGTGGAAGGGGCCTACAAGGAACTGCCGTATATCGCCATTGCCCAGGCGGTGTTCGCTCTCATCTACGTGCATAAAAAGACCGGGTTTATCCCGGAAGGTATTTTGGAACTGAGCGGGGCCGATAATTCCAGCGTCGTGCGCGCCGTGTTGATTCAGAACGAAAAAGCTTTTGCCATTTACGCTGGCACCCAGAGCGTGGACTGGCGCAAAATCACCAGCCAGCCGTAACCATTTTCTGCCGTGCAAATTCCCTTGGTCATGACCATCATCAGCCCGGATCGCACCGGGTTGGTCGAGTCCATTGCGCGGGCCGTGGCCGATCACGGCGGCAACTGGCTGGAAAGCCGCATGTGCCGGCTCGGCGGGGAATTCGCCGGGATTTTGCGCGTGGAAATTTCGGCGGAGAAAAAAAACGCCCTGCTGGCCGCGCTGCAAACTCTCCAGCAAAACGGTCTGCAAATCGTCGTGCGCGCCGACCAGCCAGTCGCAGCGGCAGCGCCCGGCAAACAGACGAAACTGGAAATTGTCGGCAGCGACCGTCCGGGCATCGTCCGCGAAATCACCAGCGTCCTCGCGCGGGCGCAGGTGAACGTCGAGGAATTTTTCAGCGAAGTGGTCAGCGCGCCGATGTCCGGCGAGATGCTGTTCAAGGCCGGCGCGCGGTTGCAATTGCCCGCAGACTGCGACCTCGCTGCTTTGAAAAAGGCTCTGGAAAAAATTGCCGCCGATCTGTTCGTGGATGTTTCGTTGGCGGAAGTAAATTAGGGCAGCCGCGACGCTGGTCCGCTGGTAATCCGCGTTGGCCTCGGCACATCCCCGGAGGCGCGCGCGTTGCTGGTTGATTTCCAAACTGCGCGGAGCGTCGTCGAGTGCAGGGGGTGAGGGTTCGGGGCGCACACCGCGTTTGGGCCGCAGGGAAACAACCAAGCCAATCGCAGACGTTCGTTCCAAGCGCAAGCGATGCCAGCCCTGTGCCCCTCAGCCATCGCACCCCAAGACGCTGACGCGTTGCGCAAGGTGCCCAGGTCAAATTGAACGCACCTGCTTTGAAACTTTCGTCTTCAATCGCCCCGGTTTTGATTTATCCTGCGCGCGATGTTTAAACTCCTCAAAACCGATACGGCCACGAAAGCGCGCCTTGGAAAATTGACCACCGCACACGGCGTCATCGCGACGCCCGTGTTCATGCCTGTCGGCACCCAGGCGAGTGTGAAGGCGCTCGACCCGCGCGAACTCAACGAGATGGGCACGCAGATCATTCTGGGCAACACCTATCACCTCAATCTGCGCCCCGGCCTTGAGGTCATGCGGGCGGCGGGCGGACTGCACAAATTCATGAATTGGGACAAGCCCATTCTCACTGACAGCGGCGGCTTCCAAGTATTTAGCCTCGCCAAAATTCGCAAAGTAAAAGAGCACGGCGTGGAATTCCGCTCGCACCTCGACGGCTCGCTTTTATTTATCGGGCCGAAGGAATCCATGGAAATCCAGCGCGTGCTCGGCTCGGACATCGCGATGGTGTTCGACGAGTGTCCGCCGCACGACGCGCCTGCCAAGGAGCAGCGCCTCGCCGTGGAACGCACCATCCGCTGGGCGCGTGAATGTCGCGAACAGCCGCGCGCCGACGGTCAGAAAGTTTTCGGCATCGTGCAGGGCGGCAGCGACGCCGCGTTGCGCGAGCAGTGCGCGAAGGCTTTGGTGGAAATGGAATTCGACGGTTACGCCATCGGCGGCGTGAGCGTCGGCGAACCCGAACCGGAAATGATGCGCGCCATCGAACTAGCCGAGCCGCATCTGCCCGCGCACAAGGCGCGTTACGCGATGGGCCTCGGCACGCCCGCGCAAATGGTCGAGTTGATCGCGCGCGGCGTGGACATGTTCGACTGCGTGCTGCCCACGCGCATCGCGCGCACCGGCACAGCGGTGACGCACACCGGCGCATTCGCGCTCAAGGGCGCGGCTTACAAAACTGATTTTGGCCCGATCGAGGAAGGTTGCGAATGTTACGCGTGCCGCACGTTCACGCGCGCGTATCTGCGCCATCTGCTGCGCGCAAATGAAATTCTCGGTCTGCGCATGGTGAGCGTCCACAACTCGCATCTGTATTTGAAAGTGATGACCGAAGTGCGCGCGGCGATCGCAGCGGGGACGTTCGCGGAATACCATCGCAACTTCATCGCCAGCTACAAACCATCGCAAAAGATTCTGGCGGCGCGGAAACTGGCAAGCGACGAACGGTAAGGTTGGTGTGGTCTTGATGTCCCGACCGAAGTTGGTCTTTCTACCCGAGGTTGGCAGGAAGACCTGTCATGGGCTCAGGCATGATTTGCGGCATCGGTCGAGCTATTTGAGCCAACGCAGACCATTCGGCACTGCGCGTTGAGGATTCCACAACATATTCTTCGTCAGGCTTTGGTATTCACGAACCTTGATTACTTGCTTTCGCAAACCAACCCCGTGGCCGGAACCAATGCGCCCGCCTCCAAATGGCTTCAGTCCGTTACCCACTTTCGCTTCCCACCAAACCAAAACGGGCTTTGGCAGTCAACATGTGCCAAAGCCCGTTGTTCAATTGAAGGCCGTTCTATTTTGAGTAGATATAACTGGCGGTGCAGGTGCGTTGGTCCTCGTCGTTGATCATTTTGAATCCAAGCTTTTTGCAGATGTGCTGCATGGCATGGTTATCGGTGAGAATCGTGCCGACGATGCGGGCCAGTTTTTCGGTGCGGCCCACTTCGATGAGCTGCTTGAGCAATTCATGGCCCAAGCCCAGGCGCTGCCATTGGTCGTTTACCAATAGGGCAAACTCGGCCTCGTTCGCGCCGTGCTGCTTGCTCAAGCGTCCGACGCCCAGAATCTTACTCTCTTCTGTTTCCTTGGCCGGTTTCAGTTCGGCGACCAAGGCGATTTCGCGGTCGTAATCGTTGAAGCAAATGCGCGTCAATCGTTCGTGCGTGATGCGCTGGGAAAGGTTGAGCGCGCTGAAATACCGGTGATAAACGCTTTCTTCCGAGAGGGTCTCGTGGAACTTCACCATCATCGGTTCGTCTTCGGGCCGGATCGGACGGAGGGTGACCGGGGCCTTGTTCTTCATTTTCCACGGCTTCACATATTGCACTGGATACGGGCGGATGGCCGGCTTGGGCAATTGGTCTTCCGGCGTCTTTGGATCGTGCAGCACGACGCGGCCGTCGAGCGCAAAAATCCGCTCGGAGGAGACGAGCAGGGGATTGATGTCAATTTCCGAGATCCACGGCTGCTCGACGACAAGCTGGCTGAAACGCACGAGCAATTGTTCGAGCGCGGCGATGTCCGACGCCTTGCGGCCGCGCACGCCTTTGAGCGCGGTGAAAATCTTGGTGCGTTCCATCATGCGGCGCGCGAGCGTCGCATTCAGCGGTGGCAACCCGAGCGCGCGGTCTTTGAACACTTCCACCAGTTGGCCGCCCGTGCCGAAGAGCAGCACCGGGCCAAATTGCGGATCAATGCTGCTGCCGATGATGATTTCGTAACCATCGAGCTTGATCATCGGCTGCACGGTGACGCCGCAGAAATGCTCCTTGCCAACTTTTTTGGTGCAAGAGGATTCGATTGATTTCCACGCCTGACGCACCGCCGAGGCCGTGCGCAAGTTTAACTGCACGCCGCCGACATCGGTTTTGTGCGTGATGGTTTCGGAATGCAATTTCAGCACGACCGGGAAACCGAGCCGGGCGGCCTCTTTCACCGCGTCATTTTCAGTCAGGGCGATGTGCGTCTCGACCGTCGGAATGCCATAAGCAGCCAGCAGTTTTTTGGACTCAAATTCGGTCAAAATCGTGCGCCCCGATTTGCGCACGGTAGCAATGATTTTCTCCGCCTGCTCGCGGTCAATGTCGCCCCGACCATTGGACACAGGAGCGGACGGCGTTTCATAAAGCGAACGCAGATTCTCGCTGTAGGCCCACATGTAGTAAAAGGCCTTCGCGGCGCGGTCAGGATATTTGAACGTCGGAATGTTCGCGGCGTTGAGAATGTTTTCGCCGGCTTCAACCTGACCAACCCCCATCCAGCTCGCGATGATCGGCTTGCCGTCAATATGCGCGAACGGCTTGAGTTCCTCTGCGGTCGCGGTCGGGTCGGTCATGGCCTGCGGCGTGAGAATAACGAGCAATCCATCGGTGTTCGGATCTTTGGCGGTGATGTCCACGGCCTTCGCGTAAAGATCAGCACCGGCGTCGCCGATAACATCTACTGGGTTGTTGTGACTCCACGTCGGTGGCAAAATCTGGTTCAGCGCGGCCATCGTGTCGGCCGACAACTCGGCGAGTTGTGCACCGCTGCCAATCAGCATATCCGTGGCGAGCACGCCAGGGCCGCCGGCATTGGTCACAATGGTCAGGCGCGGACCTTTCGGGCGAGGTTGCTTGGCGAGAACTTCGGCCATGTCGAACAATTCGGAAATGGTATCGACACGCAAAACGCCCACGCGCTGGAATGCCGCCTGCAACACTTCATCGCTGCCCGTGAGCGAACCGGTGTGCGACGCGGCGGCCTTCGCGGCCGCATCCGTGCGGCCAGGTTTGATGATGATGATGGGCTTCGTCAACGCCACTTCGCGCGCGGCGGAAAGAAACGCCCGCGCATCGCCGATGGATTCCATGTAAATGACGATGCTCTTGGTATTCGGATCATCACCGAGATGATAAATCAAATCGCCCCAGCCGACATCGAGCATGGAGCCAAGCGAAACGAACGCGCTGAACCCGACATTCTCCTTCAAGCTCCAATCCAGAATCGCTGTGCACAGCGCACCGCTCTGGCTCAAGAAAGCAACGCTGCCCGGGCGCGCAATATCAGCGGCGAACGTGGCGTTGAATTTCAGTCCCGGCACCATGACGCCCAAGCAGTTCGGGCCGACGATGCGGATGTTGCCGCGTTTCGCCTCCGCCAAAACCTGCCGCTCCAACTCCACGCCTTCCTCGCCGACTTCTTTGAAGCCGGCGGAGATGATGATCACGCCATGAATGCCGACGGCGGCACATTCTTTGATGAGGCCCGGCACGGTTTTCGGCGGCGTGATGATGACCGCGAGGTCAGGAACCTCCGGCAGCGCGGCCACGTTAGGATAGGCTTGCAGGCCGAGGATCGTCGGCTGGATGGGATTGACCGGGAAAATTTTTCCAGGAAAACCGCCCTCGATTAAATTGGTCATCACGGTGCGACCAACACTGCGTTTGCGTTCGGTTGCGCCGATGACCGCGACACTTTTGGGCGCCAGAATCGGGTGCAGCCCGCGGCGATGAGTTTGTCCGAGAATGTCGTGAGCGGATTCGATGCCGGAAATGGAATTTGAATTAGCTGGTTTTGTCATAAATGCTTTGTTATGTGCCGGAAGAAAAAGTGCCATGCCATCGCCGTGGCGACTTCTCGCGGATTGGCAAATCATCACCATTTATTGCCTGAAACCCGGCAACGCAGGGTGAAAGGACGGTGGCCGGTCAATGCTGGTTTTGCGAATCAAACCAGCGGACGGCCTGGCGGACCAGTTCCGGTGCCGTTTGCAAACCCAATTTCTTTTTGATATTCGCGCGGTGGACTTCCACCGTCTTGACACTCAAGAGCAATTGGCCGGCGATGTCCCGCGTGCCGATGCCCTGGCCGATGAGTTGAAATACTTCAAATTCGCGGTCGGAAAGTTTTTGCACCGGCGAAGCCGCCGTCGCGCATGGACGCCCCGAGAAAATCTCCAGAATGCGCGCCGACATTTTTTCGCTGACAAAAATCTGCCCCGCGAGCACCTGTCGGATCGCGCGCAAAAACTTTTCGCCGCCCTCCTGTTTCATGATGTAGCCGCGGCCACCGGCGCGCAGCACGCGCTCCGCATAGATCATCTCGTCGTGCATCGAGACGACCAGAATCGACAAGTCCGGCCGCACTGCACGGAGGTCCTTGATGAGTTCGAGGCCGTTTTTGTCCGGCAGGGAAATATCGAGCAGTGCCAGGTCAAAATTGCTTTTTTCGACGGCCGCGAGCGCCTGCCGGGCGTTGTCCGCCTCGGCCACGACGTTCAAGTCCGGCTCGCTGCCGATCAACTGGGCCAGGCCGGTGCGCATCATCGGATGATCGTCAACGATGAGCAGGCGTTTGACGGAAGTTTTATTGATGGCCGCCATGACACCTTCCGGAGTTGTTCGGCGCGGTGCTGGTTACCCTGACGCCGCCGCCGCGGTTGCGTTCAACCAGCAGCGTGCCGCCGACCATGCCGATGCGCGACTGCATGATGCGCAGACCCATGCCTTGGCCGTGGGGAAATATTTCAGGGAAACCAACGCCATTATCGCTTATGCATAACCGCACTTGGCGGGCTTGTTGCTCCAATTGGATGGAAATTGCTTTCGCCTTGCCATGCTTGATGGCATTGGAGACCGCCTCCTGCGCGATGCGAAATAAATGCGTCGCGGCGGCGTGGTCGTCGAACTTCACCGCTTGCGGACAATCGAAGTTGCAACGCACGCGGAACATTTTTTCTGTATTTAAGGCCAGTTCCGCCAGGGCGGACATGAGACCTTCAGATTCCAGCGTCACGGGCGAAAGCCCGCGCGCCAGCAAGCGCGTCTGGCTGATGGCCTCGCGCACCGCGCCGGCGATTTCCGCGGCGCGGACGGACGCCGCCTTTTCGCGCGGCGCGAGTTTCTTGGCCAGCACCTGACTCAACATTTCGATGCCCGCGAGATGCTGGCACAAACCGTCGTGCAAATCCTGGCCGATGCGCCGCTGTTCGCGCTCGCTGATTTCCAGATTTTCCTTTTCCAGCCGTTTGCGCTCCGTGATGTCGCGGATGAAACCAGTGAATAATCGGCGATCACTCAACTGCACTTCGCTGACGGATAAATCCATCGGAAACAAAGTGCCGTCTTTCCGGCGGGCAAAAGTTTCGCGCCCGATGCCGATGATCTTGGCGTGGCCGGTTTCCTGATAATTTTGGAGATAGGTATCGTGCTGCTCGCGGTGCGGGGTGGCCATGAGCACACTGACATTTTTGCCAATGACCTCGGCGGCGGCGTAGCCGAAGATGTTTTCGGAAGCGCGATTGAAGGATTCGATGAGGCCGCGCTCGTTGATGGTGATGATGCCCTCAACGGCGGTTTCCAGAATCGCGCGCAGGCGTTCCTCGCCGTCGCGCAAGGCGGCTTGCGACGACTGCTTAGCGGTGGCTGATTTCGGTTTTGGCTTCATCCCGGCAACGCCGGAATTGTTGGCGATCGGCTGGTTAAAGCCAATGCCAATTGTGGAGTCAAAAATCACCCGCGAGGCGCTGGATGGAAGCGGCGACGGGGGCACGCGTCAATGCGTTAGCAACTGCGCGCGATAATCCGTCGGCGACTGGCCGAGAATTTTCTTGAAGACCCGGTTGAAATGGGTGAGCGACTGGAAGCCCACTTCAAACGCGATTTCGCTGATGCGCAAATTAGGATTCAGCAGGAGATTTTTTGATTTTTCAATCCGCACCCGCGCGACATAATCCGTGAAATTGATGCCGGCAACTTTCTTAAACATCTTGCAGAAGTAATAACTGCTCATGTTCACGGATTTGGCGACCTGGCCGAGAGAGAGTTCCTCGGTCTGATGTTCATGGATGTAATCCCGCGCTTTGGCGATGACCGGCGGTTCGGCATTTTCGCGCTGGATGAAAACCTGATTGCTCATCATGGCCAGATGTTGGGCAAAGATGGTCAGGAGTTTGATGGCGGAATCATGTTCTTTTTGCGTGACCACTTTGCCGGAGAAAAAAGCCTGCTTCAGCGTGGCGCGATCAGTGTTAATCCCCCATTTTTCGGTCAGCTTGACCACTTTTTCAAACTGTTCGGTGCTGGGTTTCTTGCGGAACACCTGGCCGATTTGGAGAAAACCAATCAAGCGGTCACTCATGCGCACCGGCACGGCGCTGTCGGAAAGTCCGACGGGGCAGGTGATGGTGTGCGCTTCGGTGGCAGCCTGCAGGCACAGGCGTTCCTGCACTTGCAGACAGGCGGCGCAGGCGCTGCTTTTCTGTGACATCAAGGCGCAGAGTTCGTTTTCATTGCGCTTGCCGTGATGGGGCAGTTGCCACGTCTCGACCGGTTGGAGGGCGATGGGCAGGCCGGTGAGATTGCCAAAGGCGCGTTCGTAATCGCGGTAGATGCGCGAGTTGACCAGCGCGTCCACCAGCGCCCGGTTGCCGTGGCTGCCTTCCGAGGCGGGAGACACGGCGAGGGTGGTGGCGCGCGCGTCTTCCGTCACAAGCTGACCGTTGGTTGCCGGCGTTGATTTAGCAAATATTGTTTGCATGAAGGCAATTTAAGCCTACTCAGTGGAATCTACAATTGGTGCCTTACCTGATTGGGCTAACTGGGAAATACTTTAGTCGGCTAAGGGAAGCCCTTATCACGCGTCTTTTTTCGTTGCTGCTGGGAAACCGCGATTGCCACTCCAAGGAGATTTTTGTTGAATTTAGTGAACGCCGTTAAAGCAATTTAGTCTGCGGCAATGGTGGCGAGCGGTTGTTTGTAATTTCCCCTTGCGCGCGACATTTTCGTTGTTACAGTCTCGCTTGCGTTTTCATCCGCCGTTCGCGGCGGATTTCGTTTTTTAACCCGATTCTATTTTTTATCTGTGAAAGTATTTTCCGGCACGGCGAACGAGCCACTGGCCCGCGCCATCTGCAAGTCCATCGGCATGGAACTGGGCCAGATCACCGTCACGCCATTTCCCGACGGCGAGACGTTTGTCAAAATCGAAGAGAATGTGCGCGGTGAAGATATTTTCATCATCCAGCCCACCTCGCCGCCGACGAACCATAATTTGATGGAGTTGTTCATCATCATTGATGCGTTGCGTCGCGCCAGTGCCACGCGCATTACGGCGGTGCTGCCGTTCTACGGCTATGCGCGTCAGGATCGCAAAGACCAGCCGCGGGTGCCGATCACGGCGAAACTCGTGGCGAATCTGCTGGTGGCCTCCGGCGTGAACCGCATTCTCGCGATGGATCTGCACGCGCAGCAGATCCAGGGATTTTTTGATATTCCGGTGGATCATCTCTACGCCGCGCCGGTGATGTATGACTATTTGAAGAAGAAAAATCTGACCAACCTCGTCGTGGTCAGCCCGGATGCAGGTGGTATTAAGATGGCGCACGCTTATGCGCAGACGCTGGAGGCGGAACTGGCCATTGTTGCCAAACGCCGCAAGAGCGCGACCGAAGTGGAGAGCATGGCGGTCATCGGCGACATCGACGGCAAAAATATCTTGCTGGTGGATGACTTGACCGAGACGGCGGGCACTTTGACTTCGGCGGCGGCGATCTTAAAAACCAAAGGGGCCAAGCAAATCATAGCTTGTGTTTCCCATACGCTGCTCGGTGAGACGGGCATTGCAAGATTACGCAATTCTGCCATTGACGAACTGATTACAACTGATACAGTCCAACGCCCTGCGATTGACGGTTTGAAGATAACCACGTTGTCCGTCGCGGGACTTTTGGGCGAAGCCATTAAACGGATACATAATAATTCGTCGGTGAACTCGCTGTTTGAATTCAAAGGTGGACGCACCAGTTAGGCGTCCCGAACAATTTATACTAAGATGAAATCAGTGCCTTTAAAATCGTATCTCCGCACGCAATCGCGCCGGGGTGAAGTGAAGAAACTCCGTGCCACCGGCCGCGTGCCGGCGGTTATTTATGGTCGGCAGATCCAGCCGCAGAATCTCGAGTTGAACTCGAAAGAATTTGCGGATCTGCTCAACCACTCGGCCTCGGAAAATCTGCTCGTGGATTTGTCCGTGGAAAACGATCCGCGCGCCAAGCGCCTCGCCCTCGTGCAGGAAATCCAGCATCACCCGCTCGACGGCAAAGTGGTGCATGTGGATTTTCACGAAGTGGCGGAAGATGAAATTCTCACCGTCATGGTGCCGATTGAAACCACCGGTGAGCCGAACGGCGTCAAGAACGGTGGCGGCACGCTCGAACACGTTTTGCACAAGCTCAAAGTGCGCTCGACCGCGAAAAATTTGCCCGAGCAGATCATCATTGACGTCACCAGTCTGGAAATTGGCAAGGCTATCCACATTGGCGAAATCCCGGTGGTCGCCGGCGTTCAAATCATGGGTGACCCGCACATCGCAGTGGTTTCCGTCGCGGCACCGCGCACCGAGGAAATTGCCGTGGCTGCCGACGCCGCCGCTCCGGCTGCGGGCGATGTCGAGATGACCAAGGAAAAGAAAGACGAGGCCGGGGCCGCTCCAGCCGCCAAAGGCGATGCGAAAGCTGCCGCTGGCGACAAGAAAGCCGAAGCCAAACCCGAAGCCAAGGCCGAGAAGAAGAAATAGTTTTTGCGGCCTAGCCGCTACCCCCGCGTATGGAGCCGTGGCATCTCATCGTGGGCTTGGGCAATCCGGGCAAGGATTACGCATCCACCCGCCACAACGCCGGTTTTTTGCTGGTCGAGAAACTGGCGGCATGTTGGAAAGCCGATTGGGCCAAAGAGCGAAAGTTCAGTGCGCAGGTGGCACGAGCAGAAAAACACGGAAAAAAAGTTTTGCTGGTCGAGCCGCAGACGTTCATGAATTTGAGCGGGGAAGCGGTCGGCGCATTGGTGAAGTTTTATCAGTTGCCGCTGGCGCAGCTGTTGATCGCGGTGGATGACGCGGATTTGCCCTTGGGCGAAATCCGGCTGCGGCCCGGCGGCGGCAGTGGCGGGCATCACGGGATTGAATCTGTGACGCAGCATCTGGGTTCGGGCGAGTTTGCGCGGTTGCGGATCGGGATTGGTCGGCGCGACGGAGCGCGTGAGATTACGAATTTTGTTCTTGGCAAGTTTGAAACCGCCGAGAATGCAGTGTTGGAAAAAGTTTTGGAACGGGCAGCCGGCCAGATTGAATGCTGGTTGGATAGTGGATTACAAAAGGCGATGAGCCAATTCAACGGGGCGATGAGCCCCACAGAAGAAAAAAAATGAAACGTTACGAAGGTTTGTTCATCTTGAACACAGCAGGCAAAGAAGAAGGCGTGAAAGACGCCCTCGACAAAATTTCCGCCGAAATCACCACGGCGGGCGGCAAGGTTGAGACCGTGCAAAAAATGGAAAAGAAAGCGTTCTCGCGCGTCGCGGACAAGCGGCACAGCGCGGGTTTCTACGCCAACATCATTTTTAACTGCACGCCGGCGGTCATCGCCGCGCTCCAAACCAAGTTCGCGCACAACGACGACGTTTTCCGCGTGCTGTTCACCGCCTCGCCGGAACCGAAGCCCGCGAAGTAATTCGCTTCCGTCATGGCCAGCTTCAACAAAGTCATCTTGGTGGGCAACCTGACGCGCGATCCGGAATTGCGCTACACGCCCAAAGGGACTGCCATCGCCAAGATCGGCCTGGCCGTCAATCGCGTCTGGACGAACGAAGCCGGCGAAAAGAAGGAAGAAGTCACTTTTGTTGACGTGGACGTTTTTGGCCGCACGGCCGAAAATGTCGGCCAATACATGCGTAAAGGCCGGCCGATTCTGATCGAAGGCCGTCTCCGTTTGGATCAATGGGATGACAAACAGACCGGCCAGAAGAAGAGCAAGCTCGGGGTCGTCGCCGAAACCGTTCAATTCCTCGGCAGCGCACCGGGCAGCGAAGGTGGCGCGGCTTCGGCACCTTCGGCGCCGCGCGCGGCTCGCCCCGCAGCGGCCCCGGCCGTCGCACCCGCCCCGGAAGCTGGCGATTCCGAACCGCCGCATGATGACGATGTTCCTTTTTGATTTTTTAACTCCGCAACCTTTTATTTTTTCGTATGGCAAAAACTGAAGTAATTCTCACTCATAATATCGTCGGCCTCGGCGGTGAATCCGACCAGGTCAAAGTTGCGTCCGGCTACGCCCGCAACTATCTCATTCCGCAACACCTGGCGATTCCCGTGACGCAGTCCAATAAGCGGCAGATGGAATCGCTCAAGCAACGCCGCGCCGAGCGCGAGGCGCATGAGTTCAACGCCATGACCGAACTCTCCAAGGCGTTGAGCAAACTCGTCCTCATCGTCAAGGTCAAGACCGGCGAAGACGGCAAGATGTTCGGCACGGTCACCGCCGGCATGTTGGCCGATGAGTTGAAGCACCAGTTCGACATCACCCTCGACAAGCGCAAAATCCATCTCGCGGAACCGCTCCGTCACATCGGCGAACACGAAGTGGAATTGAATTTGCACCACGACGTCAAAGCTTCCTTGAAACTCCGGGTGGACAGCACCACGCCGATTGTGGCGCCCGCGCCGGTGGCCGAAGACAAGCGGCCACACAGTGAAAAACGCGGCAAGCACGTCGAAGCGCCCAAAGCTGAAACGGCTGAAACCAAGCCCAAGGCAGAAAAGAAAGTCAAAGTCGAAAAGAAGGCCAAGGCCGAATAAACAACGTATTTTTCAATCAAGCCACGGAATTTATTCCGTGGCTTTTTTGCTTTACGCTTTGACGTGCCTAGTGTAGTGTCCTTCAAGACCGTGATTTTAACTGTGTGAGTTTTTGGCGGGCGCGCTGGAGCTTGGCCAGGATGTCAGCGCCTGCGGCACGCCAGACATACCGTTTGGGGTTCAGGTTGCGTTCGGCCAGATAGTCC
>CAINLR010000080.1 GCA_903850425.1 uncultured Verrucomicrobia subdivision 3 bacterium | reverse complement strand
GCCGGTGCTGGCGTAGCGGTGGCGTTAGCCGCCGCCGCCAGCATGAGCGCCGGCGTCCGCGCGCGGGAAATGATCATCGTAAATGGAGACCGTGAATTTGCCGCGCGATTCGTCATTGTTGAGCGCAGCGAACAAATTTCCTATTGAGCAACGCGAACAAACTTTGTGTTTGCGCGTTGTTGCGTGGTGGAAATTGTCGTGGTGTGGAAATTAAAAAACCGTCAAGCGCGAATAAAAAAATTATTTTGCGGGCGGATTCGGGGCTAGTGGTTTCACTGGTGGCGGGATGCGGTGGGCGCAAAGCGACGCAAAAATATTTTCAAAAACCGATGCTAAAGTTCGCTCGTGCCGGCGAACTCCACACATCATGATTACGACGCGAACCTCGCAACGTGGTTGCGTGCTCGTGATGTCATTGCCGGTGAGGACGCCGTGAAGCTTGGTGGCATCAAGTATCTGCCCCGTCTCGATTCGCAATCCGAAAACGAATATCTCGGTTACAAGTCTCGTGCCTGCTTCTTCAATGCCACTTCGCGCACGGCAGATGGATTTCTTGGTCTGCTCTTTCGTCGTGATCCCGAAGTCAAACTTCCCGACCGCCATGCTGGTGTTGGTGGTGCCTTGCGTGTCTTCACCGATGACGTGGATTTGATGGGCACGTCGCTTTTCACTTTTTGCAAGGGTGTGGTTGGTGAAGTCCTGGCTCTTGGTCGGTGTGGCACGCTCATTGATTGGCAGGCCGATGGTGAATCCCGTGCTTACGTTGTCCGTTATGCTGCCGAAGATATTTTGAATTGGCAGACGCAACGCATCAATGGCCGCAACGTAGTCACGATGATTGCTCTTCGTGAACAAATTGAATGTCCCGATGTGTTGGATCCATTTGTCTTGAAGATCACGGAAACCGTCCGTGTCTTGAAACTCGAACAACTCGCTGATGGCAGCACACGCTATGTCGTCGAAATCTGGAGTAACAATTCCGCCGACAAGAAATCCGGCTGGACGCTGACTGAAACCCGTGTCCCGCTTCGTCTTGGCAAGCCGCTGCCGCTGATTCCTTTTGTCTTTCATGGTCCACGCAATGCCTTGCCTAACGTGGACAAGATGCCGCTCGCCGACATCATCTGTGTCAACCTTGACCATTACCGTCTCGATGCCGACTACAAGCATGGTCTGCACTTCACCGCATTGCCCACTGCTTGGGTCGCTGGCTTCGACAAGAAAGATGATCTTCATATCGGCAGCAGCACGGCTTGGGTCTCTGACACCGTTGGTGCTGTGGCTGGCTTCCTGGAGTTCAAAGGTCATGGTCTGTCCACGTTTGAAAATGCCCAAAGCCGTGATGAACGCCTGATGGCTGTGCTTGGCTCCCGAATGCTGGAAGACACCAAACGTGTCGGTGAAACTGCTGATGCCATCGAACTTCGTCAGGCTGGTGAGAACAGCATCTTGATGACTCTTGCCTTGTCTGTGTCTGATTCCATCAGCCAAGTCCTTCGCTGGGTCTATTGGTGGAACAGCACCGAACAGTATCCCGAAGACATCAGTGAATCCCTCGTCCTGCTCCAGATCAACACCGACTTCACTGCCAAAGGTCTGACCAGTCTGGAACTCACTGCCATCGTCTCTGCCTGGCAGGCTGGTGCCATCAGTCAGGCCACCATGTTCGATCTCTTCCGCAAAGGTGAAGTCCTGCCCACTGGTCGCACGGATGCAGAAGAAAAGAATCTCGTCCAAGCTGGACAACCCAAAAACCAAAACGGTCAGCAGAATCCGACCGGGGTCTTTCCTAAGGCTGGCACTACCCCGGCCGCAACAACGTCGCCAGCCGCAACCACCAACTAAAAATTTATGGCCCTGAAAAATAAATACGCAAGCGCCGGTGATATTCCGGCGGAACTGAAATCGTTCTACGTCGAGCGCGATGGCGCTTGGCTGCTGGATTCGGAGCGCAACGAAGAGCTGCGCCAAACCAACATCACCGTGATGAAGGAGCGCGACGCGCTGCTCAAACGGTTTGAAGGCATTGATCCTGACGCCGTTCGTCAACTCGCCGACGAGAAGCGCAAGCTGGAAGAAGCCGCGCAGATCAAGGCGGGCGAGTTCGACAAGGTTTTGGAGGCGCGCACGAAAGCGGCTGTGACCGCAACCGAAAACAAATATGCCCCGAAGATGGCGGAACTGGACGTGGCGAATGGTCGCCTCTCCGCGCTGCTGATTGATGACGCGGTGATTTCCGAAGCGACGAAGCGCGGCCTGCGCGCGACGGCGCTGCCGGATCTGAAGGCGCGGGCGCGCAACACTTTCAAGCTGGTGGGGAGCGTGCCCCAGGCTTTTGACGGCGAGACGGCCCGCACGGGCAAGGACGGGTTCTCGCCGCTGACTTTGGCTGAATGGGTGGAGGCGTTGGTGTCCGACGCTCCCCACTTGTTTGAAGCAAACGCTGGTGGCGGTGCCACCGGCTCCGGCTCCCGTGGGGCTGAGCGTGGTGTGGTGAATCCGTGGAATGAAAAAACGCGGAATCTCACCGAGCAAGTGAAACTGCTGAAGACCAATCCGGGCTTGGCGGCCCGGCTGCAAGCTTCGGCCAACTGAAATTCAGCGGCGCTCTACTGAGTCGCCGCTACAAAACGAAAGAGCAACACTATGGCAAAGACCCTGATCTCGGACATCATCATTCCGAGTGTATTTGAAAACTACGCGCTGGAGCGCACGGCGGCCAAGTCCGCATTCGTCCAGAGCGGCATCGTCGAATTGAATCCTCACTTCGACGCTTTGGCAGCGGGCGGCGGCAAGACGATTGACATGCCGTTCTGGCAGGACATTTCGCCCAACCGGCAAATCCTGTCGGACAGCGCCACGCTGGCGGTGAACAAAATCACGGCGAGCAAGGATGTCGCCATCCTCAACAACGACGCTCAGGCGTGGGGTGCGAACGATCTGGCCGGTGCTTTGGCGGGTTCCGATCCGCTCAATGCGTTGGTGGATCTCGTGGGCGCGTATTGGGCGCGCACGGATCAGGCGTATGTCATCTTGGTGCTGAAAGGCTTGTTCGGCACGGGCGGCACGCTGGCGGCCACGCACAAGTTGTCTATCGCGGCGGAAGCCACCGGCAGTTATGCGGCGGCTACCAAGCTGAACGGCGACACGTTTGTTGATGCGACCGTGAAGCTCGGCGATTGCAGTGACAACCTGACGGCGCTGGCGGTTCATTCCGCCGTCGAGGCCGCGCTACGCAAACTCGACCTGATTGATTATCTGCCCGACAGCGAGGGCAAGATGACGGTCAAGGTGTTCCAGGGCCGGCGCGTCATCATCGACGACAGCCTGCCGGTCCGCGCCGGCACCACGAGCGGCTACGTCTATACGTCTTATCTGTTCGGTCCCGGCTGCTTCGGTCGCGGCAATGCGACGCTGAACGAGCCCGTCGAAGGCGGTTTCGGCACGAAGGCCGTCGAGTGGTCCCGCGCTGCGTTGGACAGCGATACCAACTTCATCAACCGGCGTCGCTACCTGCTTCATCCCCGCGGCGTGAAGTTCACCAGCGCCAGCCTGGCGGGCCAAAGCCCGACCAACGCGGAACTGGAAACGGCCGCCAACTGGACCCGTGTGTTCGAGGCGAAGAACATTCGCATGGTGGCCATCGACCACAACGTCTGATTCACGGCGTCGGCGCATGGTTCAACCCGTGCGCCGACGCTCTTCAAAATTATGAGCCAACTTTATTCCTTCATCCGGCGCAAACGGCGCGGGCAACCGGCTCCCGCTGAATTCGTGTGTCCGCACTGCGGGCGCTTGGCCGGGGCGATCGTGCCGGCTGAAACCGTCCAACCGCTGCCGGCGGTTCCGGTCCTGGCTGAAAATCCCGAGCCTGCGCCTGTGGCTCCCGTGGTTGAACCGGTGAAAATTTCCAAACCGAAAAAGTCTCGTGGCAACGCTGCTAAAAATTAACCGCCGCGACTGGCTCGCCTTGTGGGCGCAACGGCGCCGCCGCGCCCGTCACGCTCTGCCCACGCCCGTTCTGCGTGCGCAGTATCCTGACAAGCTGGCTTGGGAATGGGATCTCCCGAATCCCTACAAGTGGAATGTCTGGATGAGCATGGACAACGGCGCATCGTGGATCCTGATCGAGGATTATTGGATGTATGGCGATGCGCGCCTGTTTGCGCCCGATGGCGGCAGCGAATTTTATTTCATCGTCGGCGTGGACGCTGCCGGTGTTGAAATCACCGAACGCAGTAATTGGATCCGCCCGGATGACGCGGTGGTGCCGGCGTTCGTCGGGTTCCCTGATAACGGCGTTAGCACGGCGGAATACAACATGACCGGCAACGAATTGCTGTTGCACTTCAACGGTGATTTGTCCGATACGTCCGGCTATGGCCGCGATGTGGCGCCCTACGAGGGCGGCAGTTGGGGCGGTGTGCATTACGGGGACATTGACGACATCGCTTACGCACCGTTTTTCCGGACGGCTCAGGGTGTTAATTTTCATTGGGCCGGTGGGCGTTCGGAAACGAATCCGGATTGGGCGGGAGAGGCCGGGAGCACGGTGATGTTCTGGGCGAAGCTGTCGTATTCCGCTGCGGAAGCCGATGACGGCTTTAATCAGCCGCTCATTTGTTTTTGCTCGTCGGAATACAATGCCGGGCTGCTCATCGTGGGCGGGATTCCGTTTGATGAAAGCGCCACGCCCGCGCGCCAGGATCCCATGGTGCAATTGAATCTGACGCACGGCACTTAT
>CAINLR010000079.1 GCA_903850425.1 uncultured Verrucomicrobia subdivision 3 bacterium | reverse complement strand
TCCTTGAACCGCCACATCATCTCGGCATTGGCGGAGAGTTCGGTGAGATGCTCGCGGTTGTTGCCGGCGTTCACCACCGTGAACGCGAGCGGTTGGGCACTAGTGCCATCAACGATTCGGTAATTGGCGGCCATTTTCCAAGGACCTTCCGCCGGGGCAAGATGCGAACCGGTGGAGGTAAATTGAAAATTGAGATAGTAGCCGATCAGGCGATCGGGCGGCGACTTGAGATTGCGGAGGTCTTCCGTCGGAAAATGGTCGCGGCGCGCGGCGACAAAATTCCAGATGAGCGTCGGCTCGGACGGCGGATGCAGCAGGCCGGCACCGAGGAACGTCGTGCTTTCATTGTAAAATGTCGTCCGCATGTTGGGTGCGGAATTGCCGGTGACTTCCTTCACAACATCGGCTTCCGCCTGCAACATCTGGTTTATCACCCGCGCGCGATCGGCGGCATTGGTCGGGGCGTCTTTGAAAGTTTCCCAAAATGGAATATCGCGGGAACCCCGGAACACCAGCGTCCACACTGTCTCGAAACCGGCCCGCTGGGCCGTTTCGACATGATAACGCCAGAACGTTTTCAGGTTCTCAATATTGGTGACGGAGAGTGGCGGAACCGGCTTGCCCTCATGCTTCCAGAATGCGTCCCAGCCTGACAAGTTCGAGCCAAGCGGCGACGTGTGGTGATGCGTGATGACCAAGCCCCGCGCGTTTGCTTTGGCGGCTCCCGATTGCACCGCATACGGTGGGGCGTCTGGCCGCAGGTCGGCGACGCCGCCCAACTCGAACGCGTTGTATTTCAACCGGAGCACGGTTTCGAGCATCGCGTGATCATTTTCCGGTGAGCGCTTTTGCCAAGGATCAAGAAAGTCAGAGTCATTATTGAGCCACGCCCGCCAGCGCACATAGGCGGGCGGGAATACTCGATTCGTGTCCGTCGGAATATCAATCGTCGCGCGCCGCGTCGGCACCCAGTCCGCCCAATACCAAAGCGGCGGCACGCCGAGAAACTCGTCTGAAAACGAATAGATGGCGTAAATCGCGCCACGCGGATCCGTTCCCTCAAGCACGACGCAACTTTGGCCGTCAATTCCGCGCACATGAATCCCGTGAGCTTCGCGACCGGCGACCGCCGCCTCATGCCATTCGGGTTTTGTCGAGCCGTCAACAAGAATGACGATGGCTGGACGACCGTGCAATTCCTTGGCGTCCTCCACGATGGGCGAAGGCTGGCCGAGAACCTTTTCCAAGTCGCGCTGCAAATCTGCCACCGCCATTTTCACCGACGAAGGTGTTCCAGGCAGAACCACCACCGGCACACCGGGTGTCAGGTGCGCGGCAATTGCTGCTGGGCTTAGATTGACGAGCGCAAAAAAGCCGACGAGCACGCTCATGCCAAGCAATGTCCGTTGTTGCGAAAGGTCAGGGTGAAAGCGGATAATTTTCATAAAGGTAGATGGCATGAGATTGGCAGTTGAGATGCGGCTATCGAGAACGATTGCCCCATCTGCCATGAAGTTGTAGCGATAGGCACCAGAAGAAACTGGCTCCGCGGTGGCAGACCACACGCCCCGCTTATCTTTTACAAACGACAGCGGTCCCCTAAAGAAGTCGCTGTTCACCCGGACCGTCACATTCTTTGCTTCAGGCGCGTATAGGCGAAAAGTAACGCGGCCATCAGGAGATACTTCGGGCGAAACAAGCGAGTCATTTGGGGTTTCATCTGGTTTGCTCCAGACCGCCGGAGACTCCGAAACGGGCGGTGTGGCTTGGTTTGTTTGGGAGAAAGCAGTCCCTGCGCCGCCAACGCAGGCAATGAGCATGAGACTGGCCGTAGCAGTAACAAAGACTCTCATAACGTCGGGTTTTCGTCTGCAAGTATTTGATTTTCCGCGTTTCATTGCTTCAACATAGATAAAAGCCCGTTTTCTGAGGCTCAACTCATCGCAATAATCTTATTGCACCTTTAGGACGTAAAAACTTTGCATGTTGGTGGCGGCATCAAAAATGTTCGTGGATAGATTTCCGCTGCCATCGAATGTGCCCGTGGTGTTCGTCTGCCATTGGTTCAAAGGCAGTGCCACGTTGGTGCTTTGCAACAACACCCAGGAACCGCCCGGTGTGCCATTCGTGGCGGATAAATTCAGTCCGCCGGTGCCGCTCACCTGGATGCTGGTTATGTGCGGAGATGACGGCGGGACGACAATATTGCCGATATTGATGGCTCCCGAGGCGCTGGTTGCCGTGGTGCCATACAGCGCAGCGAAGGTGGCCGGAAAGTTCGTGTAGAGCCCGCTGAGTGTGGCGGCGCTATAAGTTCCAGGTGCAAGTGTCGTGCCGTTAATAACCACGTTGTTGAACGTGTCGGTCTGGGTCAGGAACATTCGCCCGTTCAGAATGAGGGATGAATTGGTGTTGTTGATGGGATACGCAGTTTCCAGCACGCCACTAGCACCAATGGTGATCGAATTGGTGCCCAATGAATTTACACCGCTGCCCAACAGCGGTCCTTGCAGAACATTCCACTGGCCGGTGAACGTGTTGGTGGTGCCGGTGATGTTCAGCGCGGCGGAGGGGGTGCTGTTCGACAAAAAAAACACGATCGTGCCGCTTCCGGTCAAATAGGAGTCCACCCGGTAGGTCTGATTGGTGCCGCTGCCTCCCTGCGTTCCAAACACAGAATTGGTCTGCACCGTAATCTTGCCTTGCAGAATCAAATCCGTGCTGTCGCCGATGTTGAGTTCGCCGCCGTTCAACACCAAATTTTTGAAATAATTGGTGCTGGGAATGCCGGGCGTGCTGTTCTTGAAGCGAATTTCGCCGACGCCAATCGGGTTCGCGTTGAAGTCCGTATTGCCATCGCCATCCAGTTGCAGCGTATCGCCTGGGAAAACATTATTGACTGAACCGGCGGGATTTCGCAGCAGTGCGCCCACTACCACCTCGAACGAACTGCCCGGATAGGCCGCAACGGCATTGGCTGCCGACAAGCCGGATGGGTTCCATTGGTTTACCGTGTTCCAATCCTTGCCGACACCTTGCGAAATGGGCGCTGCGCCATAGTTCAATGTGAAATTCGTGGCCGGCCCGGTTGACAAAACGGTCAGGATCGCGGGGGTGCTGGTGACCGAGACGGAAGCGTTGGTAATCACCACGATGTAGCTGAGGGCATTGGTGAGCTGCGCGCTTGTGATGAGCAGGGTAGCATTGGTTGAGCCGGATAGGTTCCCACCATCCGTCAGGTTAGTATAATTGCCGTTCATACCCGCCTTCCACTGGTAAGCCAGCGTTCCCGTGCCGCTGGCCGATACGGTCGCACTAGCCGTTTGTCCCACATAGACCGAGGCCGGAGACCAGGTCGGCCCGCTTACGATTGAAAGCGAGTTCACCGCAGGATTGGGGGCGAAAAATTGCAGTTCCGCCACATTGCAGGAGCCATTGCTTGGTCCGACGTAACGCACGCAACGGAAGGCGTTGGTGTTGGTGATTGTTTGCGGCGTGACCACATTATTCTCCGGCGGCGCCGTGGCGATGTTGAACAACGTCACAGGATTCGGAAAGTTCGTGCTGTTGTCTCCCTGAAACACCCCGCCAAGCATACGTCCCGACCAACCGATGCGCGGCCAATAGCTAATTTGGCCGATCACGTTGCTCACCCCGACTCCAAAATCCAGTCCCACCCAGTCGCCACTGTTGTCAGGGGCGTCAAAATAGGTGTTCAAGTTGCCATCAAACACTTTGGTGATGGTGTTGCCGCTGTTGTTCCAGGAGCCGCTGGTGCCAATGACGGTTCCATGCAACTGGTTGGTGCAATTGACTAATCCCGGTTGTGTTTCAGGAGTGAACTGTGTCATGGCCACTGCGTTGACCGCCCAACCGATGCTTAGATCGTTGGTGGTTGGCGTTGGTGCGGTCCATACGTTCCACGAAACATTGTAATCGGGTCGGCGGCAGTTCCACGCGGTCGTGGCATTGGCAAACATCCAAGGATAATAAGTGCTCCACAGGTTATTATCCTTGACAAAATGTCCCATGCCGCGCGCATATTCGGCAGCCCAAGTGTAGAGATAAGTTGCGCTCTTGCTGAAGATGCCATTGACGGTGATATTGTTTCGCGTGTATTCCACCGCCTTGAGCGCGTCATCATAATACATTTGCTGGCCGGTGATGTTATGCAGCAGATTGGCGCATTCCACGAAGGTGCCTTGATTATACAGCATGGAGCTGGTATCGACGACCCCGTTGGTATCAACCTGTCCGTAAACATGACCTGTGGCCGGGTTGAATATGTTGGTCCGCACCCAGCCATATATTTGCAGCGCTCGATTCAGATAATTCGTATCCCCGGTGCTTTGATAAATCATACACACGGTTTGCAGCAGGCTGTCGCAGGCAAGTGGATTCTTTGCCGGGATGTCATTAGTTGGCATATCCGAGGGCTGCCGCTCCCAAATGCCTCCGTTATTGTAATTGGTATCCCAACCGCGGGCAAAGGCCATGTTAAAGCCATACTCGGCAGCATTAAGATAGTTGGTATTGCCCGTCATCTGGTAACCGCGGACCAATACCAGCGAGAACCACCCGATGTCGTCGTTCCAGTAATCCCCGGACCATGGCATGGGGCTTTGCAGCAAAAAATGGGTGCAGAGGCTGTTCACCAGTTGCTGATGCACCGGGCTATGAGTGCGCTCATAGGCATCTTCCGCCCCCTCAATGTCAATAGCTAGGGTCCACCCGCCATCAGTGGACCGGTTGGTCAAACTCCTTGCATAATAAACCAGGCCGAGATTGCTTTGAGTTTGAATCAAATAAGCATTGTTGTAAGCGTCAAATTGCATGTCGGCGAGCGTTTGCACTACCACCCGCACGCTGCCCGCAAGAGTATTGCCTACGTTGTCCCGGAGGGTGACCGGCAGAACCGCACCGAGGGTGGGTATGGCCGCCGTCACCGAGTTGGTATAAACATGCCCGCCAGCCAAATTCAGCGGCAAAACTGACGGCCCGCCGACGGCGCTCGCATTCACCACCACATTTGTGATGGAGCCGCCGGTTGACGTTGCCGTGACGCTCAACAACACTGGCGTTCCCACCGGCACCGGATTCGGTGTGGCGGATGCCGCTGTGATGTTGATCGCCGTGGCCAGTGGTGTGAAGACGGCCACGGCAAAATTATTTTTTTGGGTGCCTGTCGCCCATGCCGCCGCGAAGGTATCGGTGCCTCCGCTCAATCCCGCGATATAGCCAGCCGTCAAAATGGTGGACTGGTTATCCACCATGAGAAAAGACGTCATAAAATTCGACCCGCCCGTGCCGGTGATGGTTGGAACGGGGGTTTGGGAAGACCAAGTGGTATTCGCGGCGGCCCAGGAGCCAGCCACCACCCCCGACACCGTAAATGTGACGTTGGCGCCAATGCTGCCGCCGCTTCCAACCTTGGGCGACATGGTGGTGTCAACGCCGCTGAGGGTGTAAGCTGTGATCTCAACATTAAGCGGATTATTGGCTACCGTGGCGGCAATAGTATTCGTTCCGGGTGTGGGATTGAACAGATAGTAGATGGATTCGCCGCGCAGGTTTGTATTCGGATTGTCCTGCGCCACGGCTTTGAGAATCGTTTGCGAACCCCAAGTCAAAGTGGCCGGTTCGCTGTTGACCGCCGATGCCCCCTTGTCTTCCACCAGCACCACCAACACATTGGCCATGGGACTGACTGTAAAGTTGGTGATGGCAACCGAATTCTGGCCGCTCTCGGCGATGCTCATGGACAGTCCGGCTTCCGCCGCCGTATCCACCAAGGCAATATCGGCCCTGGCTTGCCGGTTTGAGGCGGCTAAAACCGCGAGCAGGAGTGCCGCTGACATACAATGCCAGCCATTTCGCCACTGGCTTGCAGCAAAATGCATTTTGATCATGGTAGGGTATTCAGTGTTTTTCATCGTTCTCGTCGGCTGGACCAATATCCATAATTATTCTCCAAAACGACTTACTGCACCTTCAGGACGTAAAAACTTTGCGTGTTGGTGACGGCATCAAGAATATTCGAGGACAGATTGCCGCTGGCATCGAACGTGCCGGTGGCATTAGTCTGCCATTGGTTGAATGGCAGTGCCACGTTGGTGCTTTGCAACAGCGCCCAAGAACCACCTGGCGTGCCATTCGTGGCGGATATAGTCAGTCCTCCAGCGCCGCCGAACTGAATGCTGGTGATGTGCGGGGTTGACGGCGGAACAACGACATTGCCAACCTTGATGGCTCCCGAGCCACTGGTCGCCGTCGTGCCGGAAAGCGCCGTGAAGGTCAACGGAAAGGCGGTTGGATTGATTGAATTAAGTTGCGCCACCGTGTAAGTGCCCGCCGCCAGCGGCGTGCCATTAATAATCACGCTGTTGAACGCATCAGTTTGGGTCAGAAACATTTTCCCATTCAAAATAAGGGATGAGTTAGTGTTGTTGATCGGATAGCTGGTTTCCAGCACACCGTTTGTGTTGATAGTGATGGTATTCGTGCCCAATGAATTTACGCCACTGCCCACTAGCTGCCCTACCTCGATGTCCCATGTGCCCGTGAAGGTGTTGGCGTTGCCCGTGATGGCCAGCACCGAATTAACCTTGTCCCAGTTCGTGCCATTAAAATTGTAAAACTGGATTCTGCCACTGCCGGTCAGATAGGCGTCAATCTGAAAGGTCTGATTGGTGCTGCCAGCGCCACCCGCATATAGTATCGAATTGGTCGCAGCCGTCACCTGCCCTTGGATAACAACCGACGTGTTGTCGCCGATGTTGAGCTGCCCGCCGTTCAGCACCAGGTTCGGAAAATAGTTGGTGGTATAGAACCCACCGGCAAGCGAACTGCCCGCAGCGCTATTCTTGAAGCGAATTTCGCCCACGTTGTTGACGGTGGCATTTTCAAAAACGCCATAACCGTCCACGGTCAGGGTCGCGCCGGGGAAAGCATTGTAGGTTGACGCCGCCGGGTTCCGCAGCCGTGAGCCGACCACCAATTCATACGAGCTGCCGGGGCTGGCAGAAGCCGGCAACCCGCCCGGATTCCAAACGTTAGCATTGTTCCAATCCGAGCCAACACCTTCTTGGATGGGCGTTCCGCCATAATTCAAGGTGAAACTCGTGGTCAGCGTGGGTGTAAAAACCAGCGCGCCGAAATTTGCCTTTTGCGCGCCGGCGGGGCGAACCCATGTGGTCGTCAGCGAAATTGCACCAGGGCTTAAACCCGCCACATAGCCCGCCGTTACGCCGGTGACGTTGTAATTGGTGTCAGTGATCACCGTGCCCGTGCTGCCCGTTCCCGTCACGGTAACTGCATCAGGAAAATTGGCGTATAGAGCCGCCACCGCCGCCCATGAGCCACTAGTAATTCCAGTTAGGTTCATGGTTAGACTATAAACTCCGGTGCCATCGGTTCCTGTATTCACATCGCCCGCCATGGGCGCAACGGTGGTGTTTACGCCAGTGAGCGTATAAGCCGTCAACCAGATGTCCGAAGTCGCCCCCGTCATGGTGCCGGTGATGTTCGCCGTGCCTGGATTGGGATTGAAAAGATAATAGATGGCTAGGCTGCGCTGATTGCCATTGTTATAAGCCGTCTGAACGGTTCGATTCAGCGTTTGACCATTCCAAGTCAGCGTGGCGGGCTCGGAGAGTCGCGCCCCTCTTTCAGCCAAGGTGACAACTATGACGTTCGCCCCGGCAGTGACGGCAAACGACTGGCTGATGGCCGTGTTGGTCGCATGGGTGATAGTGAGTGGGCTGCCGTCCTGAACGACAACCTGCGCTGGCAGTGACGGCAAAATCACCAGCGGAGCCACGCTGCTCGTGATCGAGCCAAGTGAGTTAGTAATTACTACAACATAGTTAAGCGCATTGGTGGATTGCACGCCGGTGATCGTCAAGGTTGCATTGGTGGAACCGGAAATAATTCCACCGTCCGTCAGGTTGGTATAATTTCCATTCAAACCCGCTTGCCACTGGTAAGCGAACGGCGCAGCACCATTGACAGACACGGTTGCGATGGCAGTTTGTCCCGCATACGCTGGAGACGGCACCCAGATCGGCGCAGCCGCAATCTGTGGCGGCCCGCTATTAATAACGGCTGGAGCGAAAGTGATATTCGTTGTGTTTGCACCGATGGTGACCTTCGTCGCGTAGTTGGCGCTGGTGATTGCCACGCCATCTATTTGCAGACCCTGAAACGCAATGTTGGAAACGAGACCAGCCGCACTATCGCCTTGGATGAGGCCATTGATGCCAGCGGTGTTCTCGATGTAACAATTGATGACTGATACGCCGTTAACCAAGCCATCGCCACCGCTGATGGTCCAGAAGACAAAAGGAGCTGTTCGGAATTCTCCACTCGTGCCAATGTTGTGAATAGTCTCGGTGCGCACATTGTTGAAGTTAATATTGCTATAGCTAGCGGTCCCTTGATCATGCGAAATGCTCATGCCGCGATAACCTGAAATGACATCGATGTTTGAGAACGTGATGCTGCTGGTCGTGCCACTGGCCTGGTCGCCAACTTTGGTGCCAGCACCGTGAAGAGCATACGAGACATCATTCATGTAAGTAACGTTGATGAGCGGATTGCTCGAAGTGGCCTTGGCGCAGAAGCAGTCATCACCTGTCACGGCCAGACAGTTGTCCACCGTGGCGGTATCGGTGGCGCAGATGTCATAGCCGTCGTTGTGAATCACGTCGTAGTCATTAAACATCTTAACATTCCGAACTGTGACATTCCGGGCGTCGTTGATGTTAAGGGTCCAGGTGGTCGCGTCCTTGAGGGTGATGTCTTGGATCACAATGCCGTTAGGCCGGGACGAACCCGACTGTGAACTGCTGATGATCCCCTTACGATGCGGGCCGCTGTCTCCGCTAACTTCTAACACCGTAGAATTGGCGTCAATCATGCCGCGACCTTTTAAGGCCACATTCGAGACGTTGCCATTAATCACGAAGTTGCAGGCGCCTTGTTGCGAGCCCGAGCTGCTCCAAGTGTAATCATTGGAATTGCTGGAACCCCTGAGCACGGCACCGGCAGCCATGTAGAGAGTGACGTTACTCTTCAACGCGATATTGTGACTAATTTTATAGACGCCCGGCGGAAAGTAAACCGTGCCGCCGCCGGCGGAACTCCGGTCATTGATGGCCGTCTGGATTGTGCTGGTCAACAGGTTCGATCCGGTATTATCCGCAAAGTAAGGCGAGTTGGTAATGGCAATGACATTGCCGCCGATGGTAGGCACGTTTGTTTCTTGTGGATCCGCCGCGATGAACAAATTTTCCAGCGCCCCGGAACTCGTGCTGATCCTGACAAGCAGATAACGGGAATTAACCTGCGGCACACTGAAGGTCAGATTAGCTCCACTCTTGGTGGCCGTGACGTTGAGACCATAGCTATGCGGGCTGATATCAAACGATGTGATGGTCGCGCCGGAAATGAGTGATACAGTAAAGGTCGTCGTGCCTTGATAGGCCAGATGAGCGTAACTAAACTTGCTGTAGTAGCGAACTACATCCACCGAAGTAGTGTCGGCCTTCAGCGTAAAGACGCTGCTGGAAGTCTCGTAGCCGGCCTTGGGATAAGCGAGCAAGTAGGAAGCCGCCGCGTGGGCGGTGGCGACACCGATAGCACTCGCTATTACAACTATCAAAGCTAACCCGAAACTCTTTAGTTTTTTGGGTGTCATATAAAAGTTATTTAGGAATAATTTGGATGCCGTTGATGGGCCCGCGCAGGGTAGAGGCTCCGTTAATGTAGGGCGTGGCATCTACCGTGAAGCCGGGCACATTCGGAATAGTGAACAGCACATAGTTGCCCGCCGAATTGTTGGCTTGGACGAACGTGCCACTAAAATCCGTGCTGGCCGCATCAATACCCAAAATGGTGGTTGTAGTGATGCCGGGGCCGCTGATGACATAGCTACCTTCGCGCGTTTCCGTGCCATTGCTCCCATCGAAATAGACATAGACATTCCAGCCGTTGGGGTTGGCAGGTAGTCCGTTTACCATGACCGTGGCGGTGTCGAAGTTGGCGTTGCTGATGTCCAACAGAGTCCGCATCATCCGCTTGTTGCCAGCCGTGTCAGAAATATTGTTATTGATAGAAGTTGATTTGGCCAACCATTCCACCGTGGCTCCGCTGGGACTTCCAGTTGCATCCTTTAACGGCATGGCCTTGACGAGAATGGCTCCTGCCCCATTATTCCAATTTGTTTCAGGCACAACGCCAGCGCTTTCCGAACTGGCCATCGCCGTGCCAGACGCAGAAAAATTGATGGAAATAGGCTGGGGCTGAATCTGCAAGCGGAAAAACATCTGGGCATTAGTCATGAGTGCTGTGTTCGACGAAATCCCTGAGGTGGCTACCCACGGCCCGGCTAGATTAGTCGCCTGCAAGAGCGTTCCCTGGGGCCAGACCATTGTCATACTGGTGCTGGAGGATGACAGGTTGCTAATGTAACCAACCGGCAAGGCTGGCGTGGCATAGGCCCAAGTAGACTGGCCGCTCTGCGAGCAACCGTTATTGGCATAGACCACATAGCTGTAATTGGTGCCGAGGAACACATTGCGGTCGGTGTAATTCGTCGTAGTTATGCCGGTGGCGATAAGGCTGAAAGGAGTCGAAGGGAGTGCGCGGCTCACACTGTAACTGCTCGCACCGGGGACGGGATTCCAACTGATGATAACTTGCTGGCTTTGGGCAAGTGTTGTTACTCCTGATGGAATAGTCGGCGGCGTGCAGGCATAAGTCGAGGCAGCAACAGAGTTAGAACTTTCACCGTAAATACTTACCGCTGCCACCTGATAATAATAAGTTGTTCCAGAAATAACATTACTGTCCGCATAAGTTGGCAGCACCGAACTGGCTAGATTGGTATAAGGTCCTGTCAAGACTAATGCCCGCTTGATGTTGTAGCTGACTGCACCCGGTGTTACATTCCAAGACAACTTGATTGGCAATCCCGGATTAGCGGTCAAACCGGCGGGCACGGGCGGAGCCGCAGGCAACGTGTTGGTAACAACCACCAGCGCACCGGCCCAATCCGCGTGGTCGTTGCTGTTGCCGTTGTCCGCGTCGCTCACGCCTAGCGTAAGCCGGTTCACGCCGGTCACATCCAGATTGATAGCTTGATGCGTCGCGCCGACATTCATGGTGCCGCTGGTGTAAATCTCGGTTCCATCCGCGATTACATGGAAGACCACCGAGCCGGGAGAAACCGCCTCGTCATCTACGCCAATGTCCGATTGGAACCGCGAGGCGAGGCCGCCCAAGCGATATTCAACTCCTGAAAACGCATGGACGCCGAGACCTTTGGCATAAGTCACTCCGTTGAGTTTAATTGCGTTGCCGCCAATGCTCTTGTTATTCGTCATCACGCCCGAGCCGACATAACAGTAGGCGAATTGGAGGTCGCTTAAATAATTCGTTCCCAATCCGGGCACGAGCGGCGCAGTGCCGACCACCTTCAAAACCACAATTCCATGCGACGGCACGTTGGTGGTAAAACTATTATTAAAGCTGCCCAGATTAGCACCCGCCCATAAGTCTCGAACGGTGGCACTGCCCGCGCGCAGGCCGATGTTAGTCCAGTTCACCGTCATAGTTGCCGCGCTACTGTTCGTGTTAAACAGCCCCACGGCTTTAGTGGAAAAATCAGTGCCCAGAGGTTTAACCCAGATTTGGTTGGTGGACGTGTTAGGCAGCGGGACGCCTTGTTCCCCGGCGGAATCCTGATCCACTGCGATTAGTTCCGCATTGGTTAAGATAGAGGTAGTCTGGGCAGACATGGTGGTCAAATCATTGCCGGCAAGTAAGGGCGCACTCATAAGACACCACAGGCTGAAGTGCGATTGATTTTCGATGAAGGTCATGTTGCCATTGCCAACTTGGAGCATGTCTGGATCGTTCCAGTGGCCCGGACCGGCAAAGAACGCTGGCGCACTATTGCGACTAGGGATGCCGGTGACGCTCGCAAAGGTGTTACCGATGTCCCCGGTCGTGCGCCAAAGATTGCCTAGGTATGGCTGCCAGGAGACGAACGACCAGGAGCAAATGCTATAAACGATGGGTCGTCCGGTTTTCAAGAGCGCGTCAGCCATGAGGGCATAGTCGTTCTTGAGATTGTCTCCCGGCGGCAAAGCGCAATTGTCGTATTTGAGGTAATCCACGCCCCAAGCCGCATAGGTGTTGGCGTCTATGTATTCGTAGCCGTAGCTGCCCGGACGATCCTGACAGGTTTGCAAACCGTGGTCGGAATAGATTCCAAGTTTAAGCCCTTTGGAATGGACATAATCCGCGAGCGCCTTGGTGCCACTTGGAAAGCGGATCGGATCCACCACAATCACGCCGTTCGTGTCGCGGGTTTTTTGCCACAAATCGTCCAGGTTTATGTATTCGTAGCCGGCGGCCTTCATGCCGTTCGTGGCCATGGCATCGGCCATAGCGCGGACGATGGTTTCATCAATGTTAAATTGAAAATAATTCCAAGCATTCCAGCCCATCGGCGGAGTGAGCGCGAGACCGTTCGCGGTAAAAGTCGCCACCGGCGCGGGCACTAACACCGTTAGGCGCGCCGGCACGGCGCTGGTAACAGCCCCATAAACATTGGTAACCACTACCACATAATCGAGAGCGTTCGCAAATTGCGCGTTGTTGATGGTCAACGTGGCGGTGTTAGCACCAGAAACATTCCCGCTATCCGTTAGATTGACGTAATTTCCACTGTTGGTCACTCCAGCCATCCATTGGTAACCCAATGGTGTCGAGCCGAAGGCGGAAACGGTAATGCTGGACGATTGGCCGACATAGATCAACGCCGGGTTCCAAGTCGGATTAGCGAAGGCGGGTATCGGCCTTGGAAGCATCGTGATGAACCACGAACTTAACTGGCTCGGCGTCAAGGCAGCGTTAAATAGCGCCACTTCATCAATTGAACCATTAAAAACGCGGCTGGCATTGAAACTTTCATAGCCGATAAAGGTTGGCGCATCGAATTTTTGAACCACATGATTGTAAACATGTGTCGAGGACATCATTCCATTGGTTGCGTTGAACACGTAGATCGTCGCATTTGTCGGCGTGATTACCAAGGCCACGAGCGACCACACATTGATCGGCGGCACCAAGTCAGAAGACCAGGTATAGGCACCGGCTTCGTTATTCCAATTGTAACCCAAAGTGCCGGTGGCATTATCCAAATAGGCCAAGCCAGATATAGTGCTGCCACCGCGACAAAAGATGATTCCCGCGGCATTAGGCATCGCGCCATCCGGATGAATCCATGCTGTGATCGTTAATACATTCGTGCCAACGCCATTGTTCAAATTAAACGCTGGCAGAGTGACGGCTGAATTTGGCGTGCCGGTCAAACCCAACGCGGTATTGCCATCTGGAAACCCAGCCAGACCGTCGGCGGTGGCTTGCGGACCCATAACGCCATAGAATCCGTTTTGCGAGGTCACTCCGTAAGTGCCGTTGAAACCGCCCGCGGAATCCTGAGCCACAACGCCACCAACACCCGGATCACTAGTCTCGCTGAACGTGTAGAATGCGAACGGCGCAGGGACTGTGGCCATGACCGCACTTTCATAAGCACCCGATGGCGGGATAAACGCCAAAGTGGCCACGCTGCTGGTAGCCGTGCCAAAAAGATTCGTCACGACAACGAAGTAATTTCCGGCATTGGCCAAGGCGGCATTTGCAATCTTCAAGACATTGGTAGTCGTGCCCGTGAGATTGCCGCCGCTGCTCAACGGGAAAGCGGTATTATTGGTAAACCATTGGTAGCTCAACGGTGTCGCGCCATTCGCGGAGACGGAAACTTTCGGGCTGCTGTTTGTAAAGATCGTCTGGCTCTGGGGCTGACCGCTGATCGTTGGAGGATTGGTGTTAATTCCCGGCGCGTAAATCACGGCGGCGAAACACCCTTTGGTGGCAGCACCGTTGGTAACGCCGATGGTGACTGAGCCGGCGCTCAAGTTGGTCACATAGCCGGCGATGGTCGAAGAGCCACCGAGGCTGGTAGAACGGACCAAGACGGCGTTGGGAACGGTTGTAAGCGCGGTAGTATTTCCCCAAACAGAACCTATGGCCGCCCAAGATCCCGCCGCCACCCCAGTTGCATCGCCGGACAATGTTGTCGCCGTGCCGGGATTGTTCGCTTGCAGAATTATAGGAGGATTGACGGTATTAACGCCGCTGAGAGTGTAAGCCGTAATCATGATGGTGTTGCCCGCAGCCGAGTATGTGACAGTAACGTTACCCGTGCCGGGCGGAGGATTGTAGAGATGATAGATGGCCATGCTGCGATAATTGCTGGTGGCAGCCTGCGAATTGGTGACCTGATCCAAAGTGTTGCCGTTCCATGTGATCGTGGCGGGCTCGGCGAGGGCGGTGGTAGCCTGCCGGCTTTCCACGATCACCACCAAAACGCTGGCACCTGCAGTGACCGTAAACGATTGGTTTACTGTGGGTCCGCTTCCTAAACCGGCGAGGGCCGGCAGCGGACTGCCGTCCTGAATCGCAATCTGCGCCTGAACGGTCGTGGCCAGTAACAAAGCTAGGCCAATGCGAGCGGTTAAATTCAATCCGCGCGCGCGATTTGCCGAGTGATTCATAGACAGTTTGTGGTGCTAGATTGTTTCAATGCCACAGTTCTTGCGGGGGTAATTGATCAAAGCGGCCTTTCACGTCCAGCCCGCGAAGCTGCTGGTCTGCGAAATCCAAGATGGCGGCCCAATCCTCCGGTGCGAGCGTATGACGGCCCGGACGGAAATGGATGCCCAGATGATCCGGCACGCCGAGCAGGGCATACACCGGCTTGGCGGCGAGATACGACTGAACAAGCGCGTTGACGCTGGCGGCGGTGTCGTCCAAGCCGTCGGCGGCGATGAATGAACGGGGCGCGACCAGATCAATCAGCCAGTGCTGATCGAACGGCAGTCGCTCAACCCGGTTGGAAAATTCCACCAGACTGGGAATAGTCCACTGCGGAAAATTTTTCACGATTTCGTTCAAGCCTTCCCGACCGTTGCGGGCTTTGCCGTTGAAACGATACGCCCCGGTGCCGGCGCAACCGGAACCGGCGGGCGCAACCAACGCGAAGCGTTCATCAAACGCGCCGGCAACGAGCGTGGCTTTGCCAAGCCGTGAGTGGCCGAGCGCGATGAATTTGGATTTGTCCGCAAAACTTTGCGTTTCCAGATAGTCCACGCAGCGCGACATGCCCCACGCCCACACGGCGAGATCCGCCCAATCGTAGTCAGGATAGGCCGGGAAGAACCCGGTCGTCCGGTAATCCCCGCCATCCCTGCCACAATCCTGATAATAGAAAGTGACGACGGCATATCCGCGCTCCAACGCCTGGGTATATTGCCGGGCCGCCACTTCAGGCGTGTTGGCGCTGGCAGATTGCTTGGCCGGCGCGGCGTTCGTCAGTGGAAGCGGCGGATTCACTGAAATGGCCGAGAATGAGGGTTGAACAATGACCGGGAACGGCGCTTTGATGCCGTTGGTTTCCGCCGGCAGGAAAATGGAAATATCGAGGCTCAGTTTTTCCTCTGGTCCAAACGTCAGATGGACGAGGCGATAGGACGTCTTGCCGTCGGCGAGCATTCGGGACACCACTTCGTGTCCCTTCACATTTCCGGGCGGTGGCGGCATGTGGCCGAGAGCGTAATGCTCAATGATCTGTTTCACCGCAACGCGATGCTGTTGCCACTCTGCCGGCGTCGTGATCGTTTTGCCATCCGCAGTCAAGAGCGGATTGGGCATATTCGTTTGAATGGGCAAATCATTGACGGCCGGGAAAGTAGTTGGGTTGTCCGCCGCTGGGGATTGAATGGGCCAGAGCAACCGGCTGGTAATTGCCAACTGGACGATGAGTCCGCCCAATGACAAGAAACGCGTTGATGATGTCTGATGTTTCATGACGATAATAATATTTTTAAATTTTTGGCGGGATTGTTTTCGATGACTGATTCCGTGCGTCGCTAATTCTTCTCCGCCTTGATCTTTACAGAGGGTGCTGTCTCGCGTGGTTGAGTTCCGGAGATGGAAATCACCAAGCCAGGATCGGACTTGTCGCCGGGGGTGGCTTTTTCCAGACCGATCTGTTCGATGAGCTTGCCGGGCAGGGTGAGGGTGTTGCCCTCGATGATGACTTGGGCGGTAATATCTTTCGCCTGCGTATCCAAAATATCTTGGGCCAGAATAGTGCGACCAATAAGCGGTGTATCAAATGTCAGGGTCAATGTTTTGTAATAGCCGAAAATCCCGATGGGGCCGGTTAATTTCCCAACGTCGAGCGTAATGTCCGCCATCGGCGTCCAATATTTTCTGTCCGTGGGACTGGTGCAAATTGTCCGACCCAGCGTTGCAATGGTGACGGCACTATTGGGATGATGTGAGGCAATAACAAAGGGCGGTTCACCGGCATCAACCTTCACTGTGGGCAGCGGCAATCCGCCCCGCGTAATGCGCGCCGGCGCAGAGTTGGTGGACCATTTGCCTGCCTTGGTGGCCCAACCTTCACGCGCTTGGAAATACCAAGTGTCGGTTAATTTTTCCTGGTCGATGTTTACCTGGCCATCCACCTTGAACGGCGGGGCTACGCGATGCCATAACACGCCGCGTTCCACTTCATTCAAGGAATGTTTCACGTCGCGCGTCACGGGCGGAAAGGCCTCATCTTGCTGGCCGTTGGGAAGGTTGCCCACGTAAGAATGCCGCATGATGCCGATGGCGCAGCCCAGCGCCGCACCGATGACGGGTTCGTCCTCGCAATTGATGATGGCCTTGGCATTCGGTTCCGCAATCTGCGGCAGTCCCTTACAGACGCGGGACAAGGTCACGGGAATGGAAGTGATGACCTCAACGTCGTAGGTTCGGAACGCATCCGCAAAAGGAACGCAACTCCAAATCATGGCCTGTTCCACCTCCAGATTGGGCGCATATTGGTGTCCCCACTCCGTGAGTTGGCGACGCCAGTTGGCATCTTTGGAATGTTTCCCCCAATCAATTTTCCAATAACCCCAGCCGGCGGTGTTCATCCATTGCAACCGTTCGGCATAAAACGCCTGATCGTTCATGTTGGTATAGGCGTTGGCTTTGTTGGCGCAAATCCATCCTCCCACCGCACGCCAGCCTTTGGCCTGAACAGCGTCATTCAATTTTTTCAATTTCTCCGGCTCGGTGCCAGAGGTGGCAAAGGAGGGAAACCGTTCCGGGTTTAAGATGTCCGCACCATAGTCATAGTTGGTGAAACCCACGTCCCAAGAATCATCCATGACGAAGTAAAGATCGCTCCGAATGCGGGGGTAAAAGCCAAGCCAGTCCTGGTATTTACCGAAGCCGAACATATTGCTTTCCGTCATCGCGTTTCGAAGTTTACCTTTGGCGTAGCTCAAGACATAGCCTTGGACGTTCCAGGTGCAAAAATAATCCGGTGCCTTGCCGGGCGTGCTGGGGATCAGATTTTCCGCTTTTAGCTCCGATTGGGCGGTGCCACCAAGAGCCAGAATTATTGCTGTCAGGTAGACGGAGAGACTTTTCATTATTATATTAGTCTTAAACCTTGCTCATCATGGAGCAATGACCCGATAAAATTTTTGAGGTTGATTGGGTGTGATCAGGAAGGGTGACGTGGCGCTGGCATTGGTCGTCCACGGGCCGGAAACATTGGTAGCTTCCAGGAGCCGACCGGTTGACCAATTCAAGGTCAACTGACTGCCGGTCCAACTGTTCGTGAGGAAGATGGGAGCCGGAGCCGGGTTGGGGGAAAAGAACTGCAATTCCGCCACATTGCAAGAACCATTGGCTGGCCCGACATAACGCACATAACGGAAAGCCGTCGAGTTGGTGATGGGTATGGCGGTAACGGTGCCGTTGTCGGGTGGAACAACGAAAATCGTATAGAGGGTCACGGGATTGGAAAAGTTGGCCGTATTATCGCCTTGAAAAACTCCGCCCAGCATCCGGCTGGCCCAACCAATGCGCGGCCAGTAATTAATCTGCCCGATCATTTTGTTCGTTCCGAGATCCAAACCCACCCAGGCGCCGCTGGTAACGGGAGCATCAAAATAAGTGGTTAAGCTGCCATCAAACACCATGGCAATGGTGCTGCCGCCATTGTTGTAAGAACCGCTGGTGCCAATGACCGTTCCGCTGAATTTGTTGGTGCAAGCGACGAATCCCGGAACGCTGGCCGGGGTGATTTGTTGAACCAAGACTGCGGCTTGGGTTTCCAACGCTTGCGCGTTGTTGGTGCCGCTGGGTGTGGCGGTAGTCCAGTCATTATGCGTAAGGTTGAGGTCCGTGCGCCGCTTGCTCCAAGCGGCCGTGCAGTTGGCTTGCAACCAAGGCCAATAGGCGGGCCAGAGTTTATTTTGATCCTCGCTCGCGATGCGAACCACCGCCCGGACCAGTTGCTCGGCCCCAAAATAACCATTGTTCACATGGTTTTCGTTCGAGATCGGTTCGTTATTGACCTTCTGGTTGGCCGCGAGGATGGCGTCTGCCAGATATTGGGTATCACCGGTGACCTCATAGAGCGCGCAGGCCGCGTTTGCATACAACCCGCTGTTATAGGAGTTATTGGAGGTTAGCACTTTCATGGTGGTTTGATTGGTATCGGCCCAGGCAACTCCCTCATTCACTTGTCCGGAGGTGGCAACAAAAATGTTGGTGCGTCCCCAAGCATAAAGTTCTGCGCAGGTAGTAAGATATTTGCTCTGTCCTGTTAACTGATACAAATACATGCCGGCGATGATTTGCGGATGGACGCTCAACGCGCACTTGGAAGTTGGCGGTGGCAATTTCTCCCAAATCCCGCCGCCAAAAGTATCATCCAAGCCCCGGCTATTGACCGCATCCCAGACATATATGGCCGAGTTGAGCGCCACGACGTTGCCGGTGATTTGATAGCCGCGGATCAGGGCGATTTCTCCCCATTCCAGATCGTCATCCCACCCATCCCACGTCAATGTGGTGCCATTCTGTTTCATAAACGTGTTCAGCAAATCGTTGATCAACTGCTTTTGATCGGGGCTGTGCGTGCGGTCGTAGGTGTCTTCAACCATCCAGATCATGAAAGCTTGCTGCCACATGAAAGCAAAATTGCGACCCGTCAAACTATCCACGATATAGACCTGGTAGCCGTTGGTGACCACATAGGCCGAGACCCAGGCTTCAAAGGCGGCATCCGCCGAGGTCATCACCACGGCATCCAAATGCGCTACCAGACTGGTGACCGAGCCGTAACTGTTCGTGATCACCACATCGTAATCGCTGGTGTCCGTCACGGCCAAGTTGGTGATGGTCAAGCTATTTGTTTTTGAACCAACGATCCTCCCGCCTTCATTCAAATTGATCCCGTTTTGGCGCCATTGATAAGCCATGGGGTTGGCACCTTCGGCTTGCACTTGAAGCTGCGCCGTGCCGCCCGTGTAAAGCCGGTGCGGAGCCGGTTGAACCATGACTTGCGGGACGTTCCCGACTGACACGAGTTCAATACCATTGAGCGGTGAGCGATAGGTCAAGTTATCCGAGTTGGCGGAGATAGTAATTTTGCCGCCCACTGGCACGACATTGTTGATTTTAATATAGTGGCCTGCAACCAAAGTTGTCGGATAGGTGTTGTCGTTTTGCGAGACGGGGATGCCTTGGACCATTTTCCACATGGCACTGCGACCGTCGAGGGTGGCGGCGTAATAGGTGGTTCCGTTGATGGTATAATTCGGCAAATAGTCGGTGCCACTACTGGGCCGGGCATTATCCCCGCCGGTATATAAAAAGACATCATAGGTGGCTCCGGTCAATCCGCTGATGACATTCGTTGCGGGAGTATTTTGGCCGGCATCCTGATAGCCATACAACAAGGAAAAGTTCCCGCCGTCCGGGTAAATTCCACTGCTCCAGGTATTGTCCGCGCCGGACCCGCTGCGGGTCAGCGTGGCGGAAACCGAGCCATCGCTGGAATAAATGGTGCCCGTAGTAAACGTCGCATTGGCGATGTTGTTCCAACCGCTGATCGGATACGCACCAGCCGTGGCAGTGACGGCATCGGTCGTGTTGCCTAAAAATTTAATGCCAAACGCTTTTACCGGGCTGGCGGGAGGAGGCACCCCGTTCGTCGGGGAAAAAGCCAGTGCCGCGAAATTTGCCTTTTGCCCGCCGGCGGCGCGGACCCATGTGGTCGTCAGCGTGACCGCACCCGCACTCAAGCCCGCCACATAGCCAGCCGTTACACCGGTGGCGTTATAATTAGTGTCAGTGATCACCGGGCCCGTGCCGCCAGTCCCAGTCACGGTAACAGCATCGGGAAAATTGGCGTATTGAGCAGCGACGGCGGCCCAAGCGCCAGCCGCAACCCCGGTCAAATTAAAAGTTAAACTGAAAACTCCGGTGGCGTCGGTTCCCGTATTCACGTTGCCAGCAATGGGCGCAATGGTGGTATCCACGCCCGTGAGCGTATAAGAGGTCAACCAAGTATCAGTTGCGGCTCCCGTCATGGTGCCGGTAATATTTGAAGTGCCGGTGTTAGGATTGAAGAGGTAATAAATGGCCAAGCTACGCTGAACGCCGGTATTGTATGCCGTCTGAACGGTTCGATTCAGTATTTGGCCGTTCCAACTCAGCGTGGCAGGTTCGGAGAGTCTGGCCCCCTTTTCTTCCAATATGACGACCATGACTTTCGCCCTAGCCGTGACCGTGAACGACTTATTTATTGCCGTCCCGGTCGCGTGCGTGATGGTCAGCGGGCTGCCGTCTTGAATGGCAATCTGTGCCCCAGCAGTCATGGCCAGCAGAAGCATGGCCAGCGAAAACCGCGCTGCTGAAACCAGCCAGCACGCGGGATTTGCTAAGCGACTCAGAATCTCAATATTCATGTGTTTGCCGAATGGTTTTTTTCGGGGCTTTTTTCCCCGAATTGATTGCAAACGAGCCGGCATCCATGGGTTTTTGTTGCCGACAATAAAATAATTTTAGTCAATGGAATTGCTGTAGGATACAGCCACATCGAACCGGTGCCTAGCCCCACAAGTGGGGTGCTTTGGAAATGGTCAGCTTTCTCCACCACAACAGAAGAAACACCCCACTTGTGGGGCTGGTCAACGCCAAATGATTCCGTAGCATATCAACCAGTCCCAATTATTTTAGAATTTCTGTAACAATGCTTTGAAACGCCTTCATTGGAACACCATCGGCACGCTGGAGGCGTCCCGTGAATGGGTTACGCCAATTTATTGATGCGAACATCGCGTTTAGCCGGTTCGCTAATCGCGCGATCGCGCATTAAACCAATTTTTATGAGCCACATATTCCTCAAGCCCGTCCGTTTCGTTTCGATTATCAAACCTCATCAGATCAGGGGAAGCGCCATTTTGCTGGCGGCAGGTTGCTTAACCGCCGCGTTAACCCAGCTCACTTCGGCAGAATCGGTGGCCGTGTATCAGAATGCCAAAGCTCCCCTGGAAAAACGGGTGGCAGATTTATTTGACCGGCTCACTCAGGATGAAAAATTGGGTTTGCTGGGTGGCACCGGTTTCACCACGCAGCCGATTCCTCGTTTGGGCGTGCCGGCGATGGCGATGGCCGATGCCGGTCAAGGTGTGCGCGGCGGTCCGGACAGCACGCTCGGACCGGCGACCGCTTTTCCGGCCGGCGTTTTGATGGCTTCGACATGGGATACGAATTTGCTCTGGCAGATTGGCCAAGCCATTGGCGAGGAAGCGCGCAACAAAGGTTCCGGCGTCCAAATCGAACTTGGACCGGCGGTGAACATTCATCGCAATCCACTCGGCGGACGTAATGCCGAATATCTGACCGAAGATCCTTACCTCGCAGCGCGGCTGGGCGTGAGTTACATCCAAGGAATGCAAAGCTCAGGCGTCGCGGCGTGCGTCAAACATTTTGCCGCAAACAATCAGGAAACGGACCGGTTCAACGTGAATGAGGACATCGGCGAACGCGCGCTCCGTGAGATTTATTTCCCCGCGTTTGAGGCGGCGGTGAAGGAAGGAAAAGTATGGTCGGTGATGAGTTCCTATAACATGGTCAATGGCCAACATGCCAGCGGGAATGCACATCTGCTAACCAAGGCTTTGAAACAGGATTGGCAATTCGATGGCATGGTCATGTCCGACTGGGGCGGCGTCCACGAAACCGCCGTGGTTCAGGCGGGAAACGATTTGGAAATGCCCAAGGGCGAGCACATGAGCGTCGCGAAGCTCAAAGCTGCGCTCGCCGATGGCAGCGTGACTCAAGTCGCCGTGGATGATTCGGTGCGCCGTATTTTACGGACAGTTATTCGCGTCGGTTTGCTGGACGGACCAATGACTCAAAATCCGGCGATGGTTAATTCCTCCGAACACAGCCAGCTTGCCTTCAAAGCGGCGACCGAAGGAATTGTCCTTTTGAAAAATGATGGCGACGTATTGCCGCTGGATCATCAAAAAATAAAATCCATTGCCGTTATCGGCGAACCGGCGCGGCATCTGCAAGTTGACGCGCTCGGCAGTCCGGCCGTTGAACCGCTGAAGACGGTTGAAGTCTTGGATGGCATCAAAGCGGAAGCAGGGAATGCCGTCACAGTTCGTTATGCTTCGGCGCGCACCGATGGCGATCCGCTCACCGGTTCTATCATCACTTCGCCCGGCGACTCCACCGTCCATGGATTTCAAGCCGAATATTTTACTAATCCCGATCTGGATGGCAAACCAGCGGTGGTGCGGGTGGACAATGAAATCAACATCCTCAACGCCAATTCGCCCGCGCCGGGAATCTCCGGCCAAAAATATAGCGTCCGCTGGAGCGGCAAACTGCTGGCACCGGCGACGGGAAATTATTCTTTTTCTTTCCGCGGTGATGACGGCTTCCGGGTTTTTGTGGATGGCAAACCCATCATCAATGCGTGGAATCGCGGCGGTGCCAGGACCTTTCACGGACAGGCTGACTTGGAAGCAGGAAACATTTACGATCTGCGCGTGGAATTTTTTCAAGACGGCGGTGGTTGCGTGGCGCAATTGAACTGGCAGCGTCCCGGAAAAGCGCTTTACGCCGACGCGCTGGACGCCGCGAAAGATTCTAACGTCGCCATCGTCTGCGTTTCGACGCTGCGCATGGAAGGTGAAGGCAGTGATCGGCCTTCGATGGATTTACCCGACGACCAGGCTGTCCTCATTCGGGCGGTCAGTGCGGTCAACAAAAAGACCATCGTCATCCTGAACACTGGAACCCCCGTCACGATGACCAACTGGCTGGGCCAAGTGCCGGCTTTGGTCGAGGCATGGTTTCCCGGACAAGAAGGCGGCAGTGCAATCGCGGCCATTTTGTTCGGCAAAGTAAATCCATCCGGCAAACTTCCCGATACCTTTGCCGCCAGTCGCGCTGATTATCCGGATGCGCCAAATCTGGTTAAGAAGAATCAGGTCAACTATGCCGAGGGTATTTACGTCGGCTATCGTCATTTTGACCAAGCCGGCATCCAGCCGGTCTTCCCGTTTGGCTACGGCTTGTCCTACACGACTTTCAAATACAGCCAGCTAAAACTGTCAACTTCTCGCCTGTCGAACGATGGAACCGTCACCGCGAATCTGAAGGTGACGAACACCGGCAAACGTGCCGGCGAAGAAGTGGTGCAACTCTACGTTCACGCCGCCAAATCCCAAATTGACCGCCCGGTGCGCGAGTTGAAAGGATTTGCCAAAGTCGCGCTCAATCCCGGCGAAACGAAAACCGTATCGCTCCAGCTCACGCCGCGCGATTTGGCTTACTTCGATGTTGCAGGCCATCAATGGAAAGCTGATGCCGGTGACTACGAAGTCGAAATCGGCGCTTCTTCGCGCGACATCCGGCTGACCGCGCCGCTACAACTTCAACAGGAATTCAGCAACATCCTTGGTCATGGAGTTACACCCAACACGTTGATCGCGCAGGAACAAGCGGATGGCTGGAAACTTCTCTGGGATGGCAAGACCACCACCGGCTGGCGGAGTCCCAAGTCGGACGCGTTTCCGGACAAAAGCTGGCAGATTCAAAACGGGGTGCTGTCTGTGGTTTCCAGCGGCAATGCCGAAGCGCAGGCCGGGGGCGACATCATCACGCGCGACCGTTACGCAAATTTTGAACTCGTTGCGGATTTCAAGACGACCACCGGTTGCAACAGCGGCATCAAGATTTTTGTGCAGCCCAATCTTCCGCCGCTTCATAAAACGACGGGACAAACAACCGGCGGCGGCTCGGCCATCGGCATGGAATTTCAAATTCTCGATGACGCGCATCATCCCGACGCCAAGTTGGGCCATAATGGCGACCGCCGGCTGGGTTCGCTCTACGATTTGATTCCCGCTCCGACCAGCAAGGTGGTTCTGCCAACAGGCGAATGGAATCACGCCCGCATCCTCTCTCAGGGCCAGCATGTGGAATTCTGGTTGAATGGGGTGAAGACGGTGGAATTTGAGCGCGGCTCACCGGCCTTCCGCACCGCCGTCGCGGCCAGCAAGTTCAAGGATATTCCCAACTTCGGCGAATGGCCGGGCGGCCATATCCTATTGCAAGAACACGGCAGTGTGGTTTCATATCGCAACGTGAAAATCCGCGAACTGCCGACAAAATAATTTCCCTGTAAACGATTATGACAAGACAATCGCTCCGCAGTATTATCCAGGCCTCCGTCGGCGGTTCTATTATTTTGTTGATTTCGATGGTTGGAATTCTAAAGGCTGCTGAGACACCCACCAAAAACATTTTCAACGTCCGCGATTTTGGCGCGGTCGGGGACGGGAAAAATTTGGACAGCCCGGCGATCAACAAGGCCATTGAGGCGGCGGTAGCGGTCGGCGGCGGCACCGTGCTCCTGCCGGCGGGAACTTACTTAAGCGGCTCCATCCGGCTCAAGAGCAATATCCATCTGCACATTGATGCGGGCGCAATTATTCTCGGCGCGCCACAGAATCTGAATGCCTATGATGAAACCGAGCCGTGGACGAACAATCCTTATCAGGATGGCGGGCACAGTTTTTTTCACAACAGCCTCATCTGGGGCGAGAACCTCACCAATGTTTTCATCACGGGCAATGGCATGATCAATGGCGGCGGTTTGGAACGTAACGATGGCGTCTTGGATCGTATGATTGGTTCTGATCAATGGCAGCAACCCAATACGAATATTTTTAAACCTGTCCGCCTGGGCAACAAGGCCATCGCGCTCAAACTCTGCCGCAATGTTTTGATCCGTGATGTGACCATCGTTCGTGGCGGACATTTTGCGATTCTAGTCACGGGCTGCGATAATCTGACGATTGATAACGTGACGCTGGATACGAACCGTGACGGCATGGACATTGATTGCTGCCGCAACACGATGGTTTCCAACTGCCGCGTCAATTCGCCCGGGGACGACGGGATTTGTCCCAAGAGCACTTATGCGCTAGGTCGTCCCGTCATCACGGAAAATCTAACGATTGTGAACTGCCAGGTTTCCGGTTTCAAGGAGGGCACGTTGCTGGACGGAACCATGAAGCCGGTAAAAAACGGCAATGGCCGCATCAAGTTCGGCACCGAATCGAGTGGCGGCTTTCGCAACTGCACCGTGGCAAACTGCACCTTTCGCGGTTGTCGTGGTCTTGCGCTCGAAGAAGTTGATGGCGGCATTTTGGAAAACATCACCATCAACAACATTTTGATCATGGACGTGGAAACCTACGCGATCTACATCACAACCGGCAGCCGCAATCGCACGCCCGGCCTGACCAATGTCAGTCGCATGAAAAATATTTTGATCTCCGACGTCGTGGCCACCGGCGTGGATCACATCAGCGGCATCCAGATTGCCGGGCTGCCGGAGCAACCTCTTGAAGGGATTCGCCTCGAAAATATCCGGCTCATCTGCAAAGGCGGCGGCACCAAGGAGCAAGCCGCCAATGTTCCTAAGGAACTCGGAGCCGGTTATCCTGAACCCCGGCAAACCAACATCATGCCGGCCTATGGATTGTTCGCGCGGCACGTCAAGGATTTGGAACTGGCGAATATCAACTTCAGTTTTTTGAAAGATGATTTCCGTCCCGCCATCGAATGTGTGGATGTCAACGGATTGGAGATTGATAACTTCAAGGCGCAACTGGCCGAAGGCGCGGCGGCGTCAAAGTTTGAAAATGTTTCCGGTGCCGTCATTCGCAATTCACCCGTGCTGGATCGGTAATCAGATTTTTCAATTCAATCCATACGCTCCGAAAAAACATGAACAAAAAAATCCGTTCTACACTGACTGTTGTTTCAGCCATCGGCGTGATCGCCATGTTGACTGGCTGTCACACGTTCACCACTAAAACCACTTCGGCGACGCCCTGCATGGATGTGCTGCCGCTCTTCACCTCCGCGAATGTGCCGGCGATGGGGCCGGGCGAAACCGAAGCGCCCGCCGGTGGTTGGACGAATGGCGTCACGCCGCCCAATCTGCCCGGCAAAGGTTTGGCGCAGCATCCGATGCTGCTCTTCGGTGAAAATTACGACAAGATGTATCTCATCAACGAGGGCAAAATCATCTGGACCTATCAGACCGGACGGAGTTTTGAATACGATGACGTGTGGATGCTTTCCAACGGGAACATTCTTTTCTCGCGCATGGAATATATTGCCGAGATCACGCCGGACAAAAAGACGATCTGGCGTTACGATGCCAATGCTTCAAAAGGCACCAATCATACCGAGATTCACGCCTGCCAGCCGATTGGATTGGATAAAGTCATGTTTGTTGAAAACGGATTGCCGCCCAAGTTGAAGATCATCAACATCAAGACCGGTGCCGTCGAAGTGGATCACCAGCTTGATTATAATCCGGCGTGGGGCGCAGGTGGGATTCATCCGCAGTTCCGGCGCGCTCGCGTTACGGCTGACGGAACTTACCTCATTGCGTTTCTCAACCTGGGCTACGTGGCGGAATACGATAAAAATTTCAAAGAAATCTGGAGATACAAGAGCACCAAGCCTTGGGCCGCGCTCCGGCTGAAGAATGGCAACACGCTGATCACCGACGAAACGGACAACCTCACCCGTGAAGTCAATCGCCAGGGTGAGACGGTCTGGGAATTCAATTGCAAAACTGATTTGCCGCCGGAATATCAATTCGCCAACGCGCCGCAGACCTGCACGCGGCTGGCCAACGGCAACACCATCTTCGCCTCTCGCGGCAATGGTAAAAGTCCGCAGCTCATCGAAGTCACTCCGGACAAGAAAGTCGTCTGGGTGCTGCAAGATTGGAAGGACATCAATGGCGTCACCGCCGTGCAAATTCTGGATGATCCTGGCATCCCGGAAATTCCCGGCCAATCGGAACACTGAACTTGGCATCCTATGTTGATGAAATCTAAAATATGAAAACTAAAATCACTTCAAGGATTCTGCTTCTACCTCTGTTGACCTGTGGCGCAATCCTTTTGCAGGGCGCTGATGAAAAAAAGCAAGCGCCGGAGACTGCGTCGGCTGCGGCTGCTGGCCAGCAAGCCCCTGCCTACGCGGGTTGTATGAAAATATTCGACGGGAAATCTTTCGCGGGTTGGGAGGCCGACCCATCAACGTGGACCATTGTGGACGGAGCCATGCATGGCGTGGGCGGCACCTCACGCCTCGCCTATACGAAGGCAGATTATGGCAGTTTCCGTCTGATCTTCACCGCTCGGATGAATCCGGTGAAGGGCGACCATTTGGGGGTTTTGTTCTGGGGCAACCATCCGACGAATTCTGTGAAGCCGCAGATTGACAATGCGGGCTGGCTTCAATTCATGCCCCCGTTCGGAGGCATGTGGAATTATCATCCGCCCCAACACAAAGATCTGCTGCATGAACATCTGGCACCGGGATCCAATGATTCCGGCAATTGGCACACGACGGAAATGTTGTGCAACCTGGAGAAAGGCACTCTGCGGGCCGCCGTGGATGGCGTTGAAATCGTGCGCTACACGCATCCAAAACCCAGCGAGCGAACCGATCCTGAGCAGCGCATTATTCCCGGTCCCATCGGCATGATGCGCCACGGCGGCGGGGCTTCCGAATACAAGGACATCTACGTGGAAGCGAATCCGAAGGAAGACAAGTTGATTACCGTTAAATAGTGTGAACCACAAACACTGCGGCCAACCGGCACACTGATCAACCACCACCATCAAATCACAAATGAAAAAAGTAATCGCATTTCTCGCTGGGCGGATAATTCCAATCAGTTGCTTCAGTATTTTTTTATCTTCGTTATTATTAGCGCAGGCGGAGCCAGCCCAAGCTTCGTTCAACGTCCGCGATTTTGGCGCGGTGGGCGATGGGAAGAATCTGGACAGCCCGGCGATTGACCTGGCGATTGACGCCGCTGCCAAAGCTGGTGGCGGCACAGTGCTCGTGCCGGCGGGGACGTATTTGAGCGGCTCGATCCATTTGCAGAGCAACATCCATCTGCTCATTGATGCGGGTGCAACCATTCTCGGCGCACCGCAAAACCTAAACGCCTATGACGAAACCGAGCCGTTTGTCGGCATCGCGTATCAGGACGGCGGACATTGTTATTTTCATAACAGCCTGATTTGGGGCGAGAATCTGACGAATGTTTTCATCAGCGGCAATGGCACGATCAATGGAGGTGGCCTGACGAGTAACTCTGGCATTCTCGACAAGATGTGCGGCTACGATCATTTTGACCGGCCTAACACAAATGTTTTTGTGCCTGTGCGCCTTGGAAACAAAGCCATCGCACTCAAGCTCTGCAAAAACGTTTTGATCCGTGACGTGACGATTGTTCATGGCGGACACTTCGCCATTCTCGTGACGGGTTGCGACAATCTGACGGTGGACAATGTCACGATGGACACCAACCGCGACGGCATGGACATTGACTGCTGCCGCAACACGATGGTTTCCAATTGCCGCATCAATTCGCCCGGCGACGACGGCCTTTGCCCCAAGAGCACTTACGCGCTCGGCGAACCACGCCTCACGGAAAATCTCACCATCGTCAACTGCCAGGTCTCCGGTTTTGTCGAAGGCACGTTACTCGACGGCACGATGAAACCCAAAGCCGGTGGTCAGGGCCGCATCAAGTTCGGCACCGAGTCGAGCGGTGGCTTTCGCAATTGCACCATCGCCAACTGCACGTTCCGTGCCTGCAAAGGGCTGGCGCTGGAAGAAGTGGACGGCGGCATTTTGGAAAACATCACCATCAATAACATTTCGATGATGGACGTGATCAACTACCCCATTTACATCACGACCGGCAAACGTAACCGCTCGCCCGGCCTGACCAATAACGTCAGCCGCATGAAAAATATTTTGATCTCCAACGTCATTGCCACCGGCGTTGATCGTATCAGCGGCATCCAAATCATGGGATTGCCCAACCAGCCCATTGAAGGCGTCCGGTTGGAAAACATTCGGCTCATCTACAAAGGCGGTGCCGCCAAGGAACAAGCCAGCAATGTGCCCAAGGAACTCGGCACTGGTTATCCCGAACCCAGCGGCAACACGCTCATGCCGGCCTACGGATTATTCGCGCGGCACGTCAAGGATCTGGAACTGGCGAACATCACCTTCAGCTTTTTGAAAGACGACTTCCGTCCCGCGATTCAATGTGTGGATGTAAACGGGCTGGAGATCGACAACTTCAAGGCGCAACTCGCCGAAGGCGTGGCGGCGTCAAAATTTGAAAATGGTTCTGGTCTTGTCATTCGCAATTCGCCGGTGCTCGATAAATAATCCAAATTTTCAATTCAATCCATACTCTCCAAAAAGCATGAACATAAAACTCCGTTCCTCTTTGGCAATGGTTTTGGCCATTGGCGTGATCGCCACCTTGACTGGCTGTCACACGCCCACCACTAAAACCGCTTCGGTGACGCCCTGCATGGACGTTCTGCCGCTTTTTACCGCTGCCAACGTGCCCGCTTTCGCCCCGAGTGAAACCGTGTGCTCGGAAAAATATACGAATGGCATCACGCGTTCCGGCCTGCCCGGCAACGGTCTGGCGCAGCACCCGATGCTCTATGTCGGTGAGAACTGCAATAAAATGTTTCTCGTCAAGGATTGCAAAACGATTTGGAGTTATCAGACCGGCGGCGGCCCCGAATACGACGATGTGTGGATGCTATCCAACGGGAACATTCTTTTCAGCCGGATGGCTTACATCGCCGAAATCACACCGGACAAGAAAGTGATCTGGCGTTATGATTGCAACGTTCCCAAAGGCACCAACCACACGGAAATCCACGGCTGCCAGCCCATTGGTTTGGACAAAGTCTTGTTCGTTGAGAATGGTCTGCCCCCCAAGTTAATGGTCATTAACATCAAGACTGGAACTGTCGAAGTTGATCATGTCCTTGACTTCAGGCAGCCACCCGACCCTAGCGGTATCCACGGGCAGTTTCGGCGCGTGCGCTACACGGCGCAGGGAACCTACCTCGTGTCTTACATGACCTTGGGCAAAGTCGTGGAATACGACAAAAATTTCAACGAAGTCTGGAGCTACAAAATCAATCAGCCTTGGGCCGCACTCCGGTTGAAGAACGGCAACACCCTGATCACCGACGAAAAGGACTGGCTCACTCGCGAAGTCAATCCCAAGGGCGAAACGGTCTGGGAATTCAATTGCCTGACGGATCTACCGGCGGAATACCAGTTCACTTCTGCGCCGCAAAGCTGCACCCGGCTGGCTAACGGCAATACCATCTTTACCTCACGCGGCAAAAACAGCCAAGGCCCTCAGCTCATTGAAGTCACGCCGGACAAGAAAGTCGTCTGGGTGCTGCAAGATTGGAAACATATCGGCGACGGCACCGCCGTGCAGATTCTGGATGATCCGGGCATTCCTGAAATCCCTGGCCAATCGGAACACTGACCGAGCCAACAGCGTCATTGCAAAGCAACCAGCTCATTTTTAAAACCGAATAAGCATCCATGAATAAATTATTTGCGACTGTCCCTGCGGCTATTCTGCTCGTATTATCCGCGAACGCGGCGGATCCGGTATCCCTATTCGACGGCAAAACTCTCAATGGCTGGATTCAAATCCCAACCAATTCATGGGAAGTCACGAACGGCGTAATCGCCAGTCTGGGCAAGGGTCGCGGCGTGCTTTATACCACCAATCAATACGATCATTACCGGCTGATGTTCACCGTGCGCCATGTGAGCGGCATACACGACCACAAGCCGGGCGTGCTTTTCTTTTGCACCGCCCCGACGGAAGGTCAGAAACCGGCAGACGCGCTGGCCGGCCTCCAGTTTCAGTTACCCACGGGCAGCCATTGGGATTATCGCAAAGGTCATAACAACAGCGGCGATGGCTTCGCGCCGTTTCCCAGAGACGCGGCCAACTTTCATGAATGGAGCCGGGTCGAACTTTTGGTGGATGCAAAGACCGGCACCGCGCGCGTGGCGGTCGCGCAGCCCATTGGCAGCAAGGCTGTCGAAGCAGGTTCCTTCAAAGATTCCGCCGCCGGCAAGGCGGGACCAATCGCCCTACAAATGCACAATGGCGGTTTGTTTGATGAGTATAAGGACATCACGATTGAAGTTGATCCCGTGGTCAACGACCTGATTACAACGAAGTAATCTCCTGCGTAATCTCGCGCAGAATCAGCAGCGACCATTCTAAAGATGTATCTGCATACTCGTTAAGGCTTCATTGAAGTCCAACCACATTGAGGCAATCAGCGGTAACGATGGGATCGCGCGGATCTTTCTTTTCTGATTTCAGTTCAATATTCTTCAGTTGCAATCCGTCAATATACCGGAAATAGAAACCGTAGCTCGGTAGGTTTCCCCAAGATTCTGGAGAAGGATAGCCCGGCTTGACTCGTTTCAAAACCTTATCCATGTCGGTCTGGCGGTCCTTGTCATTTCCGGGAGCCGTCAGCGTCAGGGAAATATTTTCCAGAGTCACATTCTTAATTTGGTGCGAAGTATCTAAGCCGGTGACGGAAGAGGAAATTGGTCCGGCCCCCGTGGCTTTGATGTTGGAGAGTTTGATGTTTTCAATCCGTCCAATTCCGGGTTTCGGGACGTCAGCGGTGTATTTGCGGCTGCGATTGCCCAAAGTCACAAAAATGGGTGTGATGCAGTCGGTGGCTTCGATCTCATCAAACCAGACGTTTTCCATGGTGCCCCCGTCGGTGATGATCAGCGTTATTGCCGTCCGGGCGGTGGACGATCCATTAATAAAATGATGGCCGGTGACGGACGGCACCACCTGGCAGTTCCGATACATGATGTTTTTGAATCCGCCGGTGGTTTCGGTGCCCAGTTTCAACGCATTGCAGTGGCTGGAGACGATGCAGTTTTCGATCAACACGTTCTCACAGGAACCCGGTCCATTGCTTTTCAAACAAATGCCGTCATCGTCACTGTCAACGCGACAATTGCGGACATAGACATTCCGGCAGCCATCAATATCAAGACCGTCATTGTTTTGGTGCGCGTGATTGAACACATTGAGATCTTCAAGCATCACGTTTTCGCAGTCCAGATAGTGCTCCATCCATTGCGCCGAGTTGATCAACATAAGCCCGCGCACATAAACATTTGTGCAAGTGACAAAGCGGATGCCAAAGGGCCGCAGCGGATCGTTGTCGTGCGAAGGCTGATACGCGAGGCTGTCGCCCTGGAAATCAATGGTGCCTTTGCCGGTCAGCGAAATATCATCCGCTTTTTCGGCATAGAATAGGGATTTATTCACCTGGCGGTCCGTATTGTTTTTATACTGTGGGGAGATGACCAAATAATCTTTCGTATCGGTGCTGCCCAAAATTTCGGCTCTTTCGGCTAGTTCAATATGAACTCCAGATTTCAAAGCCAGGGTTCCGGTCAGATAAATCCCCGGCGGGAAATACACTCTGCCGGAGCCCTGCTTCGCGCAGGCATCGATGGCATCCTGCAGTTGCTTTGTGGTGATTTGAAGTCCGGTGCGAATCGCTCCGAAATCTTTTACCACATCGAATAGCGGCAGCGAATCCCGGTTCTTGGCTAGCGCGGCTTCCAATTTATGGGCCGTGTTGTTCAGATTCTCGGCCAATTGCAGGGTGTTAAATTCGGCGGCTCCGCCCGCGATCACGTTCACGGAAAGGAATGCCGCCAACAAGGTAATGTTCATGAGTTTCATATTTCAACTACGGTAATGATGGAATCGCAATGATTTTACTGCACCTTTAGGATGTAAAAGTTCTGGAGGTTTGTGACGGCGTTGGCAAGGTTCGTGGACAGGTTACCGATGCCATCGAACGTGCCGATGGTGTTGGTCTGCCATTGGTTCAAAGGCAACGCCACGTTGGTGCTTTGCAACAACTCCCACGAACCGCCCGGCGTGCCATTCGTGACGGATAGGGTCAGTTCGCCGGTGCCGCCCACTTGAATGCTGGTGATGTTCGGTGACAACGGCGGGACGATGACATTGCCAACCTTGATAGCGCCCGAGGCACTGGTCGCCGTGGTGCCATAAAGCGCCGGGAAGGTGGCGGGGAAGTTCGTGTAAAGTCCGCCGAGAGTGGTGGCGGAATACGTTCCCGGTGCCAGCGGCGCGCCGTTAACAATCACGTTTTTGAAGGCGTTGGTCTGGGTCAGGAATATGCGCCCGTTGAGCACCAGCGAAGCATTGGTGTTGTTGAGGGGATAGGTCGTTGCCAAAATGCCGCTGGCACCAATGGTGATGGTATTAGTGCCCAATGAATTTACGCCGCTGCCCACCAGCGCGCCGATCTTGATGTCCCAGATTCCAGTGAACGTGTTGGTCGTCCCGGTGATGGCCAGCACGGAGTTGATGACGTCGAGGTTCGTTGCGTTATAGTTGTAAAACTGAAGGTTGCCACCTCCCGTCAGATAGGCGTCGAGCTGATAGGACTGATTGGTGCCACCACCTGAATTGTAGATCACAGAATTGGTGGCAACGGTCACTTTTCCTTGCAAGACGACCGTCGTATTGTCGCCGATGTTCAACTGACCGCCGTTCAACACCAGGTTGGGAAAATAGTTTGTGGAATAAAACCCGCCGGCCAGGCTGCTGGCCGCCGCATTATTCTTGAATCGAATCTCACTCACGTTGTTAACCGTGCCATTTTCTACAACGCCACCGCCGTCCACGATCAATGATGCGCCGGGGAAAATATTGTAGGTGGTGGCCGCCGGATTCCGCAGGCGCGATTTGACCACCAACTCATACGAACTGCCGGGATAGGCATACACCGAAGTTGAGGCTGGTAACCCGCCCGGATTCCAATTGTTGGCCGTGTTCCAATCCTTGCCAGTGCTTTGAGCAATGGGCGTCCCGCCATAGTTCAAGGTGAAATTGTTGGCCGGCGAGGTTGGCAAAACCGTCAGCGCCGCCACGCTGCTGGTGATCGAACCCAGCGAATTGGTGATCACCACGACGTAGTTGAGCGCGTTGGTGGATTGCACGCTGGAAATCGTCAGGGTCGCGTTGGTGACACCGGAGATATTTCCGCCATCCGTCAGGTTTGTGTAATTCCCGTTAAAACCAGCCCTCCACTGATACGCAAACTGCGTCGTGCCACTGACCGTCACGGTAGTGCTAGCGCTCTGACCGGGATACACCGAGGACGGAACCCAAGCCGGAGTAGTCGCTATCTGTGGGGGGAACACGCTGGCCGCCGGGGCGTCTAGTGCGCCGTAGATGGCGAATTCATTCAGCGAATAGCCATTGGTGGTTCCGCGTTGCAACCCATTCATTTTGACGTAGCGCGCGTTGACCGCCACAAACGAAACATCGTCCGTGCCGCCGGTGCCTTGACTGGTGTTATAAACCCGGGTCCAGTTGGTGTTGTCTGTGGAAGTCAGAAGGTCGTAGCCCTGGCCGTAAGCGGCATCCCAATTCAACCGCACCCGGCCCACGCGTTGCGGCGAACCGAGATCAATGGTAATCCATTCCGCATCGTGCGCGGTGGAGGACCAATGACTGCCAGCCTTACCATCCACAGCGTTGGTGATCGGAAAGTTGACCGCATCTGAAGTGGAGGAGGCCGCGGCGGATTTGTTCAATGCGAGATTCACCGGCGGGGCGGCGAACGCTTGTAGTTCAAAAATGCCGTAACCTGAACCCGCGCTTTGCGCCGTGCCGTAAATTCTTACGAAGCGCGCGCCGGTCGGCTCAAAGGTAATCGTATTGGTGCCGCCGGAGCCGGTAGTCGCGCTGTAAACAGTCATCCAAGTCGTGTTGTTGGTCGAAACCTGGACCTGAAAATTCTTCGCATACGCGGCGGTCCAGATGCATTTGACCTGATAGACGTTTTGGATTGAACCCAAGTCCACGTCCAGCCACTGCGGATCACTGACCACGCTAGACCAAGAAGTGGAGAGATCGCCATCCACGCTGTTGGAAGCGCCGTTGCTGCCGTTGACGGACGAAGCAGTCACAGTCTTGTTCAAGGCCAGATTGTAGCCCGTGAAAGGAGCATAGACGGCGTTGATGGCATCAAACCATTGTTTGCCAATCTTGGGATAGCCATTCGTAGTCGGATGCAGGCCGTCGGTGTCAGCCACGGTGAGCTGGGAATGCAAATCCCAGAAATAAACCGGTTCCCCGTTGGTCTGATGTTTGGCCACGACGCCCGGAACGAAAGGGTTGAAGAGGGTGTCGATCAAGTTATTGGCCGATCCTGACCGGGCCAGCAAATTGGCGACAATCACCTTCGCGTTTGGACGGTCCGTGGAGATGTGCGAAATCATGGCGTCCAACCGGACGATGGCGTTGGTCGGATCGTAATTCTGCCCCAGGTCATTCGTGCCGATCAGCAGAAGTATAATGTCCGGGGTGGCAACCGAGTTCACCCAGGTCAAGAAATTTGGATCATCGATCTGGTCAATGCGATCGCCACTATGACCTTCATGATTGGGGTAGAGCAGACCCGGCGCGCTGCTCACCTGCGTTCCCACAAAATCCATCGCAATGCTGGCATTGGTCAACAGTTGATAGAGCGTCAGCCGATAGCCGCCCACGGTGTCTGCGGTCGGATAGCCCCAGGTGATCGAGTCACCCAATGGCTCGATGCGAATCTGCCGAGTTTGGGACGGTGGCGGATTGGTGTTCAGCACCAGTTCGATGCCATTCAACGGCGAACGATAGGAGCGGTTGTCTGTGTTGGCTGAGATGGTGATCACACCATTGTTGGGAACGCCATTGTTCCAACGGATGCAGTTACCATTCGCGAGGCTGGTTGGAAAGGTGTTCGTATTTGCCAAGATCATGCCGCTTTGGATAAACCGTTTAAAAGTGGGCGCAATTGTGGGGGTGCAGATTGTTGAGCCGTTAATCGTGTAGTTGGGAATCCAATCGGAGCCACTGCCCGGCCTTTGACCATCACCTTGGGTGTATAAATAAATCGTGTAAGAAGACCCCGTCAACCCGCTGATAGTTACAGTCACCGGCGCCGTCCCCATGGCATCGCAATAGCCGCGCATAAGTGAGCCATTTGCACCGTCCGCAGCAGTTCCGCTATTCCAGCCATTCGCACGTCCGCTGCCGCTCAAGCTCAATGTGGCCGAAACGGCTCCATCGCTCGAACGGATGGTGCCGGCGATAAATACACTATTGGCATTGGTGATATTGTTCCACCCGGAAACAGGCACCACTCCGGCTATGCCGGTGACGCTATCGGTGGTGTTGCCTAAAAACTTAATTCCGAACGATTCTCCGTTGGCGGCGCCAACCGCCGCCATGAGAATCAAGGCCAACGAAACCGCCATTGCGAAGCCGGAGTATTGTCGTATCTTGCTCATGGATTGCTCAACCTCATGTGGGGAAATACCATTTTGGAAAGCGGGTCCAATGCAGGCTGGGCTTGGCTTTTGGATTCCGTGGTATTCCTGTCTATCGAATTGAGTAACAAGTTTATTGCTCCCGCCTATTCCGATATGAGCGGGCGCAACCAGGCGACATAACCACCGTCCTTGCGAAGCGGAACGTGTAGCATGTCTTTGCTAGTCACTTTGCGTTCTGTCCGCACGAAGGCATCATTCCGGTCCGGGCTATCGGCCAGCTCAACCAGTTGGTAAGCACCCTTGCCCAGAAAGTTTAATGAGATTTTTTCCCGGCGCGGCGTCAGGTCATTGATTCCGCCGATAAACCATTGCTCGCCGCTGCGGCGGGCGAACAAGGACAATTCGCCAATTTCGCTGGCGGGCAAAACACGTGTTTCATCCCAAACTGGAGGCAGCGCTTTCAAAACGTCCACCGCCACGCTGTTGAGATAGTTGGTCGGATTGTCGCCCATGCAGAGGTAGGGCGAAGTGAAGACGACCGCCATCGCCAGCTCATGGGCGTAGGACGAGCCTTTCAACCGGTCGGCCATGAACAGGGTGGGCGTGAAATCGGCGTGGCCCTGCACATAGCGCACGAACGGCAGCGTGTTGTCATGCAACGCGGGACTTTTTCCCTGCTCGCGGCCCGCGATGGCTTCGCGCGTCATTTCGTTCGGCCAGGTGCGCTCGCGACCGGTCGGCTTGACCGCGCCGTGAAAATCCACCATCAATTGCAGCGCGGCGGCATCCCGCAAGGTGTCTTCATACCAGTTGGCCCATTCCGCGTTGGCGGGCTCCATGAAATCAATCTTCAATCCGACAAGCCCGATGTTCTTGGCCCGCTTGAAATATTCGAGACGATCTTTTGGCTGGTGAACGTATTTGCAGTGAACCCAGGCCCAGACAGCCACGTTCTGGCTTTTCGCATAGGCAACGGTTTCCGCCAGCGCCTGCCACGCCTTGTCACCGCTGCCGTTCCACTCGCGCCAGCCATCATCAATCAGATAATACTCGTAACCCAACTCTTTCGTCCGATCAATCCACGAATGCTGGTCGTCCAACTTCGGCGCGCAATAACAACTCAGCCATCCCCAAGTGGAACGACCCGGACGAATCCACGAGGCATTCGCCAGTTCCGGTGCGGGCGGCGGGCAAAGATTTTTGATGATATCGCTGTTCACCAAAGTATTTAGATCGGCCGCCAGCACGGTGACGCGCCAAGGCGAAACAATTTCGCCTGAGTTAATCCAGCCGCCGGTGCTGTTGTGGAAAAAGGCTTTGATGCCGCTCGCGCCGGCCGATTGCAACGACAGATCGCTGTAATTGATCAGATCGGCTTCAGTCATCATTCCATAACCCGCGTTGCCTGGAAACTTGAGCGTTGCCGGTGCCATGAACTTAAAGTCCTTGGGCAATTGGCCGACGATGGCGGTCTCATATTTTGATTCGTAGGAAGTATTGTTCGCGTTCTGCGACCAAAGCATCGAACCCACTGGCACATTCCATTCCGAACTTTCGCCGTCAATATGTCGCATGCCGTCGCCGGGAACCCGATAGCGATACGCCACGCCATCATCAAAAACGCGCACGGCCAGTTGCCACGAATTTTTCCCACCGTTGCCTGTCAGCGGAATCACCGAGGAAAAACAATGGTTAATGGCGGTTTTATGAACTCCCAGCACGCGGTATTGCTCGTTGATTTCGGTGGTGGCCGGTTTGCCGGCAAAGAGCGTGTTCGTCCCGAGATCTTGGCCTTCAACCGTGATTCCCAAGGCGGAAGGCGCAACGACCGGCTTGCCGCGAAACTTCACCGAGAAGTTCAAGTGGCTGCCATCCTGAATCGTGACGACAATTTTTCCATCAGGACTTTTGAGCGTCAGTTCGGCCGCGCAGACCTGATTCAGGATCGCGCCTGAAAACAAACCAACTGTCGGTAAAATCCATCGCCCCAGACGAATATAAGGGTTATACATTTGCAAACCTAAGAAATACATTATTTTGCATGGTTTCGTATAAAATAAAAACACTTTGAACCGGAACTTTCCATTAGGCTACAGCCATTTAAGACGGGTGACTAGCCCCACAAGTGGGGTGTATTTTTTGGTGGAATAGAAATGATTATACCCGAGGTGGAATTAAAATTCTGCTGCTTGTATGAGTGCAGTCCAGATTTACTTCTGGTGTGCGGGGTGGGATAATTTGGAACCAAACCCTGACGCCAATTCGGGACGACCCTCCAATCGCTTCTGAAACAGATTCATTTCACTTTCCCGCGGTTTCTGAGTTCGTGACCTCATAGCGAGGAAACAATACACTACACGGTTGAGGGGGCGGACATGGTGGCGGTAGCCCGTGGCCCGAAAGGGCAAAACGGCCAGACTCATGCACTGGATTATGACGACCCTCCCGGGAGACAATCTCACTTGGCGCACGACTATTCAACTTGCGTGCCAACCTCGAACGCGGCGCTGTCAAGAGGTAAGCTGTCGCCAAGTTCGCCGAAAATTTGGCGAAAAACGGCAAAACTTTGGTGAGATGCTGTGTAATAACCTTCAAGCTACTCCGGCGATTGGCGGGCGGCGGGCGGCGGGTAGCTCGCCCAAGCGCAGAATGAGCTTTAACGCCTGCCAATGCCCCTCGGTGGGGCAGGCCAGACCGTATTCCCATTTCCGCACCATTCGCACAGAAACCCCCGTCTTTTGCGCCACTTCCGGCTGGGAAAGGTCGGCCTCAATGCGCTTCAAGTGAAGGTGGTCGCCCAAGGTTTTAGGGTTGACTGGAATCAGCTTCCGGCGACTATATCTCTCCTTGGAATGGTCATAATCAACCGCCACCGTCCTCTGTGCAATACCCAGTAGCTGACCCAACCGCCGTTGGCGCTTTCAGTTCCGCTGTCGCGGTTCACGTCGCGAGTCGGCGGTGGCTCAGCTGCTATGAGTAAAGTCAAGTTGAAGACTTTGGGGTGAGTGAATCAGGTATTCATAGTGGAGTTAGTTGTGAGTGAGTTGGTGCTGGTGGCTGATCCT
>CAINLR010000078.1 GCA_903850425.1 uncultured Verrucomicrobia subdivision 3 bacterium | reverse complement strand
TCCCCGGCGGCGATTTTTAATTTCCGTCGCTCCCCGACATCGCACAAGGCGGAGCTTTGACCCAAATGAAAAAAAGTTTCGGTGCCGTCAGCACGTTGCACTTTCAGCGAATCGTTTTCGACCGCGACCACCGCAACAGTTTCATTTTTATTAAAACTATGGCCACGACGATGAAAATGGATGACCATGCCGGGACGATATTGTCGCGCATCCCGTTTCTGCGCTTCGGTCCACGACAATGAATCAAAGACCTGAAATTCTTTTTCCTCACCGGCCAACCGACCGGACGTTTTCAGCGCGGTGCGAATTTTTTCCGTCACCGCCTCGATTTCATTCCAAGTCGGCGCGACCAGCAGCGCGGATTTGTTTTCCGCCGATGCTTTCAAATACGATTTCGCCGCCGAGTCGTGAAGATCATGGTGGCCGTCCGCAAGGACTTCAGTCACCGCACCCATGCGTTCCAATTGCGCGAACGCTTCCACGGTGCGTTTCTGCGCCGCCAGTTCCACGGCCTTGCGATAAGCCGCCTTGCGTTGCCGCCGGATGGCCGTCAACTGGCCGGATTTGAAATTGGAATGTCGTTCCAAAATCCGCAGCGCATCGCCACGCGCAACCGAAGCGTGCTGGCCGGTGTCGCCGGACAAAATGATGCGCGCATCGCGCGCCCAATCAAACAGGCGCTTCATGTCATCCATTCCCACCGCTCCGGCCTCGTCCAGCACCACCAATTGACGGGCAGACAGCGCCGGTTTCGTCAGCAAGAGGCTTTGCAGCGTCTTCGCCTCGAATCCCTCTTTGCGGAGAACATCCGTGGCTGCCGCCGTTGGCGCGCAGAACAGCAGTTCAATCTTCGCATCTTTGCAGGCGGCGACCAACTCGCGCAACGCCGTGGTTTTGCCACTACCGGCCAGACCGCGCAGGCCGGTGATGCGGTGACTGGTGCGCAACACATGGTAAATCGCCCGGCGTTGATCTTCGCCCAGCCAATCCGCAGATTTGTAGCCCGGATGCAACGGCGCGACGGCATCGCAGCCCGCATTGACCGTCTGGATCAAATCCAGTTCAGTTGCCAGTATCTTTTGCGTCGAGAATCCGCGTTCGGTTTTCACCAAATCCGGCAGGTGTTTCACCGCCCCTTTCAAATCATTCAAATCCACCGCACCCAGGCGATGCGACAACGCCACGCTCAACAGTTCATGTTCCGGCACGACCGATTTGCGCTCGAAGACATGGGCGACGGCATGGTTCAAAACCTGATTTTCCACCAGCGCAATGTGCGGCAGGCGCGATGGACGAGCCGTCGCGCGGAGTGTTTGCAGCGATTGCCGTTCATCGGCTGACAACTCTGACAATTGCCGAGCACGGACTTCGGCGGTTGAAATACCTTTGAGTTTTTTTGCCCGGCTCTGATGCACCGCATGGGAAATTTCGTCGTTGGAAAGTTTGCGCCCCAACTTTGCTTCCATTTCCTGAACCACCGCGTCGCGCTGCTGCGCGCGTTTGGAAAACCGTTTTACCACCACGTCACTGACACCCTCGATGTCAAAGCCGTGTTTGGCCGGGGTTATCCGGTAGCCGATTTGTTGCACCCGTTTGGCCAGTTCATTCCGATAGACCGCCGTGCCATAACGAATCGCGTCATACATGCCGCGCGCTTCCAGCGCCTTCCAGCAACGCTCCTCCTTGTCGAACGTGGCGTTGAACACCGTGAAATGGGTGTGCAACTGCGGGTCGAGCGCGCGGGAACTGTCATGCACGAACGCTGCGGCCACGAGGTTGCCCGTTGGCCGATCCTTGCGAGCGCCCAGCTTGCGCACGCGCGCGGCGGCGAAGGTTTCAAGTTCGCGAAACGCAATGCGCGCTGATTCCTCATGCGCTTCAATCAATCGCTGGTCGTCCAGCGTGACCGCGAGCACCGAGACGGATTTCGGCGCGGAACAGGTGAAGTCATAAAACACCCGGCGCTGGCCTTCCTTCTGGCTCCGCTGCGTCAGCCGTTCGCCATCGTCTGGATTTTGATTTTC
>CAINLR010000077.1 GCA_903850425.1 uncultured Verrucomicrobia subdivision 3 bacterium | reverse complement strand
CGGACTATCTGGCCGAACGCAACCTGAACCCCAAACGGTATGTCTGGCGTGCCGCAGGCGCTGACATCCTGGCCAAGCTCCAGCGCGCCCGCCAAAAACTCACACAGTTAAAATCACGGTCTTGAAGGACACTACACTAGATTGAGTTCGATGACCTGCACCTGTTGGCGCAGCTCTTCCATTGCCGCCAGCGTGGTGCGGTCCACCAACGACGTGGCGAAATTCCTTGAGGTCACCCATCAGCCATTTCCGAACCCGCCGCCGGGAAAGAAACTATTTCTGAATCCGGCTACTCGCCGTTTCGAGTTGGTTGACCAGTAAATCGGCTTAGGGTGCTGCTTCGGGTCGCATTTAGTCTGGGCTTGCGTTAGATTTCGCGCCAACCCGATTTCAAACAATTATGAAAAGTTTTGCCGCCGTGCCAATGATTGTCGCGTTCGCTCTCGCTTCCAATTGCCTACTGCGCGGCCGAGACACGTTGAGCGATGACTTCACCAATCCGCCGGAATCCACCAAGCCACGCTGCTACTGGTATTGGATGGATGGCCAGATTTCGAAGGAGGGCATCACGCGCGACATGGAGGCGATGAAGCGCGTCGGCATCGGCGAAGGCTACATCGGCGTCATCAGCGGCCAGAGCGGCACGCCAACGACCAGCACGAGCAAGGCGCTCACGGATGAGTGGTGGAGTTATATCGAGCACGCCGTGCGCGAAGGCACGCGGCTCGGCGTGGATGTCGGCTTGTTCAATTCGCCGGGCTGGAGCCAGTCGGGCGGGCCGTGGGTGAAGCCGTCGCAGGCGATGCGCTACGTCACGCTGCCGGAATTGCGGCTGCATGGGCCGCAACATTTCGCGGGCAAACTGCCTTTGCCGACAGGCGAGTTTCAAGATCTCGCAGTGCTGGCGTTCCCGGCCCCGACCGGCGAAGGTGCAGTGGCGAAGATCACTTCGCGCACGCCAAGGCTGGTGAATTTCGAAATGCCTTCGCCCTTCACGGCGCGGAGCGTGACGGTGCAGCCCGTGGAAAAAGTAAACGTCTCGGCGGAATTGCTGGCATCGGACGCCGGTCAGCAATTTCACACGGTGAAAAAATTCGTGATTGACCGGCACAATCTCGGTCTTGGCGTCGGCCCGATGCCGCTCGCGCCGGTCGTGGCAACCTTTCCGGCTACCACCGCACGATTCTTCCAATTAAAATTTTCGGCAGCTTGCGAACTTGGCGACATCCAGCTTTCGCCGGCGGCACGCGTGGAAAATTTTGCGGAGAAATCGTTGCAGAAAGTGTGTCAGGAACCGCATCCGCTTTATGATTTTTATACTTGGCCTGCCGAAGCCGAACCGGATGCATCCGGCTTGACGATTCAACCCAATGCCGTGCGCGACCTCAGCAAGTTGCTGGCGGCGGATGGGACATTGCAGTGGGACGTGCCGACCGGCGATTGGATCTTGTTGCGCACGGCGCTGACGCCGACCGGCACGAAAAACGGCCCGGCACCGCCGGAGGCGACCGGATTGGAAGTGGACAAGATGAACCGCGTCCCGTTGCGGGCGCACTTCGATGCGTATGTCGGCAATCTGCTCAAACGGATGCCGGCGGCGGAGCGCAAATCATGGAAGCACGTCGTGGCCGACAGTTATGAGATGGGCCCGGAGAATTGGACCGACGGCTTCGCGACGGATTTTCAAAAGCGCTACGGTTACGATCCGCTGCGGTTCCTGCCGGTGATGACCGGGCGGATCGTCGGCAGCGTGGATCAGTCGGATCGCTTTCTCTGGGATTTGCGACGACTGGTGGCGGATCGGATTGCGCTGGATTACGTCGGCGGCCTGCGCGACTTGTGCCACGAGCACGGCATGAAAATGTGGCTGGAGAATTACGGCCACTGGGGTTTCCCCAGCGAGTTCCTTTTGTATGGCGGCGACTGCGATGAGATCGCCGGCGAATTCTGGGCCAACGGCAATTTTCTGGACGAGCGGGACACGGGCTATCTCGGGCGTTACGAATTACGCGACGCTTCCTCCGCCGCGAACATTTACGGCAAGCCAGTCACGTGGGCCGAGGCGTTCACGGGTGGTCCGGCCTTCAATAACTCGCCCCGCGATTTGAAGGCACGCGGCGACTGGGCGTTTTGCCAGGGCATCAACCAGTTCATGCTGCACGTGAATATTCATCAGCCAACGGATGAAAAACTCCCCGGCGTCAATGCTTGGTTTGGCACGGAGTTTAACCGCAACAACACCTGGTTCGAGCAATCGAAGGCGTGGATTGATTATCTGCGCCGCTGCACCGTGCTGTTGCAGGCCGGCAAACACGTCGCGGACGTGGCGTATTTCATCAGCGAGGACGCGCCCAAAATGGTCGGCCCGCAGCAGCCGGCCTTGCCGCCGGGATTCGACTTTGACTTCATCAACGCCGATGTGATCGAGCACCGGCTGGCAGTGGAGGATGGCCGGCTGGTGCTGCCTGACGGCATGAGCTATCGCCTGCTCGCGTTGCCGGAGTCTGCGACCATGCGGCCCGAGCTGCTGAAAAAAATCCGTGAACTGGTGAAGGCCGGGGCAACGCTTGTCGGAGCGCCGCCGTCGCGTTCGCCGAGTCTGGAAAATTTTCCGAAGTGCGACACGGAAGTCCAAACACTCGCCCGCGAAATCTGGGGCAACGCCGACGCGAAGCAACCGGGCGAAAATCAATTTGGTAAAGGCCGAGTCTTCTGGGGCAAAAGTCTCGACACCATTTTTGCCGAGCTGAATGTGAAACCGGATTTTGAAACTTCGGCGCAGCTCGGTTTCACCCACCGGCACACCGCCGACGCCGACATTTATTTCGTCGCGAATCCCAAAGAAAAATCCCTGGCAACGACCGCCGCCTTCCGCGTGGGCGACAAAGCGCCCGAATTGTGGTCGCCGGATTCCGGCCGCATCGAGCATCCGGCCATTTACGACGCAGCGGATGGCGTGGTGCGGCTGCCGTTGTCCTGCGGTCCGGCTGGCTCGGTCCTCGTGGTGTTTCGCAAAAAAGCTGCGCCCAAATCTGAACGCATCGTATCGGTCACGCGCAACGGTCAGGAAATTCTCGGCACGACGGTAAAGCCGGTGGGCAGCGATGCCGTCGTCAGCGACAGTCCGAATAATTTCACGTTCGCCGTCTGGGTGAAACCCGCCGATGACACCACGCTGGTTCGCGAGGCGAACCGCGGCGTCGTGGGCATGACCGAGAACCGCAACGATGTATTTTTCCCGCCGCACGGCAACGGTTTCGGCGGCGATGCGCATGCCGGTTGCGGGCTGGCCGTTGGCCGCAATGGCGTTTGCGTGTTCGAGCACAGCGGAAATTATTTTGCGCCCACACTCGTTCAGGCCGCGACGCTCACGAACTGGACGCACGTGGCCGTGGTGTATCGCGACGGCCAGCCGAATTTGTATCTAAACGGCTTGCTGGCGCGAACGGGCTTGAAGAGCGCGCACATCGTGCATTCCGGCGCGGCTGAGGATGCTTCAAAATTTCGCGGCGAACTGGGTGGCATCGCGCAATTCTCCCGCTCGCTGAGCGGCGACGAAATCGCCCAGCTTGCGGCCGCCATGCCGAAGCCAAGCGAAAGCGTAGACGGGTTTCCGCTCCAGTTGACGCGCGATTCCACCGGCAAAATCACCGCGCAAGGCGGTCAGGCCGGCGATTACGAACTGAAGTTTTCCGACGGCCAAACGCGCCTGTTGAAAATTGCGGACGCCGCCGTGCCGATGGAAATCAGCGGTCCGTGGGAAGTGAGCTTCGCGTCCGGTCGCGGCGCGCCGGAAAAAATCACGTTTAACCAGCTCGCCGACTGGACGCAGCAATCCGAAGAGGGCATCAAGCATTTTTCCGGCAAGGCCACGTATCGCCGGACGTTTGATATTTCCGACTCCGCGCTTCGCACTCCGCACTCCGCATTGATTCTGGATCTCGGCAAAGTCAACGACCTCGCCGTCGTGCGGGTGAATAGCCAGAAGCTCGGCACGCTCTGGCACCCGCCCTATCGCGTGGACATCGCCGCTGCGGTGAAATCCGGCGCTAACACGCTCGAAGTAGATGTGATCAATTGTTGGAACAACCGACTTGCGGGCGACGCCGCGTTGCCCGTGGAGCAGCGTCACACTTCAATTACCACGCCAACCGTGACAAAAAATTCACCCCTACTGCCGGCGGGGCTGATTGGGCCAGTAACGATTCATCAACTCCCTTGATCCCATACTTGAACATCCGATTCCAAAGTTCCGGAACATTACCCAGCCGACGCCGATGGTTTTCCCTGACCACACTGGTTGTCATCGCTTTTCTGACATTGCACGTCCACGCCGGCAATCCGCTGTGGAACGGCAGCGGCAGCATCACCAACAATAATTTCAGCAACACCAACAACTGGGTCGTGGGAAATGTTCCGTCGGGCAACAATATCAACAACGTCCCTGTCGGTTTCGGACCGCTCGCCAACGGGGCGACGAACACGGCCAATTGCGATTTGACTGGCAATTCGCAGACATGGACTTTTAACGCTGGCACCGCGCCGATGGTCGTCACCATCAACGGCCAGCAGTTGGGCGCGGCCACCGGCCCAGATTTGTTTGTCAACAACAGCACGAATCTGCAAACCATCACCGGCTCATTTTCCCTGTTCGACATCGGCGGCACCACGACCAGCCGCCGGTTCAACGCCGCCGCCGGCCCACTGGCCATTGCGACGTCGCAAATAAAAATCCTTGGTGATTCCTCGCCAGCAACCTGGGCCATCGAACTTGGCGGCGCGCTTAACGGAACATTGAATTCAACATTCAGCGACGTCAATTTCGCGGGCACGCTGAATTATCTCAAGACGGGCGGCGGCACTTGGGAAGCGGTTTCCGCGTTGCCCGATCTCACCACCAACTCTTCTTCGCTGACGGTCAGCGGCGGCACATTGACGCTCGACGCCGCCAACAGTTACAGCGGTTCCACCGTTGTCGCCGGCGGCGCGACGCTGAACACGGTCACGACCTCGACCGGCGCGGGCCCTTTCAGCATCAGCAACTCGGCCGCGTTGGGCGTGACGCTGGTCACTGCCGGAAGTTCGCTAACCAACTCCAGCCTCACTTTTGGAACAACCAGTTCGGATGCTACTACGCTCTATCTAAACTTCAGCAACTGCGTCAACCCGCCGAACCCCATCCTATTTGTGACCGGCGGGTTGAACCTCAACGGCCCCTGCACGATTAACGTGACCAACGGCGCGATTGTCGTCGGTCAATTCCCGCTCATCAAATTCGGCAGCCTGCGCGGTTCGGGCAGCTTTGTCTTGGGCACGCTTCCCTCCGGCGTGACGGCCAGTCTCAGCAACGATCCCGCCAACAGCACGATTGACTTGTTGGTGACGTCGAGCCTGGGCTACAACAATATCATCACTTGGAACGGCAACGTCAGCACGCTGTGGGACATCACCAACTCGGCCAACTGGAAATTCAGCGCTTCCACCGGCTTCACTTATGCCGACACGAACCAGGTGGTTTTTGACGATACGGCGTCGGGAAATTTCGCCGTCACTTTGAACAGCGCCGTCAAGCCGGTCAGCGTGACGGTGAACAACAGCGCCACCAACTATTCCATCACCGGCACCGGCGGCATCAGCGGCGCGACGGCCTTGAACAAATCTGGCAGCAAAGTTCTGACGCTGGGCACGGCGAATTCTTACAGCGGACAAACGACTGTCAATTCCGGCGCGCTGGTCTTGAACCATCTCAGCGCAGTGCCATCGGGCAGCGCTTTGAACATCGCCAACGGCGCTGTCGTCCAGCCGGATCAGGCTGGCACTTTTGCAAACGTGCCGACCACGCTCAACGGATCGAGCACCGCGAATGGCTCGTTCGGCGGCTCCTTGGATTTTCACAGCGGTGGCGCGACTACGACGACCTGGCCGGGACAAATCAATTTGAATGCGCTGAACACCACGATTGGCAGCTACGGCGTGACTTACAACGTCACTTTGTCCGGCCAGTTGACCGGCAGCGGCGGTTTGACGTTTCGACCGGAAGGCGGCAACTCGGCCAGTCATACGGCGACGTTCACTTTGTCGAATCCGACGAACAATTTCACCGGCACCACGACGATGCAAGTCGGCACCGCACAGGCCAGCGCGACGCTGAAGCTGGGCGTGAACAACGGCCTGCCTCCAACCACCACGCTGAATTTGAATCGCGTCGGCGGTTCGGGCGTCGTGTATTTTGATTTGGCCGGTTACAGCCAGGTTTTGTCGGGCTTGGCGGCGAATTTCAACTCCAACGCGGTGTTCAACAGCAGCGGGTCGCTGGCCACCTTCACGATCAGCAACAATTCAGCGGCCACGTTCAACGGCTACATCGGCGTCGCCGGCAAAGCGAATCTGGCGCTGGTGAAACAGGGCGTCGGCACTTTGACGCTCGGCAGCATGAACATTTACACCGGCACCACGACGATTGGCGCGGGCACTTTGGTTTTGAACGGACTCACCACGGCGACGAGCGGATTGATGTTGAGCAACAACGCCACGCTGCAACTCGCGCTGGGCGCGCTGAATGGCGCGACGAACATTTGGGTCAACGGCAGTGTCACGCTGGCGGGACAACTGAGCGTCAACGACGCCGGCATCGTGAGCAACACGGCTTATCCGGTGATTTATTATTCCGGCACGCTCAACACCAACGGCCTGACCGTCGCGCCGCTGACGCCGTGGGCGTTCACGATTGACACCAGCGTGCCGCATTTGGTGAGGTTGATTCCCACGCAGCAATTTCCGCTGGTGCAATTCACCAACGGCAATTTCGCCGTCAGCACGCTCACGACCAATCTCGGCGGCATTTTGCGCGGCGTGCCGCCGGGGCCGATTTGGTATGAAGTCCGCGACCTGACCAACAAGATGTGGGACTTCGGCGCGGCACCGGCGGTTTCGCCGTGGAGCATCACCGTCCGGCATTTGCGTGCGGGCACAAACACGATCACGATCCTTGCGCAAAACGGCGCGGGTAGCATTTTTAGCAACAGCATCCAGCTTACCTTGACTTTGGGACCGAACACCGGCGTCCGGCCGCGCCCGATTCCATCCGAAATTTGGTGGGGCGGCATTTCGGACAACACCGGCATGACGAATTATTCGCAGTGGCCGTTCGTCCAGAAATTTCAAGATGGTTACTTTTTCCATTCCGCTGACTGGGGCGGCAGCACCGCGTGGTTGCAGCAGTCGCTGGCGCAAAATCTTTTGCCATTCAACACGAAATACTGCCCGGAACTCGGCGGCAACATTCCCAATCCCACCACCAACTCCGCCGCGTCGCAAATCGCCACCTGGGGCAATTGGGCGGCGGGCTGTCAGGCCAACGGCATCATCTGGTCCGAGTTCACGCACGATTATCACATGGAAAATATGCAGCCGGTTTGCCAAGTGAATCCGACGTGGCCGACGAACGATCAGACCGCCTGGTGGACCGGCGATCTCACCGTCGCCGACGGCATTTATCCCTACACCAACGGCATCTGGAGCGATATTTTCAACGGATATTACGCGCGGTTTCCGCACGTGAAAATCGGCGAAACAAGCAGCCCGGTTTGGTGGCCGTGGGATTCTTTTCCCGCGCTCGATGGCAACAACCTGGCCTTCACCGTCACCAATCCGACGACGGCTTTTTCTTTCACCGCGCATGAAATCGTCGCGTCATTTGTGACGATGGCTTCGACGATCAACCACCCGTATTATTCGCAGCAATCCGATTGCCCGTGGGATTATTTTGGTTTCAACGGCTCACTGTCCACCGGCGCGCAGAACCGCCAGAAAATCCGCACCTACGAGCAATACCTGCAATCGCGCAACTGCCGCCACACGCTGATTTGCAATGTCAGCAACGCGGGCACCAACAACCAAGGTTCGATCACCGCTGCCGACAATTATTACGAAACCAGCAGCCTGAGCAGCATGTATCTCCACCAGCGCGAAGGCGGCCGCGCGAATCGGTATCTTTATGAAAGCTGGTATTGGGGCATTCCCTACGCTGTCGTGCCGGAAACGCAGGCGGGCACTTACACGCATTTGGCGCTTTCGGCGATCAAATATCTCAAGGGCATTGCGGACACGAATGGTGATCTGGAGCAACTCAACCTCACGCCGTTGACGACGAACGGCACGGTGAAACTGTTGCAATTGCAAAACAACGGCGACGTTCAATGTCTGGCCACACTCGCCGGACAAGTCGGCACCGTGCCCGGCGTGACCACGCGTTACTTCAACAGCAACGGCGCGGAAATTACCGCAACCGTTCTGACCGCCGAGGGCATTTGCTACACCAACATGCTTCAGCCCGGAGCCACGACGAATTTATTTGCCGTGACGCTGGTCAGCGGCCTTGCCAGCGCGACGAACGACAATGCTTATCTCGAAGCCTTCTGGAATCCGCAAGACCCGCTGGGCATCGTGCACGACCGCGAGTTTTTTGCGACAACACTTTCGCCGCTTGGTTTGTGGGGCGACGCCGACATCGGCAGCCTCGGCGTCATTGGTGGTTCAGCCATCAGCAGCACCAACTACACGCTGCTCGGCTCCGGAGCGGATATTTGGAGCACCAACGACGCGTTTCATTTTGTCTGGCAGACCAACCATGGCAATGGAACCATCACGGCGCGCGTTACGAGCCAGACCGCCGCCGATCCGTGGTCCAAGGCCGGCGTGATGATCCGCGAAAACACTTCAGCGGGTGCGCGAAATGTTTTTCTCTGCATCACGCCCGGCAACGGCGTGAGCTTTCAGAATCGCCCCACCACCAACGGCGCGTCTTACAGCACCACCGGCGGCGGCTTCGTTTTGCCTTACTGGCTGCAGTTGGTCCGCAGCGGGACGACGTTCACTGCCAACTATTCGTCCAACGGCGTGAATTGGGTGACGATGGGAAGTTCGAACGTGACCGGTTTTGCGAGCACCTCACTCTGGGGCTTGGCCGTGACGGCGCACAACAACGCACTGGTCAGCGCCGCCACGTTTGACAATGTCGCCCTGCCGAACGCCGCGCCGGTGCCTAATGCCATCGGCAACCAGACCATCCTTGCCGGACGAACCTTGACGCTGACCAATTCGGCGACGGATGCGAATGTGCCGCCGCAGACCTTGACTTGGAGCCTGCTGGCTGCACCGACCAACGCTACGCTCAATTCCGGCAACAGCATCTTCTCCTGGCGGCCCACGATGGCGCAGGCGCCTTCGACGAATTCGATCAGCGTCATCGTCACTGACAACGGCACGCCGGCCTTGAGCGCGACCCAAAGTTTCAGCGTCTTCGTGTTGCGTCCCATGTCGCCGACGATCAGCGGCATGGCTTTCAGCAACGGTGGATTTGGTTTGGCGGTTTCCGGCGATGCCGGCCCGGATTATGGTCTCTTGGTTTCAACCAACCTATTCACCTGGTCGCTGCTTCAAGTGAGCAACTCGCCGGCGTTACCCTTCCGTTTTGTAGATCCGACGGCCACTAATTTCAATCAGCGTTTTTATCGCATCCAATTGCTTCCTTGATGAACCCGTCGAGAGGAATTACAAGGTCAACTTGAAATGAATCACATGAAGCACTTTGGGCTTTTTCTTTTCCTCGTCCTGCCGGTATTTGCCGATGCCGGGCCGCTTCGGAAAACCGCGATCAGCATCAAGGGCGAAGATTTTTACATCAACGGCCAGCCAACTTACGCCGGGCGCGTTTGGAATGGACATCGCGTCGAGGGGCTGTTGCTCAACACGCGCCTGGTGCAGGCGACGTTTGATGATTTGAATCCACAAACGGCGGCGCGCTGGGCTTACGCGGACACCGGCAAGTGGGACGCGGAACGCAATGTGCGGGAGTTCATCGCGGCGATGCCGGAATGGAAACGGCGCGGGCTGCTCGCCTTCACAGTGAATTTTCAAGGCGGCTCGCCGGAAGGTTATTCGAGCAAGCAGCCGTGGGAAAGCGGCGCATTCGCCGCCGACGGCTCGCTGCGGCCGGAATTTGCCGACCGGATGCGGCGCGTGCTCGACGCGGCGGATGAGCAGGGCATGGTGGTGATCGTCGGGATATTTTATTTCGGCCAGTCGCCCCTGCTCGCAGGCGATCCGGCCGCCATCCGCGCGACGGATGAAGCGACGCGCTGGTTGCTGGCCGGCGGCTGGCGGAATGTGCTGGTGGAAATTTGCAATGAGTCGAATCCAAATTATCAGCCGCCCATTTTGCGGCCGGACCGCGTGTCGGAACTCATCGAGCGTGTGCGGCAGACGAAAGGCGACGATGGACACACTCTGCTCGTGGGCACGTCATTCGGCGGACGCGTTGTGCCCTCGACCAACGCGATGGCGGTTTCGGATTTTGCGCTTATCCACGGCAATGGTGCTAAGGAGCCGGCGCAAATCACCGCCTTGATTCACCGGACGCGCGCCGTGCCGACGTTCAAGCCGATGCCGGTGCTCCTCAATGAGGACGATCACGAAAATTTTGACCAGCCGACGAATAATTTTTCGGCGGCGATCAGCGAGCACGTTTCGTGGGGCTGGTTCGACTATCGGCGCAAAGGCGAGGGCATGGACGAAGGTTACCAATCGCCGCCGGTCAACTGGGGCATAAGTTCTGAACGCAAACGCCGCTTCTTCAATGTCTGCGCTGAAATTGCCGGCGTGAAAAACACATCGGCGGCGACCAGCCAAACGTCCGGCTCGAATGGCGCTGGCAAGAAATGATATTTTTGGGAGCTGAAAATGCCGCAAAAGCTGAATCGCTGCGGTGGGTTGCCAATTCAATTACGCTTTCGTGAGTCGGTTTGGCAGTTTAGCTTGTCGTGGTTCAGCCAAAAAATGTCTCGCCGCATTCTACAACTTTCGGTCCTGGCGATTTTCTGGCTCGGTGGCAGGGCGCGCGGACAGACCGCGACCACTGCGGAACCGCCGGGTGATTATTTGATTGATGTCTGGGATTCCGAGCGCGGGCTGCCGGAAAATTCCGTTGTCACTCTGGCGCAGACGCCGGACGGGTATTGCTGGCTGGGCACGCTCCAAGCCGGGGTCGCGCGATTTGACGGCGTGCATTTTACCACGTTTGATCCCGCGAATACGCCGGCGTTGCAGCGGATAGATATTCAGCGGCTCATGGCGGATTCCCGAGCACGCGACTGCCGGTGCGCGACGTGACGCTCTGGCCCGATGCGCAAACTAATTTGTGGGTGGGCACCGTTCAGAACGGCACCTGGCTTTGGAACGACGGTGCCATGCAACGGCCATTTTCGGAAGCGGCCGTTGGCACCGTCGTGCGCGTGCTGTTTGAGGACCGGAAGGGACGCATGTGGCTCGGCAATGAGTTCGGGCTGTATTGCTGGAACGATGGAAAATTGCAGCATTTTGCGCAGGCTGAGGGTTTTCAAAGCGGCGAATACCTGCTGGCGATCACGGACGATGCTGATGGTGCCATTTGGATTGGCACGGCCGATGGCCATCTCTGGCGGTTCGCGTCGGGTCGGTTTACGCGCTATACCTTACCGTCGTCTTCACCGAATTTTCGGTTCTGGTCGCTGCTGGCGGTTGCCGACGGCACGGTGTGGGTGGGCACGCTCGGCGGCGGATTGCTGCGCTGGCGGGACGAGCAATTGGCGCGCTGCACCAGCGCCGACGGTTTGCCCAGCGACACCATTTCGCAGTTGTTGAAAGATCGCCGGGGCAATCTTTGGGCCGGATCGCGCGCGGGAATTTTTTCGATGGATCGCAATGATCTGAACGCTTTTTTCGACGGCCAGGCCAAAAATATTTTCTGCCGCACGTTCGGTCAATCGGATGATTTGCCGGCGCTGGAATGTTCGGGCGGCTACCAGCCAGCCTGCTGGCGCGGACGCGATGGCTGGCTGTGGTTCGCAACCGTCAAAGGCGTGGTCTCGGTCGAACCGGCAAAACTGCCCTCCAACCCGCTGCCGCCAAACGTGGCCATCGAGGAAATGCTGTTGGACGGATCGGCGCAAGAAATCCGCGCCGGCAGTCCGGATCTGACTTTAAGTCCGGGACGTCATTATGTGCAATTTGATTTTACCGGCATCAGTCTCACCGCGCCGGAACGCGTGCGCTTTCAGTGGCAGCTTGAAGGGTTGGAAAAAACTGGGTGGATGGCGGCAACCAGCGCGCGGTCAGCTACAGCCATTTGCCGCCGGGCAAATACAAATTCCGCGTGCGCGCGTGCAACAGCGACGGCGTTTGGAACGCCGACGCTCGTTTATGTGGCGCGCGGCGACGCGGCGGGCGAAATCTGGCAGCCGAGCTTCACCGCCGACGCCGGGCGCGTGCCCGAAAAAATGCCGAAGCCAGCGCGCTGGACGAATTGGCGCAGAACGTTCGCGCCGAGGTGAACCGGTCGTATTATGACGCGACGAACAAAACTTACGGCGCAGCCAAGGAAAAACGCGGCGGGAAAATTGACGCGCGCTACGGCTGGCACGGCCTGATGGCGATGGCGATTTCCACGGGCGTTGCGCCGGAGGCGGAGGTTCCGGCGATTCTCGAAAATTGTATCGCCGACATGAAAGCGCATTACCACGGCCATCACGCGGCAGGTCATATCACGCATCAGTTGCTCTACGATGTCTTCAGCGATCACGGAATGATTGAGCAGGCAAAACGAGGCAAAGCACAGGATGTATTTTTTCATGGCGGTATAAGTCTATGAATTATTCTGGCGGGGTTGAAGGTGGATGGACGGCGGGATCATGAGTCTCCTTGACCCAATCGCGCAATGCCGCGTAAAGCCGGTCGAGTTCTGCGCGCGACTTTGCGGTGCTCGCCAAATCGTGCATTTCATCAGGATCAGACTGCAAATCGTAAAGCTCAATTGGACGGACTCGGCCGCCGCGACTTTGCGAATCCATCTCCGAGAGGATTTGATACTGCGGTGGAAATTGGTCTTTGAACTTAACCGTCTCATCGTAAGTGCGATTACGCCAGACCTTCCAATCCCTGCTGTCGGCCTGCACCTGCCGCCAGGCGGGCGTTAGTTTTTCGCGGTAAATCAAGCGCCAGCGTCCGTCAAACACGCTGCATTCCTGCATGCCGTTGTTGGGCAGCGGACCCCGGTCGGAAATCTCGGCAAAAATCTATTTGTGTGCCGAAGCCGTCTTGGGATTTTGCAGGACAGGTCGCAAGGAAATGCCGTCCGTTTTCGGCATTGGCGGCAAACCCAGGAGATCCAACAACGTCGGCGTAAAATCCAGTTCGCTGACGAGCGCATCACTGATGGCGGGATGCGTCAATCCCGGCCAGTTGATACTCGACGTCACACGCAACCCGAAGTCGTAGATCCACGGCCCGCCGCTGGAAGACCAGCCGGGGCAGTTGTGAAAACCAAGATCCAGACCAAGTCGCGCAGATTCGTCCGAAGCGTAACGCATGAGCTTCCACCATTCATCGCTTTGATATTTCACCGGCGAATCAATCGGCAATTGACCGACGTGAAAAATGAACGCGCCACCGAGTCCGGCTTTCTTCATGGATTCCAGATCGGCGGTGATGCCCTCTCGGCTGATGCAGCCGCCCATCCAATGCCACCAAGTTTTTGGCTTGGCCGACTCCGGCGGCGACACAAAATCGACCGCCAAATCACCCGACGACGCGGCCGTCGGATGAGTTTTATCTTGAGCGAAACCAGGCTGCCCGAAAGCAGCCAGAATCAGCGAGGTGAAAAGCGCCGATGGCAATCGAGATTTCATTTTCAGAATTGTTTTACTTCGCCGGAATAATTTCCGCCGGCGCAGCGTCACCGGACCGAGCAGTCCCGACGGCAGCAGCGCGTCATCTTTCGTCCAGTGATGCCAGGTCGTGAATGTCAGCCGGCCCGTCGGACTCGGCTTCCCGTCGAGAAACCACTTCGGCCACGCCGCGAGCTGCTTGCCGTTCCACTCGACATCCGGGGGCAATTGTTCATCGCCGATCAAGCGGTTCGGCCAGAGGTTCGTGACTTTGACAACGAGCTTGTTCACGCCCAGCTTCGCGGCGGCGGTGAGGTTCGCGCGGAACGGCGGCTTCCACAAAATGCCGAGGTTCTGGTCGTTCAGGAAAACTTCCGCGAAATTCTTCACCGCGCCGAGATTCAGCCAGAGTTCGCGGTCGGCGGACAACCGGTCGGCGGAAATTTCAATTTCCTTTTCGTAAATCGCCGTGCCGGAGAAATATTTCACGCCTTTGTCTGGATGATCGGGCCAGGAAATTAATTTATCCAGCATCACGGACGCCGGCGCACCCCAGTTTGGCGGGAAGTTCAAAGTCCACGGTCCGGAAATTTCCTGCGCCGCGGGAACATTCGCCGCCACGGCTTGCAAAGTTTTTCCTGACGCCGTGGTGAACGTCGCCGTGCCGTCGCTCGTGGCTTTCACGAGCAGTTCGCCGTTCGCGCCCGAAACGGTTTGCCATGGCGGATTCACTTTGGCCGTCACGATTTGATTGCCGGACGCCGCCGAACGGAAGATGACAAACACGGAACCCGCCGGATCAAAATTCAGATGCACCACGGTGCGACCATCCTGTTCATGCCAGACCGGGGCGCGTTCGATGACACCGGTGTCCGGATGCCACAGCTCCGGCGTTTTGCCGCTGACACGGAACGTGCAATCGGCGGAATCCACCTCGCGGCGCTGATTCGAGACGAAATAAATCTCCGCCTCGCCCGCGACGCGATGACCGGAAACCAACTTCGATTCCGCATCCGCGCCGGAGAATTCAAAATCCGGTTTCAGATTTTGCGCGGCAAAAACCTCGCTCATCGGCTTGCCCCAGACGACATGGCCTTTTCCGCAGGCATTTTCCATGACATTTTTGCCGTCGCATTTGCCCCACATTTCGGCGGATAATTTTTTCACCTGTGAATCGCAACCTGGAAAATCCACGAGACTCGGCGATTGTTTGGGCGTCGCGCCGACCACGGTGGCCCCGTCACGCACCAGCTCGGCGATGCGCTGCAACAGCGCTGGCGTCATGTCGGGATCGGCCGCCGGCAGAATCAGCACGCCGTAATTCGCGCCGCTGGCCAGCGTGATGCGGCCTTTTTTCACCGTCGCGCCATGCAGCAGCACGTCGGCGTTGATGGCATCAAAATCGTAGCCAGCGGGCAGCTTCGGCTCGCCGAGGCGCATTTCCACGGGCGCGCTTTCGCCGGTGAAATACGCGGCATCCGCCACGAAGCGGCCTTGTTGCAACAGAAACTGGCAGTGCGAAATGTAATCAATCCACGCCTTGCCCGGATGCCACCACGTTTCCGTGCGCTCGAAATGAAACCCCCACTGGCCCATCGTCATACCCGGCCAATGGTTCGTCCACGGCTGCATGGCATAACGGTGGAAGACATAGCGGTTCAGGCCCTGGGCATACATCAGATCGCCGAGCGTCTTGAGCGAATAGGGATCTTCCTGCCAGCGCCCGGCCTTGGCGCTGGGCGCGGCCGTGAACGACTCCGCGCCGACGTAAGTTTTGCCGTAAGCATGTGCGATGGACGAGGCAAGTTTGACGGAAGCATGTCCCGCGCTGCCGCTCCAAAACTCGCCCATCACAAAATCCGCCGACGCGCCGCTTTGCATGGATTCAAACGGACCGGTGTAAGGTTCGACGGCGCTGATCAAACCGTGCTGGTGGCAGAGTTCGGCGAAATGCCCGAAATAATTTTCCGCAAACAAATCGGCGATGGTGCGGCGCAAGTCCCAGAGAAAACGCTCGGTGACGGCGGTGCTGTCCACAACGCGACCGGTGAACACCGGCAGATAAGTAAGTAGATCATAGCCGCGACGTTTCTGAAATTCTTCGCGAAAATTTTTCGTCCACGTCTGGCCACCGACTTCGTAGCTGTCAATCAGCGACCCGACCAGTCCGCGTCCGCCGAGCGGCTTGATGTCATCGAGGACTTTTTGCATGAAACCGTTCCAATGCGCGTCGAGCGCCGACTTGCTGAACTTGTCGCATTCCAAACCGGTGGCTTCCGTCGGTGCCGGATGATTGTTGGCACCCGTCGGCGTGTAGCCGAAACGCAGCACCGTCCATTTTCCGGCAGGGGCCTGCCAATTGAATTTGCCATCCGCCGTCAGCTTGGACGTCAGATCAATGATGTCGCGACGCTGGACCGCGCCGGCCGGGTTTAAAGCGGCGTCGCGATCCGAAGTCGCCTCTGCCTGACCGACACCTGCGCCGACATCCATCGCAATTTTCTTGCCAAGATTGCTGACCGACAAACCCTGTTCAAGGCTGACTTCGGCGACGGAAATGGTCGCGGCCTTGGCCCGCGCGCCAATGCCGGTGAACACAATCCGCCAGAAACGCGCTTTCACCGGTTCGCTGCCCAACCCAACGAGGCACGGACCGAAATTGCGCCGGCCAAAAGCAAACGGCTGCACCGCATGAAACGACTTGCCGTCATCGGAAACCTGCACCGCGCCATTGCATTCCGGCATCCCCGGACCGCCGACAATTTTCACGGTGCGCGCGGCAAACGGCTGGGCAAATTCCAACTGCACAAACTGCGCCTTGGCCGGCTTGGGCGACGGAAGTGTTATGAATGTCTGTTCGTCGCCATCCAAAATTTTTGCAGCGGAAGGCGAATCACTGCTCGCCGAAGCCACCGGCGAAAAATCTTTCATGTTCACCCTATCCGCGTCCGAAACCGGATACGCCAGCACGGCGATGTCGCGATAGAAATCCAACTTGGTGGGCGGTTGCGGCAAACTGCCGGTGTAATTCGTGGGGCCGGTGACGGACAGTTCACTGGAGACGACTTGTTGCATGGCGTTCTCCGGCGTGTTCCACGGACCACCGCTGCTGGACCAGCCGGCGCAATTTTCCACCGTCAGTTCGAAGCCCAGCCGGTTCGCCTCCGCTATGGCGAACTTGAAATCATCGCGCCATTCGGGACTCATGAAATTGACCGGCCCGTGCGGGATGCCGCAATCCGCATTCACGATGGTCACGCCGCCGAGACCGATTTGCTTCATCGCTTCGAGATCGGCGGTGATGCCTGCCTTTGTAATGTTGCCATTCATCCAATGCCACCACGTCTGCGGCTTGGCGGAATCCGGCGGATTGAGAAAACCGCTTGTCAGCGGATCGTTTTGGGCGGCGGCGGTGAGAACAAGGCACAGCGAGGCTGCACCAATCAGGAGTTGGGTTGTCTTCATGGTTTTTGTCATTTCAATTCTTCGCGGTGTTTTTTCCATTTCGCCCGAAGTTGGGCGAGGGTTTCGGCAAATTGCGGATCGCCGGCCAAATTGTTTCCTTCCAACTTGTCGGATGGGAGATCAAAGAGTTCTTCCACCAGTGGCTTTTCATTTATCCAACGGATGTATGAGAAGCGTTCGGTGCGCACGCCCTCGCTCGGCGGGATGATGTTCGGGAAGGTGTGATGCTCGTAGAAAAACTCCGTGCGCCAGTCGGCGGGATGCCGATTTTCAACCAGCGGAATTAAACTGCGCCCCTGCATACCGGCGGGCGGCGAGATTCCGGCCAGCGAAAGCATCGTTGGCGCAAAATCAATGTTCAGCGTCATCGCGGTTTCGCGCCGGCCACGGTTGGCCGCAGGTTCGCGCGGATCAAAAACAATGAGCGGGTCACGCAGCCCTTCCTCATACATGAAAAATTTATCCGACAGCTCGCGGTCGCCGAGAAAATAGCCGTTGTCGGAGGTGAAAATCACCACGGTGTTGCTCGCGAGTCCGCGCTTCTCCAATTCCGCCATGATGCGGCCGACTTCGCGGTCAATGCCAGAGATGAGGCGGTAATAATTTTTCACGCTGAGCTCGTAATGTTCCGGCGTATCGAAGCGCCAGAGCCAGCGGCGGTGACCCTCCGAGCCTTGGACGGATTTCGGCAACTTGGCGAAAAAATTGGTGTTGTCGGTCGCCGGTTCGGGAATCAGGACATCGGTGTAAAGTGACAGGTCGCGATCGTCGGGCTGGTATTGTTCCAAATGCGGCATCGCGTCGCGCGCGTGCGGCGCGGTGAAACTGATCGAGAGACAAAACGGCTGCTTGGTCGGTGTGCCAGAGAGAAATTCCAGCGCGTCCTCGCCAAACTTTTTGGTTTCGTGTGTGCGGTTCGGATCTTTCGGATCAACAAAATATTTTCCACCCTGGCCAGGCACGCCTTTCCAATAATCAAATTTGTCCGCCATCGCTTTCACTTCCGGGTCGTTGCCAACGCCGAATTTGCCGATGAAGCCGGTGCGATACCCATTTTTCCGCAGCAGCGCCGGATAGGTCTCCGCCCACTGCGCGACCGTGAACGGCGTGGTAAAACCTTCGATCCCGTGCCGCCGCATATATTGGCCGGTGAAAATCGAAGCGCGGCTGCAGCAGCAGATCGAGGTGGTGACGAAATGGTTTTGAAACAACACGCCCTCCTTCGCGAGCCGGTCAATGTGCGGCGTCAGAATATTCGTGTCGCCCATGCAACCGAGCGTGTTCCAACGCTGATCGTCGGTGAGAATGAAAAGGAGGTTGGGTTTTCTTGCTGGCAGCGATGCGGCAGTTTCCGCCGTGCGAATCTGACTGGCAAAAGCCAGCAATCCAGCCAGGGCGAACATGGGTGAAGATTTCAGCATTTGATTCCGGTCAGAAGAAATTTATTCGTTACCATCTGCCGCTATTTTCGCCGTGGCCTTTTGGATGGCGGCGGCTTTCACCGGATACAAAAAGCGCGGACTTTCCACCCGGCCCGGCGGGCGCACGCCGGGTTTGGCGGCTCCGTTGCAAAGCGTGGCCGACTCTTGATCCGCGAGCGCCTTGAGTTTTTTGACAATGTCCGGGTGCTGCGCAGACACGTCCGTGGTTTCGCCGATGTCCGTGGCTAGATTGTAAAGCCGCAGCCCGGGCTGATGTTCGCCGTGATGTGTTGCGTCTTCTTTGAATCCCATGCTGTAACCCTGCGGCTCCAACGCCAGTTTCCACGGACCGGAGCGCACGGCTTGAAGCCGGTAACCCTGATAAAAAAAATGCGCTTCACGCGCCGACACGTTGCTCTGGCCGAATAAAATTTTGCTGATGTCCGCGCCGTCCATCGGCCGGTCGGTCGGCACGGTGCCGCCAGCGAGTTTCACAAACGTCGGCAACAAATCAATTTCGCCGGCAACGGCGTCCGTCGCGCGGCCCGGCGGAATGTGCCCGGGCCACCAGGCCAAAGTGGATTCGCGCAAGCCGCCTTCCCAAGTGCTGCCTTTGCCGCCGCGCAACGGACTGGCACTGCCGGCATCGGCGCCGTGAACGAGCCACGGGCCGTTGTCGCTTGAAAAAATGACGAGCGTGTTCGTCTCCAAATGTAATTCGCGCAAAGTATCGAGCACGCGGCCCGCACTCCAATCACCTTCCTCCACCCAATCGTAATACCGGCCGTGGCCGGAATGGCCTTGAAACTCCGATCCGGGATGAATTGGAAAATGCACCGCGTTGTGCGGCAGGTAGAGATAAAACGGATGATCCTTGTTGGCCTGGATGAACTTCACCGCTTCCTCGGTGTAAATGCGGGCCAGCCGGTCTTCTTGCGAATCGTTGAGCAATTCCACCACTTTGTCGTCGCGCATGAGCGGCACGACGCGCTCGCCCGTGGCCGCCTTGGGCTTAAACATGTCGTTGGAATACGGCAGGCCAAAATAATGATCAAAACCATAGTGCGTCGGAAAAAAATCCGGCTGGTCGCCCAAATGCCATTTGCCGATGCACATCGTCGCGTAGCCCTGCGCCTTGAGCAATTTGGCGACCGTGTGTTCCGCGGGATTTAATCCGATCGCCGAGTCTGGCGGCAGCACGCCGGGAATGGAAACGCGCGGCGCGTAGCAGCCGGTCTGGATTTGCGCGCGCGAAGCCGAGCAAACTGGCGCGGCGTAGAAACTCGTCAGCTTCAACCCTTCGCTGGCCATCCGGTCCAGCGCGGGCGTTTTGCATTGCTTGCAGCCGAACGGCTCGATGTCGCCGTAGCCCATGTCATCAATCAAAATCAGGACGATGTTTGGTTTTGAAGGAGTGACGGTTTCCGCCGCAACAAATTTCGCCGGCACGATCAGCAAGCCGGCAATAAAAACCAACGATAATTTTTTCATAACTCAATTTTCTGCGAATGCACTTTGGTTACTTTGCTGAATGCAATAAATTTTCCGGCCCCAACGTCACGGATTTCAGCCGCACCTGCGCCTGATTGCCGGCGGGCAAAACGTCCAGCTGCAACTGCGTGATGACTCCGGCATACTCCGGCGAAGCGGCCAAGTTGATTTTATAAAGATGCAACTGTCCATCCGGCACGACGGAACAATTTTGCGACCGCTTTTCCACGAAACCTTTTTCACCCAACCGCCGCCACAATACTGTGGCATTGGTGCAACCCGCTGGGAATGCGGCTTCAACGGTTAACCGCGGCGCGTCTTCGGCGCGCATAAAGAAATCGGGACTGATAATGCGCGGTCTCGGCCCGTCGAGATGAATATTGAGTTCTCCGCGAATGGGCCAACCCGTGTCGGTCGCATCCGTGTAATACCAACCCTGCCGATCCCGCTCGAAGCGATATGTCAGCGCGGTCGGATGCGCGGCGCGGCGATAGGCCTCGACCCGAATCTCGGCCACCGTGCCAAGAATCAACTCGTAATGATAATCATAAACGATGTTGTGATCGAGAATGTCCGAGCGGTTGGGTGCAATGTAGCCTGTGGGGGAATCCTGCGGACCGCCAACGCCAGGTTTTGAAAAAAAGCCGCCGCTAAAAACAAGGGTGTCCGGATTCCACATACCCAAACCCCAACCGGCATCGTTGACTTGTGCCGCCCAGTTTTCAGTCGCCGGCCAGTGCGTCCAATGCTTTTCCAAGTCAAGGCGATTGGTAATCTGTGCCAACGCGTCACCAGTAAACGGCTTGTCGCCGCGATACGTCATCAAGTGGCAGAATGGCCCGTTGACATAAACCGCCGGCAATTCCTGCGTGCGCGCAGGATATTGGGTTTGGTCGGGACGTTTGTTGGTCAAGCGACAGCGCGCCTTGACCACCGGGCCATCGAGTTCGAGCCACACTTCACATTCACATTCGCCGGGAACATTTTTTAACGGCCAGTGCATCGGAATGAGTTTCGTGTAAAGCAATTTGCCGGTGTTTGTGTGTTGCAGCACCTGCGATTTGAAACCATAGTAATCGCCGGTCTGAATGGGATTCCAACCGATGAATTTCCAACTGGGCGACATCGTCGTTCCCAGCGGGTTGTAAGGCACCGGGCCGGAGTAATATGAAAGCTGAACCTGCCGGCCCCAATCGGAGCTGTTAATGACGTTGAGTTCCCGATTTGTCGCCGGCGCAAGATAAGTAATCGCGCCACCAAGATTCAGATCAACGCCGAGTCGGATGTCGCCGTTCTCAATGTAACTCATGCGCGGCACATGGTTTTTTCGGGACGCCGGCGTGCTTGTGTCAATTGAGAGATCGTCTTCAGCTCGGGCAAGCGTCGTCAGGAACGCAGAGACGAGCACCAGTTTTTGCAAGATCGCCGGGCAATTGTTTTTTGTTTTTGCGATGTTCAATTAGTTGCGGGGGTTGGTTTTTAAAGTTGAGATTTAAGCTCGCGCACCGCGGCTTTCAGGCCATCGGTCAGAGGATGTTGGGTTGATTGGTCGTGGCCCCGCGTGCGCGAAACCCGACAATCAAGAGCCAAAGACAAAAACGAATCAAATGACTTTTCAAAAATTTATTCATGGCCATTTTCATTTCAGCTCGCCCAAGCGCGACGGAGCGTTGATCGGCGCAGGAAATTGAAATTGGTAAGCACCTGATCCTAGACGGCATTGGACGCCGTCAGGATTCACTTTTTCAACGCGGCAACCGGGACTTTATTTCAGCGGTAAACTACCTTCGCGCACCTCGCCGGCGCTCTTCGTCGGAATCCACGCGGTAGCGTAGCTGTTGGCCGGAATCCTCATGGTCCATATGACCTTGCCATCGCTTTGCTTCCAACTGCTGTCCAGTTCACCGTAAGGTGTGGTCGTAACCAGACTCGCCGAGGACAAACCGATCCCACCGCTGCCGCGATTGTGAAGCGCTACACGATCAGGCTGGCCGAGGAACTTTATGACCTGAAGGCCGATGCCTACGAACAGAATAATCTCGCCGCTGACCCAAACCAGGCCGACCGCCTCGCCGCCATGCGTGCCGAACTCACGGCGTGGATGAAACAGCCGGGTGATCGAGAGACCGTTTTTGGTCATCCGCTCTTGATTGGCCAGCCATTCACGATGATTAGCAGTCCCAAGAAAGCTCCCAAGAAAACCGAAATTAATTTGCCGAAGTAAAATGCCATGGACCCGCAAGGATTTTAATCACCGAGACAGTAAAATGAAAAAATAAAAAATAAAATACAACTTGCTTCCCTTGCTTGGCTGAGTTTATTCGCTGGGGTAAATGCCTTTGCTGATAATCCGCTCAAGCCGGGCATCGGCCAATCCCGGCTAACCAACGAATTTTCTTGGCCTGAGAACCAGCTCCGACATAATCTAAGCCAATCCCAGCCCATTACTCATGTCTAAGCCATTTCAAATTTCGCGCCGTTTCTTTCTCCAAAAATCCGCCCTGGCTGCCGCCGCGTCCGGTTTGCCGCTGTGGTTTGTGCAGCGCGAACTCGCCGCGCAGGAAGTTGTCAAAACCATTGCCAGCCCCAATGACCGGCCGGCCATCGCGCTCATCGGTTGTGGCGGCATGGGCACCGGCGACGCCCAAAACGCCGGGCGCTTCGGCGACATCGTGGCCGTGTGCGACGTGGACCAGCGGCACGCGGATGCCGCCGCGCAGAAGTTCACGAAGAATGGCAAAACGCCCGCAAAATATGGCGATTTTCGCAAGCTGCTGGAGCGTGGGGATGTTCACGCCATCGTGCAAGGGACGCCGGATCACTGGCACACGCTCATCAACATTGCCGCCGCCAAGGCCAAAAAGGATGTCTATGGCGAGAAGCCACTGACGCTCACGATCGACGAGGGCAAGCACGTCATCCAAGCCGTGCGCGAAAACAAAATTGTTTTCCAGACCGGCACGCAGCAGCGGAGCAGCAAGCGTTTTCACCTCGCGTGTGAACTCGTGCGCAATGGTCGCCTCGGCACTTTGAAACAAGTGGAGGTGTTTGTGCCCGCCGGCATCCGGGGCAACCAGTTCAAAAAAGCCTCGGTGCCCGCCGAGTTTAATTACGACTTCTGGCTTGGTCAGGCACCGGTGGCGGAATACGTCGCCGAGCGCTGCCACACGACGTTCCGCTGGTGGTTTGATTATTCCGGTGGCCCGGTGACGGACTGGGGCGCGCATCACAACGACATCGCGCGCTGGGGCATTGGCCTGGATGGGCCGGTCGGCGTCGAGGCGCGCGTGGTGACGCCGCCGTTGCCGGACGGCTACACCACGCCGAGCGAATTTGCAGCCACGCTTACTTGGGCCAATGGCGTTGAACAAATCGTCAAGACGACGACGGCCGACAGTCCCTTTGGCGCGGTTCTCGACGAACACGGCCAGCGCAACGGTGTGAAATTTACCGGCACCGCCGGCTGGATCTGGGTGAACCGTGATGAAATCACTGCGAGCGACAAACAACTGCTCCTCGCGCCATTGCCGGACAACGCGGTGAAGCTGGAGGTGAGCAACGATCACATGGGAAATTTTTTCGACTGCGTGCGCTCACGAAAAGATCCGATTGCGAGCGTGGAAAACGGCCATCGTTCCGCCTGCATCGGGCATCTCATCATCATCGCGTTGCGGACCGGCCGCAAACTGGCGTGGAATCCTGCGCAGGAAGTTTTCACCGGCGAAGGCGCGGCCGAAGCGAACGTCCACTTAGCCCGCCCGATGCGCGCGCCCTACGACTACCGTTTCGCTGGTTAGGCGCGCGGATTTCTGTTTTATTCAGTGCATGGACGCCGCCTTGCCGCCGCTTTCTGCCAGCACGCTTTATCTCGTGGCCACGCCGATTGGCAACCTCGAGGACATCACCCTGCGCGCGCTTCGCGTCTTGCGCGAGTGCGACGTGGTCGCCGCTGAGGACACGCGGCACTCCGGGCAGTTGCTCAAACATTTCGGCATCAGCAAACCGCTGCTGAGCTATTTTCAATTTAATGAAGCACGGCGCAGCGAGGAAATCATCGAGCGTTTGCGGCGCGGCGAGAAAGTCGCGCTGGTCACGGATGCCGGCAGTCCCGGCATCAGCGATCCGGGCGAGCGCGTGGTGAAGGCCGCCATCGTGGCGGGCTTCCGCGTGGAAGCGGTGGCCGGTCCGTGCGCGCTCGTCGCCGGCCTGACCGCGAGTGGGTTGGCCACGGATGAATTTTATTTCGCCGGCTTTCTCCCGCACAAATCCGGTCAGCGACGCAACAAGCTCGCATCGTTAAAAACCATTGAAGCCACCTTGGTTTTCTACGAATCGCCGTATCGCATCGAAAAGTTGCTGGGCGAGTTGAATGAGGTTTATCCCGACCGCGAGGTGGTGCTGGCGCGCGAGCTCACAAAAAAGTTCGAGGAATTTTTGCGCGGAACACCGGCGGCGCTGCTGGAGATCGCGGCGAAGCGAACTTTGAAGGGCGAGTTTGTGGTAATGGTTGGCGCAGCGGAACCGAAGCGGAAGAAGGCGGATATGGAGTCGGGCTGTGGCGGCGGTCTGTGACCGCCGAAACGGCGCTCATAGAGCGCCGCTACAAAACGACAGCTCGGAAAATTCGCGAAGCATGAACATTATCTTTGCCATCGTTTTGCTGCTGCTTGCCGGGCAGTCCTGCCTGCGCGCGGCGGAATCCTCGTCCGCGAGCTTTCAACTGAGCGAAGGTGGCATCATCCGGGGCGCGACGAATCGAAAGCAAATCGCGCTCGCCTTCACGGGACACTCTTTTGCGGAAAGTGGTGAGACCATTTTGAACGAGTTGGCGCGGCAGCAGGCGCACGCGTCGTTTTTCTTCACGGGCGATTTTCTGACGAACACCAACTTCACGCCGCTCGTGCGCCGCATCGTCAAGGCAGGGCACTACGTCGGGCCGCATTCGGACAAGCATGTGTTGTATTGTCCGTGGGATGGCCCGAAAATAAATCTTATCACGCATGATGAATTCCGCGCCGATCTCATTGCCAATCTGGAAAAGCTGGAGCGCTGCGGCGTGCGCCGCGCAAGCGTGCGATTTTTTCTGCCGCCGTTCGAATATTACAATCGTGCCGTGGTGGATTGGAGTGCCGAGGTCGGCTTGACGCTTATTAACTTCACGCCCGGCACGCGCGCCAACGCAGATTACATGGCGGACGCGGACAAACACTTCATCTCCTCGCAGAAGATTTTCGACAGCATCCTCCAGCGTGAGCGCGACGACGCGCATGGCTTGAACGGATTTATTCTGTTGCTGCACCTCGGCAGCGGGCCGGAACGCACGGATAAGTTTGCAGCGCACTTCGGCGAGTTGTTTACCGCGCTCGCGGCCAAAGGCTATGAATTTGTTCGCGTGGATGAATTGCTATCCCCCAAACCGGAACAGCTTTTCATCCGTGCCAATCAACTCGGCTACGAAGTGGCAGACGCGAAGACGGCGGTGGCATTTTCGCAAGCGGTGGTGCCGAACACTTTTTCGGTGGTGAACCCTGATACTGGCAAAAGTGTTTTCAACGGCGCGGCGAAACTGATTGCTGGCGCAACGTGGGGACGTTTCACCAATCATTACGAACTGGATTTTTCTGCGTTGAACAAACTGGGGCGCTTTTGCATTCGCATCGGCGAAGCAACCTCGCAGCCATTCAGTATCGGCGAGGATATTTACGCGAAGCTGCCGGATGAGCTGCTGGAATTTATGCGCGAGCAGCGCTGCGGTTACAATCCGTGGCTGGGCACGAATTGTCATCAGCTCGACGGGCGCACCGCGTTTGGACCGTTGCCATTTGCGACGCCGATGGACGCCACCGGTGGCTGGCACGATGCGGGCGATCTGCTGAAATATCTGTTCACCGCCGGCAATGCCACCGCGCAAATGCTGCTGGCTTACCAATTAAATTCATCGAGTAAACAAAGCCCTACACGATTTTCCGACCGCGTGGATGCGCTAGGAAATTCAGGCGCCAACGGCATTCCTGATCTTCTCGACGAGGCGCGCTGGGGCTTGGATTGGCTGCTCAAACTGCATCCCGCGCCCGACGCGCTGTATCATCAGGTTGCCGACGATCGCGATCACGCCGGTTGGCGTTTGCCGAATAATGAGCTGACCGATTATGGCTGGGGCAAGGCCGGCGCGCGGGTAGTTTACTTTGCGGATGGTCAGCCGCAAGGATTGGGAAAATATAAAAGCGAATCGAGCGGACTTGCCAATCTCGCGGGTCGTTACGCGGCGGCCATGGCATTGGCTTACGAGATTTGGAAAGACGATCCGTCGCAAAAAGATTTTGCGCGCCGTTGTTTGCAAGCGGGTCGCGAAGTGTATGCGCTGGGCCGCGCGAACGAAGGCGTGCAGCAGGGAAATTCTTACGGCTCGCCCTATCGTTATGCCGAGACGACTTGGGCCGACGATATGGAATGGGGCGCCGCAGAAATGTTTCGCGCAACGGGCGAAACAAATTTTCTCGCCGAGGCAAAACACTACGCGGTGCTGGCTGCCGACGAAAGTTGGATGGGCAAGGAACAAACCGGACACTACCAATATTATCCATTCATGAATGCCGGTCACTTTCGGCTTTACGACCTGGTGGATGCGGAATTCCAAAAGACGCTCGCTGGATATTATCGCGCTGGCATCGGGCGTTGCGTCAGCGCGGGCGAACAGAGTCCGTATCGCATCGGCGTGCCGTTCATCTGGTGCTCGGACAATCTGGTCGCCGCGCTGGTGACGCAATGTGCGTTTTACGAACGCATGACCGGCGACCATCGCTACCACAACTTCGCCGCCACGCAGCGCGACTGGTTGCTCGGCCGCAATCCGTGGGGCACGACAATGTTCACCGAGATCGGCAGCGTGTATCCACGCGACATTCACTTGATGACGACGCAACTGACGCATCGCTTCGTGCGCGGGGCCTTGGTGGATGGACCGGTTTATGAGCGTATTTTCAAATCGCTCAAAGGCGTCACGATACGCGAGCCGGATCCGCTGGCGTTGTTTCAAGGTGCCGCAGTCTATCACGATGACATGAGCGACTACTCTTCCAACGAACCCACGATGGACGGCACCGCCTCGGCGATTTTGATGTTCAGCTTGTTTGAGGATGCGAAATAATTCTTCCGCGCCGGGTTCAAATGGGAAACGGTGTCGGGGCGCTAGCGCAAAAGTTGCAGCGGATTCACTTGCGTTTGACCGGCAAGGGAAATTATTCTGCCGCCTCATTCACGAACAAATTTTGATCATTACGCCACATGAAACATTCAGTCTTTAACGGTTCCCTGCCCAAGATTGGCCTTCGCCCGACCATTGACGGACGCCTCGGCGGCGTGCGCGAGTCGCTCGAAAAGCAAACGATGGACATGGCGAAGGCCGCCGCGAAATTAATTTCCGCGAGCCTCCGTTATCCAAATGGCCAGCTCGTCGAATGTGTCATTGCCGACACTTGCATCGGCGGCGTGGCCGAGGCGGCGGCGTGTGCGGAGAAATTTTCCAAGGCCGGCGTCGGCGTTTCGCTCACGGTCACGCCCTGCTGGTGTTACGGCAGCGAGACGATGGACATGAATCCAACGATTCCGAAAGCGGTCTGGGGTTTCAACGGCACGGAACGGCCCGGCGCGGTGTATCTCGCGGCGGTGCTGGCGGGGCATTCGCAAAAGGGCGTTCCCGCTTTCAGCATTTACGGCCGCGAGGTGCAGGATGGCGGCGATAAGAGCATTCCGGCGGATGTGCAGGAAAAAATTCTGCGCTTCGCTCGCGCCGGTCTGGCGGTCGCGTTGATGCGCGGCAAATCTTATCTCGGCATGGGCGGCGTCTCGATGGGCATCGCGGGTTCGATCGTGGACCAGCCGTTCTTTGAGGAGTATCTCGGAATGCGCGTGGAGACGATTGACATGACGGAATTTCTCCGCCGCATGGATAAAGGGATTTATGATCACGCTGAATACAAGAAAGCGCTCGCGTGGGTGAAAGAGAATTGCCCCGAAGGCAAAGACTACAACTCGGCCCAGACCAAGCGCTCGCGCAAGCAGCTCAATGGCGAATGGGAAAAATCTGTGAAGATGTCACTCATCGCACGCGACCTGATGGTGGGCAATCCCAAGCTCGCCGAAATGGGTTTTGGCGAGGAGGCGCAGGGCCACAACGCCATCGCTTCCGGTTTTCAAGGTCAGCGCCAGTGGACGGACTACCAGCCCAACGGCGATTTTCTCGAAGCGATTCTCAACACCTCATTCGATTGGAACGGCATTCGCGCGCCTTACATCGTCGCCACGGAAAATGATTGCCTCAACGGGGCCTCGATGCTTTTTGGTCATCTGCTCACGAACACCGCGCAGATTTTTGCCGACGTGCGCACCTACTGGAGCGCGGATTCCGTCAAGCGCGTGTCGGGTCACGAACTTTCTGGCGCGGCGGCGGGCGGAATTTTGCATCTCATTAATTCCGGCCCGGCCACGCTCGACGGCACGGGCCAAATGGAGCGCGACCGCCAGCCCGCGATGAAACCGTTTTGGGAAATCACCAAGGCCGAGGCGCAGAAATGTCTCGGTGCGACGACGTGGCATCCGAGCATCACGGAATATTTCCCCGGCGGCGGCTGGTCCACGCGCTTCCTCACACGCGGCGGCATGCCGGTAACGATGTGCCGCTTGAATCTCGTCAAAGGTCTTGGCCCGGTGCTGCAAATCGCCGAAGGCTGGACAATTGATCTGCCGGCAAAAGTTCACGACACACTGGATCAGCGCACGAATCCGACCTGGCCGACAACGTGGTTCGCGCCGCGTTTGACGGGGCAGGGCGCGTTCCGCGATGTCTATTCCGTCATGAACAACTGGGGCGCGAACCACGGCGCGATCAGCTACGGCCACATCGGCGCGGATCTGATTTCGCTCGCGGCGATGCTGCGCATTCCGGTTTACATGCACAACGTGGCCACTGAATCAGTGTTCCGTCCGAGCACTTGGGCGGCGTTCGGCACTGCGGACTTGGAAGGCGCAGATTATCGCGCTTGCAACAATTTCGGCCCGCTCTACGCTTGAGCGCAGGTTGCGCTTTATTCTCAAATTAGCGATTCGCGCGGCAATCAGTGTCCTACTCTTGATGGCGCTGGTTGCCGTGGTTGCATATTTCTATCCGGAAAAATTTATCTGTGTGGATACCGGTCGCGTCGCGACGGCCGATGTGATCATCGTTTTGGGTGGCGGCAATCACGAGCGGGCCGGGCGCGCGGCGGAATTATTCAAGCAGCACGTCGCCCCGCGCATCATCCATACGGGCGAAGGTGATGACGGGATCAACCGCCAGCTGCTGCTCCGTTCGGGCGTTCCGGCGCGCGCCATTGAAGTGGAAAGCAAATCTACGACGACGCACGAAAACGCCGAGTTTACGATCAAACTGTTGCGGGCCGAACAAGTTCACAGCGCGGTGCTGGTGACCTCGTGGTATCACTCGCGGCGGGCGCTGGCGACGTTTCAACATTACGCACCCGAGATAAAATTTTATTCCCGCCCGTCCTATTATGCCTTTGACCGCAACGATTGGTCGCGGCTGGGCATCAACAAGAAGATGCGGCTGGAGTTCGTGAAGTTGCCGGCCTACTGGATTCGTTACGGCGTCTATTGAAGGCAGTTTTTTGCGGAGGGGTGGCGATTGTTTCCGTGCCGTCAGCAAAAACTTGCAAAATGTAGTTGCACGCAGCGGGGGATTTGCTAATTTCTGCGTTCCGTTTTTCCAGAACTGGTAAACGATCAATTTTAACGCAATGCCGACGATCAACCAACTGGTCCGCAAGGGCCGCACTAAAGTAAAATACAAGTCCAAGTCGCCTGCCTTGGAAAACTCGCCGTTTCGCCGTGGGGTGTGCATCCAAGTGATGACCCGCACGCCGAAAAAGCCGAACTCCGCGATGCGCAAAGTGGCCAAAGTTCGTTTGACGAACGGTCACGAGATCATCGCCTACATTCCCGACGAGGGGCACAATCTCCAGGAGCATAGCATCGTGTTGATTCGCGGTGGCCGTGTGAAAGATTTGCCCGGTGTGCGCTATCACATCGTGCGCGGAACGTTGGATGCCGCCGGGGTTGAAAAACGCCGCGTGAGCCGCTCCAAATACGGCGTGAAGAAACCCAAGGCCAAAGCCGCCGCCGCTCCGGCCAAGTAACATTTTATAATTAATTATGTCTCGCAGACGTCAAGCCACCAAACGCCCGATGCTCCCGGACGGCAAGTTCAACAGCGCCCTCGTTTCGCGCCTGGTCAAAACCGTCATGGTTTCCGGCAAGAAGAGCACGGCGCAACGCATCGTTTACGGCGCGTTCGACACCATCTCCGAAAAGAATCCGGCCAGCAACCCGATCGAAATCTTGCAGCGCGCGGTGGACAACGCCAAGCCCCGCATCGAAACGAAGCCCCGCCGTGTCGGTGGTGCGACGTATCAGGTGCCGCTGGAAATTCCGTCCGACCGCCAGGCGGCGCTCGCGCTCCGCTGGATCGTGGATTTCGCGGATGCCAAAAAGGGCATGCCGATGAAGGCCGCGCTCGCGACCGAGATTCTCGAGGCGTATCAAGGCCAGGGCAACGCCATCCGCAAACGTGACGAGGTTCACAAGATGGCGCAGGCGAACAAGGCTTTCGCGCACTTCCGTTGGTAGAAAAGTTTTTATATTTCGCCCCGACGGTAACTCGCCGGGGCGTTTTTTGTTCCCAGACCTGATTAGCAACCAATTTGAAATTATGAGCGCAGAAGCAGTCACACCCGCAGTCAAATCACCGAATTCGCCCAATCGTGAATACACGTTGGAGCGCACGCGCAACATCGGCATCGCGGCCCACATTGACGCGGGCAAGACGACGACCACGGAGCGGATTCTTTTTTACACCGGCCTGATCCACAAGATCGGCGACGTGGATGACGGCAATACCGTGACGGACTGGATGGAACAGGAACGCGAACGCGGCATCACGATCACTTCCGCCGCCGTCACTTGTTTCTGGACGCAGAAATGCGCCAAGGCGGGGGAAGACAAGATTTACAAGGCGTTCAAAGATGTTTCGCATCGCGTCAACATCATTGACACGCCCGGTCACGTGGACTTCACCGCTGAAGTCGAACGTTCCATGCGCGTGCTCGACGGCGCGGTCGCCGTGTTCTGCGGCGTTGCTGGCGTGCAACCGCAATCCGAAACTGTCTGGCGCCAGGCCACCAAGTATAATGTCCCGCGCATCGCGTTCGTGAATAAGATGGATCGCATCGGCGCGAATTTTGAAAATGCCTTGAATGACATGCGCACGAAATTGCGCGCGTATGCGTTCCCCATTTTTCTGCCGCTCGGTGCCGGCCCGACTGAGTTCGAGAACAAGACCATCGAAGGTGGTTTTGAAGGCGTGATTGACGTGGTCAATCAGAAGACGATTTTTTGGGGACCCACCGAGGCGAACGAAGGTCTCAATTATGAAATCCGGGAGATTGCTCCGGAACACAAGGCGCGCGCCGAAGCCGCGCTGGCGGAATTGATTGACGCCGTTTCCAACAAAGATTCCGAAATCGAGAATCTGGTGCTCGAAGAAAAGCCGGTCACCGCGCCCGTTTTGAAGGCGGCGATTCGTCGGCTTACTTGCAAGATCGAACTCGTGCCCGTGCTGTGCGGTTCGGCATTCAAGAAAAAAGGCGTGCAAGTTTTGGTGGACGCGGTCATTGATTATCTTCCCAGCCCGATTGACATTCCCGGCGCGACCGGTCACGAACTCGGCACGGAAGTCGTCGTGAATGTCCCGACGACCGACCACGAGAAGTTTTGCTCGCTGGCGTTCAAGCTCTGGACCGATCCTTACGCGGGCAAGCTGGTGTTCTTCCGCGTCTATTCCGGCCACCTCAAGAAGGGCGACAATATTTACAATCCGCGCACGCGCAAACGCGAGCGCGTCAGCCGCCTCATGGTCATTCAGGGCAGCGAACGCAAGGACATCAACGAAGTGTTCGCGGGCGACATTGCCGCGCTTGTCGGTCTGCGCAACATCACCACCGGCGACACGCTGTGCGATGAGGATTACGACGTGACGCTCGAACCGCCGACCTTCCCGGAGCCGGTCATCTCGATGGCCGTCGAACCCAAGACCAAGCAGGACCGCGACAAGTTGTCCGAAGGTTTGCAACGGCTCGCGGAAGAAGATCCGACGTTCCGCTGCTTCACCAATGAAGAAACCAGCCAGCTCATCATCGCCGGGATGGGTGAGTTGCATCTGGAAATCATCATTGACCGGCTCAAGCGCGAATTCAAAGTCGAGGCCAACACCGGCGCGCCGCAGATCGCGTATCGCGAGACGATCACCAAGAAAGCCGAAGGCGAAGGCAAGTTCATCCGTCAATCCGGCGGCAAGGGCCAATACGGCCACGCCTGCATCACGGTTGCGCCGAATGAAAAAGGCAAGGGCGTGGAAGTCGTGGACGAAATCGTCGGCGGCTCCATTCCCAAGGAATATATTCCGGCCGTCATCAACGGCATTGAAGAAGCCATCAAAGGCGGCGTGTATGCCGGCTATCAGGTCATTGACATCAAAGTCGAAGTCGTGGACGGCTCCTTCCACGAAGTGGACTCGAACGAACTCGCCTTCCGCATGGCTGGCATTTTCGCTTTGAAAGATGCCTTCAAGAAAGCCGGCCCGATCTTGCTCGAGCCGCTGATGAAAGTGGAATGCACGACGCCGGACGAATATCAGGGCGATCTGCTGGGCGACATCAACCGTCGCCGCGGCACGATCGTCAGCATCGAGGCGAAGAATGGGCAGACCATTCTCAACGCGCAGGTGCCGCTGGCGGAAATGTTCGGTTACGCCACGGCCATCCGCTCGCTCTCCAAAGGCCGCGCCTCGTATTCGATGGAACCGCTGAGCTTCGCGCAGGTGCCGAACAGTGTGTTGACCACCATCCTCGATGCCGCCGCGAAGAAGCCCGCCGCGCGCACCTAGGCCAACGAATCAAATCTCACGAGCCGGAAGGGCAACCTTCCGGCTCATTTTGTTGGCGGCAGCGGCGGGACCCGGCGAAGTCAAAACGGCGAACGGGGAATCGTTCGCCGTTGGTTATTTGGGGGAGTCAATTGGGGCGCTGCCGCCTATCCACCAAAGGATCGGAAAGGACGTTCGGCGCAACCACACCCTCACCCAAGGCCACCCTCCCTCGCGCCTCAGTCCTTTCCGATCCTTTGGCGGTTAGGCCACTCACTTGAGTATCTCATAAATGCTAGTCTTATAGGCGTCTCGCTTGTCATCAAGCCAAACATCATAAATGTCGCGGCTGTGCTCATCGGCACGACGCAAAACTGTCGCCAGCCTGTTCGTGTCGCCGCTCTCGGCCAGCGTGCGAAGCTGGTGGATAAAGTCAGCGTATGGATCACCAACTCCACCGTTGCAAATGCCGTGGTAGCCATGCTTGGCGTGAGCCTCGCCCATAGACGCCGCGAACTTCCACTCGACAATCATCGCAGCTACGGCAAGTGCAGCCAGAACAATGACGGTGCGAATCTTCATAAATGTGGCGAAGTGGCCTAACTAGGATTCGGGAGCAAATTGCGGTATATCAAGTCAGGCATAGAGGGGTTGTATTTCAGGCTTCCACTATTGTCAATAAGGGTTTATGTCTTTTCCAGCCTTGAATATTGAACCGGGAAAAACCGCACGCCCGCGCGCCAAGCGGCTGCCCAACCCCAAGGCGCGGCGGCAAGCGCAGTTCCCGGAGGTGGCGCAGTTCCAACATTCGTCAGCGCGGTCCAGCGCACCTCAAGCGCGAGGCATCGCACCTTAAGCGCGAGGCGTCGCGATGCAGGTGCTTGTGCGTCGTAAGGCGCTGGTTGTGAGGGAAATCGCCCGGTTGAATGGAATTCCAAGGTTGTGATTCAATAGTAGTGCATGGCTGGGGCTGCGCGGAGCAGAACTGGAGGTCTTGGGAGATGCTCCGGGGTGGACGGGGTTCGCTCCGGGTTTTACTCACCATCAACCATCATCAACGGTGTCCAGAGGCGGCCGTTCGCGGCGGGCTGCAACATTTGTCGTTGCCACGCGCGGGCGGCGGTTTAACTTATCGCTCATCAAATGAAAACAATTTCGCTGGCTCTGGTTTTGACGACAGTTGCATTTTTGCGCGCGACGGCCCAGGTGAATCTGGAGTTGACGACGGAGCAGGAACAATTTCTGCCGGGGGAGGCGCTGCCGGTGGCGGTTAAGATCATCAATCGTTCCGGCCAAGCCGTGCATCTCGGCTCAACGCCCGATTGGCTCACCTTCAACGTGGAATCTTCGGAGGGCCTCGTGGTCACGAAGAATGGCGAGGTGCCGGTGCTCGGCGAATTCGATCTGGAATCCTCGCAGCTCGGCATCAAGCGGGCGGATTTGCAGCCTTACTTTGTGGTGGGCAAACCGGGGCGTTACAAAATCATCGCCACGCTGCGCATCAAGGACTGGTCGCTGTCCGTGCCGAGTCCGGCGAAATACATTGATGTGATCAACGGGGTGGATTTGTGGGCGCAGGACTTCGGCGTGCCGCCAGTGCCGGACGCGACGAATGCCGCGCCGGAGGTGCGCAAATACACTTTGGTGGAGGCGAATTATTTGAAGTCGCAACTGCGGCTCTACGCGCGCGTTTCGGACCCGTCGGGCGCGCTGGTTTTCAAAGTCGCGCCGCTGGGCACGCTGGTCTCCTTCAGCCATCCCGAGGCGCAGGTGGACCGGCAGAGCCGGCTGCATGTGCTCTGGCAGGCGGGCAGCAAGGCGTTTTCGTATTGCGTGATCAGCGCCGGCGGGATGGTGCAGCAGCGGGAGGTGTATGATTATTTCGCCACGCGTCCGCGTCTGGGGGTGAGCCCCAATGGCGAAATCGTCGTGACGGGCGGCACCCGGCGCGCGGCGCCCGCGGAATATCCGGCGGTGAAATCGCCGGCGGAATTGCCGGCCATCCCGGTGCCCCCCAAACCGTAGGCCGGTTACTTGAGCAGATCCTCGGCGGTGGTGGGGGTCTGCTGCATCAGCTTCAAAATGATCGTGGCGCGGGTCACGGCGTTGTTCTGCGTCTCGCCAAAGAAGGCTTTCAATTTCACGCGCACGGCGGCGATGTAGTCGCCGTTGCGGTCATGCAGCGGCAGCGTCACCAGCATGGCGTTTTTTTCGCGGCCGAAGGAGATGGTGCCATCGTGAATCGCCGCCAGTTCCGCCTCGGTGCCGGGCTGGCCAACTTCGCTGAGATCCTTGCTGGCGATGATGCGCGTGGTCCCGTTCGGGCCGGCCGCATAAATGCGCAGGCCGAGCAGGCGCGATTGTTTTTCGACGACGCTGTTGACGAGTTGTTGCGCCACGGGCACGCGCGGGGTGTAGTTCACGGTGGCCTCGGTGAAATAACTGACCGCGTCCGACTTCGTCCAAAAACCGATTTTCCCTTCGGCAAAGGAATTATCACCGAGCGGCGGCAGGACGGAGTGGTCATCCAGCCAGAGCGTGATCTGATTGCCCTCGGCCTGCACGGCGAGCGTGTGCCAGGTGCCGGGGGCGAGGTCCACCGTCGGCCCGAGCGGATCGGAGCGCACGCCGTTGACGACCTTGTAGAACCGCACATTTTTCCCGAGCGCGCTGACGCGGAAGACGTAGAAGTTCGAGGCGTTCTGGAACCGGAAGACCACGCCCGCCATCTGCTCGACGATGCCGCTGACGATCTTGAACCGCGTGGTGAATTTGAAGTTGCGGAAAATCTCGGCGTCATAGACGCAGATCGGAAAGCGTTCCTCGGTCATTTCCTGGCTGGTCTGGGCGAGCACGCCGTGGCTCGCGACGTTGGCGGCCTTGTCGGTGAGCGGCGCAAACGCGGAGGGCACCTCGTCCATGATGATTTTCCAGGTGCCGGGCGTGCCGCCTCCGGCGACCACGCTGGAAAAATTTGTTGGCAGCGTGCCCGCGGGATAGTCGCCGAAATTGAAACGCAGTTCCGCGCCGGCAGCCGCCACGGCCAACATCACGCTGAACAGCCAGAGGAAAATTCGCATTGTGCAAGCGTAACAAAAGCGGTGGCGCTGGCAAAATAGTTTTGCCAAACGGCGGCAAACTTTCACAATGGGCGCATGTCATCCCCCCGTCTTCGGCCGGTGCTGGCGGTCGCCGTGCTGGCGTTCACATTCAGTCTGCGGGCAGAATTGAAAGTGGCGGCCATCTTTGGCGACAACATGGTGTTGCAGCAGCAGCAGCGGGTGCCGGTCTGGGGTTGGTGCCCTCCGGGCGCGGCCGTCAAAGTGAGCTTCAATGGTCAAACCAAGCTGGCGCACGCCGATGCCAACGGCCGCTGGCAGGTGTCCCTGGCCAAATTGAAGGCGTCCGCTGAGCCGCAATCACTCGTGGTGGAGGCCGGCGAAACGAAAACTTTCACGAACATCCTGGTCGGGGAAGTGTGGCTCGCCTCCGGCCAGTCGAACATGGAGAAACCCGTCGGCAAGCAACCGGGCCAGAAGCCCACGCTCAATGCCGAGGCCGAGCTGGCCGCCGCCAACTATCCGCACATCCGCATTTTCAAGGTGGAAAAAAACTTGGCCGCCGCGCCGCGGGCCGATTTGGAAAAAGTGAGCGGCTGGCGTGAGTGCGGTTCCAATACCCTGGACACCATCAGCTTTTCCGCCGCCGCGTATTTCTTTGGCCGGGAAATCCACACCAACCTGAATGTGCCGGTCGGGCTGGTCGAGTCGTCGTGGGGCGGCACGCGCATCGAGCCGTGGACTCCGCCGGTGGGATTTGAATTGGTGCCGGCGCTCGCGCCACTGGCACAAGCCCGGATCGGCACGAATAGAATCGCCAACACGCGGCCGATGGCGATTTACAATGCCATGATCGCGCCGCTCGCCGGCTTCGCGCTGCGTGGCGCGCTGTGGTATCAGGGCGAATCGAATTTGATGGGAACCAATGCCAGCAATGACTACCGGACTTACGCTGACAAAATGAATGCCCTGGTGAGCGGCTGGCGACGGGTTTGGGACGCGGGAAGTTTTCCGTTCTATTTCGTGCAGATTGCACCTTTCAAATACTACGGCGCCAAAATTCCACGGGCGAATTCGCCGGAAATGCTGCCGGAATTCTGGACGCTGCAAGCTCGCTCCGCGCGGTGTTTGCAAAATAGCGGCATGGTGGTGACGACCGACCTCGTGGACAATCTCGATGACATCCATCCGCGCGACAAGGCTACGGTTGGGCATCGGCTCGCGCTGCTCGCGCTCAACCGGACTTACGGGCAAAAAAACCTCGTCTGCGTCGGACCGACATTTCACAAGCTGAGAACCACTGGCAACCAAGCCGTGTTGCGGTTTGATCACGCCGACGGTGGTTTGGTCAGCAAAGACGGCAAGCCGTTGACCTGTTTCACCATCGCCGGTGCCGACGGAAAATTTGTGCCGGCGGAAGCGAAGATTGTCGGCGACACGGTGGGAGTTTCGGCGGCGGGCATTGACCAACCGGTCGCCGTCCGTTTTGCGTGGACGGAAACGGCGCAGCCAAATTTCTACAATCAGGCCGGCCTGCCCGCCGAACCCTTCCGCACGGATGATCCGCTGAAGTAAGCGCGGCGACCAAGTTTCCCATTAAAGCCAGCAAGCGAACGCCGCGATCATGACTGCCAGCAGCCAGAGCACGAGCACGGCGTGCGTGCGGCTCAACCCCTGGCGAACGAGCCGATGGGAAAGGTGATTGGTGTCGCCGATCCAGAAAGGTTTTTTGATCAGCGTGCGAAAGAGACTGACCTGCGCCAGGTCGAGCAGGGGAATCGCCAGCACGAATAGCGGGGCCAGCACGGCGAGCGGCCGCGGATTTTGCTTCGTATAAAAATGCGGGAGGATGGCCATCACCGCGAGCAGGTAGCCGACGAGATGACTGCCGGCGTCGCCGAGGAACGCGCGGGCGTTCGGGAAATTCCACGGCAGAAATCCCACCAGCGCGCCGCACATGAGGCAGCCCGTGATGGCGACCAAATATTCGCCGTTGGTGGCGGCGAGGAGCGCAAAAATAAATGCGCCGATCGCGCCGACGCCCGCGCACAGGCCGTTCATGTTATCCATGAAATTGAAGGCGTTGATGATGGTGAGCAGCCAGAGAATCGTGATGGCGTAACTAAAAACTTCACTGTGAACAAACAGCGTGATGCGCTTGCAAGCGGCAGCCACGGCGATGGCCACGACGATCTGGCCGATGAATTTCGGCAGGGCTTTCAACTCGTGTTTGTCATCGAGCCAGCCCAGCAAAGTGATGGCAACGGCGCCGAGCGCAAGCACGGCCAGTTCCAGCGCGCGGCGGTCGAGGCCGTGAACAATCAAACCGGCCGAAGACATTTTGACGAAGCCGAATTTTAGCAAAACGACGCCCACCACCAGCGGCAGCAGAATGCCCGTCAGCACGGCGAAACCGCCGGCGAGCGGAACCGGCGTGCGATGGATTTTGCGATGGCCGGGGTCGTCCACAAGGTTGGTGCGCAGGCACCATGTGCGCCAGAGCGGCAGCGCGAGCAGCGAGGTGGCAAACGCACCCAGAAAGGCGGCGGCGAAGAAATTGAAGGGGAACGTCACAGGCGCAGGCCGCGTTCGGCGGCCAGTTTTAGATAAACCGCATATTGGTCCGCGACCATTTTCTCGACGGAGAAGTTTTCCTTCACGAACTGCCGGCCGCGCTGGCCGAACCGTTTCCGCAATGCGGGATCATGGGCGAGTTTCAACAAGCCTTGCGCGGCAGCGGCCGGGTCGCCGGTGCGGATGAGGAAACCGGTTTCGTTTTCGAGGCAGACTTCCTCCGCGCCATCGAAGTCGTAGGCGACAACCGGTTTGCCGGCGGCGAGCGCCTGGGGCAGGGCGCGGGACAACGCCTCGCGATAGGACAAGTGCGCGAGGCAATCCATGATGCCGACATGGTGCGCCACTGCGCCTGGCGGCACCAGGCCGGTGAAAATGACTTTGCCATCCAGGTCGAGCGCATGGATTTGCTGCTCGATCTCGCTGCGCAGCAAACCATCGCCAACGAATAGCAGCCGCGCGTGCGGAATTTGGGGCAGAATTCGGGCGAACGCGACGAGCAGATCCGCGTGGCCTTTGAGTTTAAAAATGCGGCCGACTTTGCCGATGACAAAATGGCTTTCATCGAGGCCGAGTTGGCGGCGGAGCGCGAGGTCATTAGTGGCGGTCAGGAAGGGTTCGAGCGGGAAGCCGCTGAAGATGCGCGTGAACATTTCCGGCCGGCCGATGCCGGCGGCGAGATGAATTTTGGTCATCGCATCGGCGGAGCAAAAAAAATGGTCGGTGACGCGCGCGGCGTATTTTTCGGCGGCGGTGAAAACGAAGTTGGCGAGCGCGCCTTGAAAATTGCCAAACGATGGACCGTGAAGATGATGAATAATGACTGGCACGCCCGCGCGTTTTGCGGCCAGGCGGCCGAGCACTCCCGCCTTGCCGCTGTGCGTATGGACCAGGTCCGGTTTTTGGGCGCGCAGCAGGTTTTCCAATTGGCGGAGCGCGTAAAAATCTTTCAGCGGGTGAACTGGGCGGACGAGGTCGGGAACGATCGAGAGCAGCCCGGGAATTTTTGCCGCCTCAGGTTCCAGCGAACCTTCCGGGCCAAGCGTCGGGCCGGAAATCAATTTTACTTCGATGCCGAGCTTGGCGCGCAGGCCGTCAACGGTGGCGAGGGTGTTTTCCTGTGCGCCGCCCACGATGAGCCGGGTGATGATGTGCGTGACGCGCATGGCGTCATGGGCCGCCGAGCTGCGTCAGGTGTTCGCGGACGGATTTGAATTCCGCCGTATTCGTGGGGGCATTGGCGAGATAGATTTTGAAATTGCGGATGGCTTCGTTGGTGTCGTGCTGGCGCGCGGCGATTTCGCCGAGGCCGAAGGCGAGCACGAACGCATTGGTAAAGGTGGATTGTAACTGGCGGTAGTCGGCGCGGGCGGCGTCGAGGTGGTCGCTCTTGTAGTAACTAACGGCGCGGTAAAACCGGACGTCGTTATTGTTAGTTTGGACCGCGAGCAGTTTGTTCCAAGCGGCCACCGCATCGTTGTAGGCGCCAATCTGGAGGCTGGCCGAGCCTTTGCCGTAGAGCCAGTGGACATCGTCCGGGGTGCGCGCGAGTTCCCGGTCAATGATTTTCAGGGCATTGGTGTAAAGTCCGCGCATGAAAAACGATTGGGCGACGGCGCTCAACAACGTGTTGTCTTCGGGATGGCGTTGGACTTCAGTTTCGAGCAAGGCGGCCCCGGTGGCGTTCTCATTTTTTTGGAAATGCGCGGCGGCCGCGACGATGCTGATGGACGTGAAATTGGTCTCGTCCAAGCCGAAATGTGACGGCTGGGTCAGCGGATCGTGCAAGGCTTCCAGCGCGCGGTCGGGCTGGCGTAACAAATTATAGGTGTTCGCCAGCTCGAGACGGGCCGCGAGGTTAGTGGCAACCAATTGGCGGACGCGATTAAAGGGCACGATGGCTTGACGCAGCAGGCCGCCTCGCACCAGGGTGGCGCCATCCTGAAAGCAGAAGCTGGGCTCGTCGAACGGACCGTTGGCGGCAACCACTTGGTTCCAGTTGCGGAATTCGCCAAACCGGTCGGCGGTGACGCCGTTGACGTCCACGGCGGCGGTGGACCCGGCGCGGAGCGTGCGGTTGAAGTCGAGGTTGATGGTGGCGTTGACGTTGTCCGGATTGAGTTGTAGGGCGGCGGTGAACATGGCCGCGGCTTTGTCGAGTTCGTTGGCGCGTTGGAGCTGCACCCCCCAGAAATTCAAGCTGCGCGAATAGGACTTGCCGACCAGTTTAGCATTGGGATTTGACTCGGCCGAGTTGTGCAGTTTCCGCAGCAGCCAGGCGCCCAGATTTTTTGGCGGCGCCTTTGGATTGGGCGGCGTGACGGATTTTAGAATGCCGGGCGAAACGGCGGGGAGCACCGACGACCAAACAGCTTCGTTCTCGGCGATCAGATTTTTTTCGAGCGGCGGCGGCGGGAGCGTGTCCTCCGGCAACTTATTCATGGCATAGGCCAAGCCGTGCGGCTCCAGATAAAAACTTTCAAAATAGTAACCGAAGCTGGGGTTGAGATAATAAAGCGTGTTGGTTTTGGCGAGTTGGTTGAGCAGAGCCAGCAGGCTCAGCGGACTGACGCCGGCCTGATTTGTTTCCCCGACGATCAGCGGCCATTTTTGCGGGAAGCGGGCGTGTAGATAACGGTGATAAGGGGCCCAGTTCAGCGATTGCGTGTCCACCACGGGATAATCTTTCGCTCGGCCTTCGCGGGCGAGCACGGCCTGAACCAGCCATGTGCGCATCGGCACTGCTGTGTCGCTGTCGCTCAAGAGAATCGCGCCGCCGCGCGGCAGATTTTGCGTGGTGAACTGGGCGTATTTCAGCAGGGTGTCGTCGTTCAGGCTGCGGATGACCGGCAGGTTTTTGTAAATTAGTGTGCTGACAGCCGCCGAGGTGGCGAGGAAAACGCCCGCCACAATCACCGGACTCAGCCACATCAAATACTGGGGAAAAATCGGTAGCGGCTTGACGTTCCGGCGCGACGGCACCGGCTTTTTGGCGAAGACGAGCAGGAAATAGCCGCTGTAATAGCCGATGCTCAACGCGGCGAGGTAATAGAGCGATAAAAAGGGCGTGCCATTAACCGGATAGGGCAGGCCGAGCGTAAGCTGTTGTGGGCTGAAGGGAGGGTCAAACACCACCCACACGCAGACGGTGAACAGCACGGCGAAGCCGAGATGAAATAAATTATTCACCAGCGCCACGCCGATCTTGCTATTGTCGCCAAAATTCGCACTCCACCGGATTGCCATGACCAGCACTGGCAACAGCGAGGAGAGCGCCATCAGCGCCAAGTCATGACGGAAGCCGCCCAGCGAAATGGTTTTGACCACCAGCCAGTCCCCGCGCAGGTTGGGCCACAGGGTTTCCCAGAGGGTCAGCGAAAAATTGCTCGAACATTTTGCCGCCAACGGCAGCACGAGCAGGAACAACAATCCCGCCAGTCCTCCCAGAACCATGCGGCCCAGAAAGCGCAGGCTGAAAAACTCCAGTTTCTTCAGCCAGATGATGGCCGTCAGGAACAAGGGGAAAAACCCGAGGAAGGCCCAGCTTTCGGCAAGGCCGGCACCGTAGATCACCGCCACCGCGAACAGCCGGCCCTCGCGTTCGTCCAGGCGGTATTCCAGCAGTTGCCAGATCACGATGGCGAACAGCAGCAGGTCAAGCATTTCGCCGGTGAAACTGGTGGCGTGTTGCCAAAAGGTCAGTTGGAGGCCACCCAGCAACACCGCCAGCACGGGCGGAATCCACGCCACCCAGCTCGTTAGAAATCCATAACCACTGCGCTCGCGCTGCCGTTCGGCCTCCGTGCGGTCGTGGGGCAACAGCGCCACTGACCGCGCCAGCACTGCCAGAGTCAACGCCCCGCATAACGCCGCGAAAAAATTAAGCGCCAGCGGCACATGGCCCGGGGACAGCCAGCGGAACGGATAAGTTGCCAGCCACATGAGCGGGCTGTAACACTGCGGCTGCCAGACAAAGCCGGAGATGGCCGAAACCTGCCCGAGGTTCACGCTGGTAACCCAGTGGTTGAGGGTCAGCAGGAAAACGGCGAACATCGCCGCGCCCAGCAGCCACGGCAGCCGGCGCGGCACGAAATTGTTTCGCGGGTCTGTTTGAGTATTGTTCGCCATTGAATTTATTCAGTTGAACCAAAGACTCGCCCCTTGGCAAGTTCAGTTTCGGCGGCGTAGATCCGCCACGCATTCCACATGTTGCGTCTGCGGAAACATGTCCAGCGGTTGCACGCGCGCCAGTTCAAAGACACCGTCCGCGCATAAAATGTTCAAATCCCGCGCCATCGTCGCCGGGTGGCACGACACATAAATCACCTGTGCGGGCCTGGTTTCCCGGAGCAGGGCCAGCGTTTCCGGCCAGCAACCTTTGCGCGGCGGGTCCAGAATCACCGACGTTTTCTCCGGTGAAAACTTTTGCAGCAGCGTCGGCAAAACTTCTTCCACCTTGGCCGCGATGAACTCGCCGTTCTCGATCTGGCGCAGTGCCGCGTTTTGCCGCGCGGCCGTGATCGCCAGCTTGTCATATTCCACCCCGACGAAGGACTCGACGACGGCTGCCGTTTCAATGCCGAAAAAGCCGACGCCGCAATACAGGTCAATCAGATGGCGCGCGCCGCCCGCTTGCAGAAACTCGCGCACGGTCGCGACGAGTTTGGGCAGCAGGAAAAAATTGTTCTGGAAAAATGAATCCGGCGGCACTTCCCAGTTTTCCGGCTGCACGCGCAGCACCACCTTGAGGCCGCCTTTTGGCGGCGGATTGGCGCGGACATGCGTGATCTGATCATTCAACGCCGGCTCGGCGATTTTGCATTCCGTGATGTCCTCGACGAACGGCTTGTCCCAGCGGATGAAACCGAGCTCCAGTTTCTTGGCCGGGCCATTCCACTGGCTGCGGATCATGATGCGGTTGCGATAGCCATAAGGCGAAGGGCAGGGGAGCACGGGAGCCACCACCTCGCGCGACATTTTCCCGACCCGCTCGAACAGATCCGCAATCTGCTTCTGCTTCCCGCGCAACTGCGCCGCGTAAGCCAGGTGCTGATACTGGCAGCCGCCGCAGGCCCCAAAATATTTGCATGCCGGGGTGACGCGCTCCGGCGAGGCCGTGATGACGCGCAGCAATTTGGCGCGGGCGAACTTCTTTTTGACCTCGGTGATTTCCGTCTCAACGGTTTCGCCGACGATGACAAACGGGACAAAGACCACGAATTCATCCACGCGCCCGACGCCTTCGCCGCCGAACGCGAGGTCGTGGATGGTTAAAGAGATTTTATCACCAAGATTAAGAGACACGCCTCCAGTTTAGGTAATAATCCGTGCGCGAAAAGTTTATTCGCCGTCCAAACGCCGCGATCCGCCGCCGGCTGGCTCAATTTTCCCGGTCAGAATTTTGTGGCTTTGAGGATTGCCTCGGGTTCGGGGTGGCGGCAAAAAATCTTGCAATCGCAAACTTTGGCGTGTTGGCATCCGTGCGGGTCCGGCACCAGGCAAAAGATCGAGCCATTCGTCCCGGCGCGCTTGGCGCGGCAGACGGAGGCGTCTGGCAGTTGCGGCGCCGGTGGGTGGTTCGCTGAGCACGGTTCTGGTTTTAACAAGTTCTTACGCTGCATAATTTGTGCTTCCTGCTTTTGGGAATCTGGATTCGATTGCGCGGGTCGGCTTGATTGTTTCGCGCGCGGGGACTCGGTGCGCCAACTCCCGCGCTCAATTCCGAAAACGGATCCGCAATTCTAGCGGCAACACCGCGTCGAGGCTGCCGGCGGCTGGCTGTGTCGGCATCAGGTTCAAAATTTCATCCGTATCCTTGAAGTCAATCAACGCCACCGCCCGGCGGAATGCGTCCGCCTTCGAAGCCGATTCGTTTTCGCCGATGCCGCAAATCATGTCAAATTCCGGCGCAATCACGCCCGGCTGGATGACCACATGCGCCGCGCAGACCACGCGACCTTCAAACCATTCGTCATGAATGTGGGTGAAGGTAAGATGCCGATTCTTGTAAGTGCGAGATTCTAACATGCGTTATCGGGTTGCGTAATGAGTGTAAAATAATCGCGCCGCTCGCTGGCTGTCAATTGTGAACGGCCAGATCTTGTAACTTCCGGCGAAAACGATCCGCCGTGGGTCAAGACCGGGTTCCCCAAGCATGCGATCCCGGTGAATATGTTCCCCGCCCGGCAACGCGGCATTCGTCAAGGCCGACCGGGCGGGCCACGGCTGCTGATTTCGGACCGCTGTAAAACTGCTGTTGCGCGCTTGCGTTCGTTTCACCGCGATTTAAACTTCGCGCCCCGATGGTTAATTTGAACACGCTCAATCCGGAGCAACGCCTGGCCGCCGAGACGATTCGCGGCCCGGTGTTGATCCTGGCCGGTGCGGGCACGGGCAAGACGCGCGTGATCACCTTTCGCATCGCGCACATGGTCGAGCGCGGCATCGCGCCGGGCAATATTCTTGGCGTGACGTTTACCAACAAGGCCGCGCGCGAAATGCAGGAGCGCGTGAACAAGCTGCTGCCAAAGTCCAGGGCTCCAGGCGGGAAGGCCAAAGCGGACAAGGAAAATCGCCCGACCATCTGCACGTTCCATTCATTGTGCGTGCGGATTCTGCGCGTGCATATCGAGAAGCTCGGTTACAAAAAGAATTTCGTCATCTACGACGAATCGGAGCAGCTCGCGGCGGTGAAGAAGATCCTCTCCGCCATTTCGGCGAAGGGCGAAAAGACGGATCCCGGCGCGATCCTGGCGCTGCTGAGCAAGTTCAAGAACGGCGGCGAGAGCACGGGTGCGCTGGTGGATCCCAGCGTCCGCGCGCTGGCGGTGCATATCGCCAAGCGTTACGAATCCGCGCTGCACGCGTGCAATGCGGTGGATTTCGACGATTTGATTCTGCTCACCTTGCGCCTCTTCAACGAGCATCCCGAGGCGCTCGCCGCGTGCCGCGAAAAGTATCGCTTCGTCATGGTGGATGAGTATCAGGACACGAACGCCGCGCAGTTTCAGCTCGTTCACGCGTTGACACTGGAGCATCGGAATCTGTGCGTGGTCGGCGATGATGACCAGAGCATTTACGGCTGGCGCGGCGCGGAGGTGGCCAACCTGTTGAACATGGAAAAACATTTTCCCGAAATCAAGGTCGTCAAGCTGGAACAGAATTATCGCAGCACCTCGACCATTCTCAACGCGGCGAATGCGATCATCAAAAACAACGTGCGGCGGCGCGGCAAATCGCTGTGGTCGCAAAAGGGCGTCGGCACGAAAATCCAGTTGCAGACCTACGAGAACGATGAAACCGAGGCGCGCGAGATCGTGGCGCAGATCGAATTCAAGCGGCTCGCGCAGCGCGTGCGCTGGGAGGAATGCGCCATCCTGTTCCGCACGAACCAGCAGTCGCGGCCCATTGAAATTGAGTTGCGCAAGGCGAACGTGAAGTATCATCTGATCGGCGGGCAAAGCTTTTTCGACCGGCGCGAGATCAAGGATTTCATTGCCTTCACGAAAACCTTTTTGAATCCGCACGATGACATCAGCCTGCTGCGCATCGCGAATGTGCCGGCGCGCGGCTTGAGCGACGTGACGATGGAGCGGTTGCTCGGCGCGAGCCACGAACGCCGCTGCTCGGTTTTTACCGCGATGAAAAATCCGCTGGTGACGACGACCTTTCAGACGAACACGCGCAAGTGCATCGAAGCGTTTGTGGAATTCATCGAGCAGACGCAGGCGGAGTTGAATCCGGTCGCGGGCGCAATGACGCTGGCGAAGTGGGCGGAAGACTTCATAGATGAGACTGGTTACTTTGCCGAGTTACGGCGCGTTGAAAAGAATCCCGAGCTGGCCGAGAGTCGCATCCGTAATTTGCGGGAAATGGTCGCGACGATGAATGGCAGCGCGCCCACGCTCGCGGAACAGTTGGACGACTTTCTGGAGAACATCACCCTCGACAGTGATCGCGAGGAGGAAAAGGAAAACACCGCCGACGCGGTGACGCTCATCACGATGCACTCGTGCAAGGGACTGGAGTTTCCGCACGTGTTCATCGTCGGGCTGGAAGACGGACTGCTGCCGCACACGCGCTCAAAAATCGAAGGCACGATGGATGAAGAACGACGGTTATTTTACGTCGCGGTGACGCGCGCCATGCTGACGCTGGCGATCAGCCATTGCGCCGGACGCAAGAAATACGGCCAGTTGCTGCCGTGCCAGCCGTCGCCGTTTTTGAAGGAGTTGCCGGAAGAACTCGTCGAGCATTCGGATGCCAAGTCCAAACAGCCCGTCGCGCAGGAATCCGGCAAGAGCCTTTTTGCCGCCATGCGCGAGGCGATTTCGTGACGAACAGTGGGTGGCAATTTTCCAAACTCGCGCGGCCTGGACGCACTTTTCATTTGCGGCGATTGACACGCCGGACTAATTTTCGGAAATTCACACCCTAATTTCACCAACACATGAGCAACCAGACCATTTCTACCGACTCCTTGCAGCAGGCCGGACAGACCTTCCCACCGGCGCCCGAAGTCATCCAGCACGCACTCATCAACGCGGAGCAATATGATGCACTGTATCAACGCTCCGTTCGCGAGCCGGAGGCATTCTGGTTGGAGCAGGCGCAGTCGCTGGCATGGTTCAAGAAACCGACCGTGGCCCGGAAGTTTGATTGGAACAGCGACGCGCGGAAGATTCAGCACACCTTCTTCGAGGATGGCCAGCTCAACGTCACGGTCAACTGCCTCGATCGCCATCTCAAGACCGCCACGCGCGACCAAGTGGCGATCATCTGGCAGGGCGAACCGGAGGAAGAGGTGAAGCGCATCACCTACGCCGAGTTGCACGCGGAAGTCTGCAAGTTCGCGAACGTGCTGAAATCACTCGGCATCCAGAAGGGCGACCGCGTGGCGATTTACATGCCGATGATTCCCGAAGCCGCCGTGGCCATGCTCGGCTGCGCGCGCATCGGTGCGATTCACTCGGTGGTATTTGGCGGGTTCAGTGCGGATTCGCTCGCGGGCCGCATCAACGATTCCGAATGCAAATTGCTCATCACCGCGAATGTCTCGTTGCGCGCGGGAAAAAGTCTTCAGCTCAAAGCGCTCGCCGACAACGCGCTCACCCACACGCCAAGCATCCAGCAAGTCATCGTCGTCAAACGCAATGACGAGGCGTGCAATATCGTCGCGGGTCGCGACGTGTGGTATCACGAATTGATGGCGAAAGCTGCGCCCGAGTGCCCGCCGGAAAAGATGAAGGCGGAAGATTACCTGTTCATCCTCTACACGTCGGGCTCCACCGGCAAACCCAAGGGCGTGGTTCACAGCACGGCGGGCTATCTGCTCTGGTGCGCCATCACGCACAAATATGTTTTTGATATCCACGCGAACGATGTTTATTTCTGCACCGCCGACATCGGCTGGGTCACGGGACACAGCTATGTGGTCTATGGCCCGCTGTGCAACGGCGGAACCACCGTGATGTTCGAAGGTGTGCCGACCTATCCCGACGCCGGACGCTTCTGGCAAATTGTCGAGAAGTTCAAGGTGAATTCGTTTTACACCGCACCCACGGCCATCCGCGCGCTCATCCGCCTCGGCGATGAATGGCCCGCGAAATATGATCTATCGTCACTCCGCGTCCTCGGCACCGTCGGCGAACCGATCAATCCCGAAGCGTGGCTGTGGTATCACAAACACATCGGCCACGAGCGTTGTCCCATCGTGGATACTTGGTGGCAGACTGAGACGGGCGGCCATCTCATCACGCATCTGCCCGGCGCGCACACGCTCAAGCCCGGCAGCGCGGGTCGCCCGTTTTTCGGCGTGGAACCGGTGGTTCTCCGCGATGACGGCAGCGAATGCAAACCCAACGAAGGCGGCAAGCTGTGCATCAAAACGCCCTGGCCCGGCATCATGCGCACAACCTGGGGCGACCATGACCGCTTCATCAACACTTATTTTGCGACGTTCAAGAACATGTATTTCACCGGCGACGGCTGCCGCGTGGATGCCGACGGCGATTACTGGCTGCTCGGTCGCGTAGATGATGTCGTCAATGTTTCCGGCCATCGCATCGGCACGGCGGAAGTTGAGAGCGCACTCGTGAGCCATCCGAAAGTGGCCGAAGCCGCCGTTGCGCCCATGCCGCACGACATCAAAGGTCAGGCGCTCTACGCGTTCGTCACCTTGAAGAACGGCATTGGCGAAAGCGATGAACTCAAGAAGGACTTAGCCGCCCACGTCCGCAAAGAAATCGGCGCGATTGCCGTGCCGGATAAAATTCAATTCGCGCCCAGCCTGCCCAAGACGCGCTCCGGCAAAATCATGCGCCGCATCCTCCGCAAGATTGCCGAGAATCAAACCGACCAGATCGGCGATGTCTCCACGCTGGCCGATCCACAGGTGGTGGACGCGCTGGTGCGAGGCAAGCAGTAAGTCCCCTTGCACGAAGACCTCCTCCCCTTGCGTGGGGACGTCCTTCCCTTGCACAGGGACGTCCTCCCCTTGCACAGGGACGTCCTCCCCTTGCATGGGGACGTCCTTCCCTTGCACAGGGACGTCCTCCCCTTGCATGGGGACGTCCTTCCCTTGCACGGGGACGTCCTTCCCTTGCACGGGGACGTCCTTCCCTTGCACGGGGACGTCCTTCCCTTGCATGGGGACGTCCTCCCCTTGCACAGGGACGTCCTCCCCTTGCATGGGGATTGGGGCTGCTTCGATTTGACGGACGGTAAATTGGGTCGACAATCAAATGATTAAAGCCAATAACCAGAATACCGTTAAGACCCGTCAGAAGTTTGACCAAACCTTTAAACGTGAAGCCGTCAACAACTGGCTGACCAGTGGCAAGTCGGCCAGTGTGGTGGCCGTGGAGTTGGGGATTCTCCCCAACCGGCTG
>CAINLR010000076.1 GCA_903850425.1 uncultured Verrucomicrobia subdivision 3 bacterium | reverse complement strand
CGGCACGGGCGGCGTGCTCGTCAGGTGACAGGGTGCAAGCGTCGGCCAGATGGCTGGCGCGGTGCGTGCCGCACGGGCCATTAGGGAGGTCGTCCAGATCGGTGTCATCGTTCACGATGACGAGGTCGGTCAGGTGGCGCTGCTGCTCTTTGCGGGACATGAAGCCCAAAACCGCGTGTTTCACTTGGCGGCGGTTGAAACCGACTCTGCCGGTCTGGTTGAAAAAAAGGGCGGTGGGGCCGAGTTCCTTGTGCACCAAAAAATCCAGGGCCTCGTCTACCATTACGGAGCTAGAGCCGAGTCCGAAGCGATCCAGATAATGGACGATGCGGGCGCGCAACATGTCGTTTGTGTAAATGCTTGCCTCGAAAACAACCCATGATTCCTGCTGGCGGGCAGTGATGACTTCGCCGTCATGCTTGCGGGTTGGCTGCGCTGGCGCGGCCAGCTGTGATAGCTTCGATTCTTGAGGGAGCCTGTTCGCTTTTTTTTGGGAGGTAGTTTTCATGGTCTTTTTTTTTCTCGCTCTGATCGCCCCTCATCCGTCGGTCGCCTTGTTCGCGAAAAAGCCGAACCCCCAGCCCTCCTCCGTGGACGTGGTCGTCAGAAGGAGCCGCGAGAGGCGGCTGGTGTCTTGGGTGAGGCCGTGACAAGGCGACCGATGGACTGAGGGGGTTTGGTTGAGCAGTGGAAAAAGGACTTGAAAACGAAGCGCCCTTCACAAAAAAACCAACCCAATTATTTATCCGAGCAACGCGAGCAAACTGTCCCCGACCGTAGGGAGCCAATCATCTAATGCCCGTCCTCGACGACAGGCAACGCCTCGCGTCGTAATGCTGGAACTGGCCGGACGAAGTCTCGCGGCCCTTGGTCACGCTGCCGGAAGTGTGACCAACATTATCCAATCGAGGAACGAAGTGACGAGGTTTCGTCGCCGGACAGCGCGCTAAATCATCCGCCAACCTGAAAGCGTGAAGAAGACCTGAAAATATCCGACAACCTGCGACGTCCGAATCGCGCGCGCTGTCAGCGAAAGGCCAGCCGTGAGAAACCATTCGTAAACCTGTGAAGGCTGGCCGGTGCTGGCGTTGCGGTGGCGTTAGCCGCCGCCGCCAGCATGAGCGCCGGCGTCCGCGCGCGGGAATTGGCATTCGTGAATGGAGACCGTGAAATTGCCGCGCGATTCGTCCTGTTGAGCGCAGAGTGGATTCAGGAATGGAGCGCGAACTGAATTATCTATTGAGCAGAGCGAACTATTTGCGCAGGGTCACCATTGCGATCAGCTTAAAAACGGCCGCATTGGGCGTGGAATACAACACGAAGATTCCCTTTTTCCGACGCACGAGCAAACCGGCTTCGGTCAAAATCCGAAGATGTTTTGAGACATTCGCCTGCGACAAGCCCGTGGCGGCAATCAGTTCAGTTACATTCTTCTCGCCTTGGCCGGCGGCAAAAACCAGCTTGAGACGGCTCACTTCCCCGATGGCACGAAAGCGCGTGGCGATACTTTCGAGCTCTTTTTCGGTCATGGCTTGGGTTGCGGCTTTTTTCGGCATGGCGGTGTGATTGCAAGTTCAGCTTGCTGCACTGATAGGCAAATACAATGATGTTGTCAAATTGACATGGCTAATCAGTTCACTCCAGAAACATCCGATACCGAATTGGTGCGCCGAGCCAAAGCCGGTGAGTTGGACGCTTTCGAGGCGTTGACCAACCGTTACGAGCAGCGGGTTTTTGGGCTGGCCATGCGAATGCTGCGACAGGAGCAAGACGCCGAGGATGTGACGCAGCAGACGTTTTTGAGCGTGCTGGAAAACCTGGAAGGTTTTCGCGGTGAGGCCAGTTTTTCCACCTGGGTGCTGCGCATCGCCAGCCACGCGGCGCTGAAAATCATCCGCAAACGCAAAGGGCTGAACACCGTTTCCTTGGAAGAGGCGACGGAACCATCCGAAGATTTGAATTCCATTCCGCACCCGGAATTCATCGCCGACTGGCGGCAGTCGCCGGAACATCTGGTGGAACGGAACGAAGTGCGTCGTTTGCTGGACGACGCATTGACGCGACTGGATGAGAAGCATCGGCTGGTTTTTTTGCTGCGCGATATGGAGGGTTTGTCCATTCAGGAAACTGCGGCGGCGCTCGAATTGAGCGAGGCCAATGTGAAAGTGCGGCTGCTCCGCGCCCGGTTGCAATTGCGCGAGGAATTGACTCGCGTGCTGGGTGACCCGGCACGGCAGTTGATCCAGTCGCATCACCACCACGAATGAAAACTTATTTTGCCACAATCCTTGTAACTTTTGGCCGGCTCATGGCTCGGTCATCAAAGAGACAAAAACCATGAAGTGCGAAGAACTACTGACGCTGTTGAATGAATACGTGGATGGCACGGTTGACCCGGCTGTCTGCGAGGAGTTCGAGAAGCACATGGCGGGCTGCAATCCCTGCCAGGTGGTCGTGGACAACATCCGCCAGACCATCACGCTCTTCAAGGACGGCCAGCCGTATGCGATGCCGATGCAATTCCGTGAAAAGATGCACGACACGTTGCGCAAAAAATGGAAAGAGAAACACCCTGGCCAGTGAAAACGCCCCGTGAAAGTCCTGGTTATCGAAGATGAGAAAAAGATCGCCTCCTTTGTCCGCAAAGGCTTGGAGGCGCAGGGCTTCGTCGTCGAGGTGTCACCGCACGGTGATGAGGGATATGTGATGGCATGTTCGCGGCCTTACGATGCGCTCGTGCTCGACATCATGCTGCCGGGCAAAGATGGCTTGAGCATCCTGCGCAATTTGCGCGAACGAAAGATTGCACTTCCGGTCATCCTGCTGACCGCCCGCAGCGAACTTAACGAGCGCCTCGAAGGTTTGAACCTCGGCGCGGATGATTACCTTACCAAACCGTTTCATATCGAAGAACTGATCGCCCGGCTCCACGCCGTCACGCGGCGCGCGGCGGGCACCAGTCAGAGCATCCTCGTCGTGGCGGATTTGAAAATGAACCTGCTCACGCGCAAAGTGGCGCGCGGGGAGCAGGCCATTGAATTGACCGCCCGTGAATTTTCGCTGCTCGAACATCTGATGCGCTCGCCGGGCCGGGTGCTGACGCGGGTTGAGATTTGCGAGCGGGTCTGGGATTACAATTTTGATCCGGGCACGAACCTCGTGGAGGTTTACATCCAGCGCCTGCGTAAAAAAGTGGACGGCGATTTCCCCAACAAGCTCATTGAGACCATTCGCGGCGTGGGCTATCGCATCAAGGCCGGCGCATGAAGGCGCTGCCCTCACGCCTCAAGATCGCGCTGCTCTCGGCGGCCATTTCCGGCGTGGTGCTGTTGGTGTTTGGCGTGGCGATGTGGCAGCTCATCTACCAGACGCGTATCGCGGCGGTGGATCGGGAAATTCGTTCGCTTGGATCGCGCCATCCCGGCTTGTTTGCCGGTCGCGGCAACTACGAGCGGCTGGCCGGCTCGCTGGAATCCACCTTCGGCGACGATTACACCAACCACATCATTCTCCTGATCAAGGACGCCGCCGGACGCACTTCCTACTGTTCGCCATATTGGCCGAAAGAAATCGCCCCGGACAATTACCGCCTGCGTTTGGAGGAAACCAACCACATCGTCATGGCGCAAGATGGCGGGACGAATATCTCCGTCGCCGCAGCGCCACCGGCTGATTCCGGCATGGGACGAGGCTTCGGCGGACGAGGCTTCGGACAGGGCCGTGGCGGGCCGCCACCCAACGTGGTTTTTACCAAGGCCCCAAAATTTTCCACGGTCAAAGCGGCGGATTCCACTTGGCGGATGGGCGTGCTGGGCAATGATGACGTAACGCTGGTCATCGGCCTAAACCAGCAGGAAGTGGAACAGGAACTTAATCGTGTGCGCGCCGCGTTTTGGCTGACGTTGCCGGGGGCGTTGTTTCTCGTCGGCCTCGGCGGCTGGGCGGTCGCGGGCCGCGCGTTGCGTCCGCTCAAGACTATCGCCGAAACGGCCGAGCGTTTCACCGCACGCGGGTTGGAGCAGCGGATTCCCGACGCTGGCGACAGCCCGGAAACCGGGCGCGTCATTCAAGTTTTGAATCGCATGATGGATCGCCTGGAAACGAGCTTCCGGCAGGCGACCCGCTTCAGTGCGGACGCCTCGCATGAATTGAAGACGCCACTCACCGTGATGCAGGGTGAATTGGAAAGCGCACTGAAGTCCGCCGCGCCCGGCTCGGCCGAGCAACGGTTATTCAGCAATCTTCTGGATGAAACCCAGCGGCTGAAAACCATCACGCGCAGCCTCCTCCTGCTGGCCCAAGCCGATGCTGGTCAACTCAAGCTCGCGCTCGAACCGGTGGATTTGAGCGCGGAATTGGATGCCATGATTGAGGACGCACGCGTGCTCGCCGCCGATGCCCGTCTGCAATTTGAAGTTGAACTCCCGCCGCAATTGCTGGTCGTGGCCGATCGAGCGATGCTGCACACCGCGCTGTTCAACCTCATCATGAACGCCATCAAATACAACGAGACGGACGGACAGATTAGCGTTCAGATCGAGGCCGCAAACGGACAGGTTGTTTTCACCATCGGTAACACCGGCCCCGGAATCCCGGCGGATGAGCAAATGATGATTTTTGATCGGTTTTATCGTGCCAGCCATGCCGGCGGGCGGCGGGTTGACGGCATCGGCTTGGGGTTGAGTCTGGCGCGGGAGATTGTGCGTGCCCACGGCGGGGAACTCTCGCTGAAGGAAGGTCGCTCCGGCTGGACATGTTTTGTCCTGTGGCTGCCCGCCTCCGGGAATGCCATCGGCATAAAATAAAACAGGCGGCATTGCTGCCGCCTGTTTGTGACTTGGAGTTCCCCGTTACTTTTGTCCCCGGGCAGAGGCATTGGGGCAGGTTCCGCTGGCATTGCGCGGGCCGGTGCCATCGCGCAAGCCATGCTGGCCGCCCTTGCCTTTACCTTTGCCCATGCCGCCCGCCGGGCAATTGGTCCCCGTCCCGCCGTTGGGGCAGACGACGCTGTTCTTTTCGAGACAGGCTGCCTGCCGCGCGGCGCGTTCTTCCTGGGATTGCGGCGGCCCGCCGTAGCCCTTGCCGTTGCCAGCCCGACCCGCCCCGTTTTGCGCAAAGGCAGTAAAAGCCGCGCCGCTCACCAATAATCCTGCAATGACCAAACCCGCGAGTGTTTTATGTTTCATAACTGTTCTTTTGTTCTGTTGTTGTTTTGTTGGACGCCTCCACAGCGCCCGCTACACAAGAACAGACCATCTTTGGATAAACATGAGGCCCTTGCGTGGATTACAATTTGTTTATGTTTGACGGAACAAACGCGAACAATGGCTGTAACTTTTTCCAAGTTGGCGGCTCAATGCCTGCATGAACAGGTTGTTGAACAGCTTGGTTTGGATTCTGGCTGGCGCACTGATTCTCATCAGTGTCTGGCTCTCGCAAGCGGTCAGTCAATGGTGGCTGCTGCTGACGTTTCTGGTCAGTGCCTATTTGGTTGTTTCCGGTTTCACCGGCTATTGTCCGGTAAAGAAATGTTTAAGAAAACAACTTGGTGAAGCAGCGGATGATGATGATGACGAGGATTAACCTTATGAATTGGACAACTATTTTAGTCATCGCGGCAATCGTCGCGGTCATTTTTATGATGAAAAAGTCCGGCCAGATTTCGGCCAAAGACGCGCTCGAAAAGCTGAGAAACGGTGCGCTGGTGATTGACGTGCGCAGTCCCGGCGAATTCAGCTCCGGTCATCTGCCCAAGGCCATCAACATTCCGCTGGATGAAATCGAATCCGCCCTGCCGAAGCGCGTGAAGGACAAAAATCAGATGCTGCTACTGCACTGCGCCAGCGGGATGCGCAGCGGCATGGCAAAAAGCAAATTGATAGGCATGGGCTACACGAACGCTTTTAATCTCGGCGGCTATGGCCGGGCGGAAAAGATTGTTAACGGCAAAAACTAATCCCGTTTGAATTCAAAGACGGCACCGACGCCGGCGGGACGGCAAAGGTCCGGGAACGCCTGCCACAATTGCGCCGTCGCGGGCCAGCCGGTGCAGTGGGCGGGTGCAAGCATCTCCAATTGGGCGTCCCGCAGGCGCGCGATGGTTTGCTGAATTCGCTCTTCACTGGCTGAACCGAGATGCAGGCCGCCAATCACTGCGCTGACAGGTTTTCCGTTGGTCAGCCGCTGGACGTGATCCAGCGTGTTGACCACGCCGGAGTGAGCGCAGCCCAGCAGCAGAACGACGCTGCGGCCAAGGTCAATCACCAGCGCCTGATCATCCACGAGCGGGTCGGGACAGGTGCCGGCGGCATCGAGAAAGAAAGCGCCGCCAGTATCTTCGTAAGCGGTCGCGCGCGGGATTTCTCCCGTGGCAAAAACGCCATCCATGATCTCGGTGCGCCCCTTTGTTTCAATGAATCCGCACGCACGATGGCGAATGGCTTGCGCCACGCAGTCGCTCATGCCGATCTGGCGCGCCGATCCGGCGTGGTTGCGGCTGAATTTGTTTTCAAACGCGGCGGGATGCAGATAAATCCGCGCGGTCGGCACGACATCAAGCATGGCGGGCACGCCACCGGTGTGGTCGTAGTGGCCGTGGCTCAAGACAATGGCTTCCACCCGGTCCAGCGGGAGACGCAAGGTTTCCGCGTTGATCACCGCCAAGTCCGTCTGGCCGGTGTCGAACAGCAGACTGCGTTCTCCGCATTGAACATGAAAAGACAGCCCGTGTTCAGCGACCAAACCCTGGCGATGGACGCTGTTCTCGACGAGCACCGTGATGCGAATGGTTTCACTCATGTTGTTTCATAAATTTTCCGGTGGCGCTGGCCTTGACCGTGTCACCCTGTTTCAGTTCGGCGCGTAATTGGTAAAGGCCGTGCGCGTCATCCTCCAGCCATGCCTGTAAAAAGACTTCCTCGGATGCGGCGACACTTTGATGGTAGCGCACTTTCAATTCCGCCGTGAGGCCGCGAACGCCACGCGCAAACAGGCAGTTGGTCATCGCGCCGTCGAGCATGGCCGCGATGACGCCGCCATGCAGCAAGCCGGAATATCCTTCCAGCGCGCTGTGGCCTAAAAATTTCGCGCTCACGCCGCCATCCGGCTGTGGTTCATAGCGCAGTGCCAGCCCCATTGGGTTGGAGCCGCTGCACACAAAACAAAATGGATGTGCCTCCGTCTGGTTATTGACCAAATGGATTTGAGCGCGGTCCGGCGCAAGCGGTGTTGTCTTCATTGAGAAGGGCATTGGTGACCATCCTCGTGATGATGCGCGGCACAGGTCAAGCCGGAGTCTTTCCATTCGCCGGTTAGAAAAGTCTCGACGACTTTGCGGGCGTCGCCGGAACAGCCCCGGTGGGCTTCAATCCCTTGACGTTGGAGAACATTCACCGCTCCGGCTCCCATGTTGCCGGCCAAGAGAATAGAAACGCCCTTGGCCTTCAAAACCATCACAATATTGGATTTGCACCCGCAGCCTGGGAGCGAAGGCAGAATCCCGGCTTCCTGAACAGTGTTTTGATCACCGACCGTAAACAGACTGTATTGCCGGCAATGACCAAAATGGTCATCAACGGTGTTGTCGAACCGGGTGGGAACCGCAATTAATATACTCATTTTTCAGCTTTCGTTTTTAGTTTTTGTTGAGGGACAGTTTTCGCGGACCATTCTGGCCCCGCAGGATGGACATTGACTTTCCCGGCAAGGCTTACCCCGCACATGGGCAACCTTGGTGTTGCATCGGGTGCAAATACAAAAACCGTTGGTTTCGGTCGCGGCTTGATCGGGATTCAAACACCGCACGGAGGATTTGTGACAGAACGGGCACACGGCCTTCTCATCGGAACAGACAAAGAGTTTGGAACACCGTTCGCACCGATTCCAACAATCGTTGGTCTGGTAATTGCCGCCTTCAATTAAAAGGGCTTTCCCCTCCACCAGGGCCGTTGAAAGAGTTCGCCGGGCCTTTTCATAGACGCGGGTGAAGGTGGGGCGGGACACGTTCATCTGCCGGGCCGCCTTCTGATGGGAGAGACCCAAATAGTCCGCCAGGCGCACGGCTTCATACTCCTCGAAAAGCAAAATAACCGATTCCAGCTCGCGCATCGGGATGCCAAAAGGCTTAAACCCCTCCATGATGGGAGGTTTTTCAATTGAACGCCGGTTGACAGGTCGGGCCATAGATCAGATGGGAGGTTTTTCAATTGAACGCCGGTTGACAGGTCGGGCCATAGATCAGCTTGTTATGAACCATTGTTCATAACTGGCTTTGGCATGTCAACCGTTTATGAAGAATGGGTGGCACTCATAGGAGTCCCATTCGCCCCAAACGAACACCATCAGCACGAAGGCGAATAGCACAGCACCACGAGGCATAACGAGGCTTCCCGCCACGCTGGCAGGGCAAATCCATCTGGCTTTGTAACTTTTCCCTCGCTCGCGGCTCATTCTTGGCATGAAAGAACACGCCCTGAAAGTTTTCCGGCAGCCGCCGGAACGTCTCAACTGCGCCCAAGCTGTGCTGTATGCCTGGCGCGAAGTTTCCGGTGACACGTCCATCGCGCTCGACGACCTGAAACCGTTTGGCGGCGGGCGGGCACCGGGCGGACTCTGCGGCGCGCTGCACACGGCTTGCCTGGTTGCCCCCGACCGGGCGGAGGCGTTGAAGCAGAATTTCGCCGCGCGGCTCGGCTCGATCTACTGCAAGGAATTGCGCGCGGCCAAAGTGCATCCGTGCGAAACCTGTGTCGTGCAGGCGACGGAACTGCTTCAAACCGGGCAAGACCGCCGCAAGTAAGAACGATTCACTCCAGAAACCCTGGCATAAAATGACAACAACACTTTTCATTTACCTCCTGATTGGCGGCGGCGTGGGCGCGACGCTCGGCTATTTTGGAAAATGCAGTTCCGGGGCGTGCCCGTTGACGGCGAACTGGCGGCGCGGCGCAATCTATGGCGCGGTGATGGCAGCGTTGTTTTACTTCGTGTCTGGACGCGGGGTTGGCGCGGTTGAAATGAACCAGTCCACCGCGAATGTGAAGCATATCACCGACGCCGAGTTCGACCCGGAAGTGACGCAGGCGGCGCTGCCGGTCGTCGTGGATTTTTACGCAACGTGGTGTGGTCCTTGCCGTCAACTCGCGCCGACGATGGACAGCTTGGCGGAGCAATACGCGGGCAAGATCAAGTTCGTCAAAGTCAACGTGGATGAATCGCCGAAGCTGGCGCAGAAATTTCAGGTGGAAGGCATCCCGATGCTGGTGTTTCTCCAGCACGGAAAAACGGCGGGAACGTCCGTCGGTTTGGTGGCGAAGGACGATTTGATTCTGCGGCTGGATTCGCTCCTGAAAACCAACGCTCAACCCGCCGCCACCGGACGATGAGACGTTCGCGCCGCCAGCACCTCCAGAAACTTGACCAGTGCCGGGCTTTGGCTCCGGTTTCGGATGCGTTGCAAGTGAAGCGGACGCTGGATGGTCAAATCTTTCAGCGGGATGATGCCCAAAGAACCCGTCAGCAATTCCAAGGCGACAATCAAACGCGACACGATGGCGATGCCCACGCCGGCGGCGACCAAATTCTTGATCGCCTCCGGGCTGGCGAGCGACAGCAGCGGTTTGATTTTAAGGCCGTGCCGGCGCAACGCGCGCTCCACCACCGCGCGCGTGCCGGAACCCTCCTCGCGCAGAATAAACGGTTCGCGGCAAATTTCCCGGACGGTCACATTTTTCTTTTTCAACAGCGGATGGCCGGCGGGCGCGATGGCTACCAGCTCGTCCTTGAAAAACACCGTGGATTCCAGCTCTTCGGATTCCAGCAGTCCTTCGGTCAGGCCGAGTTCAATCGTGCCATCCAGCAACGAGCGCTGAATGTGTTCGGTGTTGGCAATCTCCAGTTGCAATTCAATTTCCGGAAACTGCCGGTGAAACTCCGCGATCACGCCCGGCAGCAGATAGCCGCCAATCGTCAGGCTCGCGCCAAGGGCCAGCCGACCGCGTTTCAAGCCACGGTATTCCTCAATAGCCCGGCCGGCGTCGTTTTCCAGCGAACGCCAGCGCGCGGCGTAGTCGGCCAGAATTTTCCCCGCCTCGGTAAGCTGACAGCCGCGCGGCAGGCGTTCCAGCAGGCGGACGCCGAGCGCGTCCTCCAGTTCGGCGATTTGTTTGGAGACTGCCGGCTGGCTGACGCGCGCCGTGGCGGCTCCGCGACTGATGCTGCCGGCCTGGGCAACGGCGTGAAACAAAGCCAGATGATTCCGATTCATGGCATAACCATAAGCTATGAATGACATACAAACAATGTCTTTGTGGCATATACACGGCGAAGGCATTCTTTCCGCCAGTATGAATGCAGTTCACCCTGAAAAACTGAAACACGCTCATCGCCGGCCTGAACTGGCACCCCGGCCCGGACACCGGGCCAAAGTCGTCGCGCTGGTCGTTATCGTTGTCTGCCTGGTTCTCTGGGCGTCGCCGCCAACGGCACTGGTGGCGGGCATCCTGTTCGCGCTTTTGATCGGGCATCCCTTTGCCCATTGGAATCACAACGTCACCAAATGGCTGCTGCAAATCTGTGTGGTGCTGCTGGGCTTCGGCATGGATTTGCCGATGGTGCTGCGGCTGGGGGTTAACGGCTCGGTATTCGCCGCCGCCACCATCGGAGCGACCTTGCTGCTGGGTTACTGGCTGGGACGCAAGCTCGCGCTGGACCAGAAAACGAGCACGCTGATTTCGGTCGGCACCGCCATCTGCGGCGGTTCGGCCATTGCCGCCGTGAGTTCGGTCATCGCGGCGTCCGAGGCGGAAATCGCCGTCTCAATTGGGACGATTTTCCTACTGAATGCCGTGGCGCTTTACGTTTTTCCGCTCGCCGGACATTTGCTGCATTTGAGCCAGGCGCAATTCGGCCTGTGGGCGGGCGTGGCGATTCACGATATTTCCTCGGTGGTCGGAGCGGGCATGAGCTACGGGCCGGATGCGTTGGCCACCGCCACGGCGGTCAAGTTGTCGCGCACGCTGTGGATCGTGCCGCTGACGCTGGCCATTGCCTTCGGCCTAGCCCGGCGGAAACCGGCGGGCGCGGAAGTTGCCCGACGAAACAACCGTTTCAAAATCACCGTGCCGTGGTTTATCGGCTTTTTTCTGCTGGCCTCGCTGCTGCGAAGTTATGTGCCGGTGATTTCGACTTGGTCGCCGCAGCTTTCGGAAATCGCGCGCCGGGGCATGATTCTGGTGCTGTTCCTGATCGGCACTGCGCTGTCCGTCCGCGCGTTGCGGGCGGTGGGCTGGCGGACGGTGGTGACGGGGCTGACGCTCTGGCTGTTTGTCAGCGTTGCGTCGCTGGCGGCCATTCTTCTTTTCAAACTGACAACGTGAATTCCATGCGCATAAAAAACTGCCAGCTTCTTATGAAATTCAGCAAAACCAATACTTTTGCCGGCGGAGCAATTAGCGGTTGGCAGTGCGCCAATTTAGTAGAACTTTAACCTATTGTTTATGGATGTCTTAACCCTTTCACGGATTCAGTTCGGCGCGACTGTTGCGTTTCATTACATCTACCCGCCCTTGAGCATCGGTCTGGGCCTCATGCTGGTGCTGATGGAAGGCGCATGGCTCAAGACCGGCAACACGCTCTATCACCAGATGGCGCGGTTTTGGACAAAGGTGTTCGCGCTCACCTTCGCCATCGGCGTAGCGACGGGCATCGTGATGGAGTTCGAGTTCGGCACGAACTGGGCGTCGTATTCGCGTTTTGTCGGCGACGTGTTCGGTAGCGCGCTGGCGGCGGAAGGGATTTTCGCCTTCTTCCTCGAATCCGGTTTTCTCGCGGTGCTGCTGTTCGGCTGGGACAAGGTCGGCCGCAAAACCCATTTCTTCTCGACGTGCATGGTGGCGCTCGGCGCGCATTTTAGCGCGGTGTGGATCATCGTGGCGAATTCGTGGATGCAGACGCCGGCCGGCTATCACATCGTTGGCGAAGGGCTGAAGGCGCGGGCGGAAATCACCGATTTCTGGCAGCTCGTTTTCAATCCGTCCTCGATGGACCGGCTGTTTCACACCGTCACGGCGGCGTGGTGCACCGGTGCATTTCTTGTGGTGAGCGTGAGCGCGTGGTATTTGCTGAAAGGGAAACATCTCGAATTTGCGCGCAAGTCGCTGAAAGTCGGCCTGACGGTGGCGCTCGTCTCGACGTTGTTGCAAGCCGTTACCGGCCACAAGAGTGCGCAGGGCGTTGGAAAAAATCAGCCGGCCAAACTCGCCGCCTTCGAGGGGCTTTACCAGACCACGTCCAACGCGCCGCTGGTGCTCGCGGGCTGGGTGGATGAGAAAAATGAAAAGGTCGTGGGCATTGCGGCGCCGGGAATGTTGAGTTTTCTCACGCACAACGATTTTCACACGCCCGTCATCGGGTTGAACGAATTCAAGCCGGAGGACCGCCCGCCGGTCACGGCATCCTTCCTGTTTTTTCACGGCATGGTGGGTATTGGCTTCACGCTGATTGCGATCGCCGCGCTCGGCTTTTTGTATTTCAAAAAAGGCACCTTGCACGAACGCCGCTGGCTGTTGTGGATTTTGGTTTTCTCCGTGCTCGGCCCGCAGCTTGCCAATCAACTCGGCTGGTTCGCCGCCGAAGTCGGGCGGCAGCCGTGGATCGTCTATGGAGTGATGCGGACGCCGGAAGGTTTGTCGGCGGTGGTTAAGGCGAACGTCGTATTGTCCTCGCTCATTTTATTTACGCTGATTTACTCGCTGCTGTTCGCCGTTTTCATTTATCTGCTCAATGACAAAATCCAGCACGGCCCGGATGATGCGGATTTGATTCCATCCGGGAAACTCGCGCTGCCCACCAAAAATTAAACTGCCATGCACCTCGATCTCAATACCATCTGGTTTATCCTTGTCGGCGTTTTATTGACCGGCTATGCCGTGCTCGACGGTTTCGACCTCGGCATCGGCGCGCTGCATTTGTTCACGAACAAAGATGAGGAACGCCGCGTCATGCTCAATTCCATCGGCCCGGTCTGGGACGGCAACGAAGTCTGGCTCGTCACCGGCGGCGGCGCGCTGTTTGCCGCGTTTCCGAACGTGTATGCGACCGCGTTCTCCGGCTTTTATCTCGCGCTGATGCTGTTGCTCGCCTCGCTGATTTTTCGCGCGGTGGCCATTGAATTTCGCAGCAAGCAACCGATGCGTTGGTGGCGGCAGATGTGGGATGTGAGTTTTTCCATCGGCAGCATCCTTTCGTCACTGCTCATTGGCGTGGCGCTCGGCAACATCGCCTGGGGTGTGCCGGTGGATGCCAACGGTGAATTTGCCGGCACCTTTCTCGGTTTGTTGTCGCCCTATCCGCTGCTTGTGGGCATCACGACCGTGGCGCTGTTCATGATGCACGGGGCGATCTATGGCGTGATGAAAACGGAAGGCGAACTCCATGACAAGCTGCGCGGCTGGGCGATGGGTTGCATCATCTTCTTTGTGATCTGTGCGGTGACGCTCACGATGTCCACGCTGCTTTATGTGCCGCACATGGCCGCGCGCATCCGCGAAAATCCGTGGCTGTTCAGCATCGCGCTGGCGAACATGCTGGCCATCGCCAACATCCCTCGTGAATTTCATCACGGCAACGACGGTCGCGCATTTCTATCTTCATGCGCCACGATTGTCACGCTGATGGCGCTGTTCGCGCTGAACATTTTTCCGAACATGATTTACAGCCTGCCGAATCCTGAAAACAGTTTGAACATTTACAACGCCGCCTCGTCGCCGAAAACGCTGGGCATCATGCTCGTCATTGCGTGCATCGGCGTGCCGGTGGTGATCGCCTACACGGTTTGCATCTACTGGATTTTCCGGGGCAAAGTGAAGCTGGATCGGATGAGTTATTGAACGATCTGGTTGCAACTTTTTCACCAGCCGTGGCTCCACTGATAAAGTTGAATCCGGTGCACCCCGGATTTGATTGCCGGATGAAAGGCGACAGATGGCGGGCGAAGCGGATACGCGGCTAGAACGCCTTCAATCTTGTCTCCCATGAATGGATCGCCAGCCTACCGGGCAAGACGCGGTAACAATTGAATCGGAGCGCACGTCTAATTCGCATCATGAAGGATTTTCTGCACCTATTGATGCTAACATTCCTGTGCCTGGCTGGTGCGCTGGTTGCCGGGGCGCAACCGTCCACCGCGCGGCCCGATTCCGCGCCCAATATTGAGAATTTCCAGTTGAACGGGGAACGCTGGACTTGCACTGCCGATGGCCGGCCCTTGAGCGGCGTTCTGCTCAAGCCCGAAGGAAAAGGGCCGTTCGCCGGCATCGTGTTGAGTCACGGCCTGGGCGGCAATGCGCAGAACATCGCCCGGTCCCGAGGGCCAGAGCTGGTCAAGGCAGGCTTCGTATGCATCGCCACAGATTACACCCATGCCGGCAAAGGCCGCGGCCCGGCCGGTGGACGGGCAAATACCTCGGACGTGGATTTTGCCCAGGCGGGCGCGCGCCCGGAAAATATTCGGCGGGCCTTGGCCTGTCTGGAAATTTTGCGCCAGCAAAAAGAGGTGGACGTGCATCGCCTGGCCGCCTATGGCCACAGCATGGGGGCCTTCGTGACCATCGCGCTGGCGGCGGCAACGGATCGACTCGCCGCCGCTGCGATCTCCTCCGGCGGGGTTCAAACCACGAAAGCTTCGACGTCCGCCGCGCCCACCACGAACGTGGCGGCGCAGGTGCGCGCGCCGTTTCTCATTTTGCAGGGAGCGTTGGATCAAACCGTGCCGCCGGAAAGCTCCGCGCGGTTCAAGCAGGTGCTCGACCAGAACGAGGTGCCAAATGAGCGACGCGTCTTTGAGGGTGTGGGCCATAATGTGCCCACCGAACGCACCGATGAAATGAATCGCCTACTGCGGGAATGGTTCGCGAAATACGGTATTTTGCCCACGGTGGAAAATCCGGAAACAAATGGCGCCGTCCATTCAGCGGGCAGGCTCGGCGGGGAGAAAGGCGAAATCGGATCAACCCGTTCACGCCAAAATGCAGACGCCGCAACCCCGCCGCACTGGGTGCTGCCAGACGTTCACGCGCCCCACGTTCAGCTTCGCACTTTTGACAGTGCCACGGTGAAAACGAACGTCAGTTACTACATCTACACACCGGAGGTTTACAACACCGAAAAGGAGCGGCGTTTTCCGGTGCTGTATTGGCTGCACGGCAGCGGCGGCAGCAGCGCCGGCGTGTCCAAGATTGCCGCCTATTTTGATGCCGCCATTCGGGCGGGGAAGATTCCACCGATGCTGGTGGTTTTTCCCAACGGCCTGCCGATGGGCATGTGGTGTGATTGGAAGGACGGTTCGGTGCCGATGGAAACCATCGTGATCAGGGATTTGCTGCCGCACCTTGAAGCCACGTATCGCACGATTGCCACGCGCGAGGGACGCATCATCGAGGGCTTCAGCATGGGCGGCTATGGCGCGGCGCGACTAGGATTCAAATACGAGCAACTCTTTGCCGCCGTTTCGCTGCTCGCCGCGGGACCGTTACAACTAGATTTCACCGAAGCGCCCCGCGCGGGACCGCATGGACGCGACCAGGTGCTGGGCAAGGTCTTCGGCGATGATATGGACTATTTCAAGGCGCAAAGCCCGTGGCGGATTGCCGAACAGAACGCCACGGCGCTGCGGGGCGGAACGCGCATCCGCCAGATCATCGGTGGACGCGACGAAACGCTGGCCTTTAATAACGATTTCCACGAGCATCTGACCCAGTTGCAAATTCCGCACACCTTTACCGTTCTGCCCGGCGTGGCCCATGACCCAATGGCGATCTTGCATGCACTCGGTGCCGCCAACTGGGAGTTTTATCGCGCCGTCTTGGGCGCGGGTGCCGTCGGCACACCGCTGTCCAAATTCCAAAAGTAACGCATGAAACCATACGCTCAACATTGGGTGATGGCCGCAAGCTTGTGGCTGGTCGCTGCGGGCGCGGTCAACACGGTCGTTGCGAGTGAAGGATTTGCCTGTCCGCGCGGACTTTACGTTCTCGATAGTCAGGGGAGCACCACTAATATCAACGGCGTCTCGATGCGGGACGCCAACATTCGGACCAATGCCTTCGTCACCGGCTACGCCTTGCGCGCCGACTGGAGCACGATGGAACCGGTGCAGGACCAGTTTGATTTCACCCTCATTGACTGGAACGTGCGGCGATTGGCGGCTGGCGGGAAGAAACTTTCGTTCCTGTTCATCAACACTGACCCCGCGTGGGTGGCGCAAAGCCCCGGCGTCACCACCTGGTATGACGCAAGCCTCGGCCGCAACCGTGCCGTGCCGTGGGATGCGCTTTTGCTGACTCGGTTCGAGACCTTTCTGCACGCCCTGGCGGAACACACGATTGACGGGGTGAAGTTCAAAGATCATCCCGTGCTCGCAGTCGTAAACGCCGGCCTGCCCGGCGCGAAACTCGCCATCCGCGATCCGTCGCCAATGTTTCTGCGCGACCTGACTGGCTATTCACGCGCCAACCTCACGGACGCCGTGCGGCGCAGCCTGCGCGCTGCCGTCACCAATTTCCCCACGAAGTTTGTGCAGACGGGCTTCTGGCCCGTCGCGGACACGCAGAACTCGCCAACATTGTGGGAGGAATTGCGGCAGTCCATTTTATCCGAATTCAACGGCGTGACACGGCCGCGCGTCGGCTTCTGGATGGAGAACCTTTCCGCCAGTCGTCTCACGCCGGAACAAGAGCCGGTTATCGGTAAACCCGTGACGACGTTTGGCGGGCCACTTTACTTATCGCAGACGAATACCTGGGCGAACTTCCAGGCGCTGACCTCATGGCTGCGGCCTTTCAACAACTACGATGCCAGCGTGACCAACGCTACGCCCGGCGATGGCATCAGCTACGCTTTCGGCACTTACGGCAGCACCTATTTTGAGTTGTATGTGAGTGATATTGACGCACTGGCTTATCGCGACGAGCTCACGCGCTGGCAGTCACGGCTGACGGCAGGCGCACCGCAACTCCAACTGCAAGCCACCAACAATGCGGACTTAATTCTCAGGTGGGATCGCGCCGCGCCGTTGACAGTTGTGGAATCCGCAACCAACTGTGCCGGGCCATTCCTTCCGGGAGCGTTTCTGACCAATCGGCTTGAATGGACCAATGTGGCGGCTGGTTCGGCGGGCGTAAATATATTTTTCCGGGTGCGACAGCCGGAATGAATGCCTTTACCAGTATTCGTTATGGGAAACAGGGATACCTCTGGGTGGCGCAAGGGAGCGTGGCTAACGGGGCAAAGCCAATCGTTTGGAAAACCGTTTGCAACTTTCTCTTCGCTGGCATCCCGGCTAATGTGCTGAGAGACACGACGCCGGCTGATAACTTAAGACAATAAAACCATGGACGCCGAATTTTGGAACCAGCGCTACGGCACACAGCAGTATATTTACGGCGAAACGCCGAATGCCTTCGTGGCGGAAATAGCGTCGCAGATTCCCGCCGGCCCGGTGCTTTGTCTGGCGGAAGGCGAAGGACGCAACGCCGTTCACCTTGCAACATTGGGCCATCCGGTGACAGCGGTGGATCAATCCGCTGCTGGTTTAGCCAAAGCCCGGCGACTCGCGTCAGCGCGCGGCGTTGAAATTGAGACGGTGCTGACGGACTTGGAAAACTTCACCATCGAGCCGGGTGTTTGGTCCGGCATCGTCGCCACGTTTGCCCATTTGCCGCCGGCGATTCGCCGCCAAGTCCACGCGCAAGCGGTGCGGGGTCTGCGGTCGGGCGGAGTGTTCGTGCTCGAAGCCTATACCCCGGCGCAACTGGCGTTTGACACCGGTGGGCCAAAATCCCCAGAACTACTGATGACACTGCCTGGCCTGCGCGCCGAACTCGCGGGTTTAGAATTGCTGGTTGGCCGTGAGATTGAGCGCGAGGTTATCGAAGGCAATGGCCACACGGGTCGCGGCGCGGTGGTGCAAATTCTAGCCCGCCGAAATGAGTAACGGCTTTGTCCAACGCGGCGGTTGGTGGGTGGTTGGGCAATTCCTGCTTCTCTTTGCCATTGCCATTTTGGGCATCACCGGTCACGCGACAGCGAAGCTGCATTTGATTTTTCTTTCCGGTGTGGTTTTTCTCTGCGCCTCCGCGATCTGTGGCATCTTCGGTGCGCTAACGTTGGGGCGAAACCTGACACCCTTTCCCAAGCCATCCGCATCCGCGCAGTTTGTCCAACACGGCATTTACGCTCTGATTCGGCATCCGCTTTACACTGCCGTTTTTTGTGCCGCCGTGGGCTGGTCACTCATTTGGCAAAGCTGGCTGGCTTTGGCCGTGTCCTTGGTGCTGGCTATTTTCTTTGATGCCAAAGCCCGGCACGAAGAGCTTTGGCTGCGGCAGCAATTCCCTGACTACGCTGCCTATGAGCGACGCGTGCGGCGATTCATTCCGTGGATTTACTAACTCCTGTGTCATGTGTGAATGAATTGTGCATTGTCGTGAATCATCATCTGACGCAAAATTAAAAAATGAAAACCAGTTCAATCACCACCTTAATTTTCGCAATTCTGCTGGCTGGCTTGGCCATGACGGCGGATGCCCAATCATCAGAAATCACGGCGACGACTGCCGTGCGCCAGTCAAACCAAACCGAACTGACCTGGTTGACTGACCTTCCGAACGCGCTGGTTCGGGCAAAAGCTGAAGGCAAATCTGTCCTGCTCTTTTTTCATGGTTCTGACTGGTGCCCGCCCTGCGTCGAAATGCAGCGTCAGGTTTTTACCTCCCCGGAATTTGTCCAATACGCCCGCCGTGCGCTGGTTCTCGTGGACGTTGACTTTCCGCAAAAGTTCACGCAAAGCGAAGAATTAAAACGGGCCAACCTCGCGCTGAAAGCCAGATTCAATTTAAGCCGGGAACCGGGTGAAGGTTTTCCCACCATCGTTCTGTTGAATGATGCGGGCGAAACGGTCTTTCAGGAATCCGGCTACGTTGGCGGCGGAGCGGCGGAAGTCCTGCCGAAACTGCAGCGTCATCCTGGGACTGGAGCAACGCCTGCCGCCACCGCCGCGTATAAAAATTTGAGCGTCGAGGAATTTGCGCGCATGGCGGATGACAAACAAAACGTGATTCTGGATGTGCGCACGCCCGAGGAATTTCAAGCCGGCCATATTCCGGGAGCGGTGAACCTCGACGTTACCGCGTCTGGCTTTCAAGCCAAAGCCGCCTTGCTTGACCGGAGCAAAACTTATCTGGTGCATTGCGCCAGCGGCGTGCGCAGCGCCAGAGCGTGTGACAAACTCAACCATCTTGATTTCCCAAATCTCTATAACCTGCCCGCTGGATTTAGGGCGTGGGCAAAAGCTGGCAAGCCGGTAGAGAAATGAACCTTTGCGATTGAACTCGGACGGGATGGACTATTGGTGTTGGAAATCAATCAAGGGGATCAGTCACAGCAAAACAGCCAGATAAACCGCCACGGCGAGTCCAATGATCGCCAGAAATCCTGCGACCAAAAATGTGAATGCGGACCCGTATGCCTGCCTGAATTGGCCCCGGTCAAGCGCCTTGATGTAACGATGATGCCGGATGGCGGCAATCAGGTTGACCATGATGCCTGCGGCGATAAGGGAAATGCCAACGGGTAGGGAAAGGCCGCTGTCATGCTGTGGCACAGTCATGTTGTTGCTATGCGCGATTTCCCGCAAAAACAGGCCAAAGCGGGCAACCACAAATCCGAATCCCATGAAAGCGATGCCGGTTCTTATCCAGGCGAGGAAAGTGCGTTCGGCAGCCATATAAATGCGCGGGTCGGTGGCTGAATCGTCTTTTTCATTCATGGCAATGGAGCATAGGCAAAAATCCGGGCCAGTGAAAGCCCGGACGCAAATCCGCAATTGAATTGTAACTTTTCCTCCGTTGGCGGCTCGGTAAAGGTAGCAACGATGGATTTTGCCATGAAAAACATCATCGAACTGACCGAAGCCAATTTTGAAACCGAAGTCCTGCGCGCCCCCGGCCCGGTGCTGGTGGATTTTTACGCGCCGTGGTGCGGGCCGTGTCTGATGCTCGCGCCACTGCTGGAACAATTCGCCGCCGAATTTGCCGGCAAAATAAAGTTCGCCAAGGTGAACATTGATGATGCTCCCGCACTGGCTGGCGAATATGAAATCAGCAGCGTGCCAACGCTGATGGTGTTTCGCGACGGTGAGCCGGTGGATCAAGTCGAAGGCTTTTACGGCCCGCGCCCATTCAAAGCCTGGCTGGAGAAAGCGGCAAATTTGAACGTCACCGCTTAAAGCCATGATACTACGCATTGTCATTGGGGTCATTGCTGGCGGCGGTCTCGGCTTTGGATGGTATAAATTTGTGGGCTGTTCCTCCGGTGCCTGCCCGCTTACCAGCCATCCCGTCATCAGCACGATATACGGCGCGGTGCTCGGCGTGTTGATTGCGACCAGTTTCCATTAAACAAACCAAAATAACATCTATATGAAAATGCACATGATCATCCGCCGGTTCGCCGGCACGTTTATCCTCCTCAGCCTGCTGCTCGCGCATTACCACAGCCCGAACTGGCTCTGGTTCACCGCGTTTGTCGGCTTCAACCTGCTGCAATCTTCGTTCACGAATTTTTGCCCATTGGAGATGGTGTTGAAGAAAATGGGCGTCGGCGGGTCTTGCTGTGGCAACGAGAAAAAGTCTGACAGCTCGTGCTGTTCGTGACAGAGTTGTGTTACGCCATGAAACGCTTTCTGCTTTCAACCCTCGTCGCGGCGATTCCGCTTTTTTCCGGCTGTCATAAGGTAACGGAACAAAATCAAACGGAACTGCCGTCCGCCACAGTTCGCGTTCAAACCGTCGAGCGCAAGTCGCGCGCCGCCACGGAGGATGTCGTCGGCACGGTGCGCCCGAAATTGAGCGCGGTCATTGAGGCGAAAGTCAGCGGTCGCATCGAGCAAATGCTGGTCGTCCCTGGCCAGTTGGTGAAGGCCGGTGAAAAGCTCGTGCTGGTGAACGCGCAAGAAATTCAGTCGCGGCTGGATCAAGCCGCCGCCGCCCGGCAGCAAGCCGAGAACGATTTGAAACGTGACACAGATTTGATACAGCAGAAAATTCTTTCGCAGTCGGAATTCGACAACGCGCAGTCCAAGTTCCGCATCGCCGCCGCTGCCGAAGCCGAAGCCAAAACCATGCTCGACTACACCCTGATTGCCGCGCCGTTTGGCGGCGTCATTACGCGCAAACTGGCGGATGTGGGCGACCTGGCCGCGCCGGGCAAGCCGCTGCTGCAAATGGAAAATCCCGACACGCTGCGCCTCGAAGCGGATGTGCCGGAAGCGCTGGTCGGTAATGTGAAGGTCGGCGACAAACTTGCCGTGCGCATCGCCGCCGTGGCCAGCGAAATTGAAGGCACGGTTGCTGAAATGTCTCCCACGGCTGATCCCAACAGCCGCACCTATCTGGTGAAACTGGATTTGCCGGGCGCAACGGGTTTGCGTTCCGGTCAGTTTGGGCGCGTCGCGGTTCCGGTTGGTGAAGCGAGCGCGATTCGCGTTCCCGCTGCCGCCGTGATTCAGCGTGGACAAATGGAATTGGTTTTCGTTGTCGCGAACGGCCATGCGCAATTGAGAATCGTCAAAACGGGCAGCCGCATTGGTGATGAAATTGAAGTGGTCTCCGGTTTGAATTCCGGCGAACAAGTTGTTTCCGAAAATGCTTCGGACTTGGTTGATGGACAACCTGTGACGATCAAACCGTGAAAGCCAGCCAAGACAATCCAGCGGGCGAGCATTTGGGCATCGCCGGGCGCATTGCGCAGTCATTCATTGATTCCAAACTGACGCTGCTCATCGTCGTCGCGTCGCTGCTGCTGGGCGTGTTTGCCGTGGTTATGCTACCGCGTGAGGAGGAGCCGCAAATCAAAGTGCCGATGGTGGATGTGCTGGTGTCCATGCCAGGTTTCCACGCAAAGGAAGTCGAGGAACGCGCCACGCGCCCGATGGAAAAGCTGCTTTGGGAAATTCCCGGCGTGGAATACATCTATTCGACTTCGAGCGAAGGGCAGTCAACGGTCATCGTGCGTTTCAAGGTCGGCGAAAACATGGAAAACAGTCTGGTGAAGCTGAACCAGAAGTTGCAGCAGAATTTCGACAAGATTCCGCACGGTGTTTCGACCCCGCTGATCAAGGCGCGGACGATTGATGACGTGCCGATTCTGGCGCTGACGATTCACAGTCCGCATTACGATCACCTCACGTTGCGGCGGCTGGCCGCGCAAGTGGATGATGCGATCAAGCAAGTGCCGCTGGTGGCCGAGACGACCATCATCGGCGGCGCGCAACGGCAAGTGCGCGTGCTGCTCGATCCGGTGCGGCTGGCGTCGCGCAATCTGTCGCCCGCCGGTCTGGTGCCGATGTTGCAACAGGCGAACAAACAATTTTCCGCCGGCGGCCTGACCAGCGACAACCACGAAGTTGTCGTGGAAACCGGCGCGTTTTTGCAAACCGCCGACGATGTGCGCAACGTGGTGGTGGGCGCGTATTCCGGCAAGCCGGTTTATTTGCGCGACGTGGCGGACATCAAAGATGGCGCGGAAGAGCCAAGCCAATATGTTTTCTTTGGTTCGGGTGCGGCGAACAAAGTTTCCGCCGATGAACCGGCGGTCACGATCTCCATTGCCAAGCGGCCCGGCGCGAATGCCATTTCCGTCGCCCGGCAAGTTTTGAAAAAAGTGGACACGCTCAAGGGCTACATCATTCCGGCGGATGTCCAAGTCAGCGTCACACGCAACTACGGCGTGACGGCGGAGGACAAATCCAACGAACTGCTCTGGCACATGCTCCTCGCGGTGGTGAGCGTCTCCGTGCTGATTCTGTTCGTGCTGGGCTGGCGTGAATCACTCATCGTGGCACTGGCAATCCCCGCGACGCTCGCGCTGACGCTGCTGGTGTTTTACCTCTACGGCTTCACACTGAATCGCATCACGCTGTTCGCGCTGATTTTCTCCATCGGCATTTTGGTGGATGACGCGATTGTGGTGGTGGAAAACATCGTGCGCCATTTCCATCTGCCGGAAAGCAAGGGGCGCAGCCGCGTCATGGTCGCCATCGAGGCCGTGGGCGAAGTGGGCAACCCAACGATCCTCGCGACGTTCGCGGTGATTGCCGCCGTGCTGCCGATGGCGTTCGTCGGCGGGCTGATGGGGCCGTATATGCGGCCGATTCCGATAGGGGCGAGTGCGGCGATGTTTTTCTCGCTGGGTATTTCCTTCATCGTCACGCCCTGGGCGGCCATCCGCATTTTGCAATGGCGGAAGAAAATCCAGGCGGCTGACAGTCACGCGCCGGATCACGAAGCCGCCAGCGAAAGTTTTTTCAGCGGCATGTATCGCGGGCTGATGACACCGCTGATTGCCAGCGCGAAACGGCGTTATCAATTTCTCGCCGCGCTCGTCGTGCTACTGCTCGTCTCGATGGCGCTGGTCTATGTCGGCTGGGTGAAGGTGAAGATGCTGCCGTTCGACAACAAGAGCGAATTTCAAATCATCCTGAACATGCCGGAAGGCAGTTCGCTCGAACGCACCGCGCAGGCCGCGCGAGAAATCGCCGCCGCTGTTCGTGTTGAGCCGGAAGTGACGGATTACGAAATTTATGCGGGTGTCGCGTCACCGTTTAATTTCAACGGCCTCGTGCGCCACTACTTCATGCGCCGTGGCGCGAACGTGGCGGATTTGCAAATCAACTTGGTTCCGAAAGGCGAGCGCAAGGCGCAAAGTCACGATATTGCCAAGCGCGTGCGTCCGCGCGTGGCGGAAATCGCGGCGAAATATGGCGCACGGGTCGCCGTGGCCGAAGTGCCGCCCGGCCCGCCGGTGTTGCAAACTTTGGTTGCCGAAATTTACGGGCCGACCGAAGAGAACCGTTTGAAGATGGCGCAAAAGGTAATTGATATTTTCCACAACACGCCCGGCGTGGTGGACACGGACTGGTATATCGAGGCCGACCAGCCGAAAGTGGAATTTGTCATTGATAAGGAAAAGGCGGCACTACACGGCATCAGCGCGGAGACGATTTCGCAGACGCTCAAAATCGCCGTGGGCGGCGAGTCAGTGGATTTACTGCACGTCCCGCGCGAGAAGGAGGACGTGAACATCGTCCTGCAACTGCCGCTGGCCAGCCGGAGCAACCCGGAGGAATTGCTCGCGCTGCGTGTGCGTTCCGGCGATGCAAACGCCTTGCCTGAACCGGCGACCGCCGGCAGTGCCGCGCCACTCGTGCCATTGCGCGAGTTGGTGACGGTGAAACAGACCATCACGGACAAAAGCATCTATCACAAGAACCTCATGCCGGTCACTTACGTTATCGGCGACGTGGCGGGCGTAGTGGAAAGTCCGGTGTATGCCATTTTGAAAATGAATGATGCTCTGGCAAAACTCGATACGCGAGAATTCGGAGGCGACGGCTCGCCTCTGAAAATTTACAACGCCATCCTGCCGTTCTCTGACCAGCAGCCCTCAATGAAATGGGACGGTGAATGGCACATCACCATTGAAGTCTTCCGCGATCTCGGCCTGGCGTTCGCCGCCGTGCTGGTGCTGATTTACGTTTTGATGGTCGGCTGGTTCAAGTCGTTCGTCACGCCGCTGATCGTGATGATTGTGATTCCGTTTTCGCTCATTGGCGTTTTACCGGCGCACGGCATTTTGCACGCTTTTTTCACGGCGACTTCGATGATCGGTTTCATGGCGGGCGCGGGCATTGTGGTGCGCAATTCCATCATCCTCGTGGACTTCATCGAACTGCGGCTGGCGGAAGGTCATCCGCTCGCCGAGGCGGTGGTTGAGGCAGGCATGATCCGGTTTCGCCCCATCATGCTCACCGCGCTGGCGGTGGTGGCAGGAGCAACCGTGATTCTGACCGACCCGATTTTTCAAGGGCTGGCGATAGCGCTGATGGCGGGAAGCCTGATCTCCATGTTCACCGCGCCGGTGCTGGTGCCGCTCCTTTACTTCATGGCGAACAACCGGAAGGAGAAAAGTTAACCGCCCGCCAGCCTTGGTAAATGATTTATCAGGTTCGCAGGTGAAAGTCAGTTGCCAGCGGTTGCCGAAAACGACTTTTTACACCCCATTAAGGATGATTTTGCCGGATTGTGCAAAGCAGGGCTAAAAAAGCCTGAAACCCTTATTATACAATGCGAATATGGGTTTTTGAGAGAGTTTTTCGAGGCTAAATCGCGTCAATTGTGCTGTCCCAACGGGATTGTGTCCTCCAGCCCAGGAGCGTTGCTTGCGGACGCACCGGCCTCGTAGCCGAGTCGGCGTGTCGGGTTTACAATGTTGGATTGCGGTGATATGAATGATTTAGCCCCCGCCTTTACCCCGACAGTCTTGATTATCCGTGTGTTCCATGACCTTGGTGGAACAACCGACTGCATACTTTTTTGGTTTGAGCCTATCAGCATCTTTGGCTCAGCAGGTCTAACCTTGCCTTGAGCAGTTCACTTGTGTTCGGCCATTCACCCAGCCTGTCCTTCCAACCGCTTTTGATGCTCGCAATCGCCGCCAAGCGTGATGACGAATGTAAATTTTATCGTGCAGGTGGCGGGCAGCAACGGGCTTGTTTCGGTGAAAACCTTTTTCCTGAGCACAGTCACGCCTGGAAATTTGAGCAGGCAGTCCTATGCGGCGGGCGGCTGGGTTGGCTTCCCGCCGTCCGCGGGCATTGGCCTACGAGCCACCTTGATCTGATCGCCAGCTAACGTGAATGCGTGCGCGGCCAAGCGGCGGAACCGCAACTCAAAGCGTAGGTCTTGGCATGTCCTTTCCGCCGTCCGCTCCGCCGGCTGGTTTTGCAAGCTTTCTCATAATGAACCTGAATCTCGTTCCGCTAACCGGACGGTCTGCGATCAGCTTTCCATCGTAAAGGATACTGAACATGCCATAGGGTGTCGGGAGTTCCCGCGACGCCTTGGCTCTCCTGACGCGAACCACTTTCGGTTCCAACCCCAATCCTCTGGAGACCTCCGCAATGTCCTTCACGCACTTGGGCACCAGCGGGCACTGATCTGCCGCCAGGATCGTGAGCCCCTGCTTGTGCCGCTGCAATAGTCGCTCCTGATTGACGATGAAACGAGGATCCGGGGCGGCTCGGTTGAATTTCTTAACGAGCAACTCGTATGGCGGAGCGCACTCTACCGAGACAAAACCGGCCTTGATGAAGAAATCCCTTCGGGCCATGAAACTATCGGAACTGGTCACCACGGCGACGCCGCGGCCCAGGTTCTTCTTCGCATCGCTGAGACAACCGTCCAACAGGAGCGTGCCCAGACCCTTCCCCTTGTGCTTGCCGTTGACCATGAGGCAATGGATGATCACGTAGCCCGCCGCCGCCACCGGTCTCCAGGCATGATTGCCAAGAACGTATTCGATCATCCCAATATCACCAAATCTCCGTGAGCGGAGCACCTTGAATCTGAGGCCTTCGGCGTAGCGCTTCTTCAACCAAGCCGTTTTACGACGATGTCCCAGGCCACTGGCATCTTGGTAGCCACAGAAGCTGCAACAGCCGATGTTCTCGGCGTTGGTTTCGACGATTTCGTAGTCAGTCATTGTGCTGTTCCTTTCGGTTGCAGAACACCGTATTGAACCGAACCGCTGTGGGCTAATTCGGATCTGGGACAATCGGGCACAGTCGGCAGCGAAGAGTTTTGACGTTGTCGCAAACATCTTGTGGGCAACCAGCCCAGCCATGAAGGATTCTTCGCACAACGATTCTGACGTGCAAGCGCAAAAGCCCCCGGTGCGGCGGTCGGAAAAGTAAACGAGGCCGAAAGGAAAACGCACCCAAATCCAAGCTCCAAGCACCAGAGAAGTATCAAGCCTCAAACGTCATGGCACGGCGCGCACGGAGTGACGCGCCCTACCAGCCGTTTTGATTGTTGGCGCTTCTCGGGAGCTTGGAGATTGGAGCGTGGATGATTATTCTCCATGGCATGAAAACCGAACGCAGCCGCTGCCCCTGGCCGACCGACGAGCTTTATCTCCGTTATCACGACACGGAATGGGGCGTGCCGGTCCACGACGACCGGCTGCTGTTCGAATACCTCATTCTGGAAGGCGCGCAAGCGGGCCTGAGCTGGCACACAGTCTTGAAGAAGCGCGAGAATTATCGCGCCGCTTTCGACCATTTTGATGCGGAAAAGATCGCGCGCTATGACGACAAGAGAATCGTCGCACTGCTGGGCAACGCCGGCATCATCCGTAACCGCCTGAAGATTCACGCCACGATTCAGAATGCAAAATCGTTCCTGAAGGTGCGGGAGGAGTTCGGCAGCTTTGATGCGTATCTCTGGCGGTTTGTAGGTGGCAAACCGATCATCAATCGTCGCCGGAACATGCAGGACGTTCCGGGCAAAACGGAAATTTCCGACGCGATGAGCAAAGACTTGTTGAAGCGGGGATTCAAATTTGTCGGCTCGACGATTTGCTACGCCCACATGCAGGCGGTCGGCATGGTGAACGACCATTGGGTGACATGCTTCCGGCACAAGGAGCTTGCGTAGTGGCACAGGCATCCTGCCCGTATGTTTCTGTTTTTCGTCGCACGGGTTTCGTGATAATGCCACCATCTTGGAACGCACAGGCAAGATGCCTGTGCCACGATAAATGAAACGCATCGCCGTCTATTGCGGCTCCAACCAAGGCGTCCGCCCGGAATACGCGGCGGCGGCGGAACAACTCGGCGCCTTGCTCGCGCGCGAAAATATCGAACTCGTCTATGGCGGCGGCATGGTGGGCCTGATGGGCATCGTGGCGGACGCGGCGCTGAAACACGGCGGCCATGTCATCGGCGTGATTCCTGAAAAACTGGTGATCAAGGAAGTTGTCCACGAAAAGTTGCCGGACTTGCGCGTGGTGAAAAACATGCATGAACGCAAGGCGTTGATGGCGGAATTGTCCGATGGCTTCATCGCGCTGCCGGGCGGCTACGGGACATTCGAGGAATTTTTCGAGGTGCTGGCGTGGAGTCAGCTCGGCTGGCACCAGAAGCCGTTCGGGCTTTTCAATGTGAATGGGTTTTATCGCAGCCTGCTGGAATTTCTGGATCACACGACGGCGGAGGGTTTCATCCGCGCGAAACATCGCGAACTGGTGATCGCGGACCACGACCCGGAGAAACTACTGCACCGGATGAGCCGCCACCGTCCGCCATCGGAAGTTAAGTGGGTGCGTTGAAGGCTGCCTGGAAAAAAGGGTTTAACCTGACACCGAAGTTGAGCTGGTGGAAACGTGTCCCAAGCCTGCCTGGCGACCCAGGGCAAGCGCCGTGGCGCATTTTTTCGCGCCCGGACAAAATATGGCAGGCATAAAGCAATCGGCGCATGGCGAGGCTGGAGCAGCAGGGTAAAATTTGCGGCAATGCATCGCATATTGGCCAAACAGACCCTGAGCCCGAACGTCACGCGACTGGACGTTCACGCGCCGCGCATCGCCCAGATCCGGCAGGCCGGGCAGTTCGTCATCGTCCACCTTTCCGAAAACGCCGAGCGCATTCCGCTCACGGTTGCTGATTCCAATTCCGAAACTGGCACGATCACGCTGGTCATACAAGCCGTGGGCAAAAGCACCAATGAACTCGTGGCGCTCAACGTGGGTGATTTTATTCGCGACGTCGCCGGGCCGCTGGGCCATCCGACGGAAATGATTGAGCGCGGCCACGCGTTGTGTATCGGTGGCGGCGTCGGCACGGCGGTCGTGCATCCGATTGCGCAAGGCTTGAAACAGCGCGGCGTGCAGGTAACGAGCGTCATCGGCGGCCGCTCGAAAGAATGGGTGATTTTTGAAAAAGAGCTTGAGCGCTACGGCAAAGTTGTGGTCTGCACGGACGACGGCAGCTACGGCCGCAAAGGTTTTGTGACGGATGCCGCCAGGGAAATTCTCGCGGCGGGAAAAGTGGAAATCGTCTATGCCGTCGGCCCCGTGCCGATGATGCGCGCGGTGGCCAACCTGACGCGCGGCCTCGGCGTCCGCACGATTGTCTCGCTGAATCCGGTCATGATTGACGGCACCGGCATGTGCGGCGGCTGTCGCGTTTCGCTCGGCAGCGAAACCAAGTTTGCCTGCGTGGACGGCCCGGAATTCGACGGGCATCTGGTGAATTTTGATGAGTTGCAGGACCGGCTTTCGACCTACCGCGAATTTGAACAGCGCTCCATCGCCTGCGCCAACGGCACCTGCCGCATGGAAAAAGCCGCCGCAGCCAACGCCTGATATGACACCCAGAATCACCGCCAAACAACGGATGCAAATCACCCGGCAAGCCATGCCGGAACAGGACGCCGCCGCGCGCGCCGCTAATTTTCTGGAAGTGAATCTCGGCCTGCCCGAGCGGCTGGCGCTGTTGGAAGCGGACCGCTGCCTGCAATGTAAAGATCCGCGCTGCATGAACGGCTGTCCCGTGGGCGTGAACATCCCGAAATTTCTCGATCTGCTCACCGCCGGCAAACTCGCGGAGGCCGCGCAAAGTTTGCTGTGCGACAATGCGCTGCCCGCTGTGACCGGGCGCGTCTGTCCGCAGGAAACGCAGTGTGAAGCCGTTTGCGTGCGCGCCGGGAAAGGAATGCCCGTGGGGGTGGGTTATCTGGAACGCTACGTCGCCGACTGGGCCCGCGAAAATCGCGACCAGTTGCCGCAGGTCAAGCCGCAGCCGACCGGCAAGAAAGTCGCCATCGTTGGCTCCGGGCCCGCGGGCCTGACCGCCGCCGGCGAGCTCGCCAAGCGCGGCCATGACGTGACCATTTACGAAGCCTTGCACAAGGCGGGCGGCGTGTTGATTTACGGTATCCCGGAATTTCGGCTGCCGAAAAAAATCGTCGCGCAGGAAGTCCAGCGGCTCGAAGCCGCCGGCGTGAAAATCGAGTGCAACGTCATCATCGGCCGCACCTACACGATTCCCGAGTTGCAGGAAAAATTCGACGCCATCTTCATCGCCAATGGCGCGGGTTTGCCGGTCTTCATGAATGTGCCGGGCGAAAATTTCAAAGGCGTTTACTCTGCCAACGAATATCTCACGCGCATCAACCTGATGGCGGCGTATGATTTTCCGCGTTCCGACACGCCGGTGCTGAACGGTCAGCGCGTCGCGGTCGTCGGTGGCGGCAACGTGGCGATGGACGCCGTGCGCACGGCCAAGCGGCTCGGCGCGAAGGAGGCGATGATCGTTTATCGCCGCACGCACGACGAGCTGCCGGCTCGTGCCGAGGAAGTTCACCACGCCGAGCAGGAAGGGATTCAATTTGAATTTCTCACCGCGCCGATTGAAGTCATCGGCAACGACAAGCGCTGGGTCACGGGCATGAAATGCCAGAAGATGAAACTCGGCGAACCCGACAGCTCCGGCCGGCGTCGCCCCGAAGTCATTCCCGGCTCGGAATTTATTTTGGATTGCGATGTCGTGGTCGTGGCCATCGGCACGAAAGCCAATCCGCTGCTCACGGCCACCTGCCCGGATTTGAAATTGAACAAGTGGGGCAACATCGTCGCGGATGAAAATGGCGCCACGAGCATTCCCGGCGTGTTTGCCGGCGGCGACATCGTGCGCGGTGCGGCCACGGTGATCCTGGCGATGGGCGACGGCAAGAAATCCGCGCAGGCGATGGACAACTATCTGGCGGAACTTCCCAAGTCAGTGAGTTTGTGTGCGGCGGTTTGAGTTGGACTCAAGTTCGAGCGACGGACGGTGCACGCGAAACGACTTGGCGAGTTGTGCTTCGGTAAAATCTTCATGCTGGGAAAACCCAAAACGGAAATAAGGGGTTACTTGCACTTGGAAACTGATATAATCTCCGCGAATTTAAGTTATGAAAATTTCCGTTCCACGCGAGACGCATCCGGGCGAAAGCCGCGCACCCCTGACGCCCGACAGCGTCGCCAAACTGGTCAAGCTCGGCGCGCAGGTCGAAGTTGAAGCCGGGCTCGGACTCCCGGCGGGCTTTTCTGACGAAGCCTATCTAAAAGCCGGCGCGCTCATCACCGCCGACCGCAAAGAACTCATCGCGTCCGGCGACATCGTGCTGCGGCTGCGCAAGCCGCCGGTGGAAGAAATCGCCTGGCTCAAAGCCGGGGCGATCCACGCAAGCCTGCTGGATCCCTTCAACGAAAAGGAGCTGGTCCAGAAATTCGCCGAGCGCGGCGTCAGCGCCATCAGCATGGAATTTATTCCACGCACGACGCGCGCCCAGAAGATGGATGTGCTGTCCTCGCAGGCCAATCTCGGCGGCTACGAAGCCGTCATTCTTGCTGCGCGCTATTCCAACAAGATTTTTCCGATGATGACCACGGCAGCGGGCACGATTTTGCCGTCCAAAGTTTTCATCATCGGCGTTGGCGTCGCGGGCTTGCAAGCCATCGCCACCGCAAAACGTCTCGGCGCGAAAGTCACCGCCTACGACACGCGGCCCGTCGTGGAGGAGCAGGTAAAATCGCTCGGCGCACAATTTCTCAAGATTGATATTGGCGAAACCGGCCAAACGAAGGACGGCTACGCGAAAGCATTGACCGAAGAGCAGATTCAAAAGCAGCGCGACGCGATGAAGAAAACCTGTGGCGATTCCGACGTGGTGATTTCCGCCGCGCAGGTGTTCGGGCGCAAGGCGCCGATTCTTGTCACCGCCGAAATGCTCAATGCCATGAAGCCCGGCAGCGTGGTCGTGGATCTCGCCGTCGAGACCGGCGGCAATGTCGAAGGCGTGGTCTATGACCAGATCACCGACCGCCATGGCGTAAAAATCATTGGCATCGCCAACCTGCCCGGCCGCGTGCCGCTGCATGCCAGCCAGGTTTACGCCGCGAACCTCGTAGCGCTCGTCGAAGAGTTCTGGGACAAGAAAGAAAAGACCTTCGTCCTCAAGCTCGACGATGAAATCATCAAGGGCTGCCTCGTGACGCACGGCGGCAAAATCGTGAACGAAAAACTCCTCCCCAAAACCAGCTAACAATTTATGGATACCAACGTCCTGTTCATCTTCATCCTCGCCATTTTCGTCGGCATCGAGGTGATTTCAAAAGTGCCTTCGATGTTGCACACCCCCTTGATGTCCGGCACCAACGCCATTCACGGAATCATATTATTCGGCGGCATTCTGGTGCTGGCCGACGCGGCCACGCCGCTCGCGCAGGCGCTAGGATTTGTCGCGGTTGTTTTCGGCTCGGCCAACGTGTTTGGCGGCTTCATGGTCACCGACCGCATGCTGCAAATGTTCAAGAAAAAGAAATAGCCATGAGTTCTCAAATCGTTCCCCTCGTCATCATCGGTGTCTCGGTTTTATTCATCCTCGGCATCAAGTTTCTGAGTTCGCCGAAAACCGCGCGGCTCGGCAACCTGGTCGCTGCGGCCGGAATGTTCATCGCGCTGTGCGTGCTGCTCAAGACCGATGGCACCTCCGTGTGGTCGCACGGCTGGAGTTTTAATTACACGCTCATCGTCATCGGCACCCTCATCGGATTGATCATTGGCGCGATCGGCGCGTATTCCGTGAAGATGACTTCGATGCCGCAGATGGTCGCGCTCTTCAACGGGCTCGGGGGCGGGGCAGCCGCTTTGGTGGCGAGTCTGGAATTCATCAAGGGCGCGCACGGCCCCGAAATTGCCGGGATCAAACTGCCAGCGCTGCAGGCAGCTTCCGCCTTCATCGCCGGCTCCATGCTGTTCGCCACGCTCATCGGCTCGCTCTCATTTTCCGGCAGCATCATCGCGTATCTGAAGCTGGAGGGAAAATTTGAAAAACCGCACACGTTCCCCGGCCAGAACATTTTGAACGGCCTCATCCTGCTCGTCATTCTCGGTCTGTGCGGGTTCCTCACTTTCAATGCTTCCGGCGGCAACGCCACCCTGGCGTTTATTGTGCTGTTCTGTCTCGCCTTGTTTTTCGGCGTGGCGATGGTCATGCCCATCGGCGGGGCGGACATGCCGGTCGTGATCTCGCTCCTGAATTCCTTCACCGGCCTCGCCGTGGCGGCGGATGGATTTGCCATCAATAATCTGGCGATGGTCGTTGCCGGAACGCTCGTCGGCTCCTCCGGCACCTTGCTCACGCTGCTCATGTGCAAGGCGATGAACCGCCCGGTCACGAATGTTTTGTTCGGTGCGTTTGGTTCGAGCGGTGGCAGCGCTGCCGCTGCGGGCGGAGTTGCTGGAACCGTCAAACCGATTCAAGCCGACGAAGTGGCATTGCTGCTCGCGTATGCCCAGCGCGTGGTGGTGGTGCCCGGCTACGGCATGGCCGTGGCGCAGGCGCAACATTCCGTCCGCGAACTCACCGAGGAACTCGGCAAACGCGGCGTGGAAGTGCAATTTGCCATTCATCCGGTCGCCGGCCGCATGCCTGGCCACATGAATGTATTGCTCGCCGAGGCGAATGTTCCCTACGACCAGCTCGTGGAAATGGAAGCCATCAATCCCTCGATGGATCGCGTGGATGTCTGTCTCGTCATCGGTGCCAACGACGTGGTGAATCCCGCCGCGCGCGAGGACAAATCCAGTCCGATCTACGGCATGCCCATCATTGAGGCCGATCGTTGCAAGACCGTCATCGTGATGAAACGCTCGATGGCCGCCGGGTTCGCCGGCATTGAAAATCATCTCTTCTACAAAGACAATACCCGCATGCTGTTCGGCGATGCAAAAGCCTCGCTCAACGCACTGGTCGCGCAAGTGAAAGCGAGCTGAGGTTGGAGATGCGTTTGGGTGGCCTTGGTCGCACGGGGCCTTGCCACTAAGCTTCCACATGGATTTGCCAGCAAGACCGGCTGGCCATCGCGCCGCGTAACTGTTACTTCATTCGTGTTCCATGGAACTGCGTGAATTTGCCGAGCGCGTTTTGTTCGCCACGACGCTGGAGGAAAAACTCCTGCGTCCGGCGGACGTTACCGACGATCGTCCCGGTCCGGCCTTCGAGACGCCCGCCGCGCCCGGTCGTCCGGCCGAGTTGCAATTCAAAGCCACCGGCGAGGCGCGCGACAGTTTTCCCGGCACCAAAAATCTGGAGCAGGAAAGTGAACGCGGCAAGTTGCTGCACTTTTTTGCGAACCACGAATTGCTCGCCACCGAATTGATGGCGCTCGTGCTGCTGCGCTTTCCCGAGGCGCCCGCCGCGTTTCGCAAAGGGGTTTATCAAACGCTCAAGGACGAACAGGAACACACGCAGCTTTACCTGCACCGCATGAAGCAATGCGGCGTCCACTTCGGCGAGCTGCCGGTGAGCGGCTATTTCTGGCGCTCGGTTTCCGTGATGGAAAATCCGATGGATTACGTCTCCAGCCTCTGCCTGACGTTCGAGCAGGCGAATCTGGATTTCGCGCGGCACTTCGCGCAAGGCTTCGCCACGGTCGGTGATGCCGCGACCGCCAAGCTGCTCGACAAAATTTATCACGACGAAATCGGACATGTCGCCTACGGCCTGAAATGGTTTCGCCGCTGGAAAAATCCGAGCGAGAGCGATTGGGAAGCCTTCTGCCGCCAGCTCAAATTTCCGCTCTCGCCACAGCGCGCAAAAGGCATGACGCTGAATGTGGAAGGCCGCCGCGCGGCCGGACTCGACCCGGAATTCATCGCGCAGCTCGACGTGTTCTCGCAATCCAAAGGCCGCACGCCGAATGTGTTTGTTTTCAATCCGTTCGCCGAAGCCCGGATCGCGCATGGTAAATCGTTCAATCCCACCAAGCATCAGACGCAGCTCGCGCGCGACCTTGCGAACCTGCCGCAGTTCTTATGTCGGCAGGACGACATCGTGTTGGTGAACGAAAAGCCGTCGGTGGAATTTTTGAGCGGCATCAAGCAGGCCGGTTTTGCGTTGCCGGAATTTGTGGAGCTGGAGAATCGCGACAGTCTGGCTGAACGCAAGCTTGGGCGTTTGCGCCCGTGGGCGTGGGGACCGGACAGCGTGGAATCACTCGAACCGATCTTCGCCAATCTCACCGGCGAGCAGCGCACCGTAAGCGGGAGTTTTAATCCAGATATCGCGCAGCTCTACTCGAAAGCGTGGAGCGCGGCGCTGTTGAATAAAATTCTGGTTGGTAGGGCTGCGCTGCCGCGCAGCCAGAACCGGGAGGCGGCGCCGCAGGGCCGCCCTACCGACGATGACTGGCTCTGCACCACCCACGAAGTTGGCGGGGCCGTGAATTCTTTGGCCAAAGCGCTGGCGGCCATCGCGACCATTCGCCAGCGCGGCCATCACAAAATTGTCATCAAAGAATCGCTCGGCCTCGCCGGCAGCAACGCGATGCGCTTGTTCGAGCCGGCGGTTTTGGAAACGCACCGCCGCTGGATCACGAACGCGGTTGCCAACGGGGGACAACTCGTCGTCGAGCCGTGGCTGGAACGGGAGCTGGATTTTTCCGTGCAACTGGAAATGTCGGACGAAGGACTGAAGCTTTGCGGCTACACCGGTTTGATCAACGACGCGCGCGGTCAGTTCCAGGCCAACGTCGCGCTGCCGGGGCATCAGAAGAAGATTCCGATCAACTTGCTCGCGCTGTTCCCCGAGCCGCCCGACATCGCGCAACGGCTGCACGCACTTTACGCGGATATTTTCGCGGTGCTCGAAGTTGAATTGCGCCGCGTCCACTTCCTCGGCCCGGTGGGCATTGACGCCTTTGCCTATCGCGCGGCGGATGGGAAAGTCCGGCTCAAGCCGATTGTGGAAATCAATCCGCGCTACACGATGGGCCGCGTGACAGTGGAGCTGATGAAACACGTTGCGCCCGGCAGCCGCGGCGAGTTCCGGCTAGTCGGCCTCAAGCGAGTGCTCGCCGAGGGTTTCGAGAATTTTGCGGTTTACGCCCGTTCGCTGAGCGAACGCTTTCCCATCCGGCTCAAAGGCGAACCATCACCGCGCATCAGCGACGGCCTGCTTTGCCTGAATGATCCGGCCTCGACTCAAGTTTGTCTCGCGGTCTTTCACGCCAGTCACGCCGCCGGCGATTTTGTTTCGCTCGCAGACTTGATGGCTTCGAGTTCTTCCCAGCGCGCGTAAAGCTTCGGGACATTCGCCTTCGCCGCGTCGAGTTCAGAAGTAAGCTGGTTCACTTGCGCCGCGTGTTTGCGGAAAAATCCCGGGTCGGCGAACAGGCTTTCGATGCGCGCCACGTCGGCTTCCACGGTGCGAATATGTTCCTCGATGCCCTCCAACTCGCGGGTTTCTTTGAAGGAAAGTTTGCGCGCCTTCGCTGGTTTCGTAGCGGCATCTCGGGAGAGTGCCGCCGATTTTTCGGCTTTGTTTGTGGCAAGAATGGCGGCGCTCTGCCGAGCCGCCGCTACTTCCGCCTTCTTCTTTTTCTCCAGATAATAATCGTAGTCGCCGACGCTGTGATGAATCTTGCCGTCACCTTCAAATGCGAGAATGTCCGTGCAGACGCGGTTTAAAAAATAGCGGTCATGGCTCACGACGAGCACGACGCCGGGAAAAGCGATCAACGCCTCTTCCAGCACGCGCAAGGTCGGCAGATCCAGATCGTTCGTCGGTTCGTCGAGAATCAGGAAGTTGCCGCCGCTTTTCAAAATGCGCGCGAGCAAGAGCCGACTGCGTTCGCCGCCGCTCAGTTTTTTGACGAGCGTTAGGATGCGGTCGTCGGAAAACAAGAAGCGCTTGAGATACGAGCGCACGGAAATTTTCGTGTCGCCCCAAATGACAAACTCCGAGCCGTCGGCAACTTCGTCGAGCACGGTGCGGTCTTCGTTCAACTGGAGCCGGCCCTGGTCCACGTAATTGAATTTCGTGAGCTGGCCGGTTTTCACCAGGCCTTCGGTCGCGGGTAACTGGCCGATGATCGCCTTGAGCATCGTCGTTTTGCCGAGGCCATTCCGTCCGCAGACGCCGATGCGCTGGCCGTTCGCGAAGCTGTAAGTAAAGTTGGAAAATAATTTCTTCCCGCCGATGGTCATGCCCAAACCCGTGACATCCACCGTGCGATTGCCGAGCTGCGGCGGCGGCGGGATGACGAGTTCCACATCTTCCTCGATCACCGGACCGGACTGCGCGGCGGTGTCATAATAGCGCTCAAAGCGATCTTTCTGCTTGCTGCGTTGCGCGCGCGGACCCTGGCGCACCCAGGCGAGTTCCTTTTTCAGAAACATCTGGCGCTTGTGCTCAACGGTGGCGTCGGCCTCCTGGCGTTCGGCTTTGGCGAGCAGATATTCCGTGTAGTTGCCGTCGTGCGAGAAAAATTTCCCGTCGGACAACTCGATCATGCGCTTCACCACACGATCGAGAAAATAGCGGTCATGCGTCACGACGAGAAACGTGCCGTGAAAGTCTTCAAGAAACTCCGCCAGCCACTCGATGGATTCCGGATCGAGATGGTTGGTCGGCTCGTCGAGAATCAGAAAATCGGGACTGGAAACAATCGCGCGCGCCATCGCGACACGACGCTTTTCACCGCCGGAAAGCGTATCGATGCTGCGCTCGGCAGCAGGGCAATTCAGGTGCGCCATCGCGATTTCGATGCGCTGATCCAGCGTCCAGCCTTCAAGCACCTGGATGTGATGCTCCAGATCGGCGTGGCGTTTCGAGTCGTGCGGCAGCGATTCAAATTCGGCGATCAAATCCAAAACCGGCTTCGCGCCGTCGCGAATGTTTTCGATCACGTTCTTATTCGCATCGAGCATGAAATCCTGCGGCAGGTAACTGACGACGAGATCTTTTTGCCGCGCCACTTCACCCGTATCAGGATTTTGCAGGCCGGCGAGAATGCGCAAAAAAGTGGTCTTGCCCGCGCCGTTGCGGCCGACCAAGCCGAGGCGTTCGCCTTCCTGGATCCCGAGCGTGGTATTATCAAGGATGGCGCGATCGCCGTAGCGAACGGTGATTTCGGAGGCGGAGAGGATGGTGGGCATATTTAATTAACCACGGATGGACACCGATGGACACGGATGAAAAATTTCATTGGAGCGCGGCTGGGTGCGCAGCACCAGCCGCAGTATTTGCGCACGCGCTGCGGCTGGGTCTTCAACCACAGCCGCGCACCGGAATCCGTGTTTGTCGGTGTCCATCCGTGGTTTATTCCCTGGCCGTTTGCACGGGTAAGGAGGAAAGCGGCGTGTTCTTATTCGTCTCGCCGAAATAATTCGCCGACCACTCGTTTTGGAAAAGCACGACGGCATTTTTGCCGAGGTCGTAGGCAAGCTTCGCGCCGGTGGGCAGCGACAGCGAATCCAGTGCGTCTTCGGTGATGTCGGTGGGCAGCCAGCGAACGACGCTCCAAGGCGCGGCTTCGAGGCGCGATTCCGCGCCGTATTCGCTTTCGAGCCGGAACTGCACGACCTCAAATTGCAACGGGCCGACGGCGGCGAGCAACGGCGTCTTGATGGACGAGTTGCGCAGATACAACGCCTGGATGACGCCCTCTTGCAAAAGCTGATCCAAGCCTTGGCGAAACTGTTTGTATTTCCCCGTGTTCGGATTGTGCAGATACGAAAACGCTTCCGGCGTGAAGCGCGGGATTTCTTTGTAGAGAATTTTGGGATCGGTCGTCAGCGTGTCGCCAATGCCAAAGCTATCATGGCCGACGAGGCCGATGACGTCGCCGGGATAGGCTTCGTCCACCGTCTCGCGCTCGTTGCCGAACAGTTTGTGCGAACTGGACAGGCGAACCTTTTTCTCGGAGCGCGAATGATGCACCGTCATATCGCGATCAAACTTGCCGGAGCAGACGCGGATGAACGCGATGCGGTCGCGATGGCGCGGATCCATGTTTGCCTGAATCTTAAAGATAAAACCGGAAAACTCCGGGTTCTCCGGCGCGATCTCAATGCCGCCCATCACGCGCGATTTCGGCGCGGGCGAATGTTTTAGAAAACCGTCGAGTAAGAGTTGCACGCCGAAATTATTCACGCCGCTGCCGAAAAACACCGGCGTCGTCTTACCCGCGAGCACAGAAGCTTCGTCAAAGTCATTCCCGGCGTGTTCGAGCATTTCCAATTCTTCCAGCGTCTTGCTGAATTCCGCGTCGCTGAGATTGCCGCGCACCGCCGGATCGTGCAGTCCGCCGACGATGACCGGCGCGCGATGTTTGCCGCCCACGACGCGCTCGAACGTATGCATCGTTTTCGTCTGCCGGTCGTAGATGCCTTGAAATTCCGGGCCATTGCCGATCGGCCAGTTCACCGGGAACGCGCCGATGCCGAGCACGCGTTCAAGTTCATCAATCAGCTCCAATGGATTCTTCATCGGCCGATCGCACTTGTTCATGAACGTGAAGATCGGCACGCCACGCTGACGGCAGACTTCAAACAGTTTGCGCGTCTGCGGCTCGATGCCTTTCGCGGAATCAATCACCATGACCACCGCGTCCACAGCCGTGAGCACGCGATAAGTGTCTTCGGAAAAATCTTTGTGACCTGGTGTGTCAAGCAGGTTGAGGCGATAGCCGTCGTAATCAAATTGCAGCACCGTCGAGCTGATGGAGATGCCACGCTTTTTTTCCAGCTCCATCCAGTCGGAGGTGGTGGCGCGTTGATTTTTGCGAGCGGTCACCGAGCCGGCAAGTTGCACCGCGCCGCCGTAAAGCAGCAGCTTTTCCGTCAACGTGGTTTTACCCGCGTCCGGATGCGAAATGATGGCGAACGTGCGCCGCCGCTGGATTTCTTTGGCTATATCCACAAATGAGCCGCAGAAAATAACAGAAAAACGCAAGGTCACAAGCCGGGAAATGTAGCGCGGCGGCTTTTTGAAGTGGCTTCCTTTGTTGGTGCCGACAGTTTCTTCTCCCATTAGCACCCGGCTTCAGCCAGGTGCATCGGGCAGGGAGAGAACAGAAACGGTTTCAACCGTTTTCCCACCTGCGGCCACCAAGCCGTTGAAACGGCTGGGCGACGCGACGTCAGGTCCGACCGGGCTGAAGCCCGGTGCTAATGAGAGCTCGCCAGAAATCAAGCCGCCGCCGCGCATTTTAAGCTGCGGCGACTGGTCAAGGACGGCACCGCCGCGCTTCGATTTGGCAGCGTCTCCGGGCAGTATCACGGTGCGCCGAGTTGGTTGGCGCTGAAAATCAAAACTTGTTTAACGCCCCGTGGAAAATCAGAATCAACGCCACCATGAAATCTTTTCGCATTTTGCTGCTGGCCAGCTTCACGGGTTTAGCTTTGTTGCTCAACGCGCAACCCGCCGCCACGCTGCGCCCAAGTTTCACGCTCCAAACCGCGCACTTTTCGCTCGCGTTCCAGGTGGGCGCGGACGGACGGCTGTATCAGCGGGCCATTGGGGCCGACGACAAAGCAAAATCCCAGCGCGCGGACGAAGCGTATCCGCAGGCGGGCGACGGCTATTTCTGGGAACCCGCGTTGCAGGCGGTCCATGCCGATGGCAACACGTCCACGACGTTGCAATATGTCAGCCTGATCCGCACCAATGAAGCCGATGGACGCGAGCTGACCCGCGTTTTGCTGCGCGATCCGGCGTATCCCTTCGAAGTCACGCTCTGCTTCCGCACGGATCGTGAACGGGATGTGATCGAACAATGGACGGAAATCCAGCATCACGAATCCGGCGCGGTCACGCTGGAACGCATGGCTTCGACCTCGCTGCTGCTGCCGCCACACAATCTCTATCTCCGCCATTTTTCCGGCGATTGGGCGAAGGAGATGAACCCGACGACGGAGCTGCTGACACCGGGAACGAAGGTGCTGGATTCCAAGACCGGCGTCCGTGCGCATCAGTTCGGCAATCCCAATTTCATTCTCTCGCTCGACGGCGAGCCGCAGGAAAATTCAGGTCGCGTGCTCGCGGGTTCGCTCGCCTGGTCCGGCAGTTTTCAATGCGCCTTTGATCATTTTGGCGATCACGTCCGCGCGCTCTGCGGCGTGAATCCGTTTGCGTCCGCGTATCATCTTGCGCCGGGCGAGACCTTCACCACGCCGGTGATGATCTGGACGTGGAGCGCGAACGGCCTCGGCGACATGAGCCGCAAGCTGCACGCCTGGGCGCGCGATCACGGCCTCCGCGCCGGCCACGAGCCGCGCACAGTGCTGCTGAACAACTGGGAGGCAACTTTTTTCAACTTCGATTTCAACCGCATTGCCGGGCTGTTTGCGCCGGCCAAGGAAATCGGCACGGAAATTTTTCTCCTCGACGACGGCTGGTTCGGCAACAAATACCCGCGCACCAATGACAACGCCGGCCTCGGCGACTGGCAGCCCAACCGCGCGCGGCTGCCGGACGGTCTTGCTCCGCTCGCCGCCCAAGCCATCAAGCGCGGCGTGAAATTCGGTATCTGGATCGAACCCGAAATGGTGAATCCGAAAAGCGAATTGTTCGAGCAGCACCCGGACTGGGCCATCGTGCAGCCCCAGCGCAAAGTGGAGTTGCAGCGCAACCAGCTCGTGCTCGATCTTACGCGCCCCGCCGTGCAGGAATTTGAGTGGAGCATCATCACCAACACGCTGGGCGTGCCCGGCATGAGCTATGTGAAGTGGGATTGCAACCGCTACCTCACGCAGCCCGGCTCGTCCTATCTCGCGCCGGACCGACAGTCGCATTTGTGGATTGATTACGTCAACGCGCTCTACGCGATGATGGAGCGCACGGCGAAAACGTATCCGAACATTGAGTTGATGCTTTGTTCCGGCGGCGGTGGGCGCGCGGATTACGGTGCGCTGAAATATTTTCACGAGTTCTGGCCGAGCGACAACACCGATCCGACGGTGCGTGTGGCGATGCAATGGGACTATTCCTATTTCTTTCCCGTGATGGCGCTGGCCAGCCACGTCACGCACTGGGGCCATCGCCCGATGCACTTCGCCTGCTGCGTGGCGATGAGCGCACGCTTCGGCATGGATCTCGATCTGGTGAAACTGTCGCCGGAGGACAAGGCGATTTGCGCCGGCGCGATCAGCGCCTACAAAAAAATCCGCGACGTCACTCAGTTGGGCGATTTGTTCCGGCTGGAAAATCCGCATCAAGGCATCCGTGGCGCGCTGAACTTTGTTTCAACGGACCGAAATCGTGCCGCCATCTTTGCGTTTCAACTTAAGGATGGCGAAGGAAAGCCGGTGATGCCACAGGGGCTTGATCCGGCGAAAAAATATTCCGTCCACGAACTCAATCCCGCGCCTGGACGGGCCGCGCTGACCCGGGAAGCCGGCACTTTCACTGGCGAAGAACTGATGCGCGATGGCCTCAAACCGTCCTGTGGCAAAGCGCTGGAAGCGTGCGTCGTCGAGCTGACCGCGACGACGAATTAAGCCGGCTCATTCTCGATTCGCGTGCTGGCGTGGCAAAACCAGTTTGCGCCTCGTTTCCTCGGCGGCTACGGCGGCTTGACCTTACGCCAGCCCGAGGTTTTTCAGGACCGCGACCGTCGAATGCGCTTTGTTGAGCGTGTAAAAATGCAGTCCCGGGGCGCCAGCGCGGAGGAGCGCTTCGCACTGCTGCGTGGCGTATTCAATGCCGAACTTCATGGCCGCTTCATCGTCCGCAGCGAGCGCATCCAGTCTGGCGCGGAGTGCCGGCGGAATTTTTGAGCCGCACAATTGCGTGAACCGGGTGATTTGGCTCGCGCTCAAAATGGCAATGACGCCGGGCACAATCGGCACGCTCACGCCCAGCTGGTTCACGGCGTAATCGCGGAATTCAAGATAGTCGGCGTTGTCAAAAAAAAGTTGGGTGACCACGAAGTCCGCTCCCGCATTCACCTTTTCCTTCAGATGTTGCCAGTCCGCGTGTTTGCCTTGGTGGCAGGCGATATGGCCTTCGGGAAAGCCGGCGACGCCGATGGAAAAATCGCCTTGGGCGCGGATGAACTCGACAAGTTGCGCGGAAAATTCAAAACCGCCGGGCGTGGGTGTGAATGCGCCACCGCCGGGCGCATCGCCGCGCAAGGCCAGGATGTTTTTACAATCCAGGGCGCGGATTTTCTCCAAGAGCGCCCGGACTTCTTCGCGGGTGTGGTTGACGCAGGTGAGATGCGCCAGCGCGGGCAGGCGATGTTCGCGCTGGATGCGATCCACGATCATCAACGTCTTTTCTCGCGTGCTGCCGCCGGCGCCGTAGGTGACGGAGCAGAAGTCCGGGCGTGCCGCGAGCAGGGCGGGAATCTGCTTTTCCAGGAGCGTGCGGTCGCCTTCGTCGGTCTTGGGCGGGAAGAATTCAAAGGAGACGACGGGTTGGCCGGCGGCTTTTTTTTCGGAAAAGATGTCGCGGATGAATTTCATCAGTCAATGGTTTTCGATTTAGGATGGGCTTGGAAAGTTAAAAGTGGTCAAGGCAGGCGACGCTGTCGGATTTGATCCCGCGTCAGCACCGTGAACCGGCCAACCCATTCCATGTCTGGCAGGGCGAGTAATTCCAGCAGTCGCTCGGCGGGTTCGAGCGGCGTGGCTGGATCAAATCGCAAGAAGATGACGCCCAAGGGGACCGGCAGCCGGCGTTTGAAAATCAGTTCGCCATAATCGCGGTCAAAAGTGAGCAGCACTCGTTGTTCGTCATGCGCTCGCTGTAAAACGACTTCGTCTTCCAAGCTGGGAAAATCTTCAATGACGTAAAGAACCTCATGGCCGGACAGGCGCAGGAGCCGGACGCTGGCAGCGGGAAAATTCTCGTTGGCCAGAAAGCGCATGCGGGTCAGCGGACCGGGGCGGCGAAAAAGGATTCCTCCGCCAGACATTCGGCGGCGAAAGCAAAGCAGGCCTGTAGGGTTTCGGGTTTGAGGCGCGGGTAATTGGACAAGATCTGTTCAGCCGTCCAGCCGGTGGCCAGCAGGCGCAGCACGAAGTCCACTGACAGCCGCGTGCCTTTGATCACCGGCTTGCCCGCCAAGATCTTGGAATCGGTGTGAATATATTCATGCCAGTTCATCGCTGGGAAAAGCTTATCATGCCACTCAATTGGCGCAAATGGCTTTTTCCAACGCGTAAAAACAAAAAGCCCCTTCCAGTTTCCTGGAAGGGGCCAAGGATTCTAAATCGGATTAGAACTTGTAAACGACGTTAAGCGCGAGGAGAAACGCGTTTTCCGTGTTATTGGCATTATATTGATAGGCATAGTTGCTCGATTCAATATGATCCCAACGGAATTCCAGACGGCTGACGACATTGGCCCAGAGGTCATATTGGACTGTAGCGGTGATCTCTTCGCCCATGCCACGATTAGTTCCATAAGCGTCATTGACGTCTTTACCATCCAAGTATTCACCACGCAGGCTCATGCCCAATTTATCGGTGGCCTTGTAGGTGACATAGGCCCCATAAATGTTGCCATTCAAGCTATCACCAACAGCGGTCAAGCTCTGAACCGTATCAAACGCGGCACCGACTTTGAGTCCTTCAAGCGGCGTGCAGAAAGTCGCGTTGACGCTGTAATTGTTCACGGCACCATTATCTAAGCCTTGAAACATACCCGCGTTGAGCACGGAGCCTTTGAGAAAGCCCCAGCTATCCGGAGCGGTCAGAGCCACCGTGGCAATAAAGTCTTTCGAGGAAAGCCCAACCACGCCTTGGCCTAAGAAGAGTGTAGACCCGCCACCGAACGTGCCGCCACGATTGGCAATGCCGCTCTGAACGGTAACTTCATTGCAGATTTTGTAGCTGCCAATCAAGCCGACAAACGAGGCCGGATTGACTTGATAGCCGTAAGAACGCGTATAGTTCGGGTTCGCCCATCCGGTGTTGGATTCGTAGCCCGTCACACCGTCAATGGCACCAATCTTCCAGTCAATGCCATTACCCAGCGGAGTGCGCATGGTGACATATGCCTGACGAACCGGTCCGGACACATTCACGGCATCAGTTCCCCAGTTCAAGTCGATATGGTAACCCGCAGCCCAAGGGGATTCATCCAGCGCTTTGTCCAAGCTAATGACAACAGCGTTGAGGCTAAAAGAGTCAACTTTGCCATTGTTAAGAAAAGCCGGCTGAGCGACAGCCGCAGTATTTCCGGGGTTTCCGGGGTTGTATTGCGCCGCGACATCAACGTAGCCGCTGATGGTGGTGTTCGAGATCGCTGTGTTGAGCGCTTTCATTTCGTCTGCGCGAACGGTGGAAGCCAGGCTGACGGCTCCGACGGCTGCGAGACCCAATGTCCATTTATTAAACTTCATCTGTTCCTCCGATGTGTTTTGTTTGTTTATTTACTGTTAATAAGCGGGGCAAAAACAGTTTGCCCCAGCACCAATGTGGTGCATTTGCCCTCGAACCTACGGAAAATCCCCAAAGATGACAACTGTTTTTTTTGGCAAATTCGAGTGGGCCCACCCTCGGCACCCCGTGTTTTGGCAATAATTCGCGTGAAAACCAGCTTCAGCGGAAGCGTGAAACGTCCGATTTAGAGACGCCGCAACGGTGGTTTTGGGGGAAAACTGGGCACAATGAGCGCAGCGGGCGCTGGAACAAATCGTGCTTGAAAGGCGGAAGCGAAAAATGAATTGCGTTTGCCATTCGTTCGCGTTGAATTATTTACGGACACACTATTATGATCTACGCATACACCGCCCGAGAAACGGCCACGGGACGCGAACTCCGCAACACGGTCGAGGCGGCGTCCGAACAGGCCGCCATTGCCGCCCTGCTCAACCGCAATCTGCTGGTGGTGGAGATCAAGGAGAAGATCGCCAAGCGCGGTCAGACCAAGGGCGGCAAGGTGTCCCTCGCTGATCTGGTGGTGTTCACGCGGCAACTGGCGACGATGATTGATGCCGGCATCGCCATTGTGCAGTCGCTCCAGGCGCTCGCTGAGCAGACGCCCAACAAGGTCATGCGGGATACCATCCGCGACATTTGCACCCGGGTGGAGAGCGGAGAGAGCTTTTCCGAGGCGCTCACGCGCCATCCCAAAGCTTTCAACCGGCTTTATATCGCCATGGTTGGCGCGGGGGAAAAAGGCGGCTTGCTCTCGGAAATCCTGGCGCGGCTGGCGACGTATCTGGAAAACACCGAACGCCTGCGCAAAAAAGTGAAGACCGCCCTGATGTATCCGACGACGGTTACCATTGTGGCGATTGGCATCACGATCTTTCTGTTGGTGAAGGTGATTCCGGTCTTCAAGGACGTCTATTCCGGCTTCGGGGCGAAACTGCCCGCCCCGACCCAGGTGCTGATGGATATCAGCGATGCCTTGAGACATTATTTTGTCGTGTTCGTGGTGGTGACCGTGGCGGCGGTTTACGGCTGGCTGCGTTATATCAAGACCAAGCAAGGGCTGGAGTTCTGGGACAAGCAACGCATCAAGCTGCCAATTTTCGGCCCCATCGCCCACAAGATCTGCCTGGCTCGGTTCACGCGCACGCTCTCCTCGCTCGTCCGTAGCGGTGTGCCGATTCTCGAAGTGCTGCAAATCGTCTCCCAAACCGTCGGCAACGTCATCATGGAGAAAGCCATCAAGGCCTCAGCGGCGGACATCGAACGCGGCGAAGGCATTTCGGCGGCGCTGGCCAAACACCCGATTTTTCCCAGCATGGTCGTCCGCATGTTGAGCGCCGGGGAACAAACCGGCAATATTGACAACATGCTGGAGCGCGTGGCTGATTTTTTGGATGAGGAAATTGACAACACGCTCTCCGGCCTCATGTCGCTGTTGGAACCGTTGCTGATTGTCTTCCTGGGCGTCATCATCGGCGGCATGGTCATCTGCATGTTCCTGCCCATTTTCAACCTCGCCAACATCGTCAGCGGCAACGGCCACTGACCCGCGAAAAACTAAAACCGCCGGGGAAAGTGTGCCCCCGGCGGTTTTTTTATTTTCGCAACTCAAACCGCCGCCAGCTTGCCCGGCTGCGGCTGCAAGATTTTGATTTTGGGCCAGCGCTCGCGGATCTTTTCTTCAAACCAGTTGCGCGCCGCGTCATCCCCGTGGCCGAGCAAAATGGCGCGCGGCGAAACCTGGCCGACAAACGTCATCAAATCCTCGCGGTTGGCGTGGGCCGTCAAATCGAAGTCCAGGATTTCGCACTTGCGGGTCAGTTGGCCGCCGCTCGGACTGAACGAGAAGGTTTCCCCGTCCTTCGCCGACTTCAACCGGCCCGCCGGTGATTCCGGATCGGCGTAACCGACGAAGAAAATACTCTGCCGCTCGTCGCCCACCATCCGCAGTGCCAGATCGTGCGCCGCCGTGTTTTCGCTCATCATGCCCGCCGTGATGACGAAGATTTTTCCGCCGCTCAGCTTCATGCTCTGGGCCTGGCCTTTTTCCAGCACGACCAGTTGCAGCGCCTGGTTCAACTGCAAATTCGGCAGCCGCCGATGCGCGCGGTGCGATTCCAGATCATAAATTTCGGTGAACACGCGCCCCAAACCGCCGATGTAAATTGGCTGTTCCTTCAACCGGCCGTCGCCGATCAGTCCCGCCAGCAACGCCAGAATTTCCTGCGTGCGCCCCAGCGCGAACGATGGGATCAGCACGCAGCCCTTGCGTTTTTGCGCCGCCAAAATTGCCTCGATCAAACGCTCGGATTCCGTTTCGCGCGTGAAGTTTTTCGGCACCTCGCGGCTGCCGCGCGTCGTTTCCATGATCAGCACGTCGGCCTTCACTCCATCGAACCGTGCGCTGCGCAAGATGGTCTGGTCGTGAAAACAAACGTCGCCGGTGTAAAATAATTTTTCCTTTTTGCCGCGCAGCAGCACGCCCGCCGAACCCAGCGTGTGGCCGGCGTCAAAGAATTCCAGCGTCGGCGACGGCACGCCCGCGCGCTGCTTCTTGAACGAACCCCATTCCACCTCACGATTGTATTTGAAGCCCTGAAACTGCGGCGCGATTTCATCCACCTCGTCGTGCGTGTAGAGGGGATATTCGCGGATGCCCAGCTCGTCGCGCTGGCGGGTCATCACGTTCACCGAGTTGTGCAGCACGCGTTCGACGATGAAATAACTCAGTTCGGTCATCAGCACATGCGCCTTGGGAAATTTGGCGCAGACCACCGGCAGCGAGCCGACGTGATCGTGGTGGCAATGCGACAGCGCAATCGCATCCAGATCGCCATTGCTCATCTTGCCCAGCAGCGGCAAACCGTCGCGGCCCTCGCGTTTGGGGTGCATGCCCGCGTCGAGCAAAATGCGGTGATCGTCCATTTCCACCAGCCAAGCACTCGCGCCGATATCCGTGTCCGGATTCAAATTCGTAATATTCACCGGCTAATTGAACCACAGATGGACGCAGAGGGACACAGATAATTCGGGGAAGGCGGAAACATCGAACATTCAACATTCAACCCTGAACGTCCAATACGCCCGGTCCGGCATTCCGTGGAGGTTGAAGGTTCGGCATTGAATGTGGAATGTTTTCCCATTCATTTCGCCGGATACCGCCAGACCCAGTCGCCTTGCTCGAAGTCCCAACTGGAGGTTTCGCTTCCGCGATCGGTCGCGCCCGCCGCTTTTGTATCCACCACCCCGCCGTCATCCGTCTCGTTCCAGCCGACAGAATACAAAACAAATTGTCCATCGCTCGTGCGCCGGTATTTCAAAGGCTGGCCGCCGATGACATCGTGCGGAATTTTTTCCAGGAACCGCGGCGCGAGCGCGGCGAGCGATTCTGGCAAATTGCCATTCACAAGCCGATAGCGTTCGAGCCCAATCGCCACGCGCGCCAGGTTCACCGCATTTTGTGCGAAAGCTGTTTTTTGCGCGTAATTGCCGAGCGCAGGCAGCAGCACGCACGCGAACAGGTTGAACGGCTTGACATGGCTGATGGATTTGACGGCGGCATCGGCCTGGGCAATTTGCTTCGGTGAAATGGTTTGCGCCGCGGCATCCACCCCGGAACAACTCCATTGCTGAGCCAGTCGCGCGAGGACGACTTCATTTTGATAGAACCAGCCTTTTGGCATCAGATAAAGGCCCGTGGTTGCGGCGAAATTCTGCACCACCTCATTCTGACGATTGGCGTTTTCAAGCAGATCAAAAAATTGCCCATAGCGGCTTCGGTTGGATTCCAGCCAATCCACAATTTTTATCTGCATCGTTCGCTCGCCACGCGTAGAAAATTCGTAGTCCGCCAGAAAATCCACTTTGGCCAGTTCCGCATCCAGCGCGGCCAGTTGCGCGTCCGACCAGCGATGTTCGGCCAAGCCTTCCCAAGTGGGCTGAAGCAGGATTTGCAAAATCGCAATGCGGACGAGATGCGTGATGATAAACGGCTCCGTGCGGATGGCCTCGGCCAGCCGCAGGGAAAGTTTCACGTCGTCAAACGCCTGATCACGCTGGGCATTTTGTAGTTCCGCCAAGGCGTGCAATTGTAAAAATTGCGCGCTGCGTTTCATGGCCGCCAGATGCGGGAGCAGAATTGCCGCCGGATCGGCCTTATCATACTCCAGCGGAAACCGCGACGCCGGCAGCTTGCCGGCCGCGTGCAAATCTTCAACCACCCGGTCGAATTTGCTTAACGCCAGCAAAACATCCTGCGCCGGCGTTTGCGGCTGCGGCGACACGGCAAATGCGTTCGTCTTGGCCGCCAGCCAGCGGTAGTAATTTTGCCATTCGCGCAAATCGGCTGTTTGGGCCAGGGGCCAGTTGCCGCGATTGGTCGGGCCGTCGGACCCAAAACCATGGCTGGCTCCGTCTGCTTGATACACCGGGTCCACCAAATCGAATTGCAGCCGGCTCACGACATTGGCGTTGCGCGGATTGATTTCGTGGCCGCGCTGATCGAGCATCATGGCGTAACAACTAGCGACCACCGGCGCGAAGGCAAAATTCTGGTCGTCCGGCACGGGCGGCGGGACGAAATCAGTAAAATTGAATTTCTCGCCCTTGGCCTCCCATTCGTGTTTGAACTGGTTCCAGGCGTGCCAGCCGCGCCAGTTCTCCTCGGCGTAAAACAGCCCGATCAACGTGGCAAAACACGCCACGGCAAAAAGGCCCCGCCGCCAGTGTTTGCTGAACAGCCCGCGCACCGGCGGCCAGAACCAGCGCACCAGCGGCAAAACGCCATAAATCAAAAACAAACACACCAGGAGGAAAGCGCCCGCAATCAATCCCATGGCCATTGGCAGATCAGACATCGACTGGCTGTCATTGAGCAGGGTGATGATGAAACTGCCGAGGATGATGGCAAATATCGTGACAGCCAGCCAGACGACCAGTGCGAGCCGCCCGCTGAATGTTTTTTTCCAGAAGTCTTTCGGTTGTTCGTTCATAATTTTAGGTGGTTATCGTTTTTTCGTTCGTCCAAAAAGCGGCGATGAACCGGCCGCAGTCCAGGCGCTTCGCGTTTGCCTTGCGTCACCGAACGGCGCGGACCGTTTGGACGGCGGCGGCTTTCGTCCCGCGTTCGCCCGCAAAGAAAAGGTTCACGCCGCCAAAATTTCCGCCCGCTGACTGCGTGGTTTCGGCGCGAAAACTTTCCGCTGGTCGGCGACCGCCGGTTCCCGCCCGCCGCCCAGTTCGGCAAACATCCGGTGCTGTTTTCTCAATTCCATGATCACCTCTGCCGAGGGCGGGGCCGACTTCATCGCCATTCTTGGCGACGAATCCCGCAGGGATAAATTCAAGGCGACAATGCAAATCCACACCGCCGCCAGTCCGGCCCAGGCTTTGGGATGCGGCCAAAACAAAGTTGAGAGTTGATGGTTGAAAGTCGAGAGCCAGGATTCATGCGGGCTGCGGGCTGCGTGAACCGGCGCTGGCGCCTCGCGCGCGGCCGCCAGAATTTCCCGCCGCCAATCCGACGGCAGTTGCCGCAGTGGCTGGCCTTGCAGGCGTGATTCAAAATCGTCGGGTTTCATGGGATGAATTAACCGCAAAGAACGCAGAGAAGTGAAGACTTGTGGCTTTGGTTTGCCTGCTTTGGGTTCTCTGCGCTCTCTGCGGTTAATGGGTTCCGTGGTTTCATTTGATTTCTTCGTAAATAGGACGCAGCCGGTCGCGCAATTTGTCTAAGCCGTAGCGATAGCGGCTGGCGGCGGTGTTCGCCGGAATTTCCAGCGCGGCGGCAATTTCTTCAAAGGTCAGATGCTCCCAGAGTTTCAGATGCACGACCACGCGCTGTTCCTCCGGCAGTTCCCCAAGCGCCAACGCCAGTTCCTCGCGGAACACAGCTTCATCCGGATCATTTGTGGGCGCGAAGGGGGAGATGTTTTCAGCGGCGAAATTTGCCTTGGTCTGGTCGCGCGTGCCGCGCCGGCGCATCAGATCAATCGCCGCGTTGTGCGCCAGGCGAATGAGAAAAGCGCGTTCCTCGCGGACGCCGTCGAGCAACTGCGGGTGGCGCGCGAGTTTGATGAAAAGCTCCTGGAGCAGGTCGCGCGTGTCCGCCTCGTCGCGCGTGAAATTCAGGAGCAAGGCATAGAGCGGCTGGGCGTGTTCGTCGTAGAGCCGTTCGATGTCCAGTCCGGCAGGCATTTACCTTAATGACGCGCCCGGCAGCGAAATTTGTCTAGCTTTTATCGCGCGTGGATAGGAACCAAAGGCGGGGACTTTACGCGAATTGCGCGAATTTCCACGAATTGATTTCCATTCGCGTTAATTCGTGGAATTCGCGTCAAAGCCTTTTGGTCTGTTCCAAGTTATTGCGGAGTTCCAATTCAACTACCCACTTGCGGCAAAGCCAGAGCGGAATAAATCCGAACACGCCGAAGGAGCAATCCACCAGGCGCCACCAGAACGGAATTCCGCGCAGGCTGCCGAACACGAGCGCGTAGGGAACCACCAGCACACAGGCGATCAGGCCGAAGTCAAACAGCCAGCGGTTGCGCACGGGATCTCGCAGCGCGCCGATGAAAGCGATGGCGATGACAAAATGGCCGAACGCCAACCAGTCGGTGCCGATAAAGAGAAACGGATGCTGCGCCTTCGTGTCGGTCAGGCTGTCGCTCACGCGCACGAGCCATTGCGCCCAGCCAGTGGAACCGTGATCCGCGCCAAGCAGTTGGACCAACAGCCGCACTTCAGTCGTCAGGGGAATCGCCGTGGCGCCGCTCAGGAACAGGCCGAGGATAAACAGCCAAGTGAGCCATTGGATGCGACGGCGCAAGATGAGTTCTCGATTCATGAAGGCGTTTTTCTGTTTCAGAATGGTTTCAAAAAAGCTCTAGCCGCCGCAAAACCTGGGTGGGGCGAGCGTCCTCGCGAGCCGGCGGGCGCAAAGACAATGTTAAACGCCGGCTCG
>CAINLR010000075.1 GCA_903850425.1 uncultured Verrucomicrobia subdivision 3 bacterium | reverse complement strand
TGAACGTCCCGGTTGTGGTGGACGTAGTGACGCCGGCAGCAGTGCTTGGAGCACGCCGACGAGATAATGGCGGCTGGTTTTGAAACCCGAACGGGTAGCCAGCTTAACATGCGGCCCGTAGATCGGACGCGCCGTTGGCGCGGCTAAATGAAAAAAGCGCCCAGTCGGGCGACGCTTTCTCCTTGCGAGTCGCAAAACGTAGTGTCTTGACCAGTCGGGTCGTGACACTCGTTGCGCCCGTCGTCCGTTATCCACGCTTCGGCGTGAACAGGTCGCCTCAGCGAAATCGTGGTTGGGCGGTAGCCCTGATCTTAAAACCCGTCCCCCAACGTGTCGGCGCTATCGGCCGACTTATCGCTTTTTGGTAAAGGACAACGGCTAGGTGTCATTTACCCGGCTAGCCCGCAGGGAGAAAGCGATAAGTCGGGCGGTAGCCGACGACACGTTGGGGAGCTAGTGGTGCGGCGGTTAAGCCGTGGAAGTAAATCGTCGCGGGCAATCGCCCCTACATACCATGTATGTAGCCCGTCGTTGGCAGCTAAAAAATAATGGTGGCGGACTTTTCCGCAGGCTTCTGAAGCGATGCGATTATTTCCAGGCTGTGGTGTTGATCACAATAAATCTGATTGCCGGGGCCGATCCAAAGTTTGGCCCCGTCCAAGTCACACGTTTCCTTGCTTCGGTTCGGCACCGGCTTCGACCATCCCTTGGGAATTCTTAAGAATATTTCCATGACCCATCCATTTAAGCACGGCGCAACGGCTTTGAATAGGGTGTCACAAACTTGACAAAACGTGGTTGTAATGGTATGATATTTATGTAGTTAGGCAGGTGTTTCGTCTTCATCACACCACGTTTGCCGAATTTGGCAAGTTCACACGTCTCCGTGGTTTTCCGGTTGTCCGATAGGGTTCGGTTCTGAACCGCCAACTGGTTCACGTTCGCTTCACTTCACGCCCATGAAATCATTACCCAATTATCTTCAATCCCAGCGTAAGCGCCTTTCTCTGTCACAAGAGGAAGTTGGTTTTCTGCTGGGCATTGGTGGTATGGGCAAGGGTGAAAAAGTGTGCCGCGACGAAAACTTTGCGCGCGAACCGTCGCTGCAAGACGCACTAGCTTACGAAGCGATCTATGGGCAGCCGGTGCGCAAAATTTTTGACGGGGTGTATCAACAGGCGGAACAGGCCGTGGCGGCGCGCGCGAAAATCCTGAATTTCCGCAAGCTTCGGAAACCCGACGTGCGGAAACAGGAAACCATTATTCAACTGGCTGCGAAAGCCAGCGTTAATCCATCAAATGAATGATTCAAAACAAACACATTCGAATTTTAGCCATCGCGCCATTAAGTCGTGGCCTGGGCTACGCTGTAATGGAAGGGCCGGACAAGCTTGTGGCCTGTGGCAACAAAGCGATCTTGCGCGACAAAAACGCGGGGTCGTTGGCGTGGGCAAATCGGTTTATCAAATTTTATCAGCCAGAAGTGTTAGTCCTGCCCGATGTGAATGCGACCGACACTCGCCGCGCGCCCCGCATCAAAACATTGCACCGGAAAATCGTCGTTTGGGCAGGCAAGCAGCAACTCAAGGTGCGGTTGATCACGGTGACGCAGGTGCAAGGGAAGTTGCTGGACGATGCGAAGGGAACCAAGTTCGGTGTGGCCCGAATTCTTGCGGAGAAATTCCCGGCGGAACTGGGAAAGCGCTTGCCGCCGAAGCGTCAGCCATGGATGAGCGAAGATCCCCGCATGGACATCTTCGATGCCGTGGGCTTGGCGGTGGCCTTTTGGCCGAAAGATAAATAACCATCACACACCGTTGGAAATCGCCGCGCCAATGGGATTGCGGCCTTTTTCTTAAAAGAAATGTCCCTGTAATTTTCAATGTATTGTTAAGTGTATTATTATGACGAAATTTATTTCGTAGGGGGTGCGAAGTTTTTTTCATACCCCCCACGAAATTTATTTCATACCCCCCGGCGGAATTTCTTGGCTAGATCAGACTGATCCTGACGCAATTGGCGCAGGTTGTCGCCCCGGACACGGGCATATTTTCCGACGACGCGGATCTCCCGTTCAAAACGGTTTTTAATCGTGACGAAGATGAAGCCCTTACTTTTCAAGGAGGCGATGACATTTTGAATTTGGCGTTCGCTGACATCGAAAAAATCAGCAAAGTATTTATTGCCGGCATAACAGCCGCGCTCGTTATCGAGCGAATGAATCTCCTGAAACAAAACCTTTTCTATGATGGAGAGCTGCCTAGATTCCCAGATCTCCCTCGGAATCCAAATGCCCTTGAAATCTCGTGACGGTTTTTCCATGTCTAGCATCATAACAAATATTTTCCAAACCGGCTAATCCACAGGCCTGGTTCACAAAAAATCCGCGACATGATAAAATGAGGCCAATCATGCCAATGGAAAACCAAACAATGCAGTTACCAGAATTGCCCGGCCCCGTTCCGCAAAATGCGGAAACGTCATCCGACATTCCGCAAGCTTCGGCAGAGTTCCGCACGGTTCCGACGGATGCCGAAGATTTCGGCAAGGTTCCGCACGCTGCCGAACGTAAAGAAAATCATACGTTGACCGTGCGCGAAACGGCGCGGTTGTTTGAAACGGCAGGCGTGGCTCGCACAGAACGCAGTATCATCAACTGGTGCCAGCCCAATCGTCAGGGAATCGCGCGACTCGACTGCTATTTCGATCCAAACGAGCGAAAATATTACATCACGCCGCAGAGCGTGGAGGCGGTGATTCAGGAAGAAATTCAACGAGCGAACAAATCCAGTGAGGCACTCAATTCGGAAACATTCGGAAGCTCTGTGGCACATGTGAAACATTCGCCGGCAGCCGATATGGCGAAAGCCGCTGATGAACGGAAGGTTCAAGAAATGGAACGGGAGATCATGGATTTGAAGATTGCTAACCGGGGAAAGGATTACCTGATTGACGAACTCAAAGATGAACGCGCGGGGTTTTTTGATCAGCTTCTGTCGGCCAAACGGACGGTGGGTCAACTGGAAACAAAACTACACCTGTTGGGTGGGCCAAAAACCGAATCTCAGGGCACGCCCTAAAAAAAGCTCAACTGAAACCAGGCTGGTATGGTAAACAATGGGCGGTGAGGTGAACAAATCCTGACGGAAGTGCCGTTAGTGCGTGGACGAACCAAGGAGTGGAACGGCCTTTGGCTGGGCGGTTGATGCCTATGAAGGCCTATCCGCCGGAATAGTAACCAGTTCAATTCCCTTGCCGGTGCCGAGGTTACGACTGTATTTTTTATCGGTCGCGTTGTTCCAGTGCTCATGCACTCCGAGGCTTGGCAGGCGAACTCCATCCGGTTTATAAACCGTGCCCGACGGCGGGTCGTTGGCCAGCGCCGCTTCGTGGAGATGCCGGTCGGCGTTTTTGATCAGCGGCATTTCGGAACGCAGAAAATCCAGTCCCACCGATTCCAGCGCCACTGGATCTTGCGAAGCGAAAAAACTTGAGGGCCAGCGGCCATTGAACGGAGCCATGGCCCACTTATGCGGCGGGCTGCTCCAACGGTCGCCCGAATAAAGGTCGTCAATGATGTTCAGCACCGTCTTGCCGTTGATGTTCGTGCTGCCATACATATCCACGAGTTGGTTGTAACTGGCCATCGGAAAATCCCAGTCATGCAGGAGGTAATGCTGGCTACCGCGCTTGTTCCCGATGACGCCCCAATTACTCTTGAAAATCATTGTGACCGAGGCGTTGCCGTAATCCGTTTTATCCGTTGGATCGTGATACGTCGTGGCGGGCGTGCAATGCCGTTTCAAAATCGCCATCGTGATGAGATATTTGGCTTTGACAATGACCGTGGACATTGAGGTTTCTGTCGGCCCGGCGACGGAATAGGCGAAGGCATTCGGAGTAAAACCGCCAAGGTTGCTGTCATAATTAACCTCGGGAAAAGCCGTATGGCAGCAATTGGAAACGGCCGAACATTGGCCTTCACGGGCCGGGTCGCAAAGCGTGATGTCCGCTTGGCTGGCTCCGAATTGATTAACCAAGCCGTCGAGCAGCGCAAAGACCGCCTGCGGCGAGGCGTCAATGGCATTGGATTTGCCGCCATTGTTTAAATTGAGCTTGATGGCGATCTTCTCACCTTTGACATAGGACGGGCCGCCGTTTTTATCGCGGAACAAAGCGTCCCAAGCATTGCTGATCGCCGACCGGCCAGCCACGGAACAAATGGTTTTGTTTAACATGGCCGTAATCTTGACCTGGTCATTGAATTCGCTGGCCCACCAATACTTTGATTTGCCATCCCAATTGCACGCGCTCAAATCATAACTCCAGGCCACGCGGCCCGGGTTGATTCCCCGCGCGGTGCCAATGGGTTGATTCGGGCCGTCGGACGGAGTGAAAGTCCCGGTGTCTTCCGCGAACGCGCTGGCTTCGTTCATATCCCTGACCACCGCTGCGCAAACCAGGCCGATCAACAGGCAGACTCCCGCTGCCACATAGCGATGTTGATAAATGAAATTCCGAGTTTTGCGGAACGCTGTCACCAGACCAAAGAAACTGAAAAGATAGGCAATCCCGCCGAAAGCGATGGGCGCACCAACCTGCTGGCAGGGATAAGTTGCGCGGGATGGTTTGGGAATGACGCGGACGAGATACCAGACCAGCGCAGCCAGGCCAAAGATGGGAAGCAGCCATCTGGCCCAGCGATACTTGCGGTTCAAGCCGACGACGCGACCAGTCTTGCCACACACGAGCAACGGACCTTTTTCAACAGGCATATTTTTTTCTTTCGCTTAATTTTTGTTTTTGATTGGTAAATAATATCGAATTCAAATTGAGTCAGGGATAAACCAGGCGGAAAAACACCGAGCCATTGTCGGTTCCCATCGGCAGGATGCACTGGTTGGTAAAACCCGCACCGGATACGTCCGCCCAGTTGGTGCCCAGGCCGAAGGTGAACGGATTGGTCTGTGCATGCAACCGCCAGCCGGTGTGATCCGCAGGCCAAGACAAGGTCAGGTTGCTGATGCTGAAACTCGGCGCAAGACTCACGGTATTCGTGGCCACGGCCACCACGCTCAAGCTGCCGTTGACCGCGAGGTTGTTCACCCAGCGCAACCCTATTCCAGGCGTGGCCGGATTTAAGGTCAGCGCCCCGCCGTTCGCCAGCGCCTGGCTGAACAATTTATAGGTGTCACCCGCCACCAGCACGGGGCCTAAGTTGGTGATGGTTAAAATGCCGCTGCCGGAATTGGTCAGCACACCGCTGACATTTACCAGGTCGTTTGAAGGCGTGGATGATTTGTTAAGCTCGAAAAACAAATTGCCCGCGAGCGTGAGACTGTTGTTGACCGTCAAAGTGCCGATGGCAACTCCGGGTGACAGGGTGCCGCCGCTTTGGATTGTGACCGGGCCATTCATCGTGCCGGTGCCACCGATGGTGCTGCCGCTCTGGACGGTGACCGCCCCCGCCGCCAGCAATCCGTTGACCAGCAGTTTTCCGTTGGCCACCGTCGTCCCGCCTGCATAGGTGTTCGCGCCGGTGAGTTTCACGGTGCCACCGTGCGTTGCATCACCAACCTTGACCCCGGCGCTCGCGTCGGTGCCATTTCTCAAAATGGCGCCGGTGAAATCAACGGTGCCACCCGTCGCCGCCACCAGGGTGACGCTCTTACCGCGATTGGCCGTCCAACCGAGAATGATCGGGTTTGCGAACGTGTTTGTGCCGATGGTGTTTTGTCCGCCGATGGTGAACGTGCCGGAGTTGGCGAAACCAACGTCACCGTCTGAAACAAAATTCGTCACGTTTGCGCGCAGCGAGAGGCCGCCGTTTGGAAAGTTTGCGTCGCCCAGATAGACCGCGCAGTTGTAGCTATTGTTCGCGGCAGTCAAGATTCCTGCCGGAGTGCTGACGCCGCTTGGGAAAAGGTTAGTAGCCGCACCGAGAATGAACAGGCTGGAGTTCAGCCCGGTTCCGGTGGTGTTGTTGGTGAGCGCGGCGTTGTTGTCCAAAACCAGCGTTCCATTCGGCACAAAATAGCGGTAGGCGTCACCGGTATTGCTCTTGGCGCTGATCCCTTCCAAGGTGGCCGTCGTCCCGTTGTTGACAAACAGGAGGACGCTGCCGTTGGAGGTGTTGCCGAGGTTGCCGGTGACTGTGACTTTGCCGCCGCCCGCCAAATTTAAAATCGTTCCATAGTTACCAGCAGTGAAGGAGGCGATGACAGTGCTAAGGCTGGGAACCACATTGACGTTCACAACCCGGTAGGGATTGTGATCAGTGGAAGCGACCGCAGAGATCGCGCCCAAGACTAAGAAATAGTTGTTGTTGCCAGTCACATTGATGGTCTGGTTGGCGTTGCCGGAAAACGCCAGCGCGCCGGCCAGCGAAAGTGTTTTGCCCGTGATCGCGCCACTGGCGGAATTCACGTCAAAATTGTTGGTGTCCGCCGCGCTATCCAGAACAATGCTGGATGGCGAGAAGGTCGTGTTACTGTCGGCGCGAAGCTGGAGCGTCGAGCCGCTGTTCAAGGCGAGCGCGCCTTTCAGTCCGTTGGCATTGGCCAGCTGCAAAGTTGTTCCAATCGCTACGGAACCGCCAGCGGTGGAACCGGTGTTGTTGCCAGACAAAACCAGCGTGCCGCCAGCAACTGCGAGTGTGCCGCTGTAACTGTTGGCCCCGCTCAAGGTGACCGTGCCGTTTCCAGTCTTGGAAAACCCAGCGCCCGCTATCGGCGCGGAAATCGTGGGCGCGAGGTTATTCGCGACATTGACGACCGGCGTGTTGGCGAGGGTCAAGGTATAACCGCCGCCAGCGATGGTGTAGTTGCCGCTGCTGGCGGCATTGAACGCGAGATTGCCGGCGGTGACGTTTGCGCCCAACGTAATGGTTCCCGCCGCGTCGCTGCCCGCGCCAAAAATAGTGTTGATCGGCAAGGTGGCTGACCAGACGAGATTCGTCGTGCCGTTCCACCAATTGGCGGTGGCGAGATTCCAGGCTCCGCTGCCGTCCTGCGCGCCGGTAGTAGCTGGGTTGTTGTCCCAAACCAACGTGCCGACGGTAACGCTAAGATTTACGGGACTTGAGGTTGCGGCCAAGCCCAGCGAGTCGGTAGCCACGGCGGTCAAAGCGTAGTTGCTGGCCGGAGCATTGCTCCAAGTAAGTGTGAAAGGATTGTTGGTAACGGTGCCAAGCGATTGAGCGCCATTCAGGTAAAACGCCACTTGGGCCACCGGATTGGTGGCGTTATTGACGGTGGCCTGAATGGCTATGTTGGTGCCTTGGACATAAACGCTGCCGCTGGGTGGATTGGTGATTTCCACGGCGTAGCTGGTGGCGAGGTTGACCAGTTCTATGCCGGCGCCGGTGCCAAGATTGCGACTATATTTTTTGTCCGTGGCATTGTTCCAGTGTTCATGCACTCCCAGGCTCGGCAATTGAACGCCATCCGGTTTGTAGACGGTTCCCGATGGCGGGTTATTAGCCTGAGCAGCTTCATGAAGATGCCGGTCGGCGTTTTTGATTAGCGGCCATTCGGCGCGCATGAAATCCAATCCCACCGATTCGATGGCCACCGGATCCTGCGAGGCGAAGATGCTGGATGGCCAATTGGTATTGAAGGGCGCCATTTTCCATTTAACCGGATTGCTGCTCCACCGGTTTCCCGTATAGAGACCATCCAGGATGTTCAGCACTGTTTTGCCGTTGATATGTTTGCTGCCCAAAATATCCACGAGAATGTGGTAGCTGTTCATGGGGTAACTCCAGTCATGCAAATAGCCATGATGGAGCGTGCTGCCGCGATTGCCGCCGATGTTTCCCCAATTGCTTTTGAATATCATCGTGACCGAGGCATTGCCATAATCCACGCCATCGGTGCCCCAAGTCGCAGACGGGGTGCAATGGCGCTTCAAGAGCGCCATGACGATCAAATACTTGGAGTTGACGATTGTGGAAGACAGACTGTTTTCAGTTGGGCCGGCGACGGAATAGGCGAAGGCATTCGCCGTAAATCCTCCCAAATTGCTGTCGTAATTCACATTCGGAAATGTCCCGACGCAATAATCTTTAACCGCTGAACATTGGTTTTCGCGCGCCGGATCGCACAGGGTAATGTCCGCCTGATTCGCGCCAAATTTATTCACCAAACCATCGAGCAACGCATAGACCGACTGCGGCGAGGCATCAATCTGGTTGTCATAGTTGCCGCCGTTGTTCAGGTTGAGCTTGATGGCGATCTTCTCGCCTTGGGCATAGGCGGTGTCGCCATTTTTGTATTTGAATAGAACATCCCAGGCATTGCTGATGGTTGACTGCCCAGCCACTGAGCAAATCGTCTGGTTCATCAGCCTGGTGATCTTGGATTGATCGTTATTGGTCGCGGAAAACCAGTAGTTCGCGGAACCATTCCATTTGCAGGCGCTCAAATCGTAGGCCCAAGCCACGCGGCCCGGATTGATGCCACGCGCGGTGCCCATGGGAGTGGTGGAGGCGTCTGAAGGCGTGAATGTGCCGGTGTCTTCGGCGCTGGCCGCAAATTCGCTGGCATTCCTTACCACCGCCGCACACACCAAAGTCACTACCATGCAAATACCCGCGGCCGCATAACGATGTTGAAACAAAAACTTGCGCGACTTGCGGAAGAAAGTGACCAATCCCAAGATGCTCAAGAGATAGGCTATGCCACCAAACGCGATCGGTGCCGCCACTCTCTGGCACGGATAGTCCGCCCGCGACGGCTTCGGGATGACCCGAACCAGATACCAGACCAGCGCGACCAGCCCGGCGACAGGAAACAGCCATCTGGCCCAGCGATAGCTGCGGTTGAGGCCGACGACGCGACCGGTCTTGCCACATACGAGCAACGGACCTTTTTCAACAGGCATATATCGGCTTTCTCATTTTTGATCGTTTCGCGTGGCTTCGCTTGTCTTCACGATTGAAAACCTCCGGAAACCGAGCATGGAGTGGCAGGATCTGGATTCACATAGTAATTTTCGATGTCGCACGCGATTGCGCTAGCCATTTGATGTCAAATGTCAGCCATTCCTTGGCCAAATCCCATGTTCGCGCATTGATAAAAATTATTTGGGTGGCAGCGTCAACCCAATAACACTGCCACCCAGCCCGAATCACCCCTAACCCGGTCTTTGTGACGGAACCCAAAACCGCCACGAAGCTCTTAGCGTTCTAAAAAACCTGTCACCTGGCGACGCACGCCGGCCCAGTGGAATTGCCAGCACCCACCTCGCATTAGGCAGCCCAGGTGCAACAAAATCCTGCCAGACGTCATCTGCGCGAGCTGCATTTTGATGTTTGTCATCATAGAGGATGTCGATGATCAGTCTGGCCGATTCGCCAAAAAGCAATGGTGTCTGGCAATACGGATTTTTTCATGGATCTGGTTTTCCATCTGGCTTCAACAAGGAAGAGACCAGCCAGAGCCGATCTCTTCCCATGTTCGAATTACTCTGTTTACGACCGTTGTTGCAACCGATAGAACATTTGTGGCATTCCGGGCGCAACCGCGTTGGCGGTGCTGAATTTGACATTGTAACCCTACTGCACCTTCAGGATGTAAAAGTCCTGCTTGTTGGTGGCGGTATTAGGAATGTTCGTTGACAGATTACCGCTGCCATCAAAAGTGCCGGTGATGTTAATCTGCCATTGGTTCAGAGGCAGCGCCAAGTTGGTGCTTTGCAACAGCGCCCAAGGACCGCCCGGAGTGCCGTTGGTGGCGGATAGACTTAATCCGGTGCCGCTCACTTGAATGCCGGTGATGTGCGGAGATGACGGCGGGGCGACGACATTTCCGACATTGATGGAACCCGAAGCGCTGGTCGCCGTGGTGCCATAAAGCGCAATGAAGGTGGCCGGGAAATTCGTGTAGAGCCCGCTGAGCGTGGCGGCGGTATAGAATCCCGGTGCCAGAGGCGTGCCGTTAATCACCACACTCTCGAACGTGTCGTTCTGGGTCAGGAACATTTGTCCGTTCAGAATGAGGGATGAATTGGTGTTGTGAATGGGATAGGAGGTTTCCAGCATGCCGCCGGCACCGATGGTGATGCTGTTCGTGCCCAGCGAGTTTGCGCCGGTGCCCACCAGCGGACCTTGCTCGATGTCCCATTGGCCATTGAAGGTATTGGTATTGCCGGTGATGACTAGCGCGGCGGACGGGGTGCTGTTCGACAAGTAGAGCTGGATGGAGCCGCTTCCAGTCAGGTAGGAGTCCACTCTGAATGTCTGATTAGTGCCGGTTCCAAGAGCATACAATACAGAATTGTTACTCACCGTCACCGCTCCTTGCAGGATGACATCGGTGCTGTCGCCGATGTTCAGTTGTCCGCCGTTCAACACCAGGTTGTTGAAATAGTTGGTGGTCGCACTAAAGGCGCTGTTCTTGAAGCGAAATTCGCCTACGGCGCTAACGGTGTTATTTTCGAAGACCCCATCACCGTCAATGATCAGTTGAGTGCCGGGGAAAACATTGTAGGTTGTGGCCGCCGGATTCCGCAGGCGCGAGCCCACCACCACCTCGAACGAACTGCCGGGATTGGCAATCATCGCCGTGGACGCGGGCAGCCCGCCCGGATTCCATACATTGACAGTGTTCCAATCAGCACCAATACCCTCCTGAATGGGACCGGCATAATCCAAGGTGAAAGTCGTCGCCGGTCCGGGCGGCATCACCGTCAAGGTCGCCGGCACCGTGCTGGTAACGGCACCATAGGCATTGCTGATGCGCACGACGTAGTCGAGATAATTGGCAAGCTGCGCGTTGGTGATGGTCAGCGTGGCGTTGGTGGTCCCAGAGTTGTTCCCGCCAGTGGGAAGATTGGTGTAAACGCCACTGCCAACCTCGCCAGCCATCCATTGATACGACAACGGAGGCGTGCCGGCGGCGGAAACGGTAATGCTGGACGTTTGACCGACATACACTGAAGGCGGTGTCCAAGTCGGATTAGCTCCGATGGTCGGAGAACCGCCTGCCAGCACCGTAATCTGTCCCGAAGCCGCGGTCGCCGCGGTGCCATAGAGCGCAATGAATGTCGCCGGGAAGTTACTTGGATAGCTTGCACTGAGAGTGGCAGCCGAATAAGTGCCCGCTGTCAGCCCAACGCCATTAATATATACAGACTTGAACGTGTCGTTTTGGGTGAGGAACATTTGTCCGTTGAGCACCAGCGAGCCATCGGGATTATTGATGGGATAGAAAGTTTCCAATATCCCATTCGTGCGACCGATGGTGATGGTATTCGTGCCCAGCGAGTTTGCGCCGAGGCCAACGAGCGGACCCTGCACAATGTTCCACTGACCCGTGAACGTGTTGGTGTTGCCAGTGATGACGAGCGCGGCGGACGGAGTGCTGTTGGACAAATAAAGCTGCATGGTCCCGCTTCCGGTCAAATAGGAATCAATTCTAAACGTCTGGTTGGTGCCGCCAGATCCCAGAGCATACAATGTAGAATTCGCAGTCACGGTTACCGATCCTTGCAGGATGACATCCATGCTGTCGCCGATGTTGAGTTGTCCACCGTTCAAAACCAAGTTCTTGAAATAGTTGGTGCTGGGAACAGCCGGATTGGTGTCCTTGAAGCGGATTTCGCCCACGCCGACAACCGCGTTATTTTCGAAAATCCCATCGCCATCAACTTGCAGCACATCGCCGGGGAAAACATTGTAGGTTGTGGCCTGCGGATTCCGCAGCCGCGAGCCAACCACCACTTCAAATGTGCTGCCCGGATTGGCAAACACCGCCGTGGACGCGGGCACCCCGAGTGGACTCCACATATTGACGCTGTTCCAATCAGCCCCAACACCCTGTTGAATCGGCAGCCCGGTATAGTTCAAGGTGAAAGTCGTCGGCGGTCCGGCCTCTAACACCGTCAAGGTCGCCGGCACGGTGCTGGTAACGGCACCATAGGTATTGTTGATTTGCACAACGTAGTCAAGATAGTTGCCAAGCTGCGCGTTGGTGATGGTCAGCGTGGCATTGGTGGCCCCAGATATGTTCCCGCCATTGGCCAGATTGGTGTAAATGCCACTGCCGACCGCCCCGGCCATCCATTGGTAGGACAACGGAGCCGTGCCACCGGCGTTAACGGTGATGCTGGCCGTCTGGCCAACATACACTGTTGCGGGAGCCCAAGTCGGATTAGCTGCGACGGTCGGCGGAAAATTCGCGATGCCTGAAGCGGCCGAAAACAAAGCCCCCATTTGACTCGGGGTCAAGGCCTGGTTAAACAGCGCCACTTCATCAATTGAACCATTGAAGACGCGGCTGGCGTTGAAACTTTCCAAGCCAACCAATGTCGGCCCGTCAAACTTTTGAACCACATGAGGGTAAACGTGAGTTGAGGATAACATTCCATTGTTTGTATTGCACAAATAAATCGTCGCGTTCGTTGACGTAACCACCAACGCCACCAGCGACCACACACCGATCGGCGGCACCAAGCCAGAGTTCCAAGTATAGGTATTGGCGTCGTTAGCCCAATTGTAATTCAGAGTGTTACTGGTATCAGCCAGATAGTCCAAGCCGGAGATGGTGCTGGTCCCATTGCGGCAGAAGACGATGCCTGCGGCATTCGGCATTTGGCCATTCGGATGGATCCACGCCGTGATCGTCAACACATTCGTGCCAACGCCGTTGTTCAAGTTGAACGCCGGCAGGGTGACATACGAATTGGCTCCGTTGACCGTGCTTAACGCGGTATTGCCATCGGGGAACCCAATCAGGCCGTCAAGGCTGGTTTGCGGACCGACAATGCCATTGAATCCGTTTTGCGAGGCCACGCCGTAAGTGCCGTTAAACGAGCCGATGGAGTCCTGCGCCACCACACCGCCCACGCTCGGATCACCGGTTTCACTGAACGAGTAGTAGGCAAATGGAACGGCCGCGTTGGTCATCACGCAAGTTTCATACGCGCCGGACGGCGAGGTGAAGGTCAGACTGGCCACGCTGCTGGTGGCCGAACCTAACAGGTTGGTTACGACGACGAAGTAATTTCCGCCGTTGGCCAAGGTGGCGTTCGCAATCGTCAAGGTGGTGTTCGTTGTGCCAGTGAGATTGCCGCCGTTGCTCAAGGCAGTCGTGATGCTGTTGGTATACCACTGGTAATGCAACGGTGCCGAGCCAACTGCCGTGACTCTAAACTTCGGGGTGCCGTTGGTAAAAGCAATTACGCTCTGCGGTTGCACGCTGATGCTGGGCGCTGTCGGCGGGGAGAAAACTTCTACGGCGAAAACAAATTTTCCGCCGGTTGTGTATCCAGCCGTAAAAATGTTCGTGCCAGCAGTCAAGCTCGACACATAACCAGCCGCTGCCGTCGTGGCATTATCTGCCCCATCGACTACCGTCGTGCTGTTTATTGTCAAGCCCGCCTGATTGGTGACATTGATGTAAGCCGAGGTCGAGGGAGTGTTGCCCCAACAAGCATTTACAGCCGCCCAAGCGCCTGCAGGAACACCCTGGACGTTGATATTTAAAGCTGTAGTTGTGGTGCTGGTGCTCCCACTGGTCGCTCCAGCAACAATTGGAGCAATAGTAGTATCCACTCCACTAAGCGTATAGGCCGTAACCCAGTTGCCACTGGCCCCTGTAACTGTGGCGACAATATTAGTTGTGCCGGGTGTCGGATTGTAGAGGTGATACATGGCAAGGCCGCGAGTCGTTGACGGAATCCCTGACGACTGAACGTCCCGAGTCAGCGTTTGGCCGCCGAGCCAGTTAATCGTTGCGGGTTCCGCGTTATTGACAGATCGGTCTTCTACGAGGACAACCAAGACGCTGGCTCCGGGAGTGACCGTAAACGACTTATTTATTGCACCCGATGCTGTGTATGTGTAGGTCAACGGGTTGCCATCCTGAATGGCAATCGCCGCCTGCGCAGTCGTGGCGAGTGAGGCCAGCAACAGCAGGGCAAGGCCAAATCGGGCCGCTGACATCAGCCAGCGCTCATGGTTCATAAAACTATTCATGGGTATTTTGTCCATATTATTAGCTAACGTATTGCTCAAGTTTTTCAGTTTGGTCACCAACATGCAGGCGTCCGTGATATTTGGGTTGCTGCAATTGTTGGTTTCGGCAAATGGAATTCGTCACAGAATAAAGCCACATCAGACGGTTGACTAGCCCCACAAATGGGGTGTTTTTGGGTGGCTCAAAGATGACTCCGCCATCGCGCAGTGTTCCGTGGCCGTCACTTCGGCGTTGATGGCGAGGGTGCTTCGGCAGCCACGGTGCCGCCATCCTCCGTGACGCTCTGGCCGGTATTGCCGGTATTAAGAATCAATGCCAATCAAAACGATAAAACCGGCCAGGGAGTGTCAACACCCCGGCCGGCTTTACGAAACTACATACCACACCCGATCATGGTGTCCGCACCCGGAAGAAATCCTGGGCGTTGGTCGGCGACACCGTGTAGGGCGACGTAGCGGTGCTGTTGGTCGTCCACGGCCCCAGCAGGTTGGTCGCTTGCAGGAGCATGGATCCCGCCGACCAGGTCAGCGTCAGGTTGCCCCCGCCGGACGGGGCAAGGCTCAAGGTCGGCGGAGTAACCACCGCCGACAAATCATATACTACCAACGCATTCATATTCCCATTGTTTGCTGTCGGCAACTGTTCAATGATCGTTTGGGTGGTCGTCTCGGCTAGGAACGAAGCCATCACATACACATTGTCACCCATGTGAAACGTGGATGAAACATCGGTCGGAACAACGGGATCTTGGAAATAGGCCAACCGTGCAGAGGCACTGCCCGCGACTAGCCCGCCACGAGCATCCAAGCCGATGAGTAGGAGGCTGTAATTGTGACCAGCCACCAGATTATTGAGAGTAATTATCTTGGGGCCAAGATCAAAATTACACTGGTTTAACACCGCATCAAAGTTTGTGTTGCCAGTCGTATTGGGTGCGGGGTAGGCGAAGTTTCCTCCTGTATTACCAGGGGCGACAGTAGCCACAGACCCATTAGCCGTAAACGTCAAGCTGCTGCCATTGCCCAGCGTCACCAAAGTTGCCGTGTTCCCGAATACCGCCGCTCCCGTCACGACACCGGGATGATTGAGCACAGCATCCGCCGTGGTGATGGCGTTGGTTGCACCAAAGTGAATCGCATACGTCGAAGGAACCACGGTTAGTGATGACGGGCTGCTACTAGCCGGGCCGCCGGCCAGGTTGGTCGCCACCAAATAATAATTACCCGTGTTGCCTGCCTGCACATTGGATATGACCAGCGTGCTGTTGGTGGCACCGGGAACATTCGTGAAAGTGCCGCTGCCGCCATCCGTGACCCATTGGTAAGCAATCGGCCGCGAACCATCAAAGGCGGCTGTCAACGTCGCGGTAAAGCTGGCATAGTATGTTGCCGGATTAGGTGCGGTGTCCGTCACAACGAACGGTGCCGAATCGTTGATGGCCAGAGTCGCCGGCACGGTGCTGGTAACGACACCACCGGCATTGTTGATACGCACAACGTAGTCGAGATAATTGGCAAGCTGTGCGTTAGTAATAGTCAGCGTGGCGCTGGTGGCTCCGGATATGTTCCCGCCATTGGGAAGATCGGTGTAAACGCCACTGCCGACCGCCCCAGACATCCATTGGTAAGAAAATGGAGGCGTGCCGATGATGGAAGAAACAGTAATGCTGGACGTTTGGCCGACATAAATTGTAGCCGGGGTCCAAGTCGGATTAGCTCCGATGAGCGGCGAAGCGACTGACAACACCGTGATCTGCCCCGAAGCCGTGGTGGCCGCAGTGCCATTGAGCGCAATGAACGTAGCCGGGAAGTTGCTTGGATAGCTGGCACTGAGAGTGGCCGCTGAATAAGTGCCGGGGGCGAGCCCAAGGCCATTGACATAAACCGACTTGAACGTGTCGTTCTGGGTCAGGAACATTTTCCCGTTCAACACCAGCGAGGCATTGGGGTTATTGATGGGATAGGAAGTTTCCAGTATCCCGTTCGTCCTGCCGATGGTGATGGTGTTCGTGCCCAGCGAGTTCAGGCCACTGCCCACCAATGGACCCTGCTGGATGTTCCATTGGCCCGTGAACGTGTTGGTGTTGCCCGTGATGTTCAGCGAAGATGCTTGATTGCTGGTTGACAAGTAGAGCTGAATCGTGCCACTGCCGGTCAAATAGGAATCCACACGGTAGGTCTGATTGGTGCCAGTCCCGATGGTTTCAAAGGTTGAATTGTTAGCCACGGTCACCATTCCTAGCAACACCAGGGCCGTATCATCCCCAAGGTTGATCTGGCCGCCATTCAGCACCAAGTTCTTAAAATAGTTGGTGGTAGCCGGCACACCCGGGGCGAGACTGTTTTTGATGCGAATTTCGCCTATGTTGTTAGCGGTGCCATTTTCGAAACCACCATTGCCATCAATCATCAGCGTATCACCTGGGAAGACATTGTAGGTGGTGCCGGCGGGATTCCTCAGCCGCGAGCCAACAATCACCTCAAATGTGCTGCCGGGATTGGCAAACACCGCCGTGGACGCGGGCACCCCGAGAGGACTCCACATATTGACGTTGTTCCAATCGGCACCAACACCCTGCTGAATGGGCAGCCCGGTATAATTCAGGGTGAAAGTCGTCGCCGGCCCGGCCTCTAACACCGTCAAGGTCGCCGGCACGGTGCTGGTAACAGAACCATAGGGATTGCTGACTTGCACAACGTAGTCAAGATAGTTGCCCAACTGCGCGTTGGTGATGGTCAGCGTAGCACTGGTGGCCCCACTGGTGCTCCCGCCATTAACCACGTTGGTGTAAATTCCGCTGCCGACCGCCCCGGCCAACCACTGATAAGACAATGGCGTCGTGCCGCCGGCGTTAACAGTGATGCTTGCCGTCATGCCGGGATACACTGTCGCTGGAGCCCAAGTCGGATTCGCTGCGATGGACGGCGTAAAATTCGCGATGCCTGAAGCGGTCGAAAACAAGGCTCCCATTTGACTCGTGGTCAAAGCTTGTCCAAATAGCGCCACCTCATCAATTGAACCATTGAAAGTGCGGTTAACGTTGAGGCTATCCTGGCCAATCAACGTTACCCCATCAAACTTTTGTAACACATGCGTGTAAACATGCGTTGCTGAAAGCAGCCCGTTGTTTGTGTTAAACAAATAGATGGTATTATTCGTCGGCGTAACCACCAAGGCAACCAGCGACCATACATTTTGCGGTGGCACCAATCCGGAATTCCAATTGAAGGCTCCACCTTCATCATGCCAATTATAACCCAAAGAGCCGCCGGTGTTAAAAAAGCACAAGCCAGCCACCGTGGTCCCAGCGCGGCAATAGACGATGCCACTGTTATTTACCGGAGCACCATTCGGATATATCCACGCCGTGATGGTCAATACATTCGTGCCGACACCGTTATTCAAATTGAACGGTGGAAGAGTAATAAGCGAATTGGCGGTGTTGGCAATGGTGCCTAACGCGGTATTACCATCAGGGAATCCAACCAAGCCATCGACGGTAGTTTGCGGACCGAAAACACTATTGAATCCGTTTTGGGCGGCCATGCCGTAAGCTCCATTAAACGAACCAATGGAATCCTGCGCCACCACAGTGCCGGAACTGGGATCGCTGGTTTCACCGAATCTGTAGAAAGCGAACGGAGCGGCGCTGTTGGTCATCACCGCGCTTTCATAGGCACCCGATGGCGAAGTGAATGCAAGACTGGCCACGCTGCTGGTGACCGCACCTAGACTATTGGTCACGACCACGAAATAATTTCCGGCGTTGGCCAAAGTTGCATTTGCAATGTTTAAGACACTGTTCGTCGTGCCGGTGAGATTGCCGCCATTGCTCAGGGGGAAAGCGGAGCTGTTGGTATACCACTGGTAGCTCAACGGTGCTGTGCCAATCGCGGTGACGCTAAACCGCGGGGCGCCGTTGGTAAAAGCAATGACACTCGTCGGTTGCACGCTGATGCTGGGAGCCGTCGGCGGGGAAAAAACCTCAACGCAGAAGGCTGTTTTCGAGGGCTGACTGAATGAACTTGTAAAAGTGACCGTGCCGGCACTCAAGCCCGACACATAGCCGGCGTAGGCCGAAGTGCCGTCAACCGTAGTAGAGTTGACGTCGGTGGTTGTGCCACCGGTTCCCCCCTCAGTAACCGTGGTGGGCGAGGTTCCCAAAACAGAACCAATGGCCGCCCAAGACCCCGCCGCCACCCCATTGATATTGAGGGATAAACTTGAAAGAGCTGTGCTGGTCCCAGTAGTGGCCTGCGCCGCCACCGGAGGAATCGTCGTATCTACGCCATTGAGCGTGTAGGCCGTCAACCAACAGGAACTGACGTTTGCTGACATATTGTTGGTAATAATCGCCGTGCCTGGAGTCGGATTATAGAGATGATAGACTGCCATGCAGCGGACAGTTGCAACATTAGCCAACGACTGAACATCCCGGGTCAAAGTTTGGCCACCAATCCACGGCAACGTCGCAGGTTCGGGGTTAGCGGCACCCCGGTCTTCCAAGATAACAACCAAGACCTTGGCCCCAGGCGTGACGGTAAAGGACTTGCTGAAGGGCGTCGAACTTGCCGTTATCACGCGCGTCATGACCAACGGGTTGCCATCCTGAATGGCAATCGCCGCCTGGGCGGTCGTGGCCAGTAACGCCACCAGCAACAGGGCAAGGCCAAATCGCGCCGCTGACATCAGCCAGCGCGCAGGGTTCATAAAACGATTCATGGATTTATTATTCATATTATCAGCTAATGCTTTTGGTTGTTTTCTTCCAGTTTGGTCACCAACATACAGGCGTCCGTTATATTTGGGTTGTTGCAATTATTTATTTCGGTAAATGGAATTATCAATACAATACAGCCAACCAGGCTATTGAACAGCCCCACAAATGGGGTGTTTTGGGTGGCTCGAAGTTGACTCCGTCACAGGCAGGAAAGGACGCCGAACGATCGGGAGCATTCCGCAACATCGCGCAGTGGTCCGTGGCCGTCTCTCCGGTGGCGGCTTCGTCGGTATGCACGCAGCGAAGTTGGCCCGCGGCGGGCGTGGTCTTGATGCCGTCCAACTCCGGCATCAAATTCACGTCGCCAAAATCCCCCATCCCGATGGCCGACTGGTGTGTGCCGACAAACCCGGGAATCCTGCCAAATTGAACCCAATTAATGAACTTAATTCGTCTTAACAGGAATAAAATATCTGCGAACGATTGCAGCTCCGCCAACGACGACGGCCATGATTCCTAGCGCCAAGTTCACTGGCTCCGGCACCGCAGTGATGTCGAGACTCCAACCCACCAACGTGCTCTGGCTTCCCTGTGACAAATCGGCAAAAAATAACGACCATGTCCCATTCGGATCACTAGAGCCATAACGGGTCGCAAAGCTTAAACCGCCTGAATCCGGCTGCCAATTGCCCGTCAACTGGCCACCGTTGTAAGAAGAACTGTTGTCCTGATAATTATGCAGCCCCGTCGCGCCGCTGTCGCTCACGGTAATGTCAAAGCCGGCGTTGGCATAACCATAAGTGTTGCCGCCCCCCGTGCCCACGCGGTTCAACAGCACGGTCATCTGCCCGGTCGGCCCAATGAGATAGGCATACAAGTCGCCGTTGTAACCGCCCGACACATTCAGGCTTACGCTCAAAGTCTGCAAGCTGGATCCAAGCCCTGTGACATTGATTGAACTGGCGTAACCATTGGGGTTGTTATCGGGAATGATGGCGTTAATTGTGCCGCTGGAAAACAGGGATGCCCGGATACTCAACGTGCCCGCTCCCGCGATCAGGATTAGAAATAATCTTAGCTTCATAGTTGTGGTCGTGTTTGATGGCCGGATGGTTCAAGGCACATAGCGAGTGCGGAAGTAGCCTTGGCCAGCCGAAGTATCAAAAGTGAAATTTAACTGGCCATTGGTGTTCGCCGTGTTGGTGATGACCGGAGTCCAAGTGACCGGCAACGTCAGGCTCGGCGTGGTTTCGAGTGCGTAATGATATCCCGGTATGCCGAGATAGCTGATCGTGGCGGTGCCGTCGTGGTTGTCCACCGGACCGGAAAGCAGGTTGAATCCCCCGCCATTGGCCGCCACGCTAGCCGTGACCGTGTTGGTGACAATACCACCAAAACCATCACTGACAACATAGGTGAAAGTATCGGTGCCGGTGAAATTACCAGCCGCAGTGTAAGTGATGTTCGTGCCGTCGGTGGTAACCACGCCGCCCTGACTTGAAGGATTTTGAATCGCGGACACCAAAAGCAAATCTCCATCCACGTCGGTTGGTGCATATTTGCCACTTGTGATATTTAACGTGACCGGCGTGCCGCTTTGCGATCCAAGGGTAATCGCCTGCGTCACCGGCGGATGATTCGTCACGACTTGGCTCAATGTATTGGTGGTGCCGAAGTAGCGGCTATCGCCACTATAAATGGCAGTGATGATATTCGTGCCGCGCGGTAGATTGCTCACGCTGGCACTGCTGGTGAAACCGGCGGTGACTGAATTCGTGCTGAGGGAACCGCTCGCGGTGGAGAAAATCACCGGGCCAGTCGCATCGCCCGCCGTGACCCCATTCGTTTGCACCGCGGCGGTGAATGTCACCGCTCCCAGATAACCATTGGTTTGGGCAGAAGAAATTAGGGCGATCACTGACGGACCCCTTAAGACGGTGATGCTGCCGGAACCTGTGCTAACAGGGGAGCCTGACAATTGCGTCCACGTCATGGGAAATTTTGTTGGGTAGAGGTTATTCAATTGCGTAAATGAATAGGTGCCCGGCGCGAGGGCCAATCCACCAACCACCACGCTCTGGAATGCATCATTTTGATGCAGGAAGAACTGGCCATTCAGAATCAGGCTGCTGTTGGTATTCTTTATGTCATACGCGGTTTCCAACACACCGTTCGTGCCGATGGTGATGGTATTGGTGCCCAAAGAATTCGTGCCGCTGCCCAACAGCGGACCTTGCAAAACATTCCATTGGCCAGTGAAGTTGTTGGTGTTGCCGGTAATATTGAGCGATGCCACCGGGAGTGGAATAGCTGCATTGGCGTTAGTCAAATATAGCACGACCGTGCCACTCCCGGTCAAATAGGAGTCCACCCGGTAGGTTTGATTGGTGCCGGCACCGCCCTGCGTTCCAAACACAGAATTGGTCTGCACCGTAATCTTGCCCTGTAAAACAACATCCGTGCTGTCGCCGATTTGGAGTTCGCCGCCGTTCAACACCAAGTTGTTGAAATAATTGGTGCTGGGAACAGCCGGACTGGTATTCTTGAAACGAATTTCGCCTGTGCCCGCCGGACTCCCGTTAAAATCAGTATTTCCATTGCCATCAATTTGCAGTGTATCGCCAGGGAAAACATTGTTAACTGAACCGGCGGGATTGCGCACCAACGAATTAGTAATCACCTCGAACGAACTGCCCGGATAGGCAATCACGGCGTTGGCCGCCGACAAGCCGGCCGGGTTCCATTGGTTCACCGTGTTCCAATCCTTGCCGGCACCTTGCGCAATGGCCGCCCCACCGAAATTCAGTGTGAAATTCGTTGCCGACTGAACTGGGAAAACCGTCAAGGGAGCCACGCTGCTGGTCACCGAGCCATACAAGTTTGTGATGACGACGATGTAATTTTGGCTGTCGGACGCGACTGCATTTGAAATCGTCAGGACATTGGAAATTGAGCCAATGATATGATTGGCACTGTCGGTCATGGGAACCGTGGTGCCGTTCGTCACATACCATTGGTAGGAGAACGGTGCCATTCCGCTGGCGACCACAGTTGCCACGGTTGCTGGATTGAGCCCCGCATAGTTCGTGGCCGGCGACCAGGACGGTTGCGTGGTGATGACCGGCGGGAAACCAAACACGCCCGAAGCTCCGGCAAACAAGGACAGCATCTGGTTCGTGGACAAGGCCTGGTTAAACAGCGCCACTTCATCAATGGAGCCATTAAAGGTGCGGCCGATAGCGTTGGTGTCCAGACCAATCAAGGTTGCCCCGTCAAACTTTTGGATCACATGCGTGTAGGTATGCGTTGAGGCCAGCAGCCCGTTCGTATTGAGGATATAAACGGTGGCATTGGTGGAGGTGACCGCCAAGGCCACCAGCGACCATACATTGGTTGGTGGCGTTATCCCGGAATCCCAACTGTATGTGCCACTTTCGTTGTTCCATGTATAACCCAAGTGGCCGGCGGTGGAATTGTAATCCAGGCCGGACACCGTGGTGCCGGCGCGGCAAAAGACGATTCCGACGTTATTCGCCTGAACTGTTTTTGGATTGATCCAGGCCGTGATTGTCAAAACATTCGTGCCTACCCCGTTGTTCAAGTTAAATGCCGGCACAGTAACATACGAGTTGGCAGTATTCGAGACAGTGGCCAGCGCCGTGTTGCTGTTGGGGAACCCGACCAGACCATCAGCCGTGGTTCGCGGTCCGGTGATGCCATTAAATCCGTTGGAACAGGCTACGCCGTAAGTTCCATTAAATCCGCCCACGGAATCATAGGCCACCACCCCGCCAGCGTTGGGATTGGCACTGCTCTCGTTTAAGGCATAGTAGGCAAATGGTGCGGCCGCCAAAACCACGCTTTGATAAGCGTTTGTCGCAGTGATTGCAAGTGTGGCCACACTGCTGGTGATAGCCCCGTAAATATTGGTGATCACCACCGTATAATTGGCGGCGTCAGTCACAGTTGAATGGGCAATGGTCAGGACATTGGAGGTCGAACCCACATGGTTAGCATCGTCACTCAAGGATGACGTGGTGCTGTTCGTAAACCATTGGTAGGACAACGGCACCGTGCCAGTGGCCAAGGCGGCTGCCTTTGCCGTTTGACCTGTAAATGGCAATGCAGGAACCCACGACGGCTGCGTGGTGATGGACGGAACCGTTCCCGTAAACGTCAGGGGAGCCACGCTGCTGGTGACAGAACCATAAGCATTGGTAACCACAACATAGTAATTTTGGCCGTCAGCCAGGACGTCATTGGTAATCGTTAGGACGCTGGTAGCCGAGCCGATGATATGGTTGGCGCTGTCGCTCAAGGGAGGTGTGGCTGTGCTATTGGTATACCAAAAGTAGGAGAGCGGCGCAGTGCCGCCAGCCAACACCGTCGCCTTGGTGGATTCATTTACCAACCCGTGAACCGTTGCCGGCGACCAAGTCGGCTGCGTCGCGATGGTCGGCGGAAAAACCGCTATCCCCGAAGCCGCCGAGAACAGCGAAGTCACCTGACTCTGGCTCAATGCCTGACCGAACAAGGCCACTTCGTCAATTGAACCATTGAAGACGCGGGTGCTGGCGTAGCTTTCATAGCCAATAAAGGTTGGCCCGTCAAATTTTTGAACCGCATTCGCGTGGGCGACCGTTGCGGACAGCATCCCGTTGGTGTTGATCACATAGAGAGTTGTATTCGTCGGCGTAATCACCAAGGCCGCGAGCGACCATACATTGGTCGGCGGCACCAAACCCGAGTTCCAAGTGTAGGTAGCGCCGTCGTTAGCCCAATTGTAACCCAAGATATTATTGGTGCCATCCATATAGGCCATGCCGGAAACTGTGCTGGCACCATTGCGGCAAAAGACGACGCCTGCGCCATTTGGCATTTGACCATTCGGATGAATCCACGCCGTGATCGTCAATACATTCGTGCCGACGCCATTATTCAAGTTGAACGCCGGCACCGAGGCGTAGGCATTGGCGAGGTTGGTGACCGTGCGCAACGCCGTGTTGGCGTCGGGAAATCCGACCAAAGCATCAGCCGTGGCTCGCGGACCGGCGATGCCATTAAAACTGTTGGAAGTATTGATGCCGTAAGTCCCGCTAAACGTGCCGATGGAATCTTGCGCCACCAGAGTGCCGGAAGCCGGATTGCCGGCTTCACTGAATGTATAAAAAGCAAACGGAGCGGTAGAATTTGTCATCACCGCCGCTTCAAACGCGCCCGACGGCACGGTGAAGATCAGATTGGCCACGCTACTGGTAACCGAGCCGCTGCCGTTGGATATCTTGACCGTGTAGTCACCGGCGTTGGCCATATTTGCGTTTGAAATAGTCAGGACATTGGTAGCCGAACCCGTGAGATTGCCAACATCATTTAAAGCGGAAGTGGTGGCATTAGTATACCACTGGTAAGTCAACGGGAGCGTGCCACTAGCCACGACACTAAACTTCAAGGTGCCATTGGCGTTGGTAAAGAGGGTTGCCCCGATCGGCTGCGTGGTGATGGAGGGAGCCTGTGCCGTAAACGTCAGGGCGGCCACACTGCTGGTGACAGAGCCTTGAGCATTGGTAATCACAACATAGTAATTTTGGCCGTCAGCCAAGACGTCATTGGTAATCGTCAGGACACTGGTAGCCGAGCCGACGATATGGTTGGCAATGTCGCTCAAGGCAGGTGAGGCAGCGCTATTTGTATGCCAAAAGTAGAAGAGCGGTGGCGATCCGGCGGCAACCACCGTGCACTTGGTGGATTCATTTAACAACCCGTGAACCGTTGCCGGCGACCAAGTCGGCTGCGTGGTGATGCTGGGCGGGGTCAGGGCTGGCCCAGATAGCGTCGTAAGCGACCCGGTTCCGGTGAACTGTGAACCGTTTCCGACAAGGCCATTGAGTTGGGTCACCGTGTAGGTGCCCGCCGCCAAGGTCGTCGCGCCGAATTGAAAGGTGTTTACGGAGAGCGCAGATCCTAGCTTGAGGACATCTTTAGTGGTGCCGACGGTTCCCATCGTGATAGAGGCGGCAGTATTTAAGGTTGTGGTGAAAGCCACAGTGACATAGTTGGTAGTGCCACCGCTAGTGCCACCGCCGATTTGGAAAGTTCCGGTGAAGCCGGTGTCAGTTCCGGTAAAATTGATGAAAGGTGCGGCGTCAGAAGAGCGAAGACTCAGTGTGCCGCTTCCTGTCAAAGTGGAAGCGACATTGAGAGTATTGGTGCCGCCCATACCAAGGACGCCGCTGGTTGAGACTGCCAGGCTGCCAGCCAAATTCACGGTTGCGGGTCCGGCATTGCCATAAGCAAAGATTCCGCCGGTAAAGATCATATTCACCGTGCTAGTGCTGGTGGCTCCACCTTTCTGTAGCACTTCGCAACCCGCAGGAACCGTGAGGGAGTCCCCTCCAAAAACGCTGCCCGTGTCCCGGATTCTCGAAGTGAAATTTGCCCCAAAGCCACTATCGGCCGCCGTCGTAAAGCCAGCAACCATGACATAGGTGTTGCCAGCAACCGCTTTTGCGCCAAATGGGACGGTGTCGGTAGACCAAGTGGGGGTGCCGGAGGCTTCGTTGGCGACCTGATTGATCGTTGCCGCTCGCGCGGTCGGCACCAGCCAAAGCATAGCCAGAGAAAGACCCATCGCCAAAATCAGCCAGCGCGCTTGGTTCATCGAACGGTTCAGAAGATTGTTGTTCATTGTATTAATTTGGGGTTTTAATCAGATTATACTTTCTATTTCGTCGCAAACAAACAGATGGCTGTAATGATTTTGGGTTTTGGTGCCAACAATGATGATTTCAGCAAATGGAATTCTTACTAAAATACAGTCACATCCGGCTGTTGCCCAGCCCCCCAAGTGGGGTGTTTTGGATGGATCGCAGTTGAATCGAGGACTACACTCCGGGTCGGAATTTCAATACTACTTCCACTCGTGAATGGACGTGGAGCTTCTTGTAAATTTGTTTTAGATGCCAGCGCAGGGTCAACACGGAGACACTCAGGCGGCTGGCGATTTCCTTGTTGGATAGCCCCGCGATGATCAGCTCCAGAATTTCGCGTTCGCGCG
>CAINLR010000074.1 GCA_903850425.1 uncultured Verrucomicrobia subdivision 3 bacterium | reverse complement strand
GTTTTCCGTGTGTGGCGAACCGGCGTTCGGCTGCACAATCACCGGCACCTTGCCAGCCGCCGCAACGAGTTGCTGCGCCAGCGCGACGTAATCATCGAGGCTCAATGCGGTGCCGCAATTCGTGCCGACGATGTCCGCGCCAGCGGCGATGGCGCGGCGCACACTCGCGTTGTGCTGGCAGCGCCGTGCGGACTTCCGCTTCGAGCCGGCCGGCATCGGTCGCACCATCGAACTCCGTGCGCATGAAAAACCGCGCGGAGCCGCGCTCCACAAATTCCTGATTGCCCGCCACGTTCAGGCTGTGCTTCAACCGCACGCCCGTAATGGCATGGACCAGGCCGCGCCGGTCATCGCATTCAACAAGCAGGACTTGCGAGCTGAATGAACACTTCCTAAAGCAAGGATTTCTGCGCTGGCGGCAGCAACGCAGCGAAGCCAGCGCGAATTTTTTTTCTAGAGCAAAGTGCGATTCATGTCTGACGAATTTTTTAACCCTCGCTGCTTTATGAGGCAGTCCTCAATCAACTGAAAGCACCTAAACACCAAAAATACGCACGGAATTACAAGACGCAGCCGCCGGGAACCGGCAGTCTGTGCCCGCTATGAATGATCTACATCCGCTTACCCAAGCCATCATTGCCGGCAAGCGCAAGGAAATCCCCGACCTCGTCAACCAATGTCTCGCCGCCGGCGAGAAGGCGGGCGACATCGTTGAGCACCGTCTCGTGCCGGGCATGGCGATCGTCGGTGAACAATTTAAGCGGAACGAAATTTTTGTGCCCGAGATGCTCATCGCCGCCCGCGCCATGAAGGAGGCGCTTAAAGTGCTGGAACCATTGCTCGCCGCCGCCGGCATCAAGCCCGAGCACAACGCCGTCATCGGCACCGTCGAAGGCGACTTGCACGACATCGGCAAAAATCTGGTCGCGATGATGTGGAAGGGCGCGAACATTGAGGTCATTGATCTTGGCGTGAACGTATCGCCGGCCAAGTTTGTTGAAGCTGTCAAGCAACACCAACCCAAGCTGGTGGGTTTGTCGGCGCTGCTGACCACGACGATGCCCGCCATGCGCGACACGGTGAAGGCCATTCGCGAAGCGGGTATCACGGTGAAAATTGTCATCGGTGGCGCGCCCATCACACCGGAATATGCGCGGGAGATTGGCGCGGATGGTTTTGCGGCGGATGCCGGCAGTGCGGTGGATGCGGCCATGGCGCTGGTGCAGGGCCGGGCGTGAATAGACCGCCAATTCCACTTCGACCAGACGGCGGCACAGAACTCATGGTTGCCATCGGATAATCGCCAACTTCGCGACCGGTCTGGCGTTCATTTTCCCGGCGAAGCGGTTGTTAATTGTGGGGGCGGGCATGGAAGAACCAGGCTTGCAATCCAGAGTTGATTTAAGGTGGTTGACAGTTACGATGCCGCTGTGAGAGCTTACAGCCAGATAAACCAAGACTGAGGATATTTTATGGGTATGCCAGCAGCCCGCATGGGCGACCAAGTGTTACAAGACGGCCCGCATTGTCATGCGCCGATCCATCCGGCTGCACCGACGCCGACGCCCGTGCCCCACCCACCCCTGCCGCTCGCGATCATTAAAGGCGAAATGACGGTCATGATCGGGGGCAAACCAGCCGCGCGCATGACCGATATGACGAAGCCTTGCACGTTGGCCGGCTGCGTGCCCGGCGGGCCAGGCATGGTTGCCAAGGCCTCGGCGACGGTGCTGATCGGAGGATTGCCGGCCGCGCGCGTGGGGGACATGACGATGCATTCCAGTTGCGTCGCGCCGATTCCATCCCCGACCGGCAAAATATTGCCTCCCGGTTGCCCGACGGTCATGATCGGCTGATTGCTGTGAGACGCCAGCATTTTGAAAGTCTCCGCCCCGTCTGCCCGGTTTGCCGGACAGCCCCCGAAAAAGCTGCGGCACTTCGCTTGGCCCAAGTTGTCCGTGAAGCTGACGGACATATCATCGAGGGTGCGTTGCATTGCACGAATCCAAACTGTCTCCGGGAATTTCCCATCGTGGACGGGATTCCGCTCATTGTTGCCAACATCCGCCACTACATCGCGGATAACATTCAATCCATTTATGCGCGGCGGGATTTAAGCGACTTCACGGAAAGTATTCTGGGCGACTGCTGCGGCTCTGGCTCCCTGTTCGAGACCACCCGGCAGCATTTGAGTTCTTACACTTGGGATCATTACGGCGACCTCGACCCGGAACCATTCTCCGGCGCTCCCCGACCCGGCTCGATGATTAGAACTCTGGAAGCGGGACGCGAACTGGCCGCGCCGCTGCCGGCTGGCCCTGTCATTGATGCGGGCTGTGCCGTCGGGCGAAGTTCGTTTTCACTCGCCGCTAGCGGGGCCGAACTAGTGTTGGGAGTGGACTTGAATTTTGCGATGTTGCGCGTGGCCGCCGAAGCATTACGCCACGGCATCGTCCGTTTTCCACTGCGCCGCACGGGTCTGGTTTACCAACGCCGCGAGTTTCCCGTGTCCTTCGCGCATTCGGATAAAGTGGATTTCTGGGCGTGCGATGCCGCTGCACTGCCCTTCGCCACCGGGACATTTTCCATGGCCGTCAGCATGAATCTGCTGGATTGCGTCTATGAGCCGAGAGAATTGCTGGCGTCCATTGGCCGCGCGCTGCAAACCGGCGGCAAAGTAATCCTGGCTTGTCCCTATGATTGGTCGCCGTCGGCCACGCCGGTGGAAGCCTGGCTGGGCGGCCACTCGCAACGCACCCCGTCGGGCGGTGCCAGCGAACCGGTGTTGCGAACCTTGCTCACGCCCGGCGCCCATCCCAATTCCTTGAACACGCTGAAACTGCTGATTGAACGCGAGCACCTGCCGTGGCAGGTCCGCTTGCACGACCGCAGCACCATGACTTATGACCTGCACCTGGTCGTGGCCGAGCGGTGCATGGTAGCCTGAGTCTTGTTTGACGGTTAGAAAATGTAGCAGCCGGCGTGAGCAGACTTTAACTATCCCAATCGGGCTTCGTTTTCAGCCTCGTCACCTCGGCTGCTACCAGCTTCAAGTGGTTTTGCCGGCGGCGATGTCCAGGCCCATAGCGATGAACGGATGCTGCTGCTGAAATGTCTGGGCTTGGACTTGCGGCGGCACCACGGCGGGCGGCGGCGACACCTGCGTTGGCTCGGGTAACGTCGGCGCGGTCGGAAGCGTCGGCATTTTGACGGCAGGCACTTCGGCAGCGGGCGCGGTCATGGTGGGGACGGTCACGGCGGGGTTGGCTTTGATCGCCGCCGCCATGAGGACCGCGCCGGAAACCGCGAGCGGGGTCAGCTTGGGAGCCGTCGCCGCACCTGCCACCGCTGGAGCCGCTGGAGCCGCTGGCTGGGCCCAGGCCGCGCCCTGCGCGGCCAGCGAGCCAGGACCCCGGCAACCGCCTTGGGTGGCTGCGGCCGCAGCGGCCGCCTGGTTTTCCGCAGTGGGGTTATTCGCCCATGCCTGCGCGGCTTTCATGGCGTTCACCTCGTGCGGCGGTAATTTGTCCGAAACCTTGCCGGCACTTTGCGCGGCCCATTTCACGCCATCGCGATCGGACATCCCATGACTCAGGGTATTCACCATGTCCCCGCCTTGTTGCTTCTCCTGCAGTGCGGCCAGATACTGGGGCGGTGTCTGCTGCGGGTTGGCCGCGAGGATTTGCTGCGCCGCCGGGCTGGGGTTGGAAGTCTGGGCAATCTGCGCCGCTGTGGGCGCCGCGATTTTTGGCAACTGCTGGGGCACTGGCGGGACGGAGACCGGCTGGAGCTTCGGTGCCGCCGGCAAGGCCGGTGCGGTGGGCTTTGCAGGGGTAGCCGGCGCGGCGGGCTTAAATAGATTTTGAAAGAAGCTCATTTTGTGGAGTTATCGTGCCATCAATTTGTCGGTGGAATTAGCCTGCGAGAATATTTCGTGATGGTTCCATTTTCAATCATCAGTGTTGGGAGGATTCGGGCAGCTGCCCAAGCGTGCGGCGCACCGCTGATTGCACGGAAGCCGGATAGTTTCCCGTCAAAACAGATTTCCCAATGCGGCGCAGGATTGTCGCGGCTTCTGCCGTGATGGATTTTTCTTCGGGTGGGCGAGGCAAACCTTCGCGGCCAGGATACCACGTCTCCGGTTGATAATCGAATAGCGCCTGAACCAAGGCGTCGCGCAGTTCCCGTTCGAACTTGCCCGTCGCCAGCCATTGTTCCGCCGCGTTGAGCATGACTGCTGACCGGCGATGCTCAAGTATTGGCCCACGCAGCCAGGCAATCTTGAATTCGGTTTCCAGGTTGGGGTCGGCCAGCTTGCGACCGATCAGGTTCCAAGCAGCCTCAGAATTGTTTTCGCACAACGAGGCGATGGCGACATGGAGATTGACCGAATCGGGTTGGGCCTGGGCATCGAGGAATGCCAGACATTCGGCTGTCAGCGGGCGACGGGTGGCGAGCGCGCGGACGAGCAATTCCGAACGGAGCCAGCTCGCGTTGAATGCAGCACTCCAAGTGAGTGCTTCCAAAGTCCGCGTGGCGTTCGTGGAAGAATTCTTCCGCAACCGCTCAATGATGCTGGCGACCCGCAGGTCGCCCGGGCGGGCGCGATCCCGCAGCGTCGGTTCATCCAATTGATCGAGCGTTTGCGTTTCACCCAGCCGCCGGGCCAACTCGGCATGATCTACAGCGTCAACGCTAGTCGCCAGCGTTACCAGATGTTCGAGCAAGATTCCAACCATCGCGCTTGGGGCTGGCGCGTTCTGCGGGGGCGGCGGAGCTGCACCACCAGAAGTCACCTGGTCAGTCTGCGCGTGGCATCCGCTCGTGGCAATGACAAACGCGGCAACGCAAATGAGCCGGGACCAACCATGGGGCCGGTAAACAGGCGGCCAATCCGCTGGCCTGGTGAAACGGCCGCCATTCATACACGCCGGACCGGGGTTGGGGTTTCGTCTTCGCCACCTATCTCCGCGAACGTCGCCTCCACGGCCAATTTCAACTCTGGCGGGAGAATCATCTTTGCTTTGGCGAATCGGCAAATCTGGCGCAATACCTGACGCGCCTCACCACTCGCGAGCGCGCGGGGCGGTGGCTTGGGTCGGGAACAGCCCGGATACCAGTCGGGATCATAAGTGCAGAGGGCTTCGAGCAAAATAAATCGCAGCTCACCCGGCAGCGTCGTGGTGATCATGCGCTCGGCAGCGCGGAGCAGCGGCGCATCGTTGCGATGGCGCAACATCGGATCGCGAATCCAGACGACCTTGAATTCAATTTCCTGTTCCGGTTCCAAGAGTTTTCGTTCCAGCAGCGCCAGTGCCGGATCAGTGCCGTTCTCGCAAAGCATGTCAATGGTGATGTGGCGATTGACGGCGAGCGGGGTGCTTTGTGAATCCCAGTATTTGATGGCTTCGGGTGGGGCTGGGCGGATGGACACGAGCGCGCGGACCAGTAGTTCCTGACGCAGCCAGTTGTCCCCGACGAACGCGCCGCCCCGCGCGAGACTTAACAGCGTTTGCTTGGAAGCGGGATGCGTGCTGTCACGCAACACGCGGATGATTTTGGCAACGCGAAGCTGTTTCGGTCGCGCAGTGTCGTATTCCCGGACGGTGTTGAGCTTCAGCAGAAAATCGCTCGCGTTCAGGCATCCCAGCAGCGTGTTCTGGTCCGCAGGTTCGGCGCTGGCGGCGAATTCAACCGCCGTGTCCACGAGCTGCTTCGGTTCGGCCGCGGTGCGAAGTAGGTTGGCATCCTTGGGCATAAGCGCGAATTAGAGACAGGCGGGATGTTTGCGGACGATGGGGATTTGAATGATATCAATGTCCTGCGCCCGCGGCGCGGGTGCCATGGCCCCTCCATAACCATAAGTCATGACGTTCTCGTTCCAGGGATGGCCACGCTGTTTCCCCGCCGTGTCCTCCGAGTTAATATTGTCGTTCGAGAGCGGAGCTTTGGTGGCGTCGCCGCTGCCGCGATGGTGCAGGCCGAGCACATGGCCGAGCTCGTGCGCGAGGTTCACTCCGGCATTGGCGTCGGTGCCGGTGCCATTCCACGACCAGTCCGAGGGCAACACCGCCGCGTAAATACGGCCCATATCCGCCTTGGTAAAGCCGGCATCCACCTTCTGGCGGGCTTTGACGTAATTGTCGTCACCGGGCGCTTTTTTACTTGGACGATTGCTGGACGCGAAGGTCTTCAGTTTGAGTTTCTTCGTCGGATCTTTGTCCGGCGGAATGCCGCTCGGAACCACCCACGACGCCGTCGGCTTGCCATCCATCTCGTAATCTTTGCCATCCACGCCCTGAATATCGGTGGCTGCGGCCCGACCGGTGGTGGTGGAGCGAACGTAAACCGCATGCACCACTCCCGGCCGGCAATTCAAGCGCGAGGCGATCGTCGGCGCGAAGTTGTTTACGTTCACCGTCCAGGTGTTATTTGTCACCGGCACATTGAACACGCCCTTGGGCAATGCCGCGCCGGTGCTGTCCGTCGTGCTGGCACCATCCCAACAAGTCGTAATGTCGTCGGGAATAAACTCGATGCCCGCCTGCCAGTAAATAATTGCCGCCATCTTGATCTGGTTTTCGTAGTCCGTTGGCGCAAAGGCGACCTGCGAGGCGGGGTTCGTGCCGTTGATGAGGTTGAGGCGATACTTGACCTGCTTCACCTTGCCAACCCATGCGCGATAGGTGCAAAGCAACGGCCCCTTCACACCATCCCAACGCAGTTCGATTTCCGCCAGGACATCGCTGGCACCCGCGCTGGTGCCGTTGACTTTGATTTCCGGCCCTTGGTTCGAACCGATGATTTCAATTGGCCCGCTCTTGACGTGCCAGGTTAAAAAACTGGTGTCCAGGTCGCCTGGCTCCTGATATGTCACGGCGAGCCGCGCGACTTTTTTCGCGAAGTCCGCGTCGGTCTTCTTGAGAATTGGAATTAATGATGGGTTGCAAAGCGTGTTGGGATTAGGCAGTGGCCAAAGCACCGCCGGCTTGCTTTGCGGGGTGTCTTTGCCCGGCGTGAGGCCCAGCGCGGTGGCAATGTCAGGCCGTTTCGGAAGTTTTGACGGCGCTTGCGGCGTGGGCACCACCGGACACACTTCGACGCGCGGCTCGAATTGTTTGCCGCCCACGGTGGTGAACGTGCTGCTGCCGTCGTGCTGTCGGCTCACCGCCACGCTCTTGGGGCCGGTGACGGTCGTCGTGGCCTTGACCTCCACCACCTCCATTTTCAACTGGAGGTTGTAATACTGGTGGTCTGGCAGAAACAGCCAGCCCTTCATCACCGGCGACTTGAGGGAAATCGTCTGGTCTTTGTTAAAAGGATACTTGAACTCGTATTTCACTTCGCCCAGATCGTCGTCCGAGATGATGTCAATGTCCTTGCCGGAAAACGAGATTTTCACCGTGTCCGTCGGCTTGCTCTTGGTGCTCACGTCCACCACCGCCGACCAGTCTTTCTCCGGCAACGCAATCACCCCGCGTTCTTTGGCCACCCATTCAGTCTTGGGATTGCCGACCGCCTTGCCGTCAACCCTCGCGTCCAACACCCACTCGCCGTCGCCCCAGATGTCGGCACTGTCATTGACCGCGACGGTTTGAAACGTGATCTTGATTTTAGTGACAGGCATAGCAGCAATTTAAGTGCGGGTGATCGGGTGCTTCAGCAGCCGTGAATCTCCTTGAGCTTGGATTTGGTGGCGTCATCAATTTTTCCAGTCTCCTGGAGCCCATGCTTCTCCTGAAATTTCCGCAATGCGCCCGCCAAATCATCAGCGTTTTCCGGCCCTTCCGGCGCGCAAAAGAAACCAAGGTTCGCCAGCCGTTTGCGCACGCCGGGAACCTCGTCCACCGGGTCCATGCCCCCGAGATCAAGCGTGAATGTTTTTTCCTCGGGTTTGCCCGGATGGACCGTGAGCCGCCCAACTCGTGCATCCGGCTGGATCGGGATTTTCACGCAACCATCGTCGTCCGTCTTTCCTTCATCCACCCGCACGCCATCCACTTCGAAAACGTAGGGCGCATTTTTGATCGGTTCTTCCTCTTCCTTCGGTGGCGTGTAGTCCGGATCAGCCAGGTCGGAAAGGGTGTCATCTGTGCTCTCACCGCCCACGCCCGGCAGGGAACCGAAACCGGCCGGCCCCGAATTGCCGCCGGCTGGGGGTTTTGATTGCTCCTCATCCTTCGGAGGTTTGGGGCGCATCAGTTTGAGTTTAAGTTTGGCCGGCACCCCCTTGAGCTTGAACGAATGGCGTTTCTCCGTGGAACCCGATTCTTGTTTCAAGGTAAGATCCGGAATATGCACGAGGTCTCCTTCATTGAGTATGTTCGGATCCCTGCGCTGGGACTTCAACTCCGAGTTTGAGCCGTGGTTCCACAAAGTTTCCCAAAAGAAACCATGAGCGTAGGCGATGCTGCTGATGCAGTCGCCTGGCTGGACTTTGTAATCTTCGCTCATTTGTTCGTTCGTTCAGCGTGCTGCCTTTTTGGGCCACCCGTCAACGACTATTATTATTCAGCAAGTGCTTTTAAGATCGTGCTAATGCAAACGCTGCATTTCTTCGATGGCAAGCCTCGCCAAGAATCGTGATTGGCCGCTTAACCGTTCAATTCCTTATCCAAAGCGGCGCGCGTCTTGGATCCATAAATGCCGTCATCCTTCAGTCCGCCACACGCAATTTGGAACTGGCGAATCGCCGCCGTGGTCTTCGCCCCGCAGGCTCCATCCACGCCATCACCATCCGGGCCGGATGAGCCGAGATCGTAACCGCAATGGAGCAAACCGGTCCGTTTGCCCACGAGATACTCTTGCAACAATACCACGTCCTCGGTGCTGGGTAGAAAGGCCTCGGGCACAGGTTTCTTTTTTGCTTTGCCCCAAACTTCATGGGGATCCATGCTGGCCGGACACGTCACCAAAGTGGTGTTATAAACCGTCACCTGCTTTCCGGTTATCTGGGTGGGAGCCTCGGAAAGTTCGCGGGTGCTGGTGGTTTCCCACACATCGAGCAGCTTCAAGCCTTCGACTTTAATTCCTTCACCATCATAGGTGTCTTCGGGTTCGGAGGAAAAAGATTCGTGGAACCCATCCACGCGGAAGGCAAAAAGCTGTTTATCCTCATCGCCCCCCATCGAAGAAACGAGGCTCTTCAAATTTGTCATTTCAGCGACGATACCGGTGGTGGCCCCGCCAATGCGATTGAGAATGAAGTTGGTCGTCACGGGTTTGAAATGGGTGTAAATCTCAAACCATAGAACAACTTTCCCCTGCCGGTCCAACTCAAGGATCGAGACCACCCGACCCAAGCGCGCCAAGGCATCTCCCATACTGTCGCCTGCCGAGGTATAGACGACTAGATTTTTTCGGGGGGTGTCAATCGCCACAAAGACATGTTGTTCATCCAAGGTTTTAGCCCACTTATCCTGATCGTTCGGGGACGGCATCAGTGACGCCAATCCCACCGGGGTCATGTCCAACCCACGGTAAAGCATGCCCGCCAATATGTCTTTGTCGGGAACGGGCAGTTTACAGCGGCCAACCGGATCCCTTCTTTGCTCATGATAATAATACTTTCGCCACTTCAAATCCTCGGTCCGGATGCGCTCCCCTTTGCCACCGTTGTCCGCCCAGTTGACCAGATCTTTGGTGGTGTCTTTGCGCAAGTTAGCCACCCGATCTTCCGTCGGCTGGTATTTGTTCTTTAAGTAATTTTTCAAGGCGGCTTCGTATTGCTCGCGGATATCGGCGTTGTGCTTTTTTTGAATTTCCTCGTGGCGATCATGGCGCGCTTCGGCATTTTCGAGGCGGTCGGCCGCTGCTTCTTCGCTGGCCAAACTCAAGCGGCTTTTAACGATAAGAAATGTTCCGCCCGGAAATACCATAACGATCGTGCCACCCGGTCCGCCGGCGTAATATTCATAATCCCCACCATGCTGGATAAAGTTGTGATGGTGTGGATTCTTATTCGGGTCCAGGATCAACGCTCTGCCGTCCGGCCCCCGGTGTTCAACCGGAATGTTCTTAAAGTCACTATTGACGTTTACCTCCTGATCAACGTTGTCTTGATTGCGTCGGGCATAAGCCAACTCGGACTTGGTCGTCTCCTTGCTCCCGTCCCCCAGCACTTTTCGCTGGCCGGTAGAGGCATCAACGTTTTCAGACACATCAATGTCGGAATAAAAGCCAATTTTGGCCCGCGCCACCAAGGCCAGCACGGCTGGCATGTCCTCGGGATAATGCTGTGCCAACCATTGACTGGTCGCGCTTTCGGTCAAATCGAAATGATCCGGATTTGCCGCCTGCGCTTTCTGCAAAATCTCCCGCGCCTTTTGCGCCACCGCCTTGTCTGCGGGGTTGTAGTGAGCCCAGTCAATAAGCATGTCCGGATGAAACACCACACCATCGTCGCGGACCCAACAATGATTTTTCTTCAGGTCTTCGACCGATTTTTCCCAGCACTCGCGCGCGACTCGAATCCGTTCCGCAGAATGAGTGACGCCCTCGATGGGTCTGACGACCAAGCCCTGGTTTTCGCCCATGTCGGCAGACTTGGATTTGACGAAGAGTGGCTTAGGCCGCTTTGAAAAATCCCCCATGTGCTTCGCCATGGCCTTGTTGATGGCGCGAAAGGTCACAATCTCGTTAAAGTCATGTGTATAGCGACGTAATTGTGCGGCCAAGTCCGGGCGCAAGTTGGTTTCACTCTGCCAATGGGCCATTTCTTCTGGCCGCATCGCCGGCAGCGGAATCTTGTTCCGAATCCGCCGCTCTCGTTTGCTGGTAATCTGTGTCTTCGGCGTGGCCAGGATGCTGGAGACCTTTTGATCCCGCACAAAATTCATGTGCTGTTCCTTCTGGACATCGTCGTGGGCTGACACATGGCCGTAGGTCTGGGCTTGCCGCTGCATCACGCCCATGAAAGTGCCCTGAACAATCTTCAGGATGGTCCACCCGATATCCGACAAAAAGACATCCCAGAATTCGCGCTTCTCCGCCGCGGCGCGATCTTTGGCCGCCAGCATGTCCCGCCACAAGGTGTTGATCGTGCTCTCAATGCTGGACTTGATCCATTTCATGGTGTTGGTGTCCACCGCACTCCCTCCCAAGAACAAACTCACCACCTTGGCCACCGTGCTGGTCAACCGATTCATCAAGAGATTCTCGAGATCGTCATGGGAAATATCTTTGCCTTTTTCTGACACCAGAATCACCAAGTCACAGACCCCTTCAACCACTTGCTGCAGCCCCCACAAAATTGTTTCGCGGAGGATATTTGATTTGGCCCGGAAGGCCGGGTTTCTCGTCAGCGGCAACGTGACTAGGTCAACAACCAGAGGCGGCACATCGGACTTCAATACGCCACACAACTCCCGCACCACACTCGTCTCCGCCAAGGCCGCCCCCCCCGACCGCGCGCCGGCGCGCACCACGAGTAAAAATATCTTATAAGCGGCTTCCCGGAACGGATCCATCATGGTGATGGTGGGGACCAGCGCGAGCATCTGGAACGAGGCGCTCTCGGTCATTTCCAGGCCCTTGGTGATGCCCTCGGCCGTATCCAGCGCATGATTCCGAAACTGCTCCACCTGGTGGTTCAGGCGCTTATGATCTTCGCGAATAATACATAAATGCTCACCGATGAAATGGATGTTGGGCCAGACCAAAACCGGCTTGGGATTGACGAATCGTTCCGCCAGAGTTCCCAGCCGCTCCACGAGTTTCTGAAATTCAGCCGGGTCCGGTTTGGGCGCTTTTTTTATGCTCCTAAACCAATCTGCCACTTGGGAGGCACCGGACACCGTGCTGGCAGTAAGCCCGGCGATTAACCCATCCGGTTGTGCCCACTCCAAATATATTTGGCGGCAGCTGATGATATAGTCCTGCTGAGTCAGCAATTCCATGCGCAGAGCCTCCATGTATTTGGAGGCTTTGGCTTGAAACTCCTCCGGCGTAACCAAGTGTGTCTTTCCCCACAAGATCACCTCCAGCACCGTCTTGGGCTGCACCACCTGTTCCTCGCCCAGACAAACCAGGGCGCTGCTTTGCGGTCCGCCGCAACTGGAAAAACGTTCCCCATAAGCTCCCTGTTCGAGCAGCAACTCTCCCGGGCTTGTGGGCTGATAGCTGTATTGAGGTTCGCTGGTATTTGGATCAGACATGGCTCGAATGATTTCAATTTAACACTTATGCACTTCCTCCAATTTTTTTTGAAACGCGGCGTCACTTAAAGTTTTCCCGGGAATCTCTTCATCTTTACAAAATGCCTGGACCGCCTGGGCCAGTAATTCATTATTAGCGCCGTCAACTTCTCCCTCATAATAACCCAGATTCTGGAGGCGGGCCTGAACTCCGCTAATTTCAGCCACGGGGTCCAGATGCCCAAAGTTCAACGTGCAAGCCGCGAGCTTGCCTTCCACCCCCACCTCAACCCGCCCCAAACACGCGGCAGGCGGGATGGCAACACGAATCCAACCCTCGCCATCGAGATGGCCTTTGCTGGAACTGCCATCGATGATCAGCAGATAAGGTTCATCCGCCAATGGTTTGCCTTCGTAATCCAGGAACTGGAGGTTGAATTTTTCCGGCACCCCCTTGCGTTTGAAAGTGTGACGTTTTTCGGTTGCGCCAGATTCTTCCTTGGGCTGGATAGGTGGAATAACAACAAGGTCGCCCGGTTTGAGGATATTAGGGCGTTTGCGCAAACGCTTGAGCTCGGCGTTTGCAGCATAGTGCCACAAGGTTTCCCAAAAGAAACCGTGCTCGTAGGCGATGCTGCTCATACTGTCGCCTTGCTCTACTGTGTAATCTTCGGCCATGTTGATCTAGGTTTGCTCGCTCGCAAATATCTTGGTCCAGCGCTTATGGGATTCCGAATCCAACGCCAAACATCCCTACCATCGGTCAATACTCTCCGCGCGAATCCTGCGGATTAAATCCCCGATCGCATTGATGACCGTTGGTTGATTGGTTGATTCCGCATGCACAAAACCTGAAACCAGAAATCCACCTTGGCAGTTGGCGTGGTTTTCGAGAACCCGGGCGCTTGAAAGCGGCACGGTGGCGTCACCTTCGGAAGATTCATTGAGATCTCCCGTGACATAGGGGTTCAGCGCCACCCCATAGGCCGTATCCTGGTGAAATTGGAGGGCGGCCGAAACCACCGTCGTTTCATCCGTGCCAGCAATGAGCCAGGTGCGCGGATGACAGTAGTCGCGCACCTGCTGGCTGTGGTAGCGCTCGGCTTCGTCAATGTTGTCCAGCAGGGTCCGCAATACCCGGCGGGTATTGTTGACGTAAGTGTTCCCTCCGACATTCACAACATCCGCGTTGAAAGTTTCGTGGCAAACCAAGCCCACCATTCCTTTCGTCTCGCGATAGAGTCGGTAGGGATCGGTCAAGGGATACGGTGCCGCCGGGACACAATACGGGTCTATCCGTGAATCCACGGCCAGCCAGGACCGGTTTGGGTAAAGCTGGCTCGGCATGAGTTGAAACATGCCGCTGACGCCCGAAGAAACACAGGCAATCTCCAAATGGGAGTTGCCCACGAGAAAACGAAATGGACCGGACATGCTCCCATGTTTCATGCTGCCGTAGGCTTCGGCCGCACCGTGGGTGGGCATCATCGTGTGGATAATTCCCGCGACCATGGATTCCATTCCGTTAACGGCGCAAGCTGCCCGGGTGACCAGGCCCCCCATGGAATGCGTGACAATAATCGGCTTGATCGGGGAGGTGGGACGCACGGTGTTGTCGATGAATTCCTTGAGCAGGCGTCCGTTGTCGAGATTGGAGCGCCGCCAGTCATAGCCGAAACACCAGACCACGCCGCCTTCGGAAGCAATATCATTTTGGATGCCCGCAGCACCCGCTCCGTAATGGGTCCACGAAACCGACCCCCAGTTGCGGTCATTGCGCGAGCGCCCAATTCCAAGTTCCAAGCTCCCGTCCGGCGGTGTTCGATTGTCGGCGTCGTAGATCGTCCCCATGGTTCGTCCCGGAGTCAGGCGCGGGTTGTAAAGCCGCGTTCGCGCGTCAGCGGATTGAGCCATGAGCCAAAGCATGAAACGCGTTCGATCCGGATCCCAGATGCGGTCGCTCCCGTCAGCTTTTTCAAGCCGCGAACCCATGATGCCAGGCACCAAGACCACCGGCCACCATTCCCGGCTTAACGATTGCCGTCCGTCGCGCGTGACGGGAACGCCCCGCATAACTGCCTGGCCACTTCCCCGTTGGCGTCCCGGATATGAAACAAGCGGTGGCATACGTCAGTTAGGGGTCGCGGTCAGGTTGCAGTTATTGAACCTCGACAATCCTCGTTTTGGCGAGCACCTGCTGCCAGGCAGAGGCCAGGGCTGATTGTTGTTTGATCGAGGCCAACGCTGTAATTGAAACCGCCGTCGTGTCCGAGGTTTTAAACACCAGCACCTCCATCACAGAAGTCTCTTTATCTTCCTCCCGCTTGCAGGTGACGGAAAGCGTCCGCCGCTCCCGGCCCACCACATCGGCCTTGCCGCGGGTGGATTGTTTGAGTGGACCAAGCAACTTGAGGCGTTCCTCAATTTTGTCGAGCAAGCTGTCGGGCTGCGCGGTCGCGCCGACCGGAAAACGCTCGACGCGAATTTCGAGGTCGGCGGCCGGATTTCGGTAAAGGAACGTGGAGTCATCATCCCACGTTCCCGGCAGTTCCAAGTAAAGGTTTCCGGCGTAAGTTTTCATGCGTTTGGTATTTGCACGGCGTGATCAAGAACCATGTTTTGCAGCCAGTCGGGACGCCGTGGCGTCATCCAACTCGCCCGTTTCAGTTAAGCCGTTATCCTTTTGAAACCGTCGGAGCGCGGCCTTAAACGAGTCGTCGTCGTTCACCGTCCCAAGCCGGCCCAGGTTTTGCAACCGGCCGCGCGCCCCATTCGGCGTGTGTGCGGGATCAAGCTGACCGAACGCCAGCGGATAAACCCGGAGCTGGTCTCCAACTTGAATCCGCAATTCTCCAACGCAATCCTGAGGCATCATCGGACACTTGATCACGCCGTCGCCAGGAATGGTCCCTCGGACCATCCGCCCTTCAATCGTCAACGTATAGGACTTGCCGCGCAATGGCTGGCCATTCTCCTCAACCAACAGCTCAAATTGGATCGGTATGCCCTTGCGCCGAAAACGGTGCCGCTGCTCCGTCGCGCCGGGTGCCTCCCCAGCTTGCTTTTCCCGCACATGCAAGCGGTCGCCAGCCATGAGGACATGAGGCGAGCCGCGAACTCGCTTCACCTCCGCGTTGGCAGGATCATCCCAGATCGTTTTCCAGAAGTGCCCCGCCGCGTCGGCGATACTGATGACGCATTCGCCATCATCAACCACTCTTTCACCCGACCCGATTGGGTTTGCGCTTCCCGACCCGGAATTGGCTGGTTGTATCATGGAAAGCGGCTCCTCGCTTAGGCTTTCTCCCAGGCGTCCTTATCCAAATTAGGGAAAGTTATCTTGCAGCTTCCCGGTTCAATGCCCTCCACGCGGGCGAACCCTTTGTCGTCCAAGGTGCCTTCGGCGACAGTGGCACCATCGGCCAGTGTAATGCGATAGGCTTCACCCACTATCGGCTTGTCATCTTCGCCAACCATCTCGATTTCAATCCAGCTTTTCTTTTTTTCCTTTTCCTCCTTGGTTTCCGGCGGCTTATAGGGCGTGACTTTTTCCGAGCCATACTTGCCGGTTTTGGTCTTCCGTTGCTCGGCCTTGACCTCTTCCACTTTACCGGGGTCGGCGACGTCGGCTTCCAGAGCTTCGGCCGGGTCGGTCGGCGAAACGGCCGAACCAGCGCTGCCACTTTTAGGACTGGGCATATTCGGTGCTCGATGGTTGATGGTTGATGGTTGGTGGGTTCGTCATGGCCACCAATCCAAAAGTAAACGAAGCCGCCTCACCCAATCCCTTTCCATAGAAGCGGGTGGCGCATGTAGGTTGGTCGTAATTCTTCATTAATTGATCATCACCACGCCGCCTTTGAGCGTCAACGTGCCATCGCCCTTGACGGTGGTGGCCGAACTCTTGATTTCCGCCGTGGCATCAGATTTTATGGTCATTGGAGCGGAACTCTTGATGTCGGCAGTCGCGGAAGATTGTATGGTCAACGCTGCAGTTGACTTGGCGTCCAGGGTCGTGCCCGCCTCAATCTTCACCAAGCCATCGGTCTTGAGGGCGATGCCGTCGGCAGCGATCGCGATGGAGGACCCCCCGACTTTGATGGTCACATTGGTCATCCCTTCGATCACGATGTTGTCGGCCTTCAAATAATAATCGTTGGTAGTAGCTTCGGAATGGTTCTTTTTGAAGACCTCGATAACGTCGCCTTTGACGGTGAGCGAAAGGCTTTCGCCGACTTCTTTGGCTTCTTTGCCCACCACTTTCAGGTGGCGGTCTTTACCAATTTTTTCCTTGTGATCGGCGTCCACCGTCTCATCGCGGTTGTTCTCGATGTGTTCGATCTGGTCCTTAACGACAATCAAATGGCGATTGTTGCCAATCCATTCAAAGGCATCGTTCTTGATGCGGATGTCCTGATTCTTTTCGCCGTGAACAAAAATCTGTTCTTCGCCTTTTTTGTCCTCAAACCGGATTTCGTTAAAGCCAGCGCCGCCTTTGCTGGAATTGGATTTGAGGGTGGACTTGGTCTTTTCCGCCGGCAGATCGTAGGGCGGCATGGCGTCGCCGTTATAGACGCGGCCGGTGATGATGGGTTGGTCGGGATCGCCCTCGAGAAATTCCACGATGACTTCCTGGCCAATACGCGGCAGGTAGATGGCCCCCCACTTCTTGCCGGCCCATTCGCTGGACACGCGAATCCAGCAGGAACTGTTTTCATCCGCCTTGCTGTAACGATCCCAATGGAACATCACCTTCACGCGGCCATATTTGTCCGTGTGAATTTCCTCGCCCTTGGGTCCCACGATGATGGCCGTCTGCGGCCCCTGCACGATGGGTTTGGGCGTCAGGCGGGCGGGACGAAATTGTTGCGCCTTGTCCAGGCAGACGAAATTGCACGAGAAAAATTCGCCGGCGGCCCCGCCACTGGCAAACTCGCCCGCGTCCACATGCAGAGAAACCCCGGTGATCAGATACTCACGGTTCTGGTCCGCGCGCGGATGCCCCTTGAGCTTGAAGGTGTAGCCCGCCGCCAACCCGCGGGCGCTGGCCTGACCGCGCAGCGTCTCATACTGCGACTGCAATTCCGCCAGCCGCACATCCGCCAGCCGCGTGCCCGTGTCGTGCTCGACGTATTCGCCCGGATAATCATAGATCTCGAACTGCGCCATGCCATATTTGCGCGTGACGTTCGTCGAGGCCATCAAGGAAGTCTTCGGCTTCTTGAAATCGAAATCCTGCAGGGCCGTCGCCACCGGCTGCACTTCCTTTTCCATGGTCCAGTCCAGAACCACTTCGCGCCCGTCCACCCCTTTCTGAATGGGATTAAAAGTGATTTCGCCGTAGTCCGGAAACGCGCTGTGGGCGCTGGTGGAATCGGCCAGCACCAGCGTGTGCTTGCCGTTTTCATGCGCGAAATAATAATAAATGCCCTCCTGCTCCATCAACCGGCTGACGAAATTAAAATCCGTCTCGCGATATTGCACGCAGTATTCCCGCTTGCCGTAAGTGCCGGAGAGCTTGAGTTTGTAGTCGTTAAAACCGTGGCCTTTGAACACATCCTCAATGATGTCTGGGATGGATTTTTGCTGGAAAATGCGGCAATCCGACGTGCGCGTGAGAAACCAGAGCCAGGGGACGATGGTGGCGCGGTAACTGGCAAAGTCGCCCTCGTTGGCCACCTGCACGAAGCGGCTGACGTAGCCGTTGAAATACCGCGTCGCCTTCTGGGCGAGATGGAGCCGGATGGTGACGTTGTGGCCGATGACCTTGTCGAAATCCACCTTGCCGTCTTCGCTGCGCAACTCTGCCTCGATCTGGAACAGCCGGCTCATCTGCTCCTGCAGCGCAATGGAACGCACGGCCAGCACGTCCGCCCCCAGCGGAGTGTTGATGGCCAGCCAACGATGGTCTTGTTTGATTGCCATGAAAGAGCCTTACAGCTTTGTTAACAAAGATGAATCACAAAGGCAATGACTAATTCAACGGCCAAATGCGCTTATGCAGGGACGCGCTCTCACAACCATGTCGCTGCCGAGGTCACGAGGCTCAAATCCTTGGGAAACAAGCGCCTAGCCATGACGTTGGGGCGGAAGACCCGTGTTTGTCAGGCGCAAACCCGCACCGGCGTCGAGCTGGGACCGTGCTCGGCAAAGTCTAAATCCCGTAGTTGGAATGGCCACGAGAAGGCGCAAAAGGCACAAGCACGAACGAAGGAATGATTGCCACAGTCCAGCATTTGCTGCACTACTCCAACCCCGGCTTGCGCGCCGTGGCCAAAGCGTGCGTGACGGACCAATAGATGACAATACCAAGAACCGACCCCTTCAAAGAACCGACCCCTTCACGAATGGAATGCGGGCTTGGGTGGTGCCGGTTCTACTACTCCAACCCCGGCTTGCGCGCCATGGCCAACGCGTGCGTGACGGACTAGCAGTTGACGATACCAAGACCCCTTCACTGTTTGTTGGTGCCTTTCATCAATCAGCATGTTTTTTTGGATCTACTTTCTCATTTCAAGCTTGCAACCATAAACACTGGCGAGCAAGTTTACGCAATTGGATTAAATTCAGAATATACAAAATCCACGTCCGATATCGATGGCGGAAAAAGACAAATTGGCCAGTCCACTCTTTTATCGATCAAATGAAACCATCTTGATTCCATCCTGAAACTCTTCCCAATGCCTCTACACCGGTGCAACAAGTTGAACCATTCATCATGAACTTCTTCGGCAAGATACGGAAATCGTTCTGAACTAGGCCATGGGATAACTGTGTCTTTTCCGACATCCCAGTCGTAATTATCCCACCAAAGATGTGCCAGATACCCGTTTAATTCAAGGTAGTCGTTCGTTCTTACCAAGCGCAGAGATAAAGCAGTCCGTAATGTGGAACCGCCACTCGCAAAGAACTGGGGCGGTGTAAAAGCGTAAAAACTTCTTTCCATGACTGTTGCAACCGTCCTCTCCTCGCCGTCTCTTAGAGAGTTGCTTGCTGGAACGATTTCCTTTATGAGTAATGCGATAATGTTGTTCTGTTCTCGGTTTACCGTCCACATACCCCGAACGGTGTCAGGTGGGATTGCCAATGTCCCAGCATTTCCTGATTTCCAATAACCTAACATTCTTGAGGCCCAATCCATTCCAAGGGCCGAACCAATTGAACTTGAGCCGGCATCTATCAACGAGTCAATATACTTCTGTAAGAAGTCTAAATCCTCTTTTGCTCTTTGGCAGATAGTGCCGATAGAAAGCTCCTCTTCTGTCGTATCGGCCGCATTATCATCGTCATCAACAGTCAACGAGATGAAATAGTTGCCTTCGGCACCTAATTTCAGATCGAATTCCATACCCTGAGGTGTCAGCGAACTGCTAGGTGTCCTAATGTTCCATTTATGCGTCTTGATTCCCGCACCCGGAGATGTTCCAAAGAGTGGATCGTAAGACAAACTTCGAAGTTTGACCGTTTCGTTTACTGTGTAATCACCAGTAAGTTGGCGCTCAATTTTAATAACTGCTATTGGAGGGTGGTTTTGCTTGCTCTTCGTTCCATTCCCTTTTTTATCCTTACCACTGCTACTTGCCTGGCTGTCGCTCTTCCTTTTCCCATTCCCAGCAGTTGATGATTTGCCTGATTCAGGAACCTTTACGACCACCCCATCACCAGGAATGCCGATTTCGACCGTAGTAGCACCGCTCGTTATGAGACCACCGTGAAGAGTCGAGTCCCCCATGCGAACAGCCAATTTCCCATTGAACTCAACGCTGCCGCTCCCCATGCAAAGAGTGTCAGGGCCTCCAACTGCGCAAGCAACCAAATCGCCTGTCCTAGCTGCAGGCATAAACTCGATTTCTATATCGGCGGAACCAGGAGTTTGAATGGCACCACCAACATGGGGCACCAGCCCCGGTTCAACCTTAGGGCAGGAGTGCGAATCACCAACTCGAGCTGCGTTAGGCATACAATTTATTTCAATCCAAATCCATTATGCTTTGCTGCTTGGCGGCACATCCCTGTTCTTGTCCTGATTTTTCACAAGCACAGGTGGCAGGGACCCTGGATTTGCCTTGCCATAGCCTTGCGTCGTCGGATTTGTGGTGCCCGCTCCCGGGATGCCCTTGTCTTTTCCCGGTTGCGTGGTTGGCTGGGTGGCGTCTGAACTCTTGCTTGCATCCGGCTTCTTCTCTTTTATCCCCAAAGCGAAATTGATTTTATCCTCAGCGCGCTTCTTCAGGTCATCCGCAGCTTTCTTGGCAAGTTCTTTCTCCGCTGCCTCCGCCTCTTCGGGGGTGCCGGTGGCAATGGCTGCCGCTGTGCCAAGCACGCTCTTGACCGAGTCCGGTAAATACTTGCTAGGGACTTTGCTGATGACGTCTTTCAGGCTTGGCAGGGCTGCGGTGACAGTATCCATGGAAGGCATATCGCCATTCGCAAGCTTGCCTAGCACGTCGGCGGTATTCGCCGGAATGCCAAGTTTTTGCAATGCGGCCGACATCGGCGACGGTGGCGCAGCCGGGGCTGCCCCGCCAGCTCCGGCCGCTGCGCCGCCACTGGATCCGCTGGCTGCGCCGCCCGCGCCGCCCGCGCCACCACTAGCTCCACCTTTTTTATCGGCAGGTGGTGCCGCTGTAGCAGGTGCGGACAGTGCGCCAGCAGAACCACCGCTATTTACCTTTACTTTGGTTCCTTGAATCGTGACGCCTGAAGCATCTATTCGGATGAAACCGCCGGCTGACTTCAGTGTAATGTCAGGACATTCAATGACCAACATCTTCGCTGCCTTGAGGCCAAGATTATTCCCGGACTCAACAATGAAATCTTTTCCTGCTTTATGGCTCTCAGTGCCGCTGGGTTTAACCGTCAGGTCATGTCCTACCACTAACGTGTCATCCATGCCAACCAGAGTGAACCGCATGAGACCAATGGCTTCTGCCTTCATGAGGCCGATGGCCTCGATATGGGCAACGCCGGTCTCGATACTTTTGGCCACCCCGGTCAGATTGTTTTCCGCCATCATTACGGTTTGTGACCGACAGATATTGACCGTATGAATTTCGTTCATCTGCACCGTATCCGTGCGATTGCCTTTGATGGTGATGGTTTCATTGCCTCCAACCGTCTCCGTGCGGTTGGCCGCGATGGTCGTGGTTTCGTCATTGCCAACATCTTTCGTGCGGTCATTGCCGACTTTCACGGATTCGTTATTGCCAACGGTTCGCTCCCGGTCATTGCCGACGTTGTGAATTTCGTCCTTCTGCGCTTTGATGAATAATCCTTCGGCACCGCCGGTGTCGTTCATCGTGATTTCGTTATGGCCGCCGCTGCCACCCAGACTGTTGCTCTTAAAGCTGGTCATCATCGCCGCCGCCGAAACTCCGCTGGGTTTGCTGTTGCCCGGTTTGCCGTCGCGACCGGAGTTGCTGGCGTGCGGCATGGAACCGCCGTTATAGACGCGCCCATTGATGATGGGCCGGTCGGGGTCGCCTTCGAGAAATTCCACGATCACTTCCTGCCCAATGCGGGGAATGTTCATGCAGCCGAAACCCTTGCCCGCCCACGGCTGGGAGACGCGGATCCAGCAGGAGGAATTTTCGTCCTGCTTGTCGTGCCGGTCCCAATGGAAATGAACTTTCACGCGCGCATGGTCGTCCACATGAATCTCCTGACCTTTCGGCCCCACCACGGTGGCAGTCTGCGGACCTTGCACCATGGGCTTGGGTGTGGAGCGTGCAGGACGGAAGGGCTGGGTGGCATCCATCACGGTGAAGGAACATTCGTAGAGGCGCGTGCCGGCGGCGGTCTGCGCGCCGGAGGCATACTCCGCCATGCTCAACCGGTGCTGGACGGAGGTGGCGAGATATTCTCGGTTTTGGTCCGTGCGCGGATATTTGGCGAGGGCAAAGACGTAGCCGGCGGTAATCCCGCGGGCGTCGGACTGGCCAGTAATGGTTTCGTAGCGGGTCTGGAGTTCCTCGATCCGAATCTGGGTGTAATGCTCGCCGACTTCGTGCTGGATATAGTCGCCGGGGTAGTCGTAGATCTCCAAATTATTGAGCGCGTGCGGCCGGGGTAGCACGGCCAAAGTCGTTAGATCTACTTTGGGCCGCAAGTAATCAAAGTCGCGCTGGGCATAGGTGCCGGTCTGGAGTTCCTTTTCCACGAGCCAGTCGCGGATTTTTTGGGTGACCGAATTGTCTGCGGTGTGCGGGTTCCAATCAATCTTTTCATAGCCCGGGGTCGTTCCATAGGCGGCGGCGGCATCCGCGAGGATGAGGTAATGCCGGTCGTCGGCGTGCTCGAAAAAGTAGGCAATGCCTTCATGCTCCATGAGCCGGCTGACGAAATTGAAATCTGTCTCGCGATATTGGACGCAGTATTCCTTGGGCTGGTAGCTGGCGCTCAACCGGAGTTTGTAGTCGGTAAAGCCGTGTTTGCGGAAGACCTCTTCAAGGATCTGCGGCACGGTGAGGTTCTGGAAAATCCGGCAGTCGCTGGTGCGGGTCAGCAGCCAGAGCCAGGGGACGAGTTCGGCTTGATAGCGGGCAAAGCGGTCCATGGCGGGCAACTGGCGGAAGCGGCTGATGAGGCCATGAAAGTAGCGGCTGCCGCCCTTACCTGCCCCGAAGGCCAGGCGCACACAGCCCGGCTGGCCGATGAGGTCATCCAGATTCAGGTCGTGGTCGTCGCTGACCAATTCGACGGTGAAGCGATACGGGCGGGAGAGCTGTTCTTCGCCGGACATGGCGGTCAGGGCCAACGTGCCTTCTGGCAGCGTGCAATGAAAGCCGGCGGGCCGGAAAAGTTGGGTGACAGACATAATTAGTTCCCTTCTAAGGTCTCATGTGTGCTTGGCCGGTTGACTAGGTCGCAATGGGATAAGACCCTGCCGCCCTTTTGGCAAGCAGAAAAACCGCTCGGTGCTGAGTAATTTTCAAAACCGGACATTTTTGGCTTAGGCTGAACCGGTTTGGTGACTGGGGTTGGCCGAGCTGGGCCGTCAAGTTGCGCTCGCACAAACGCGCTGCCGTTGGCAAAGCGGCTGTTCGGGAACTATCTCATCTCTGGCCGGTTCAAGTTTCAGCCGTTACTTTTTTCCAGGTTTGCTCGCCGCGGCGCTGGTGGTGGATTGCTTTTGGTATTGTTTGGGCGACACGCCGGTCGCTTGTTTGAACGCCACCCAGAAGCTGTTGCCGTTTTGATAGCCGCACAATTGGGCGATCGCGTCCATTTTTTCGGCTGAGCCCGTGAGCAGGTTTTTAGCGCGCTCAATGCGGATGCGTTGCAACTCTTGCCCCGGCGGCCGTCCCACATTCTCAGCAAAGGCCGCGTGGAAACTGCGCACGGACATCGCGGCCGCCTGGGCCAGATCCTCCACGCCGATGGGCTCGTGGCAGTGCTCCCACATGAATCGCAGGCTGCGGGCTACGCCGGGATGATTGATGGCGACCAGATCACTGCTCTTGCGCGTCATCAACCCCCGCGGCGGGATGCGGGTGGAACCGGCGGGCACTTTTTTTCCGAGCATGAGTTGGTCGAGGATCTCCGCGCCGCGATAACCGACGAGTTCGAGATTTGGTTCCACGCTTGAAATCGGCGTGTGCATCGCGTCCACCGCGAGCAGTGAATTATTCATGCCGATGAGGCTCACTTCATCCGGCACAGAAATCCCCATGCGCTCGCACGTCTCCAGCACTTCGAGCGCGTGATCGTCCGTGGCGGCGAAAACGCCGAGGGGTTTGGGGGCGCGTTTCAACTCGGCGGCCAGCCAGTCACGCTTTTGCTTCCACTGGAAATGGCCGGTATCGTGCGCCGGCGAACGATGCCAGCGCAGCCAGTTGCAGGGATGCCCAGCCTCGCTCAAAGCGCGTACGAAGGCGGAGCCGTTCTCCTCAAACGCCCAGTTTTCCCGGTCGCTGTAAAAAACAAAATCCTTCAATCCCCGCGTGAGAAAATGTTCCGCCACCAGTCGCGCACACGCGGCATGATCCACCAGGACGCGCGGAAATTTCAACTGCGGCCGGCGGAAGCTGAAGTCCACCGTCGGCTTGCGGGCATGCACCACGAATTCCGCCAGGTCATCGCCGGTGCCCAGCCAGGCGAGAATACCGTCGCCTTCCCAGCCCCACGGGATGACCTTTTCGCGGGTGACATCCGAGCACAAATGCCAGCCATGTTCCTGCGCATATTTTTCAATGCCGCAATGGAGCCGGTAATCATAATAGCCCAGCGCCAGCAGCACGCGTGGGGATTTGGTTCGCATCGTTTGACTTTGTGGCGGTTGCTTCTAATTGGCAAGCCCTTTCAAGCGGCTTCCAAGCCGCCTGCAGAATTTTCATACTTTTTCGCAGGCTGGCCAGATTGAAGGGCAGGAATTAGCCGCTAGTCTCACCATGCCTCCCATGATTTCGAAGCTTGCTCGCGTGGAGGATCGGCGTTGCCGTCATGGGGTGAGGTGGATGCCGATGACTGGCCGAAGACTTGGGTTTGACATCGGCCACCAAGCTTGAACGTTTAGCCATCTCCACCAAGACACGTCCCAAAATGAACTTTAAACTGGCGGCAAAATGCCAAGGGGATATCCGCACGCCGGACTGCCCGGCGGATTGGGTGTATGGCTGGACTCATTATGGCCGGACGGGCCGAACCCAGGCTCGCATGAATCCGTTGACCCGCGCAGTGGAAATCAAAGAATTTAAGAAATGGATAAAGTGCCATCCGGGTTCCGACCAGTTTTTCACTCCCGCCACACCATAGGAACATTCAATTTTTCTATGCCTGATCACGCTGCGCGTGGCCACTCCCGGCTGCGCCGAAAATTCACACTTTTTCGCCGAAGGTCGGTAGCGACAGATTTTCAACCCATGTTAGATTTCAAACATTCCAATTTATGAAGACCGCAAACTCTCGTGCCGCTGGCGGCAAAAGATCCTTTCATTTGTTCAATGGCCAAAAGGTTCATGGCGGCGAGTTCGCGCGCCCGGCTGCTTTCACCCTGATCGAACTGCTGGTGGTCATCGCGATCATTGCCATTCTGGCCGCGATGCTTCTACCCGCGTTGGCCAAGGCCAAGATTAAGGCCCAGACCATTTCCTGCGTGAACAACCTGAAACAGCTCGGTCTGGCCAATGTGCTTTACGCTGGTGATTTTAATGATTACTTCGCCCCCAACCCGGATGGGGCGGGCGGTCCGCCCGAGTATGGCACGAGCGCGCTGGATCCCGCGTGGGTGGCGGGCAATATGGCGAGTTCTAGCGGTTGCACCAATGCTACTCTGCTGGTGGATCCGGCCTACGCGCCGTTCGGCTCGCTGGGGCCCTATGCCAAACTTGCCGGGGTGTATCGTTGCCCGGCGGACAAGACGACCGCTAATGGTGGCCTGCCGAGAGTGCGTTCCTATTCCTGCAATTCGTGGGTGGGGCCGAACTCGGTCAGTCTGGGCGGGTTTGGCTCGATGAGTATTGCGCAAACGGGTGGGGAGATTTATCGCAAGACCACGCACTTTAAGAAGCTCTCGGCGTCGGATGGCTTTGTGTTTACCGAAGAACGACTGGTGCCCATCCCTGGTGACACGGCTTGTCTCAATGACGGCTGGTTTTGGTCGCCCACACCCGGTGGTGCCAACGCGTGGACGGTGCGCGACCCGCCGCAAATTGCGCACGGCGGCGCGGTAACGGTCTTTTCCTTTGGGGACGGCCATGCGGAGACGCATAAGTGGCTCACGGATTGGTTTAAAACCTGCAAGAACGGGGACAGCAAACTGGGGAATGGAGACATCGCGTGGTTGCTAAACCATTCGACCCAATAAGTGAATTTTTGAAGAAGCCTGATTCGGTAACCTCAAATCCAAACAAAACAAACATGAATATGCAAAACCTACTAATCCCATACTGGACACGGTTGTTCTTAAACCGTTTAATAACCTGCGCGCTCCTCACATTGATCGCACCGTTGGCTGCCATGGCGCAGCAGATGGTGTTCAATGATACTTTCGTAAACGGCAGCACGGTCGGCTCAAACAGCGTTCCTGGTGGCATCCCTACCGCATCCTCCACCAGCTATGATATTGCCACCCCTAAAGGCGTTGCATCGCTTGCTGGGATGGGGTGTGTGATTACGAACGGACAATTCAATCTTGCAATGATTGGAACATCGTCAGCGTATATTGAAGGGAGTGCCATTTTCACGACCCACCCAGTCACCCTGGCCATTCCGGGAGACAGCATTGACATTCAAAATATCTTCACGGCTACCACGAATTACTTTAGCGTGGCAGGCTTTGGTGGCAATGCAACTTTGGCGCTTGGGCTTTTTAACTCCGGTGGCTCGGCTCCCGATACAAACATGTTTAATAACGGCCTGACAGCAGCCACCAGCGAGGCAGTCGGTCACGCTCAGAATTGGCTCGGTTACCGGTGTAATATGGCCTACGGCAACGGCACGGCTTCGGCTACTTCTGCTACCATGAGCCGACCGGCGCAAAATCAAGGTAACAACCTGAATCAATCGGTGATCAATGGCTTTACCGGCAATGTTAATCTTGGCCAGAACGCACAAGTAATCACCCCTTTGACCATTGGCAGCCAATACACTGAGGAATTCAAGATCACCTTGCAAGCGAATGGCAGCCTTACTTTTACGAACATACTTTATGCGGGAGTTGGAACTGGTGGCGCAGTTTTGGGGACAAATTACGCCGCGGCATCCGGCGCAAATGTCCTGACAACCAATTTTGACGCACTCTGCATCGGTGGTAATCGCACGGGAAACACGGCAAATCCAACGACCAACTTCATCAATCAGATCATCATAACGTTCACCAGTTCGAATCAAGCTGGCCCTTACTTTACCGTAACTTCCAGCGGCAATCCTTGCGTTGGCGGGGTGACCATTGGCTTGGATGGATCAGTGGCAACTAATGCTTATCTCTTATACCGGGACGGTGCCTATATCGGCACCAATGTGACGGGCACGGGGTCAGCAATTAACCTTAGCACGGCTCAAACTGTTCCCGGAACCTACACAGTCATTGCCAGCAATACGGTTACTGGCAGCACGGGGCCGATGTATGGTAGTGCGCCCGTTTATGCGCCGGGGATAACCCTTAGCACCCAGCCCGCTTCGGTCACGGTGGTGACCAACCTGCCGGCTTCATTCTCAGTGACGGCCATCGGCGCCGCTTTGAGTTATCAATGGTATAAGGGCGGAATCCCGGTGACCAACACGGCCAATGTTACGGGGGCAAAAACACCTACGCTACAATTTGCCGCGGTGGGGGCGGCCGACGCGGCCACGGCCCTTAACGGTTATACGGTGGTGGTGCAAACTCCCTGTGGCGATATTGTCACTTCGGCTCCACCAGTATCCTTGACCTTGTCGGCCCCGCGCAATTTGATCTGGGCGGGTGGAGTCGTCGGCACGGACTGGAACTTCACCGATCAGGAATTTACGCTTGCCGGCAATCCCACCGCCTTTGCGGCTGGCGACAATGTCACCTTCAATGATAGCTCCGCCAACACCTCGGTGACGATCTCCACCAACCTGACTCCCACATTAATGTCGGTGACCGGCAGCCAAAGTTACAACTTTAGTGGGACAAAAGGGCTGACGGGCGTTTCCCAGTTAGTGGACAGCAGCTCGGGAACGCTGACCATTCTAAACGATAATGTGCATACCGGTGGCACCATCATTAGCAATGGCGCAACCCTGTCTATCGGCGATGGCTCCTCGGTCAAAGGTTCTATCACCGGCACCGTAACGGTTTCTACGAACGGGATACTCAATTACAGCTCGGCGGCGGCTTCGCTAAACGCCACGCTCAACATCAAAAACACCATGGCTGGCAGCGGAACCGTTAATTTTAATGATGCGGCCGGCGCCACTTATGCCACGGGACTTAATTTGATCAACAGTAATTTCAATGGAACGGTCAACCTCCAGGGCTACACCCGTCTCCATGCGAGCGATAATAACGCCGGTTATGCGTTCGGTAATGGCAGCACCGTGAATGTGCCAGCCAGCACACAGGCCTGGCTGGATCGTTCGGGCACTGCCTATAACAACACGTTCAACATTGCCGGAACCGGCTGGATCGGAGTAGCCCTGCCCACCGGTGCCATGTCTATCTTCGGTTGCACCGTCAATGGTCCGATCAACCTGCTAGGCGATGCCCGCATCGGCGGAACGATTAACGGCGGAACGATTCAGAGTGTTATCGCGGGACCTTATCAACTGGAAGTCTGGGGCACTACCAACTCGTATGTCTTGATCCTGGGGCCGACCAATGGCTTGCCACAGGCTTATGCTTCCACGCTGATTACTGCGGGCTCAATCCAGGCGGCCAACGGCAATGCGATCAGCCGCGGCCCGCTGACTTTGGACTCCGGCGGGGATCTGCGCGTCAACGGCAACAACCTCACAGTGTCGAATTTGTCCAGCATCAATTCCGGCAACGTTCTGCTGATTGAAGGCCCGCGCATTCGCAATATGCACGCGACCGTGGCCGGCACCCTGACCGTGGGTTTGGATGATACGAGCACGACGTTCGATGGAACCTTCTCGGATGGTGCGGCGGCATCCTTCGGCTTGACCAAAGTCGGTGCCGGCACTTTGACGTTGACCGCAATCAGCACCAATACGGGTGCGGTAATTGTCAATGGCGGCACGATTGCGATGTCCGGTTCATTTGGCAAGGCCTCCCAGATCATTGCTAACAACAGCGGGGTCTATGATGTCGCCGGTGCGGGCGGCACGTTGGCGCTTAACAGCGGCCAGACGCTGCGTGGCAATAATGGTTCAGTCAACGGCATCCTCACCGCCGCCGCTGGTTCCACGGTTGCCCCGGGATATCCCATGGGCACGCTTACCGTTTCTGGCAATGCCACAATTAACGGCAGCTACCGGCCAAACCTGAACCGCACGAACACGCCGAGTAACTGCAGCCAGTTTGCCTCCGGTGGTTCCATTATCTTCAGTGGTGCCACGCTTAGCTGCACCAATGTCGGACCGAAGTTGCAGGTTGGCGATTCCTTCCCATTGTTCCCCGGTGCCACGGCGGGCTTCAGCGCGGCGGCGTTGCAGACTAACGATGTTCCGAATAGTGCGAATTATACTTGGAACAACACTGTTGCCACCGATGGAAAAATTGCGGTGGCGAGCGTCGTCGCGCGGGTGCCGATCGTGATGACGGCGCCGACTGCTTCGCCGATAATCTATGGCCAGGCATTGAGCAGTTCCGTGTTGAGCGGCGGCTCCGCCACCAACTCGGCCGGTGTGATCGTGGCCGGCGCATTTGCCTTCGCCACGCCGACGAATACTCCGAGCAACGTGGGCGTGACTAACGTGTCAGTGACTTTCACGCCGACTGACCTAGTCAACTATAGCGCGATTACGCTCACTGTTGGCGTGGCGGTCAATCTGCAAACACCGGTGCTCAAGACCGCGCCGACCGCCTCGCAAATCACTAATGGCCAGCCGTTGAGTCTTTCCATCCTGACCGGCGGTGTCGTCACCAATGCGTTCAGCACGAACGTGGTGGCGGGCAGCTTCGCTTTCACCACGCCGGCCACGACGCCGGGTGTGGGCACGGCGAGCCAGTCGGTGACTTTCACCCCGACTGATTTAACTCGTTACAATGCCTTCACCCTGAATGTCAACGTGACCGTGGTGGCGGCGCCGTCGGCAGTGACCGCTTTGAACTTCACGGCTGGGCCGGTAGTTTCCGGAACCAACCTGACCATCTCGGTGACGAACACGGGGGCCGGGACGTTCTATCTCTTGAACCAGACTAATGTGGCGTCAGTCCGCAACCTGTGGAAGCCCCTCTGGACGAATGTCGCCGCTGGCAGCGGCAGTTTCACCGCCACCGTGACTAACGCTGTGAATCCAGCCTTGGGTCGGCAGTTCTATATCCTGAGCACGACGAACAATCAATGATGCCGCCTTAGGGCGGGGACAGTCATTCGCGCGGCTTCGCTTTGAGGCGGGGCCGCGCGATTTGATTCCCTAGCCGCACGATTGGTTGGGTTTGGTGAGAAACCAAGAACGGTCTATATTCAACGTCAACCGTGCACCTAAAAATTTGGCAACGATTGGTCAATGCTGAAAAACAAAATGACTTGTGTGATCCAGATTATAGGAAGGCGAAGCGTGCGTTCCACGATTCGGCACCTTGCGCTTGCAGTTTCCAGCGCGCAAAACTTCATCAACGTCAGGGTCGCCGGCGGGACGCCCGGCGCACCGAGTGGGGCGACGGCCAGCCGCCCGACGGGTGACAGGTGGAATTATTTTGCGAACGTGAACCGGCGCGGCGTTGGCGGCGGCTGGTTCACGAACGCCGTCACGATCAAGGATTCCTGCGGCGCAACGGTGTCTGGGGTGGGATTTGCTGTTGGCGTGAGCCCTGGCAATGTTTGCTTCCGGCTCGCTTAGCCATGAACTTAATTCTCCCAATGAAAAGCAACCTTCTGCGTGTGAGGCTTGTCCTCGCAACGTTTCTTGCAGTTTGTCAATTGTCGGCCCAGCAACCGGTGGCTGAGCCACCGTTCCGTGATCCGGGTTTGCCTGTCGAAAAACGGGTTGATGATTTGATTTCAAAGCTCACTGTTGCAGAAAAAATTAGTCAGACCATGATGGCGTCGCCAGCGATCAAGCGGCTCGGGATTCCGAAGTATGACTGGTGGAACGAGGCGCTTCACGGGGTCGCGCGCAATGGGACGGCAACTGTTTTTCCACAAGCGATCGGGTTGGCGGCGACGTGGAATCCGCAATTGCATCAGCGCATCGCCGACGCGATTTCCACCGAGGCGCGCGCGAAGAACAACGAAGCAATCCGTAGTTCCGGCGGGGACAGCAAGCGCTATCAAGGCCTGACCATCTGGTCGCCGAACATCAACATTTTCCGCGACCCACGCTGGGGACGCGGGCAGGAGACGTATGGCGAAGATCCGTTTCTCACCGGGCAGTTTGGCGTGGCCTTTGTGCGCGGGTTGCAGGGAAACGACCCGAATTATCTGAAGACGGTGGCGACGGTGAAACACTACGCGGTGCATAGCGGGCCGGAGCCGTTGCGTCATAAATTCGATGCGGTTGTTTCCAGCCGCGATCTTCACGAGACTTATCTGCCGGCGTTCGAAGCCGCCCTTCGCGAAGGTGGTGCGATGTCGCTGATGAGTGCTTACAACGCGGTCAACGGTGTTCCCGCTCCCGCTAGCACAAACCTGCTCCAAAATATTCTTCGCGATGAGTGGGGATTCCAAGGCGCGGTCGTCGGCGACGTGGATAACGTTTCCGATATCTGGCGCAAGGGCGCTCACGAATATGTCAAAGATGCGGCGGAGGCCAGTGCGCTGGCCATCAAAGCTGGCAACGATTTATGCAGCGGCACAACCTACGAGGCGCTGGCCGAGGCATTGAAACGCGGCTTGGTCGCCGAAGCGGACATTGACCTAGCGCTGCGGCGACTGTTCACGCTTCGTTTTAAGTTGGGCCAGTTTGATCCCGCCGAGCGCGTTCCTTTTCGAAGCATTCCCATTTCCGAAAATGATTCGCCCGCGCACGACCAATTGGCATTGGAGGCGGCGCGGCAAAGTTTGGTGCTGTTGAAGAATGACGGCACGTTGCCGTGGGATGCGAAGCAGCTTAAAACGGTGGCCATCATTGGACCAACTGCCGACGACGAATCGGCGTTGCTGGGCAATTACAGCGGAACGCCGAGCCGGAAAATCACCTTGGCCAAGGGCATTAAATCCAAACTAGCGGTGGCGGGCGCGAAAGTTTTGATCGAGCCGGGGGTGCCGCTGGTCAAAGGATTTCGCATGAGCGGGAAACCGTTTCCAGCGGGTGTGCTGTTCACCGACGCGACGCGGGGACAAGCGGGGTTGAAAGGCGAAGTCTTTGCTCACGAGGAACAGGATGCGAAGAAAGCTCTGGTCGAAGGCAAACTACAATCCATGCGCACTAATGCGCAGATTGATTTGCAATGGGACGAGGCGCAGCCGATCGAAGGCATTCCCATCTCGCTGGCATCGGTTCGCTGGACGGGCGTGATGATTCCGCCGAAGGCGGGCGAATATGTTTTTGGGATTGTTGCCGAAGGCGCGGTGCGGGTGTTCATGAATGACCAGCCGATCATTGATTCATGGCGCAAAGATCCGGAGCGGCCATTGAGCACGACTCTACAACTTGAGGCCGGGAAGATTTACAAGGTGCGGCTGGAATATGCACAACTCACGGCGAAAGGCCGTATTCAGTTCGGTTGGATTATTCCGGGCGAAGATGATGCGCTCAACCGCGCGCTGGCGGCGGCCCGGCAGGCCGATCACGTTGTGCTGGCGCTGGGGTTGACGCCGGATCTCGAAGGCGAATCCATGAGCGTGACCGCCGAAGGTTTCAGCGGGGGCGATCGCACAACGATTCAACTGCCAGCCACGCAACGATTGCTGCTCGAAAAAGTGGCGGCATTGAAAAAGCCAACGGTCGTCGTTTTGACCACCGGCAGCGCCATCAGCTTTGACCAAAGTCAGCCGAACGCGGTTTTGCTCTGCTGGTATTACGGCCAGCGCGGCGCCGATGCGGTGGCTGAAGCCCTGATGGGCGATCTCAATCCAGCCGGCCGTTTGCCAGTTACCTTTTATCAGAGCGAAAACGATTTGCCGCCGTTTGAAAACTACGCGATGAGCCATCGCACTTACCGCTATTTCACGGGCAAACCACTTTACGCTTTTGGCCACGGTTTGAGCTACACGACTTTTGCCTATGAAAAAATGTCGCTGGCTTCCGCATCCGCAAAGGCGGGCGAAACGTTCGTCGTGCAGGTGACGGTGAAGAATAGTGGTCAACGCGACGGCGATGAAGTGGTCCAGATTTATGCCACGGCAATGAACCCGCCCGTGGAGATGCCGCTGCGGGAATTGGTCGGCTTCCAGCGCGTCTGCGTGAAGGCGGGCGAAACGAAGACCGTGGAAATCTCGGTTCCGGTTGAACGATTGCGCCGCTGGGATGAATCGAGCCATGACTACATTGTTGATCCGGGCGCTTATAATATCGTGGCTGGCCCGTCATCGGCTCAGCCGTTGGTCAAAGCGACTTTGAATATTCTACACTAACCTTCAATGATAATTACCATGAGCAGATATATGAAAAACTGGAGCCTGAGTTTGCTGGCCGTTCTGGCGGTCGCCTCAACCAGCGTGGCCGAGTCCGAAAAAGTTAAGATCGTTCTCGTCGGTGATTCGACGGTGACGGACAACGCGGGCTGGGGCTTGGGCTTTAAACAATTTCTCAACGACGGAGCCGAGTGCCTCAACACGTCGCAAGGCGGACGCAGCTCGGAAAGTTTCCGCCGCGAAGGCCGTTGGACCAATGCGCTCGCATTGAAAGGAGATTATTATTTGATTCAATTCGGCCACAACAATGAGCCGGGCAAGCCGGGGCGCTCGACGGACATGCCGACGTTTGCCAGCAATATGGTCAGCTATGTCGAGGAAGCGCGAGCTGCTGGTGCAAAACCGGTGCTGGTCACCCCGCTGACGCGGCGTCAATGGGACAAGGAGCATCCCGGAAAAATCAAATCAAGCCTCGCGCCTTACGCGGAGGCGGTCCGCAAAATTGCCGCCGAGAAACAGGTTCCGCTCGTGGATTTGCAGGCGCGCAGCATTGAACTGTGCGAGTCGCTCGGGCCGGAAAAATGTCTGGAGTTCAGTCCGCCAAAAATTGTGGATGGCACGAATACCGGTGGCTTTGATGGAACGCATCTGAACGCAAAAGGCCACGTCCCGTTCGCGCGATTGGTCGTGGACGAATTACGCAAGGCCGCGCCGGAACTCGCGCCGGTATTGCGAACGGAGCCAGTGAATGCGAATCCCGTTACGCTCGAATCCAAATACGATGCGGTGGTGGCATTCGACGGCTCGGGCACGCATACGAATCTCCAGTCCGCCATCGCCACGGCGCCGGAACGCGGCACGAATTGGTTCACTATTCTCGTGAAGCCGGGCGTGTATGAAGGGCAAATCATTGTTCCGAAGACGAAACCTTTCATCCGCGTTATCGGCGAGGAAATGGAAAACACCAAGTTGACGTGGCCCTACAATGTGAACGACCGCAAACCAAACCAACCCTATCAATTCGACCCGGGGTTCGTGGTGGTCGGCGATGATTTTCGCGCGGAAAATCTGACCATCGAAAATACTTCCGGCGACCACGGTCAGGCGCTGGCGTTGCGCGTGGACGCCGACCGGGCGGCGTTCAGGCATTGTCGCATTCTCGGCTGGCAGGATACGTTGATGGTGAACCACGGCCGGCAATATTTCACGAATTGCTATCTCGCCGGGCGCGTGGATTTTATTTACGGGTCGGGCACGGCCGTGTTTGATCGTTGTGAAATCCACAGCAAAAACGGCGGTTATGTGACGGCCGCCAGCACGCCGCCAGATCATCCATTCGGCTTGGCATTCCTCAACTGCAAACTGACCGGCGATCCGACGCCGTGGAATTCAACCAACGGGCAGGCTCAATTCGAAAAATCGGAAGCGAAGACCTACCTCGGTCGTCCGTGGCGAGCAAGCGCGAGCGTGGCGTTCATCAACTGTGAGATGGATGCGCACATCAAGCCCGCAGGCTGGCACAATTGGGGCAATGTCACCAACGAGCTCACGGCGCGCTACGCCGAATACCACAGCACCGGGCCGGGAGCGGCTCCAGAAAAACGCGTCAAATGGGCGAGGCAATTGACGAAAGCCGCCGCGGAAGCAATCACCGTTAAATCTGTTTTAGGCGGGAGCGATGACTGGAATCCCGCGCAACCGTAATTATGTCCTTTGTCAGAAACCCAATCCAGATTGGCAATTTACCCAAATGCAACCGTTGGCTTATGTGTAGCCTGCCCTGATCCATGCGAAAAATTTCATACGCCTTTAGCCTTGCCTTGCTGATTTTATTGAATGCCCAGGATGCATCAGCGCAGTTGTTGAGCGTGGACATTAACGGCACCGTGCGCTCGGATGTCACGGCCCCGGGGTTTACGCCGTGGTATGTGGCGAGCGATTTAAATGGCGCCACGACGACCACATTGTCGCGCTCCTTCACGAATTATCTCTACACATTTGACCCGGACACGGGACTGCCCACCGCGACCAACATCAGTCTTATTATCCCCTGCAAGATTAGCCTGACCGTCCCGGCAACCGCCGATGCGACGCATTACTTGAACGCGAATTATGCGAACAAGAACGGCAACACCACCAGCACGGATCCCAACGCCGGCTGGCGGTTGTCGGGTGATGGCTGCTGGTCGCACTGGAAGGATGATACGATCACGGTGGACTACCCCAATACCAACGGAGGAGCGATCAGTCTGACCATTTCCAATCTGCCGGCCGGGCCGCATTCCATCACCACCTACCACAATGATCTGTGGGCCACTAACACCACCTGGCATGGCAACAACGTCATGAGCAAGTGCCTCATCAGTGTCAATGGCGTGCCGGTATTCACCAATACGCCAACCCTCGTTGCCACCAATGACAGCAAATGCGGGTTTGCCTATTTCACCGTCACCAACGGCTATGATGGCCAGCCCATCGTGATCAATTTTGATCCTGACCACAGCAGTGCTTTGGATTTCACCATTCTGAACGGATTTGAAATCGACCGGCCCAATCCGCCAGGGACTACCGCCACCGCAGTATTTCCAACGCAGGGCGACGAACATGTATTCGCGAACAATGATGCGCCGCTGGCCGGCACGACAAATTCGGGTTACTTGTCCCTGCAATGGCAGCCGGCGGGCTTTGCCATTTCCAACTATCTCTACTTTGGCATCAATGGCGATGCCGTCGCCAACGCGACCAATACTTCGCCCGAATACAAAGGAACCTCTGCGGCGTTTCCCGGAACCACCAATAACTTCAACGTGACGAACCTGAATAGTGCGCTGACCTATTACTGGCGCGTGGATCAGTTGAACACCGCCAACGGAGTCACCAACCTGGTGAAAGGATATGTCTGGTCGTTTCGCCCGCGGCACCTGGCGTTTCCCGGCGCGGAAGGTTACGGCCGTTGGGCGCGCGGCGGGCGCGGCGGGCGGGTGATTGAAGTGACCAATCTGAATGACAGTGGCCCGGGCAGCTACCGGGCCGCAGTGCAGGCGAGCGGGCCGCGCACCGTCGTATTCAAAGTTTCGGGCCTGATCCAACTGCAAAGTCCTTGCGTCATCGGCAATGGCTATCTCACCGTTGCCGGACAGACCGCGCCGGGTGAAGGGATCTGTCTGGCGAACTGGCGCGCGGGCTTGAGCAGTTGCAGTGATGTCACCATGCGCTTCATGCGCTGCCGCCTCGGCGACTTCGCACATCAGGCGATGGATGGTATCGGTCTGGGTAACTCCACCCACTCCGTCGTGGACCATTGTTCACTCAGTTGGACCATGGATGAAGCCACGAGTTCGCGTCAGAGCGGCGCAGTCGGCAGCCAATCGGCGATGATTTCTTTTCAGAACAGCGTGATTGCCGAGCCGTTGCAGTATTCCTATCACTATGACGCCGCCAACCGGACCAACTACGAGCCGCATGCTTTTGCGGGTTCGATCAGTGGGGAAATTGGCAGTTATCATCACAACCTGCTGGCGCACTCGACGGATCGCAACTGGTCGCTGGCAGGTGGCCTGGACCAGAGCCAGCACTACGCGGGCTCGCTCGACATGCGCAATAATGTGGTTTACAACTGGCAGGGGCGCACGACGGACGGTGGCGTCCAGCGCGCCAACTACGTGAACAATTTTTACAAACCGTGTCCGGCGAACGCGAGCCACTCGGCGAATTGGCTGTTGAAACTGGATGCCATCCAGACGGGATGGGGCACGGAGACTTACTACATGACCGGGAATGTTCTGCAAGGCACGAGCTATTACACGAACAACTGGATGACGGGTTCCTTTGTCAACGGCCTGCCCCTGACGGGACTGACGGTGACCAACGCGGAGGTATTTCCGTCCTATGTGGATACCCAATCCGCCAGCAATGCTTACAAAGTCGTGTTGTCAGATTCCGGCTGCAACCAGCCAATGCCCGACGCGATTGATCGTCGGATCGTGGGTGAAGTGCTCGACGGCACGACGCACTACATCGGCACCAACGGAACGCCCTATATCATTGACGGCGTGTCGCAGCCCAAGTCCGGCGCCAAATATCCTGGCTTCATTGACTCGCAGAATGACGTGAGAGATTTCACCAACAATCCGGCAGCGCCAAATTATTCGCCGAATGCGCCGTGGCCGCCGTATGCGACATTCAATATTCCCGCCGACACCGATCATGATGGCCTGCCCGACTGGTGGGAGCAGATCAAAGGACTGAACATCAATTCACCGGCCAATGATTTTTCCGACAGCAACGGTGATCCGGATGGGGACGGCTACACCAATCTGGAGGACTATCTCAACTGGCTGGCCAAGCCGCATTACAGTTGCACGAATGGAATCCCTTTGAGCGTGGAGCTAACCCAATACACGCGCGGATTTACGAACGTGAGCCCAACGTATGTGGTGTTTGGCGTGACCAATGGCACCTTGGGATTGAGCGGTCGGACCGTGCTTTTTACCAATAGCCTCAGCACAAACGCCCTTGGCAGCTTCAAGTTCAAAGTGACCGATAGCTCGGGTTTCTCCTACACCAACACTATCAACGTGCGTCTGGTTTCTTCCAATGCGGCCCCCAACACGGCGCCGGTGTTTAGCAGCCCAGCGTCCAATCATGTGATCAACGTGGGCGCAAACCTGCTAGTTACGAATACGGCGATGGATGCGGACGCGGGACAGACGCTGACCTACACGCTGCCGGTGAAGCCGACCAATGCCACCGTGAATGCCAGCAGCGGAGTGATCAACTGGCGACCGCTGGTGACGCAAGCCAACACCACCAATCCGTTCAGCGTGGTGGTGACGGATAATGGCTCGCCGGGCTTGAACGCCACGCAGAATTTCAGCGTCCTAGTCAGCCCGCTCACGTTGCCCATCGTGGCAGCGCCGCAGGTAGCCAATGGTCAACTGGGCTTGAGCGTGAACGGTCTCGTGGGGCCGGACTATGCGGTGCAAGGCTCATCCAATCTGATCAATTGGGATACTTTGATTGTCACAAATCCAGCGACAATGCCATTTGGTTGGAGCACCAACATCGGAGCGTTGCCGGTGCAATATTACCGTATCAAAGTCGGTCCGCCGCTACCGTAAATGGGTTGTCAAAATTTGCCTATGAGAAAATCGCTATCAGTCGGGTTTATCATCAGTATGTTTATGTGGCACGCCGGCGCGGAGCCGGGCGGTTCCAGCAGCATCACTGCAAGTCAAAGCGCAGCGGCTAAGCCTAAAATTCGCATCGTGCTGGTGGGCGACTCCACGGTCAACGAGGCGGGTGGTTGGGGCTACGGCTTCAAGGAATTTCTCACCGGCGATGCCACCTGCACCAATACCGCCGCCAACGGGCGCAGTTCCAAGAGTTTTATCAGCGAAGGCCGGTGGACGAACGCGCTCGCATTGCAGGGGAATTATTATCTGATCCAATTTGGACACAACGACGAGCCGGGCAAGGGGCCGGAACGCGAGACGGATCCAGCGACGACCTATGCCGAAAATCTCGCGCGCTATGTGGCTGAGGCCCGAGCTATCGGTGCGAAACCGATTTTGGTGACGTCGCTCACGCGCCGGAATTTTGACCAGTCCGGCAATGGAAAATTGGCACCCAGTCTCGTGCCGTATGTCGAGGCGATGAAAAAACTGGCGGCCGAGAAGCATGTGCCGCTGGTGGATTTGCACGCGCGCAGCGTCGAGTATTGCGAAAAAATCGGTTCGGAGGAAACCGCCAGGCTGAATCCCGTCGCCAAAGACGGCAAGCCGGACACGACGCATTTGAATGCTCAAGGACGCCTTGTGTTTGCGCAACTCGTCGTTGAGGAATTGCGCCAAGTCGTTCCTGAACTCGCGCCATATTTGCTCGCGGTGCCGGTCATGGCGGCGCCCGGCTCACCCGGACGCGAGGCCAGCGCCCGCGCGCCCGCGAATGATTCACCTGCCTTTCAATTTGCCGCGCCCGCATTGCCGGAAATTCCGGTCAGGATTTTCAACATCACTAATTATGGGGCGAGCGGCGATGGCGTGACGACAAACACCGTGGCCATTCAAGCGGCGGTGGACGCCGCCAGCGCCGCCGGCGGTGGACTGGTGGCAGTGCCGGCGGGGATTTTTTTGAGCGGCCCCATCCGGTTCACCAATCATATCAATCTGCGTGTGAATGGAACCTTGCGGATGTTGCCGCTGGACAAATATCCCGGCGGCACCACCGCCCCGGCGAATTTCATTAGTGGGAAAGATCTACACGACATTGCCATCAGTGGAGCGGGCGCAATTGACGGGCAGGGGAGCCCCTGGTGGCCTTACGCCAAGACGCGCGGTGCAAAGCGGCCGCGGATGATTTCCTTTTCGTCGTGCGAACGCGTGCTCATCGAAAACATACTGCTGACCAATGCGCCGATGTTTCATATCGCCATCAGTGGTAAGACGACCGATGTCACAGTTCGCGGGGTAACGATTCGCGCCAATGCTTCCACCGATCCGGTCAACCCCAGCCACAACACCGACGCCTGCGACGTCACCGGCAAACGCATCTTGATCCAGGACTGCGATGTCAGCGTGGGCGATGACAACTACACCTGTGGCGGCGGCACTTCGGATGTTCTCATCACCAATTGCACCTATGGCTACGGTCACGGCGTTTCCATCGGCAGCCCCACTTCCGGCGGCGTCTCCAACTTCACGGTCATTAATTGCACATTCAACAACACCGACTCGGGCATTCGCATCAAATCGGATCGCGACCGCGGCGGTTTCTTGCATAACCTTGCTTACCTGAATCTGCGCATGACCAACGTGGGAAGTCCGATTCTGATTTACGCTTCCTACATGGCCACCAACCGGGAATACCGTGCGCTGAACAATCTCACGCCCGCCATGGCTGCGACTTATCCCCGCAGCGCGATCACCGGCAGGACGCCGATTTATCGCGACATCACTTTCAGCAACATCACCGCCACGGCGCAGTCCGGGCGGCGGGCTGGATTGATTTGGGGGTTGCCGGAAATGGCCGTCACCAACGTGCGGTTGCAGCGAGTCAACATCACTGCGGACAAACCTTTCGGCATTTACGAGGCGCAAAACGTCCGGCTGGTGGATTGCCAAATCGTTACCCCGGATGGCGTGAACCAGCTGTCCTGCACCAACGCCGGAGTGACGCTCACGCCACCCTGACCATTGAGTTCGCAGTTATTTCACAAAGTTATGCCGAAAATCGTAGATCATTTCGACTGCTCTGCTGATAGAATTTTTTCAGTCATGACAATTTTCAAAGCAAGGGCGCCGATGTTGGCGCTGACGGTTCTGGCGGCGGGCATCCTCGCCGCCAACGCCGCCATGCCGCCGACCGCTCCGATCGTGGCGCTGCCGGTGATTCCCAAACACGTCGTCAATCTGAAAGATTTTGGCGGCAATGGCGACGGCCAGACACTCAACACCGCCGCGTTGGAGCAGGCCTTCGCCGCGCTTTCTGAAAAAGGCGGCGGCGAACTGGTCGTTCCGCCGGGCATCTGGCTGACCGGGCCCATTAAGCTGCGCAGCCATATCAATCTTCACCTCGAACGCGGGGCGCTCATCCAATTTTCCCGCGACTACAAATTGTATCCGCTCAGGGTGATTGACCTGAAGGGCGAAAAGGAAATTGATTCCACCTCGCCGATCTCCGGCGAAAATCTGGAAAACGTGGCCATCACCGGCGATGGCATCATTGACGGCGGCGGCGATGCGTGGCGTCCGCTGAAACAGGACAAACTCGGCGAGCGCGACTGGAAGGCGCTCGTCAAATCCGGCGGCGTGCTCAATGAAAGTGGCGACACCTGGTATCCCAGTCGCGAAGCGATCACCGGCGAAAAAGTGGCGACAGCGCTACGCAAAGCCGGTTCGCTCATGCTGGCGGACTACGCGCCAGCTCACCAGTTTCTGCGGCCGAAAATGCTGCGGCTCATCGGCTGCAGAAAAGTTTTGCTGGCCGGCGTCACTTTCCAAAATCCGCCGAACTGGACGTTGAATCCGGTGCTGTGCGATGACGTTTCCATCCTGAACGTCACCGTGCGCAACTTGCCGACCGCGCAGAACAGCGATGCGCTTGATCTTGAATCCTGCCGCCGCGCCCTCATTCGCGGCTGCACGTTTGACGTGGGCGACGATGGCATTTGTCTCAAGTCCGGCAAGGACGCGCCCGGCCGCCGCATCGGCGTGCCGACGGCAGATGTGCTGGTCGAGGATTGCGTCGTCTATCACGCGCACGGCGGCTTCACCATCGGCAGCGAGATGTCCGGCGGCGTGCGCAATGTGCGCGTGAACAACTGCACCTTCATTGGCACGGACGTTGGGTTGCGCTTCAAGAGCACGCGCGGTCGCGGCGGCGTGGTGGAAAACATTTTCATTTCCAACGTCCGCATGACGGACCTTCCCGGGGATGCGATCAATTTTAATTTGTATTACGGCGGCAAATCGCCGTTGGACGAAACCGCTGACAATACGGAAACCAATTTCCCGCCCGTGACTGAGGCCACGCCGCAATTCCGCGACATCCACATCGAGAACGTCCTTTGTCGGCGCGCTAAAAATGCCATCGTGCTGCAAGGACTACCGGAAATGCCGCTCCACAACATCACGCTGAAAGATGTTGCCATGACCTCGCAACAAGGCGTGTCGGTGACCGATGCGGACCGCATTACGTTTGAAAACGTGCGCGTGGAAAGCAAAACCGGCGAGGCGCTGAGAACATTCCGCGTGAAGAACTCCAAATTGGATTTGATGAAATGAAAGAAATGACCAAATTTCGCTGGTTCATTTGCGCGCTGCTGTTCTTTGCGTGCGTGGTGAACTACATGGACCGGCAGGTGCTCGGCTTGCTCAAACCGGACCTGTCGCGAACCTATGGCTGGTCGGAGACGGACTATGCCCGTATGGCGATTTTCTTCCAATTCGCCTACGCCATCGGGCAGGCCGGCTTCGGCTCGTTCATGAATTGGATTGGCATCAAGAAAGCCTATGCGCTGTCGGTTCTATTTTGGAGTCTCTCGGCCATGTCGCATGCGGTCTGTCGCACCGTGCCGGGATTCAGCGCGGCGCGGTTGGCGCTGGGCTTGGGTGAATCCGGAAATTTCCCGGCGGCCATCCGGGTCGTGACCGAGTGGTTTCCGCCGAAGGAACGTTCGGTCGCCACGGGCATCTTCAACACCGGCTCTAACATGGGGGCGATTTTCGCGCCGCTGCTGGTGCCGCTGATCGTCGGCGCCTTTGGCGGCTGGCAGGCGGCTTTCATCACGCTGGGTTGTGTGGATCTGGTCTGGCTGATGTTCTGGTTGAGATTTTATGGCGCGCCGGAAAAATCCAAACGCGTGAACGCGGCCGAACTGGCGCATATCCACGAAGGGGTCGCGCCGTCTGCCGGCGAAAAAATCCCGTGGCTGACACTGATGCGCTACCGTGAATCGTGGGCCTATTTCAGCACTTGCATCCTCGGGCCGGTCTGGTGGTTTTATGGCTTTTGGCTGCCGGATTTTTTCAACAAGCAATTCCACCTCGACCTGAAACATTTCGGTCTGCCGTTGGCGTTCGTCGCGCTCTCGGCCGCGCTGGGCAGCATTGGCGGCGGCAGCTTGAGCGCCTATTTCCTGAAACGCGGCTGGCCGCTGAACCGGGCGCGGAAGACGGCTTCCTTCATTTGTGCCTGCTGCACGTTGCCGGTGATTTTGACGCCGTATGTGAGCAGTCCGTGGCTGGCCGCAGCCTGTTTCGGTCTGGCCGGCGCGGCGCATCAAGGCTGGTCGGCCACAATGTATACGGTCGTTTCGGACATTTTTCCGAAGCGCGCCGTGGCCTCGATCGTCGGCTTCGGCGGGATGTTGGCGGCGTTTTTATCCATGGGTTTTTTCTACCTCGTCGGCCATGTGCTGCAGGGCGAAGGCACTTACAAAACCATCATGCTGATTTGTGGCAGCGCCTATCTCGTCGCGTGGATGCTATTCCACCTCGGCGTGCCGCAAATCAAGCCCATCAAAATTAAGGAAAGCATCTCATGAATGGTTCACCGACAATTGAAGCCCCGATTACGTTCGCGCAAACAACGGTTGTGACCCAGGTCGTCGCTTTTCCGTGGACACCCGACCAGGGCGACGGCACCTATCGCAATCCCATTATTTATGCCGACTACTCGGACCCGGATGTCGTGCGGGTCGGCGACGATTTTTACCTGGTGGCGTCCAGCTTCAACTGCACGCCCGGCTTGCCGATTCTGCATTCCAAAGATTTGGTCAACTGGACGATCATCAACCATGCACTGAAAAATCTCCCGCATCCGCGTTATGCGGAAGTGCAGCCGGGCTGCGGCGTTTGGGCGCCGGCCATCCGCTTTCACGCTGGAAAATTCTGGATATTTTTCCCGACGCCGGACGAAGGCGTTTACGTTGTCACCGCAGATAATCCCGCCGGAAACTGGTCCGAACCGCATTTGGTGCAGGCTGGCAAAGGATTGATCGATCCGTGTCCGCTCTGGGATGACGACGGTCAGGCATATCTCGTTCACGCCTACGCCGGCTCGCGCGCCGGCATCAAGCATCGCCTGCGGGTTTGTCCGATGGCTCCTGACGGTTCACGTTTGCTCGGAGAAGGCAAAATTGTTTTCCACGAGCCGGAAAAGCATCCAACGCTCGAAGGTCCGAAGTTTTTGAAAATGGACGGCTGGTATTACATCCTGGCACCCGCTGGCGGCGTGGAGACGGGCTGGCAGTTGGCGCTCCGCTCGAAAAATATCTACGGCCCTTACGAGGATAAAATCGTGCTCGCGCAAGGCGACACCGATATCAACGGCCCGCATCAAGGCGCGCTGGTGGACACGCCCAAAGGCGAGTGGTGGTTCATCCATTTCCAGGATGCCGGCGTTTATGGCCGCATCGTGCATCTGCAGCCCGTCACCTGGCGGGACGGTTGGCCGCTGCTGGGTCAGGTCAACGGCAGCGACGGCGGCGAACCGGTTTTGAATGGTCGCAAACCGGCGGCGAACTGCGGCGTTTGCATTGCTGTGCCTCAAACCAGCGACGAATTCGATGCCTCCAAGCTTGGTCTGCAATGGCAATGGAACGCCAACCACCAGGCCGCCTGGCATTCCTTGAGCGCGCGGAAGAGTTGGCTGCGGCTGTATCCGCAATTCACCACGCAGGCGAACCTGATGCGGTTGCCGAACTTGCTGCTCCAAAAATTTCCGGCGCGGGAATTTACCGCAGAGACCCGCATTGATTTATCCGCCATCCAAACTAATGAAGAGGCCGGATTGATCGTCGCGGGTGAATCCTCCGCCGCACTGGCATTCATCAAAACCGAGGACCGGTGCCAGTTGGTCCTGCGCCTGGACGGCGTCGAACAATTCTCACGCGACCATGCGTCCCCGACCGTCAAGCTGCGCGTGGCGGTAACGGCTGGGGGACGCTGCACTTTCAGTTTTGCGACCCACGACGATTGGGTGCCAGTGCCGCTGGCGTTCTCCGCCACAAAAGGCGTTTGGATTGGAGCCCGGGTGGGACTCTACAGCTTGTCGCGACATAACCCCTCGCCAGCCGGACATGTTGACGTTGATTATTTTCGGTTGATTTAGGCAGGCAGTTGCTGCTCACGCCAAGGCCGCCAAGGGCGCAAAGAGTTGGCCGGGCATCGCCGGTTTAGAATGCCTTCCGCAGCGAGATTCCCCGGCAATCGCCGACGGAGCCGGTCCGGCGCGGGGCTGTGGGCACTGGCCGCGCCAATGGCGATTGGCGCCCGGGATTCAGCCGGAGGTTGCCCGCGAATATTCAATGCCAATAATGATAGCCGCGATAGTAGCCGCCATGGTAATAGGGACCCCAGCCCCACCAGCCCCACGGCCACGGATTCACATATACCGACGGATAAACAACGGGGCCTTGCTCGACCGTGGTGGTGGTTTGAGCCGCTGGCTTGTTGGCGGAGGCGATCAGAGCGTTGAGCACCGGGTCGCTGGCACCGGCCGCCTTGAGTGCGATAATTTGATCGGCCGTCAAAGCATAGCGGGTGCTGGAGCTTTGGATCTGGTTTACAATAACCGCATCGCCGACGTGGGCCTGCACCATGGATTGAACTTCCGCCACCGAAGGTCCGGGCGGCGGCGTGGCCACGGTATAGGTGCGCGTCACGCACCCCGTCAACAAGAAACCCGCCAAAGGCAATAGATATTTTATTCTCATGGTTGGAATTTAGCTCAATCCGGGTTTTAAGGCAAATCCTGGCGTGACCGGTTCCTGTCCTCGGCCGGCAACCGCTGATCCGGTGGCTTTCGTGAGCCGCCTTCATTGACATGCCGCCCTGGCGCATGAGATTTTACGCGGAATGAATACGCGCTCTCGCCGCTGGATCATGCTCGGGTTTTTCCTGCTGGGCCTCTCCGCGCGCACCGCGCCGCTCATGGTGGGCGATGCGGTGCCGGCCTTTGCCGCGTCAGACCAGCACGGCCGGGGATTTTATTTTAGTTCCACCAACGGCACGCAGTTTCTCCTGGTCGCCACGGAAATGGCCTGCGGCAAGGCGGCCAACTTGAAGCTGGCGGAGCAGGGTGCCAGTTTTCTGGAAACAAATCATGCCGCCTATCTCATGGACATCCACACGATGCCCGCCGTGGCCCGCCTGTTTGCGCTGCCAAAGCTGCGGAAGTATCCGCAGCGGATTGTGCTGGTGGAGTCGGCCGCGACGCTGGCGCCGTTCCCCGTGCTGGCGGGCCGGGTGACCGTGCTGGCGCTCACGGCTGCGGGCCGCGTTCGCAAAATTAGCTATTGGGATCCGGTCACCGAACCGGTGACGCGGTGTTTGGATTGAGTTGGTGTGGGTGGACCGTTTGTTAAGCGCCAAGTTTCAACCTCCAAGCTCCACTGAAGCTCCGCGCCTCATCCTTCCAGTAACGTCGCCAGCGCGGTGGCCGAGCAGCGGGTTTGGTAATTGGGACTTGGAAGTTTCCTGAGGTTCAGTGCTTGGAGGTTGGTGCTTCTCCTCGTATTGACAGCTTTGAAAACAGCAGAGACCCTAGTTTTCAATTTCATCCCCATCCTTCCACAGCGGTTTCAAATCGGGATCTTGCGACATCTGCGCTTGCCATTCGCCAACGCAGTTTTGTTTGCGGGCCAGCTTGAACGCCGCCGCCAGCCGTAGTTTCGCGGCACCCAGATTACCCAGAACGCACTCATAGCAGGCCAGGTTGTAATGAACCGTGATGTCGTCCTTGAAGAAAGTCAAGGCGGGCCGGAGCCGGTCCAAAGCTTCTTGTGTGCGCTTCAACTCATGCAGCGCAAACGAGCGGTGAATCCAGCCGAACGTCGCTTCCGGTGCCAATGCCACCAAGGCCTCGGCCATCACGAGGCACTCCTCCCAGCATTTCGCCTGCGCGCAGAGATTATGCCGCACTTCCAACACCGCCGGGTGCATCCGCTTGGCTGGGGTGATTTGTTGCAGCTCTGCGCTGGCCTCGATCAGATCGCCCAGCCCCAGCCAGCCTTCGGCGGCGTTGAGGTGCATCATGTCTTGCGGTTCGAGTTCGTCCATCAGAATTCAACTATAGCATTCCACCGCTGGTGTAAAGCTGACTTCCCACGGAGCCGACGATGTGAGGAGGCTCAAACCTTCCGCCTGATGAGAATGAGCCTCCACACCTCCGTGGCCGCCGGCTGCAACGACCGCAAGAAAACGGCACCGCACCGCCGCCACCGGCGGATTAGCCGCCAAAATGCACAAAGAGCGCAACAGGAAGATTCCTTTGGTTTCTAAGCGCTGGCGCACTCCATGATGGTGTGCGTGCTTCGGTAAGTCATTGGCAAACACGCCCGCAGCTTGGCGTGAGGCGGCCTTTCGCCGCTTGCTCACGCACTCAAAGCGTAATGCGGTTCGCTCTGGTCGAAATTGATTTCGGCGTCGTCGGGTCGTCCATTGCGCGGCTACCGGTCACTGCCGGAGGGCACCCGGGCTGGGCTGATTCGGTTTGCGTGGCGCGATCCGATTGGCCGCCTAAGCCCCCATGCACCCGGATGCGCAAAGCCAAAAACCAGTCTAGGCCGCGTTACCCAGGCTGCTGCAAAATATAAGATTTTCCGCTCGCCGAAGCGCCGCCCTTCAGGTAACAATTACGCCATAAGGAATCCGGGTCTTATGATTGTCTTTCTCAACGGAAAATTTTTGCCTGAAGCAGACGCGCTCGTGCCCTTGAACGACCGTGGTTTTATGCTGGGCGATGGGATTTTTGAGACGATGCGCGTCGCGAACGGCCAGCCCTTTCGCATGGCGCAGCATCTGGAGCGCATGACGCGCGGCGCGGAGTTTCTGAAAATCAAGCCGCCGTTCACGCCCAAAGAATTGCAGACACTCGCGGGCGAACTCATCGAGAAAAATAATCAGCCAGAAGGCATTTTGCGGGTGACGCTGACGCGCGGGCCGGGACCGCGAGGGTATTCGCCGAGGAACTCCGAGGAGCCAACCGTGGCGATGACCTTGACTCCCTTGCCGCCGGTGAACGCCGAGGAGCCGGTGCAGTGGAGCATGGTCACGTCGTCCTTCCGGATTCCGGCGAGCGATGCGCTGGCGTCCTTCAAGACCACGAGCAAGCTGCTCAACGTGGTGGCGCGGGCCGAGGCGGAGGAAAAAGGCGCAGACGAGGCATTGTTGCTCAATACGAACGGCGAGGTGGCGGAGACGGCGGGCGGGAACATTTTCTGGGTTTATCAGGATCGAATCTGCACGGTGCCGACGGGGCGCGGCGTCCTGCCGGGTATCACCCGGGCGGTGGTATTGGAGATCTGCCAGACGCTGGGGCTCGAGACGAACAAGCGCGTGATCAAGTTGGAGCATTTGCGGAATGCGGATGGGATTTTTGTGACGCAAAGCGCGCTGGGCCTGGTGCCCGTGGTCGCGCTGGACGGGTGGCCGGTCGCGCCGTCGCCGTTGGTGGATCAAATTGGCAGCGCCTACAACGACATGCTGCGGCGTGATTAGGTGTAATCTTCAACATTAGCCCGGTGCAAATCACCATCCGTGGCTTGCTTTTTTTGAACCGGCGGGCGTATGGTAAGTCATTCAAACGAAAGGTGATTTATGATGAACGCCAGTCTTGACCGTTGTCTCTCCTTTATCAGCAGTCAAACCACGCCGGCGGCGCATGGCCCCGCGCCCACCAGTGTCCGCCGGGCGGTAACCATTTCGCGTCAGGCGGGGTGCGGCGCGGTGCTGGTGGCGGAGAAACTGACCAGGTATCTCCAGCAGCACGCGCCACCGGACGGGGTTGCGTGGACGGTGTTTGATCGCGAACTCATGGACAAGGTGCTGGCCGATCACAATTTGCCGAAGTATCTCGCCCAGTTTCTGCCAGAGGATCGGGCGTCGCAACTGGAGGACACGCTGGCCGATATTTTCGGCGTGCATCCGCCAGCGCAAAAAGTTGTCCAACAGACCGCCGAGACGATGCTGCGGCTGGCGGAACTGGGCGGGGTGATTCTTATCGGCCGCGCCGGGAACATCGTCACCGCGAAACTGCCGCACGTCCTGCACGTCCGCCTTGTGGCCCCGCTGGAAGATCGCATCGAACGCATCTGTCACGATGAACACAAATCGCCGGCGGCGGCGCGGCATTTTTGTCTGGACGAGGAGCAGGCCCGCGCCCGCTATCTGAAAACGTATTTCAACGCCGACATCAACGACCCGTTGAATTATCATGTCATTCTCAACACCAGTCGCGTTGGTTATGACAACGCCGCGCGCCTTATCGGGGATGCCGTGCTGCGTTTGGGCTGATGGAATTGAAACTTGGCGGACCGGCCCGCGCGGCTAAACTGGAGCCGTGCCGCAGTTGAATAAATCGTCATCCAAGCGCCGTCAACGCGGCGGGGATTTTCTGGCCGTGCTGTTGCTGTTGCTCATCCTTGCCGGCACCGGCTGGTGGTGGTGGCGGCAGGAACACGCCGCAAAAAAAACACCGGCCCGGCCCGTTCCGGCGGCGAAGCCAACCGTGTCGGTCGTCAGCCAACCTCCACTCGTCGAATCCCGGCCGCCGGCCCAACCAAAGCCTTTGGCCGCCGTTTTGCCTGTGCCGCCACCCTTGGTTCTGAACACCAATCCGGCGCGCGTGGTCGTGCCCGAAAAGGTGCCGGCAGCGGTGCTGGAAAAAGCGCCGCTGCCTTTGCCCGAAAAAGTGCTTGAGAAAGCCCCCGATTTTTCGCTGCCAGTTCGCGACGTGCTGGAGGCGCAGGTGGCCTTGGCGCGGCACACGATTTCGCCAGGTTCCATTGACGGGGCGATGGGTTCGCAGACGCGGGCGGCCATCGCGGCCTTTCAACGCTCACAAAACCTGACTGACACGGGCGTTCTAAATACCAACACAAAAGCCCGGCTCACCCTGGATGTGCCCCTGTTTACGACCTACACGGTGACGACGAACGATCTCGCGCGGTTGCAGCCGATTGGGAAAACCTGGGTGGCGAAATCCGAACAGTCGGCGCTGGATTACGAATCCGTTTTGGAACTCGTCGCAGAAAACGCGCATGCCCATCCGCTGCTGATTCAAAAATTAAATCCGGACGTGTTCTGGACGAGCGTGGCGGCGGGCACCATTTTGAAGATTCCCGACGTCAGGTATCCCGAGCCGCAGGGCCGGGCGGCGTTCGTGATCATTCACTTGTCTGGAAAGTTTCTGGAGGCATTCGATGTGGAAACCAATTTGCTGGCACACTTTCCTTGCAGCATCGCGGCGAAGGTGGAAAAGCGTCCCATCGGCGAACTGCACGTTGCGGTGGTCGCGCCGAATCCCAATTACACCTTTGATCCCGCAGTGTTTCCGGAATCGCCCGAAGCGCAGGCCATCGGGCATAAATTGATTCTGCCGCCGGGGCCGAACAATCCGGTCGGCGTCGCGTGGATGGGCTTGGACAAACCAGGTTATGGCCTGCACGGCACGCCTGGCCCGGAGCAAGTCGGGCGCACGGAATCGCACGGTTGTTTCCGGTTGGCGAACTGGGACGCGGCTTATCTGCTGAAACTCGTCTGGATTGGTTTGCCGGTGGAAGTGGTGCCTTGAGGTTTCACGCTGACCTGGCGACGTGGACCGTCAGGTGCTTTCTCAGGTTCTTTTGCTGTCTTGGTTTGGAACAGGGGGAAATTATTTTGGACGTTTGCAGCCGAGGACAAATGAGAGGGCTCCGAAAACAGGGCTTTTTCTTGATGGCGCAGTAACTGCTTTTCCGTGGTCACCATGTCATCGCTCGAAACCATTTATCAAAAAATGATGCCGACTCTCGAGCCGGCATCGGTGGCCCCCCAGCCCGCAAGGCAAGCGTGGCCGGAACCTTCCCGTCAGATCAGCCGCGAAGTCGCGCATGATCTGAACAACATCCTCACCATCATCCAAGGTTACGCCGAGCGGATGATGCTCAAGCATGGCGACAATCCCGCCTTGCGGCCCGACTTGCAGATCATTTCCGAAAACACCAAACGCGCGGCCTTGGTGGTGCGTAAAGCCGCGCCGCGCCCGGAGGCCATGCTCGGCCTGCGCGCGGTGGCCTGACCGAAAACTTTCCCGATTCGCTTTGACGCTCTGCGCCGGCTCGCGTAGCGTATCCCTTCATTTTGTAACCATTGAAGGATTATTGTGAATTTGTTCAGAAAGATTTTTCCGTCGAAAAACGACCGGGATGTGAAGAAGATTCGTCCGATGGTCGGCCGAATCAACGAAATCGAGGCCGGACTGCAAAAGCTGTCCGATGATGATCTGCGCGCCAAGACGGCGGCGTGGAAAGCCGAGCTTTCCCTGATCGCAGACAACGACGAACTCGCCCGCAAGCTCAACGAAATTTTGCCGGAAGCGTTCGCCGTGGTCAAAAACACCTGTCGCCGTTTGTGCGGGCAGGATGTCATCGTGCGCGGCCATCCCATCCGCTGGGAAATGGTGCCGTTTGACGTGCAGTTGGTCGGCGGCTATGGCCTGCACAACGGGCGCATCGCGGAAATGGCCACCGGCGAAGGCAAAACGCTCGTCGGCACGCTGCCGGTTTATCTTAATGCGATCACCGGTCGCGGCGTCCACGTCGTGACCGTGAATGATTACCTCGCCGCGCGCGATTCGGAATGGATGGGTGCCGTCTATAAATTTCTCGGGCTTTCGGTCGGCGTCATTTTGCACGACCAGCCGCCGCCGGTTCGTCGCGAGCAGTATCAGTGCGACATCACTTACGGCACGAACTCCGAATTCGGCTTCGATTATCTCCGCGACAACGGCATGGCGTCGCGCAAGGAAGAGCAGGTCCAGCGCGGGCATTACTTCGCCATTGTGGACGAAGTGGATTCCATTCTGATTGATGAAGCACGCACGCCCCTGATCATCAGCGGTCCCGCCGTGCGCACGTTCGATGAACAATACGCGCAGTGGAAACCGACCGTGGAAGGGTTGGTCCGCGCGCAGGAACGGTTATGCACCCGCTTCTTGAACGAGGCGGGCGAACTCCTCAAGAAGCTGCATCCGGCCGATGGCTCAAATGTGAAAGATGCCGGCGCGCTTGAAAAAGAAATCGGGCTGCTGCTCTTCCGCGTCAAAACCGGCCAGCCGCGTTCGGAAGCCTTGATGAAAATCCTGGAGAATCCGGAAAACCTCAAGATGATGAATCAGGCGGAGTTGGAACTGCACAAGGACCAGAAGAAGGTGGACCTTTATAGGGAGAAGGAAGAATTGCTCTTCGCGATGGACGAGAAGAGCCACGAGGCCGATTTGACCGAGAAGGGGCGCAATTACGTCAGCCCGCAGGACCCGGACGCGTTTGTGCTGCCGGATTTGAACACGCAGTTGCACGACGTGGACGCCGGTCCTGAAACCGACGCGCGCAAGCGGCTGGAGATTAAAACGAAGTTGCAGTCCGACTTCGAGGTGAAGGCGCAGAAGATGCACGCCATCTCGCAATTGCTCAAGGCTTACAGCCTTTACCAGCTCGACGTGGAATATGTCATTCAGGAAAACAAAGTGGTCATCGTGGATCAGCACACGGGCCGCTTGATGGCCGGACGCCGCTGGAGCGATGGCTTGCATCAAGCCGTCGAAGCGAAGGAAAACGTGGCCATCGAACGCGAGACGCAGACGCTCGCGACGATCACGATCCAGAATTATTTCCGCCTTTACCACAAGCTCGCGGGCATGACTGGCACGGCGGAAACGGAAGCGGCGGAATTTTTCGACATCTACAAGCTCGGCGTGCTGACGATTCCCACGAACCAGCCGAACATCCGCAAGGACGCCAACGACTCGGTCTATAAAACGCGGCGCGAGAAATTCAACGCCGTTGTCAAGGAAATCGCCGCCTTGCACGCGCAAGGTCGGCCGGTGCTGGTCGGCACCATTTCTGTCGAGACCAGCGAAATGCTCTCGCGCATGTTGAAAAAGGAAGGGTTGATTCATTCCGTCCTCAACGCAAAATATCACGAGCAGGAAGCGGAAATTGTCGCCCGCGCCGGCCAGCGCGGCGCGATCACCATCGCCACGAACATGGCGGGGCGCGGCACGGACATCAAACTGGGCGAGGGCGTCACGAAAGTCGGCGGCTTGCATGTGCTCGGCACGGAACGCCACGAATCACGGCGCATTGACCGGCAGTTGCGCGGTCGCTGTTCGCGCCAGGGCGATCCGGGTTCGTCGCACTTTTTCATTTCGCTCGAAGACGATCTCATGCGTTTGTTTGGCTCGGATCGCATTGTAAAAATGATGGAAGGCATGGGTCTGGAAGAAGGCGAGGAACTGCATCATCGCTGGCTCAACTGGTCCATCCAGAGCGCGCAGAAGAAAGTCGAACAGCATAATTTCCAGCAGCGCAAACGCACGCTCGAATACGATGACGTGATGAACAAGCAGCGCGAAGTCATCTACGGCTTCCGCAACGAGATTCTCAGCAGCGACGACGTGCGCGACCGCCTGATGGACATCATCGAGGAAGTGGTGATTTTGAAGGTGGAGGAGTTCACCAGCGCCGACGCCGGCCCGCGCGAGTGGCGGATTCGCGGTTTGACCGACTGGGTGAATTTGAATTTCCCGCTCGGCATGCCCGAAGGCGAAATCGTGAAGGCCGGCGAGTCCGGCAAGGAAGCGCCGGTGAAAGACTCGTTGTTCGACGGCTTGACGCCGGAACAATTTGGCGTCTGCAATTTCATCAGCGACAGCATCCGCAAGGCTTACGAATTAAAAGTGAGCTTCGAGGAACCGGAGAAACTGGCCACCGTCGAGCGCTACACGATTTTGAGCGCGATTGATAAGTTGTGGCAGGAGCATCTTTACGAGATGGACAGCCTGCGCTACAGCATCGGTCTGCGGGCGCATGGCCAGCGCGATCCGCTGCTGGAATACAAGGCCGAGGCGTTCAAGATTTTCGACGAACTGATGGTCAGCGTCAAAACGGAAATCTGTCACAACGTCTTCCGCAGCGCGTCGAGCCTGCTGGCGTTTGAAAATTTCCTCCGCAACGCGCCGCAACAGACGCTGCACCAGAATACCAGTGCGTTTGGCGGCACCAGCACGGGCACCGGCGGCGGCGCTGCCGCCAGCGGCAAACCCCGGGCCAGCGACGTGGTCAGCGAAGCCGCCCAGGCCGCCGAAGCCCAGGCCAAGGCCAAGCCCGCGCGCACCGGGCCGAAAGTCGGCCGCAACGATCCGTGTCCCTGCGGCAGCGGCAAGAAATTCAAGAACTGCTGCGGCAAATAGGCCGATCAGTTTTTGGGCCGTGGCGGCTTGCGCGAGCAAGCCGCCTTCTTTCTTCGCCCGGCCGGCGGCGGCCTCCGCTGGTTTGAAACTGCGCTGGGCCTGCACTGCTTCTGCATCGGCGACCGTGTGCAACCCATCGGCCCGCGTGTGCAACGCAGTGAAAACCGGTGTGCAAACGCCCGGACGCCCGGTGCCATCCTGCGGCCGCTTTGTGCAACCGGCCGGACACCTTGTGCAGCCAGTCGGCGACCGTGTGCAGCCCGTCGGACGCCTTGTGAAATGCTCCGGACGGCTTGTGCAGCCGGTCGGACGCCTTGTGCAGCGTTGGAACCGACTTGTTTTCAGAAAATTATGCCAAAGAGACAGTTTTTGCCGGATAACGCCCGCCAACGCCGCCCCAAACGACAACCGGGACGAACGGAGCCAAGGGCGTTGGAAATTATCGGCGGGTTGCGGGCGCGATGAAAAAGCGGTGGAGGGCCACCGCACTCCACGACGCTGGCGCGTTGACCGAGGATTCCCAAACCGCGCGCAGCGTCCTGGAGTGCGCCAGCCCTCTGGCGCTTTGGCGGGAGACAAAATTAAACGCCAAGACGCCAAGACGCCAAGACGCGGAGAAGGGTGGCCGTCTGCCAAGACCTTTGCGCCTCTGTGCCTTTGCGCCTTTGCGTTAAAAATTTACCGGGGTGAAATCAACGGCTGCGGGCACGGGGTGCGGAGCGAGGCGATGATAATAGCCCAGCCATTCATGGCTGGGGCAGGCGTCAACCAAATGAAAAAGTCCCGCGAGGGACGGCAGAAGAGCAGGGTGGCCGTGTGCAAGCACCTTTCGTCCCGGGACGGGACTTTGGGAAATTGCCGACCATGAGTCCCAGCCATGAATGGCTGGGCTATTTTCAGGGGAAGCTGCGCGCCGCCGGAAACGGCCACCGGGACGGGCGCGCTCCCCATTCCAAACTAACTCGTAGGAGACGACGCGAGGAGTCTCAAATATTCCGCCCCCAGTTTTTAGTTTGAGACTTGTCACCTCGTCTCCTACAAAAATGATGGTGGCCAATCCAGTAACCTCCAACATTACCCCGGCGTCTGTCTCGGCAATTCTACCCATGCCAATTCTCTTTTCATTTCGCCCGCAAACTTGGTGGTTGTCCGTTCTGTGCCTCGTTGTCAGTTTCGCCGGGCGCGCGGGAGAGACGCTTGATGCGGGGCGCATTCAGCAGCTTGCCGCGTGGCTGCCCGCGCAACCCGCCGGCTTCGCCTGGCCGATCACCAGTCGCGCCGCCTGGCAGCGACTCGCGACGAATGATTGTTTTGCCGAGGTCATCGCTCGGGCGGAGGAAACCCTTGCCCAACCTTTGCCGGAGCAGCCGGACAGTTTGTTTCTGGAATACTCACAAACCGGCAATCGCACCCACTGGCAGCGCGTGGCCAGCGAGCGGCGCAATCGCATCGCGCAATTCACCAGTGCCGAGGCGTTTGAAAACCGGGGTCGTTTTCTTCCCGCGCTGGAAAACACCATCGCCGCGCTCTGTGCGGAAAAAACCTGGGTGATGCCGGCGCACGACGGCGGCTTGAAGAATTTTCGCGGCGAAGAAGTTGTGCCCGACCTCGGTGCGACCGGTCTTGCCGCCGAACTGGCCGAGGCGGATTTTGTGCTGGGCGACCGCCTGTCGCCGGCCACGCGGCAACGGATTCGCGAGAACATCTCGCGCCGCGTGTTGGAACCGTTTCGCGCCATGATCGAGGGCCGCCAGACCGAGGCGTTCTGGGTGCGGGCACCGATGAACTGGAATTCCGTGTGCGTGGGCAACACCGTTTTTGCCGCGCTGACACTGCTGGATTCGCGCGCTGATCGGGCCTTCTTCGCGGCGGCCGGCGAGCATTGCATCCGCTTTTTTTTGTCGGGCTTCACGCCCGACGGTTATTGCGCCGAAGGGATCGGCTATTGGAACTACGGTTATGGCCACTTCATTTTGTTGACGGAAATTTTGCGGCAGTCCACCGGTGGAAAACTGGATTTGCTCGACGACGACCGGGCGATTGCCCCGGCGTTGTTTTGCCGGCGCAGCGAAATTCTGCCTGGCATTTATCCGACGATTTCCGACTGTCCGCCCGGTGCCAAGCCCAGCGCGCCACTCATCGCCTATGTTTGCGCGCGGCTGGGGCTGGAGGCCGGCCCGCACCGGCTGCTCGGCGATGGCAAAGACCTGGCGATGACGCTGATGCTGGCGAGTCTGGATGGCAAGCTGCCGGCCGTCCGCAAACTGGCGGCCTTCAACGACAGTCCGCTGCGCAGTTTTTTTGCGGGCGGCGGCGTGGTGCTCGCGCGCAACGCGCCGGCGGCAAAATCCGTCTTCGCCGTGGTTCTCAAAGGCGGCCATAACAACGAGCCACACAACCACAATGACGTCGGCAGTTTCAGTGTATTGGCCGGCGCGAACATGGTCGTGTGCGATCCCGGCGGCGAAGTCTATACCAAGCGCACGTTTAGCGCGCATCGCTACGACAGCCCGGTGCTGAATTCCTTCGGTCATGCCGTGCCGGTCATTGCGGGACAACTTCAAAAAACCGGCGCGGAGGCACGCGGCGTCATTCTCGAAACCAATTTCACCGACGCGGCGGACACGTTCAAACTCAATCTCCGTTCCGCCTACGCGGTGCCGGCTTTGCAGCAGTTGGAGCGCACCTTTATTTTTCAGCGCGGCGAGACGCCCGCGCTGGAAGTGCGCGATGAAGTGAAGTTTTCCACGCCCCAAACATTTGAAACCGCATTGATAACATGGGGCAAAATCAAATCCACCGGCCCGGACACGCTGGAAATTTCCGATGGCGGCAGCACGGTGCGGGTGATGATTGACACGCAGGGTCGCGCGTTCAAGTGGCGTCAGGAAAAACTAGACGCGGAGGTGCAATCCAAGCGCCAGCCGGTGCGCGTGGGCATTGCGCTGGATTCCAAAATTTCCAGCGGCGTGATCACGCTGCGGATGCTGCCGGTGGTGAAATAATCGCGGCTGAGGAAGGTGGCATGGAACGGCGGGTTCAGTTTGGTGGAATCGGGCGGCGGCAAAGCTCGCAGCTCCAGCGAACCTCCAAGCCTCCAGGTTCAAGGCACGGCTTCGAAAACTCCTTGCCGTTCTTGACCCGTTTGCTGGTGGCCTTTACGTTTCCCGCATGGCAAACGCCAAAAAACCTAAACGCAAGGCCGCGTTGCTCGGTGTCGGCCTGGATTCCGATGGCAGCAAGCGCATCACAACGGGGCCGAATTTCGCGCTCGTCGGCGGCACGCAGGAGACGCATGAGCGGATGACCGAGCAGGCCATCAAGATCAACGAGAAACTCAAGGCGCGCGGTAAGCACCTTGATAATGTCAGTCACGAGGAGTTCGACGACATCGCGCACGAGGTCGGCCTCAAAAAAGTCCCCGGACCCAAACCCAATGAGAATTGACGCTCTGCCGCGCTTCCCGCTGGCGCAATTGCCAACGCCGCTCGAAGCCCTCAAAACTCTTTCGCGCCAGCTTGCCGGCCCGGAACTGTTGATCAAGCGCGATGATCAGACCGGCCTCGCGCTCGGCGGCAACAAGACTCGGAAACTGGAATTTCTCGTCGGACACGCGCTCGCTCAGGGCGCTGACACGCTTGTCACGCTGGGTGCGGTGCAATCCAATCATTGTCGCCAAACCGCCGCCGCCGCCGCCAAAGCTGGCTTGCGCTGCGAACTCATTCTCAATGGAAAGAAACCGGACGTGGCCAATGGCAATCTGCTGTTGAATGAAATTCTCGGTGCGAACTTGCACTGGATTGAACGCTCGCAACGCGCGGCCAAGCTGGCGGAATTGGACGCGCAACTCCGCGCGCAGGGCCGCAAGCCGTATCTGATTCCCGTCGGCGGCTCGAACGGCGTGGGCGCGACCGGCTATGTCGTGGCCATGCTCGAACTGATGGAGCAAATGCTCGCGAGCGGACAACATGTGGACCACATCGTGTTCGGCACCAGCAGCGGCGGCACCCAGGCGGGCATCGTGCTCGGCGCGCGACTGGCTGGTTTCAAAGGCCGGCTGCATGGGCTCTCGATTGACAAGAACGATCCCGAACATTTTGAATACGAAGCCGAGGTGGCGCAGATCGCCAATGACTGCGCGGCCTACCTTGGTTCGTCCGAACGTATGACACCTAATGACGTCAAGGTGGTCTATGGCTACCAAGGTGAAGGCTACGGCGTGGTCGGCGATCTGGAACGTGGCGCCATCCGCCTGCTCGCGCGCAGCGAAGGCATCGTGCTCGATCCGGTTTATGCCGGCCGCGCGTTTGGCGCACTGATGGATTTGATTCGCAAAGGGGTTTTCAAGAAGGGTGAAACGGTTTTGTTTTGGCACACCGGCGGCAGTCCGGCGCTGTTTGCCTACGCCAAGGAACTCGCTTAATTCGTGCGCGTGAAAACGATCGTTCACTGGTTCCGCCGCGATCTGCGCGTCTCGGACAATGTTGCTTTGAGCGAAGCCGCCAAGCGCGCGGAGACGGTCATTCCGGTTTTTATTTTTGAAGATGCCTTTCGCACCGGGCCGGATGTGGGCGCGGCGCGGCTGGCGTTCTTGCTCCAATCCGTCGAATCGCTGCGCAAAAATCTCGCGGAACTCGGGCACACACTCGTTGTCCGCTGTGGTAAATCTGAGGAAATTCTGCCGGCACTCTGCAAAGAGATTGGCGCGCAAGCCGTGTTCACCAACAAGCGTTACGAGCCTTATGTGCAGCGTCGCGACGAGCGTTTGGTCGGGATTTTGAATGCAGCGGGTTACGGCTTCGAGTTGTTCAAGGACGCGGTGGTGTGGGAGGAAACGGAAATCCTCACGCAAGCGGGCAAGCCCTACACCGTGTTCACGCCGTATTCCAAGGCGTGGAAGACAAAGCTGGTTCCGCTGCCAAAGGGGAAATTTAAGAAATCGAACATTCAACCTTCAACATCCAACCTCCAATGCGACGCGCTGCCGGCGAACACAGAGGAGATTGGTTATCCGCTCACGCAAACCATTCCGCCGGGCGGCGAACGCGCGGCGCTGGAGTTATTGCGTCAGTTCATGGCCGGACCGGTTTATGAATACGGCACGAACCGAAATTTTCCGGCGGTGGCTGGCGGCTCCCGGCTCTCGCCGCATCTGCGCGCGGGGACGATTGGCATCCGCACGATTTTGGCGGAATTAAAAACAGCGCGCGAAAAAATTTCTTTTGCAGGCGACGGGGTGACGAGTCTCAAAAATAAAACCAGTCAGAGCCTCCCCACGTCGGCTGCTGCCAGCGCCGCTAGTTGCGATGTATTTCTAAGCGAATTGATCTGGCGCGAATTTTATTTGCAGGTGCTGCACAACTTTCCGCACGTCACCAAAGGCGCGTTCCGGCCCGACTACGACCAGCTCGCGTGGTCGGAGAACCAGGAGCATTTCGTGGCGTGGTGCGAAGGCAGAACCGGTTATCCCATCGTGGACGCGGCGATGCGCTGCCTCAACGCCACCGGCACGATGCACAACCGGCTGCGCATGATCGTGGCCATGTTTCTCACGAAGGATCTGCTCATCTCCTGGCAATGGGGCGAGCGCTATTTCATGAAGCAGCTCGTGGATGGCGACCTGGCCGCGAACAATGGCGGCTGGCAATGGAGCGCCGGCACGGGCACGGACGCCGCGCCGTATTTCCGCATCTTCAATCCGGTGTCGCAGGGCGAGAAATTTGACGCCGAAGGGACATTTGTGCGCCGCTGGATTCCTGAACTGGCGGCGCTCCCCGATGATTTGATCCATCAACCGTGGGAGAATCCGCTGTTGCTTTCGAAGTCAAAATATCCGCCACGGATCGTTTTGCATGAAGTGCAGCGCGGCAAATGCCTGGCGATGTTCAAAGCAGTGAAGTGAGGATGGTGCGTGTTTTCTCGGGCGTCTCGTGCAGGATCGTCCGCCAGCCGCGCACCGCGCCGGCTTCGATATTTTCCAAGCGGTCGTCAATGTAGATCAAGTCCGCGCCGCGCTTGCCGGTCAAGGTTTCCAACGCCTCGTAAATTTTGGCGTCCGGCTTCATCGCGCCGACTTCGTAGGAAAAGATGTAGCCGTCGAAGTGGCTGAAGAACGGAAAATCGCGGCGGACGTGTTCGATGGCAAGGTCATTGGTGTTCGACAAAATATAGGTCTTGAAGCCACGCTGCCGCAGTTCGGCGTGGAGCGCGATCATCGCCGGGATTTCCGTGAAAATTTCTGCGAAGTAATCGTTGAACTCCGTGACGCTACCTTGAAACCCCGTGGCCCCCCGGATGAACTTGAAAAAATCCGCGCGCGTGAGCTGGCCGCACTCATATTGCCAGAGCAACGGCGAGGTGGCGAGAAACTCAGTGAAATGTTCTGGCGCTTGGGTGCACCGCGTGATGATTTTTTTGGCGGCAATGGACCAATCGAAGTCCACGAGCACCTTGCCGAGATCAAAGATTATTACAGGCGACATGATTAAATTGCTTTGCCCTCAGCCTGAACCGGAACGCGGGTCACAGACCCGCGCTCCGTTGAGGATCGGTTCATGGGGAGGGAAAGCGATAACCTCAAAACATTTCCCTCCGGCCTTCGAGTGCGCGATTAAGCGTGAGTTCATCGGCATATTCCAAGCCGCTGCCGGCGGGCAACCCGTAGGCGATGCGCGAGATTTTCAGGCCACTGCGAGTGAGTCGTTTTGCGAGGTAATTGCTGGTGGCGTCGCCTTCCACATCCGTGCCCAGCGCGATGATGATTTCCTTGATGGGTTCCAGCGTCAGCCGCTCTTCCAAATCGGCGATGCGCAAATCTTCTGGCCCGACGCCGTCGAGCGGCGAAATTTTCCCGCCGAGCACATGGAATTTGCCGCGATAAGTGCCGGATTTTTCCACGCTCAAAATATCCACCGCCCGCTCCACCACGCAGACCATGGCCGCGTCGCGTCGCGTGTCGGTGCAAGTCGAGCAGGGGGATTTTTCCGTCAGCGCGCCGCAGGTTTCGCAGAAGCGGATGTGTTCACGCGCCTGCCGCATGGTTTCGGCGAGCAGTTTCACCACCGCCGGATCGGTCTGCACGAGATGCAAGGCGATGCGTTCGGCGGAACGCGGGCCGACGCCAGGCAGCTTGCTCAACGTGGCGATAAGCGCGGTGATGGAAGCGGGGAGCATGACAGCCAGTGCAAAATTAAAAATTAAAAATGCCGGGACGTGGCTGGCGCAGTCTTCCATTTTTAATTTTACATTTTACATTTTTAATTCCCTACATCATCCCCGGCAGGCTGAAGCCCGCTGTGGCCTTGCCCATTTCACCCTCGGAGATTTTTTTGGCCTCGGCGAGCGCCTGGTTCGTGGCGGTGAGAATCATGTCCTCGACGATCTGCGCGTCGGCCGGATTCAATGCCTGCGGATCAATCTTGATGGACGCGAGCGAGCCGTCGCATTTGGCGATGACCTTCACCGCGCCGCCGCCGCTGGTCGCCTCGACCGTGCGCGTGGCGAGGCTCGCCTGGATTTGTTCCATCTTCTGCTGCATTTGCGCAGCCTGTTTCATGAGTTTGCCAATGCTGGACATATTTATGAGGGTTTGGAGTTTGGGATCTTGGATCTGGGGAAAGAGGTTTCAGGAGCGAACTTCCACGATGGTGCCCTTGAAAATTTCCAGAGCCTTTTTGATGAGCGGATCGTTCTTGAAATCGTCTTTGTTAAACGCCACCGGCGCGGGCTTCTTTTCGGCGGCGACGGGTGCGGCCGCCGTTGCCACCGGCTTCGCCGTGACGGTCGCGGGCGCTACGGCTGGAGGCGCAACAGGCGTCGGTATGGGCGCGGCGGCGGGTTTGTGGTTCCAATTCGTGGGGGCCTCCGCCTTGACGAATTTAATCATCGCGTTCGCGTGGCCCAGTTCGGCGAGCTTGGTTGCGAGCAACGCGTGGTTACGCGCGTTGTCCACCAGGCCGAGGTAATCGGCAAACTCCTGGTCGAAGCCGATGACTAAAATACTGTTTTCAAACGACACCGGGTGCGCATTCAAAAGATAGCTGCGCGTGAACGTGCTCGCCCGGCCAACGGCCTCGACGAGTTGATGCCACAGTTCACTCAAATCACCTGAGGCCGGAATGACGACGGCAGTCGGGGCGACCACCGGAGCTGGTGCCGCGGGGACTGATGCAACGGGCTTTGGCGCGGGCGGCGGCGAGGCGGCGGTTTGTGGAGCGGAAAATGAAACGGGACGCGGTGTGGCTGGGGCGGGCGCGGATTGGACCGGCAGGATGCCTGTCCCACTGCTGCTTTGCCCGCGCAACTGGTTGAGCTGTTTCAACACGGCGTCGAGCGATAGCGCGCTGCGGGCTTCGATGGCGCGGAGCAGCGTGACTTCGAGTAAAATCTTTTTCGACGCGGCATCCCGCAGGCGCAGTTCGGCGTCGGCGAGCACTTCGAGAATGCGCGTGAAAGCGTCGGTGCTGGCGAGCGCGGACTGCTCCTTGAGCGCCGCAACTTCGGCTTCGGAGGCTTCGAGCAAATTCAAATCCCCCTTTGAAACCTGGTAAATGAGCAGGTTGCGGAAATGGTTCAGCAGATCGCCGAGCAAGCGGCCCAGGTCTTTGCCGCCGCGTGCGAGCTCATCCAATTGTGTGAGCGCGCCGGAAATGTCGCCCGCGAGCACGGCGTGGCTCAGCTTGAGAATCTGGTTTTGCGCGGCGAGGCCGAACATCGAGAGCACATCCGGTTCCTCAATTTTGTCGCCGCAGAAACTGATGAGCTGATCCAGTGTGGACTCGGCGTCGCGCATGCCGCCGTCGGCTCCGCGCGCGATGGCGTGCAAGGCCGCCGCGTCAATGGTGACGTTTTCTTTGCCCGCGATTTCCGCGAGGTGCTGGACGATGAGCGCCGAGGGAATCCGGCGCAGATCAAACCGCTGACAGCGCGAGAGGATCGTCGGCAGGACTTTTTCCGGATCGGTCGTGGCGAACATGAACTTCACATGCGCGGGCGGCTCTTCCAACGTTTTCAGCAGCGCGTTGAACGCCGCCGTCGAGAGCATGTGAACTTCGTCAATGATGTAGATTTTGAAATGCGAATTGGCGGGCGCGTATTTGCAGGTCTCGCGCAACTCGCGCACCTGCTCGACGCCGTTGTTGCTGGCACCGTCAATTTCCAGAACGTCCAGCGCGCGGCCATCGGTGATCTCCTGCACGCGCGTGTCGTTGTCATCGAAATCCACTTTCGGTCCGCCGGTGCAGTTCAAGCATTTCGCAAAAATGCGCGCGACGGTGGTCTTGCCGGTGCCGCGCGGTCCGCAAAAAAGATACGCGTGGGCAATGCGTTTCTGCGCGATGGCATTGGCGAGCGTCTGCGTGACGTGCTCCTGGCCGACGACGTCGGCGAAACGCTGCGGGCGGTATTTTCTGGCAATGACCTGATAGGACATGTTCGATTTACGATTTCAGTTTGCGCGTGGATTGCAACTACGAACTCAAATCGTAAAGCGGCCAGCGGCCAGCGTAAATGAAGAACTACCAGAAGCCGGGCGCGCCGATCAATTGCCACGGCCGGGCCGCGCAGGCTAGGGCCGGGTGAGAGTGCTCGCCTTGCTGCGGCAAAATGCCCACGGAAGAGCTTGGATTTTTCTAAAATTATCCGTGGATCTTCCCGCCGGAAAAGCCGGAAAAGCCTTGCCCGCGAACTGGCGGTGTTTATCGTTTGGCCGCATGTGCTCTTTCAGTCGTTTCCACTTTGTTCTCGCGGCGATGATAGGACTTGGCTTGACGGTCGCCACCGACGGCCGCGCGCAATTGCCGACCGTGCCAACCGCGCGCAAGCCGGTCACCAATACCTACCCTGGACAGTCCGTCGTGGATGATTATCAGTGGCTCGAGGACGCTGCCAATCCCGACGTGCGCGAGTGGACGCGCCAGCAAAACGCCCGCACGCGCGGCTACTTCGACCAACTGGCCTTTCAGGACGGCTTGGCGCAGGAGCTTGCGGAATTGATCGGGGACGAACCGGCCAGCTTCGGCTTGATGGATCGTCGCGGCGGAAATATTTTTGCGACCCGCTTCAAACCGCCGGCCCAGCAGCCGGTGCTGGTGCGATTGAACTCGGTTTATCAGCCCGTGCTGCGCCAGGTCGTGTTTGATCCGGGCGTCTGGAACACCAACGGGACGACCGCGATGGACTGGTCGGTCTTGTCGCGCGACGGCAAACGCGTGGCCATTTGCCTTTCGGAAAATGGCAGCGAAGTCGGCGTGCTGCATTTTTTTGAAACCGATACGGGCCGCGCGCTGACCGACACCATTCCCAATGTGCAGTTTCCCACCGGTGGCGGCAGCGCCGCCTGGAACGCTGACGGCACGGGCGTTTTCTACACGCGCTATCCGCACGCGGGCGAACGGCCGGAAGCCGACCAACATTTTTTCATGCAGGTTTGGTTTCATAAACTCGGCACGCCGGCGAGTGCGGACACCTACGAAATAGGCCGCGATTTCCCGCGCATCGCCGAGATTGGGCTGGCCGCGAGCGAAAATGGGCAATGGGTTTTGGCCACGGTGGCGAACGGCGACGGCGGCGAAATCGCCCATTATCTGCGCAACGCGGCCGGTTCGTGGCGTCAACTCACGCGGTTCGAGGACGACGTCAAAGCCATCCAGTTCGGCAAGGACGCCGCGCTGTATCTGCTCTCGAAGAAAAATGCGCCCCGCGGAAAAATCCTGCGCCTGCCGCTGGCGGATTCAGACTTGGCGAGCGCCACCGTGGTGGTGCCGGAGGGCAGGGGCGTGGTGAGTGAATTCAACTCTTCCGCCACCGGGCTTTATGTCGTGGTGATGGAAGGCGGGCCGTCGCGCCTGTGGTTTTATCCGCAGCACGGTGCGCGCGTGGAAGTGCCCGTGCTACCGGTTTCTTCCGTGGGCGGACTGCATTGCTGGCAAGGCGACCAGCTCGTGTTTGCCAATGCCAGTTATCTGGTGCCATCCGGCTGGTATGAATGGAATCCGGGCATGAAGCAACCGCGGGCGACGGCCTTGCGGATGACGTCGGCGGCGAATTTCGATGACCTTGAAGTCGTCCGCGAATTCGCCACGTCGAAGGATGGGACGAAAGTTCCGCTCAACATTCTGCGGAAAAAAGGAATCAAGTTGGACGGGAAAAATCCGACGCTGCTCACCGGTTATGGCGGTTATGGCGTCAACCAAACCCCGTCGTTCAATGCGGCGCGCCGCATCTGGTTTGATGCGGGCGGCGTTTTTGTGGTGGCCAATCTGCGCGGCGGCGGCGAGTTCGGCGAGGAGTGGCATCGCGCCGGCAACCTGACGCGCAAGCAGAATGTCTTCGACGACTTCATCGCCTGCGCCGAGCATCTCATCCAACGCAAATACACCAGCTCGGAAAAGCTCGCGGTGATGGGCGGCAGCAACGGTGGCTTGCTCATGGGCGCATTCCTGACGCAGCGACCCGAACTCGCCCGCGCCGTGGTTTCCCGCGTGGGCATCTACGACATGCTCCGCGTGGAGTTGGATCCGAATGGGGCTTTCAATGTCACCGAGTTCGGCTCAGTGAATGAACCGGAGCAGTTCAAAGCGCTACAAGCCTATTCGCCGTATCATCACGTCAAGAACGGTGCCGCTTATCCCGCCGTGTTGTTTCCGTGTGGCGAAAATGACGGGCGTGTGAACCCCGCGCATTCACGCAAGATGACGGCGCGCTTGCAGGCCGCCACCGGTTCCGACCGGCCAATTCTATTGCGCACCACGGCTTCGGCCGGCCATGGCATGGGTTCCTCGCTGAAAGTTCGCGTGGCCGAACAAGCCGACATCAATGCGTTTCTTTTGCAGGAACTTGGCGTGGATACGTCGCCGTGGATTTTCAAATAACTCACGCCCGGCCACGGTTTGTGCCCGCCTCACTTTTGCGATTGAAACAATAACGGCGCGAACGCCGCGAGGTTGCGGCGCCACACGCGGAAGCTGTGTTCGCCGGGTATTTCGATCCAGGTGGGCGGCACGCCTTTGGAATTCAGCCACTCGACAAATTGCTGGTTGCTCCCGAGCAGACGGTCATCGTGGCCACAGGCAATCCACAGCAGACGCAGCGATTTACCGGCTTTCGCGTTGAGCTGCGGAAATTGCGCCGCGTAGTTGGTGTTCAATCCACCGGAACTAAACGCGCCAATCCACGCGAAGCGGTCGAGGTTGTTCAACCCGGTGGTCAAGGATTCCGTGCCGCCCATCGAAAGGCCGGCGATGGCGCGCGCCTCGGGCTTAGCCAAAGTTTTGTAGGATTTTTCCACTTGCGGCATGACTTCATCCAGCAGCGTGCCGCGAAATTGATCCACGTTGCGCTGCCAAAGTCCGGGATCACGCACGCGCGACCAGCCGCCTTTGACCACGTCCATGGTGCCGTAACCGAGTGGCATGACGACCACCATCGGCTTGGCCTGACCGCGCGCAATGAGATTATCGAGAATGACATTGGCGCGCCCAACGCTGGGCCAGGCAGTTGCGTCGTCGCTGTAACCGTGCAGCAAATACAGCACTGGATAGCGTTTCCGCCCGGCCGGATCGTAACCCGGCGGCGTGTAAACAAAGAACTCGCGTTCGTCGCCCGCCACGGCGGATTTGTAAAAATGCTGGTGCAATTGGCCGCGCGGCACGTCGTTGATTTCCCACGGCAGCGATTTCGGCCCGGGCACCAGCACCTGGCTGTCGGTGTTCAGTAGATTGTATTTCAGCAGCGAATTAGCGGGATCAATGAGATGAAGCCCGTCCACATTGAAAGCATAGACGTAGATGTCCGGTGCCAGCGGTTCAGTGGTGAAGGACCAGACGCCTTGATCGTCCTTTTGCAGCGTCGGATTCTTAACGCCTTCACACGACAATTGCACCGCCTTGGCATTCGGCGCTTTGAGTCGAAAAGTAACGCGGCCATTCGTTTGCACTTCCGGCGAAACCACTGGCTGGGCGAACGCGGGTGCGACCAGCAACAACAAGAGCAGCATGGAGTTTTTCATGGAGTGCCAATTTGATACCGCAGCGCGGGCCAATGTCCAACGGAAAAATCAGGGCATAAACCCGGGCACGGAGTCTTGGTCGCCGACAAAAAAGATAACGGGGTGCTGAATTTCGCGTGGCCCATGATCCCACCGGCACCACCCCGGCGGCTTGCCAGTGCGGCAACGGTTGGGATTGGGCCAGCCAGCAATCGCTTCTATTTCGCGCCCGGCGGCGACGGCTGTGACGGTTGCGGCGGAACGCCCGTTTGCGCGAACGGCAGTTCGTCATCGGTGTGAACCCGATTTCCCGCCGCGTCAACCAGGGTCGCCGTGATAAAAACCAGAATTTCTTTTGGCGGGTTTGTTTTTTCGTTGTCTTGGCTTTGCCAAAACTGGCCGAGCCTCAGAAGCGGGCTGATCGTCGGAATGCCGGCTATCTTATTTAAGTCCTTCAAGGTCGTCGGTTCGAGGCGCAGCATTGCCGTCTGGTCGTCCCACAAATTCACAGTCGCCACGGCCTGCCGGGTGCGGAAGCGGGGCAAAACGGTTGGCACATCAATTTTCTCTCCAGCCTGATCGTAGGCGGCGGTCGTATTGGTAGATTGGTCATACCCCAAAAACTCGAGCATGGTTGGGATGAGCGCGAGATTGATGGTGTGGCCGTCGGACAACACGCTGGGCACCACATCCAGCACCGGACCGGTTTCAACCGTGCAGGTTTGCGGGGAGATGTTTGCATTGGTGTCCACCAGCCCGTCCTTATTGGTGTAAGTATCGTGAAAAGCAAAGTTGGTGATCACCGTGACCACTTGCGTTGCTCGCATCTGCGTCTGGCGTCCGCTCAAGGTGGTCACTTCCGGTTCGGCCAGATTTTCAAAGCCAGGTCGGGCTTCCAGCGCCCGCATGACCACTTGTGCATTGGACCAGGTGAGAATGCCCGTGAGCGGGCCAGCCACCGAATTTGACGACATCGGGAAGGACGGCATTCCTTGCAAGGTTCCCTTCGGCACTTCATAAAACCGCGCCTTGATGTGGAGTTGCGGCGGAGTCGAGTTGAGCGTGGCAAGGGCGCGCTCAATCGTGTCCAAGTCCGCTTCCGTTGCTTTCACATATATCTGGCCCCGGCGGTCATTGAAATAAACCGCTTTGCCTTTTGGCGATTCCCAGTCCACGCCCAATTTGCTGCAAAATTCTTTAAACGCTGGCGCAATCCCCGATGGAATCTTCACTTCTTGCTGGCGGGTTTCGCGGAGCAAGCTAGTGACAAACGTGTTCGGATCGACCTTGAAGGTCCGCGCGAAAAGCGGTGCGGCGTCAGCAGGTGGTCGGGCGGAAAAAACAACACCATAATCCTGAATCGAATAGCGAATGGGTTCGGGCGCGACCAAGACAACCGCATCCAACACGTCGCCCAGGGTGGCATTCGTCAATTGGACTTTGATGGGCAGCGTCGCCATATCGGTTGCAGGCGGCGCATTGGTCGCCAAGGGTAATCCGGTGACCGGATCGAGCGATTTGCCGGTGGCGGCTTGGTCCGCGACGGGATTGATGACGAAATTAATGCCGCGATGTTCGGGATCGCGCTCCCGCGCTTCCTGGCACAACACCCGCATCACTTCGGTGAGCGGAGTGGCGGTGAAATTCACGCGGTCCAGACGGATCATGGCAAGCTTCCGCACGATTTCCTGTCGGCCTGGGCCGGTGTAGGTCAGTTGCGGAGCTGAACCATTGGTTGGCACCGAGCTGGACTTGGCCAGCGGCACAGAAAGGTTGGTCATGCTGATGCGATTGATGCTCCACCCGCTGGCGGTAACGACTTCCGGCTCGGCCAAAGATTCCTTTCCACTACGCTGCTCCAACGCATGTCGGACCACTTGGAAATTGGTGTCGCTCAACATGCCAATGATCTGCGAGCGAGATGGGACCGCATTGGTGACGATTTCCACGCCAATGGCCGCCACGAAGATGTTGCTGCCGCTGGCATCGCCCGGAGCATTTATCGAAAACACATGGCCGCCGCCGGTTGCCGAAACAAATTGATTTGTCAATTGGTTGGTCTCCGTCGCGCCTGCCTGCGTGGAAATGATTTTGATCCGGCTGGCCAGATCAATCAGTCCGTTCGTTACGTCTGGCCGGCACTCGAACTCGATGCCGTTGGTTTCGTTGCCGACAAATAGCATGGCTGGCAGGCCGCTGCGGGTCATGATTCGCGGGCTTGAAATGTGTTGTAACTCGGAAGCTTTCAGGAGCCGGAGGAACACTTGGAAATTTCTTACCTTGTCATTCCGCGACTCGGTGAATGCTGGATTGGAAACCAGCATTTGAAAATCAGACTGGCGCATTTGATAAATTTGGGCCTGAATCAAAACCGTGGGTGCATTCGTCGCGGTCGAAGCAGCCGGCGTGGCAGGCAGCAGTGGATTCGTTGGTTCCGTCAGTGCGGGACCTTCTCCCATCGGCACGGCGACGGCGGTGAACGCCAAAATTCCCAGCAGCGATACCAGCGTCAAACCGGCCTGGCGCGGCGCGCGGAAATCCACCAGCCGTTCGATGCGCTGCCGCAGCGCGTGGCGCGATTCCAAAATCCCCACCAGGCCGAGGCTCGCCAGCGGACGGTTCAACGCGAGCTTCGCCACTTCCAGCAAGGTCGGCGCGTAGGATTCGGCCTCGTCGCGCAGCGCCAGCATCACGGCGTCATCCACGGCTTCCTCGCGCACGCGGCGGAGACGCGCGTTGGCCAGCCAGACCAGCGGATGCCACCAGTAAATAATTTGCAGGAGCGATTGCAGAAAATTCAGCCACACATCGCGGCGGCGCAGATGAATCAATTCGTGCAGCAGCACGGCGCGCAGTTGTTCGTCGGAGAAATTTTCCGCGAGCGCCTGCGGAATCAGAATCGCCGGACGAAACAATCCGCACACCGCCGGCGACATGGAGTTGGGGGTCAGCTTCACGGGCACTGAGAGGTTCCGTCGCCAGCGCGGAGCGCGGACAGCCTTGTCCGCGAGTTCGCCCCTCGGAGTCACTGGCGGACAAGGCTGTCCGCGCTCCGTTACGTTGGTCGCCGTGCATGGCGCAAAGCACTGGAATTTCATGCCGGCGATTGTTTGTGCTTCGTCGGCCAGCCCGGCCAATCGGTCGGATGTTGTCGAGCGTCGCACGAGCCGCGTGACCTGCCACCAGCGCGCCAACAGCCAAGACAGCAACATCAGACTGACCGCAGCGGAGGCGAGTAGAAGCCACGCGGCATTCGTCAATACTGGCTTGGGCGAAATAAACTCCGGCAGCGGCGCGAGCGGCATTTCCATGAGCGGCGTGGTGTCGTAAGTGACGGTGTAGTGAGGTTTCGTTTTGGCCGCGACGGGCGGCGACGGACGGTTCAGCCACCAGGCCGGACTGGTCGGCAAGGCGAGCGTCGGCGGCACGCACAGTTTTAATAGCACGACCAACCAAAGCGCATAGCGGATGGACGCGCGCAGCTGGCGCCGGAACACCAAATCAAACGCCAGCACCGCCACGATGAGCAGGCTCGATTGCCAAAGCATGGGCCACGCGAAGCTCAAGAGATTGGCGCCCCAGTTGTTCAAAGTTTCAATGAAAGCATTCATGGTCTTGAAAATGAGCCAGGGTTCTCACTTCTTCGCGGCTTTCTTCTTCGCCTTGATGAGCGACTCCAATTCTGCCAGCTCGGTTGGGTTCAAATCTTTGCTGTCCAATAGGCATTGCACCATCGGCGTGAGCGCACCGTTGAAAGCGTGCTTGAGCGCGTAAAACAATTCGCCGCTCTGGGCCTGCGCGCGAGTGACGGCCGATTGATAAATGGTCAGCTTGCCTTCCTTCCTGGCCTTGAGCACGCCCTTGACCACCATGCGGTCCATCAACGTGCGGACGGTCGAGTAATGCCAGCCCGTCGGCTTGAACAGCTTTTCCTGGATGACCGGTGCGGTGCAAGGCTCGGTCTCCCAAACGGCCTTGATGACGGACCATTCGGACTCGGTTAACTCGACGGTGGGCTTGGACATGGGGCGAGATTCTCTACAATCGTAAATAATGTCAAGCGGATTATTTACAGATGTAAATATTTAACTCGTGCCGATGAGGCCGGTGAGCTCAAACAAAGCGAACTCGAAATGAGGAAAAATCCAGCGGCATATTCGATCCGGTAGCTAGCAGTCGTTCAGAATTGATGGTTGATGCCGTGTAGTCTTCCCGGTCCAGCCCGCGACCTTCACAGCCCTCTACGCGGCATCAACCATGAATCCCAACCAACTGCCACGACCTATATCCCACCTGCCAAACACTCCCCATTTCCGGCGAGTTGTTCGCGATCTCGCCGGTCGGCTTTCACTGATTTCTCCACCGGGGACAAACAGGCCAGCGGAAATGGTTTTCCCAGGAAAATACTGCCTTTGAACCGCGCCGCCATCTCCCCCGTTCCGCACCGGGATTTCCCGAACAGAAAATGATTTTGAGGTTGTCCAGGAGACCGCGTTCAGCCGCCTTGGTCATCACTTCAAATCCCGTGGTATCCGGCAGGTCAATGTCCACCATGGCCAGATGGAAATGTTGTTCGCCCAGCAGGCGCAAGGCTTCCTGGCCCAGATGCACCATCGTGACGTGGAAGCCTTCGATCTCAAAATGCCGCTTCAACATCTGCGCGAGGCGGACATTGTCTTCAAGCAATAATACCCGGCAGCAGGCGGATGGCGTTTCAGGGGCGTGGTTGCTTTCACTCATGGTTGATGAACCCTGGCTCATAAATCCAATTAGCAATGGCGAAGTTCCATCCTCGATCGTGTTTCGATGCCAAAGACTTTTGGAAGTCTCTATTGTTTTTGATTTAGATGGTCGCCATTTGCAAAAACCTTATTGGCGGATTGCAACAGATGGTTTGAGAGTTTCAGGTCGGCAGCACATGCCCTGTCCAAGTTGACGTCAAATCTCATCCTTCCGTTGATCAACTTAAATTGGATCATGCCGCCGAGAGCCAGAAAATTTTCATTGTCGCTCACGGTCAACACGGGGCGGGAGCCGAGTTCAGTCAAGAATGATTCCAGTGAATTAGTCGGCACATCTCGGGGGAAAAATATGACATGACATGGTGGCAGGTCTTTCAAAGCCGTGGCAAAAGAGCATTGAGTCAATCGTATTGCTTCTTTGCACGTTCCTTCCAAAACACGGCTCATCCTGGAGTAATAATAATTCGTGCTTTTCTCAACAACGCCAATCCGCCAGCCCTGATTGGTCGCGATTCCCGTATTTGTCGGCCAGTCAACGAATCTCGTAAAGGCGACCAAGAAGCCAGCTATAATTGCGTCTGCTGGGGCCGACAAAACAGGCTGATCTGTGGATCTCCTTTGGCCGACGTTCAACGATGCTATCGGTTTGAGTATTGCATCCGCTGACTCCGGCACCACTGGGTTGGGCAAATCTGCCAACTCAGTTGTTTTGCTTGGCACCTTGGCTGGCGGCTTGACCATTGCCGCCACCGGGTTCATGGCGGCATCGCCCGTGGGCGGCAATTGCTGGATTTCTTTGGCCGCCACGACTTGCGGCTCCGGCAATGTTAGAGCCGGTTGGTGCGGTGAAGCGGCTTGATGGACTTCATAAATCACCACGCTCGCCGCCACAGCAATGGCGATGGCCACGAGCGTTTTTTGCAGAGTCGTCGCAACCACGGTTTTAGTGGTCGCGATGACGGTGGCACCGTGGAGGGCGGCACCAGAAAGAACGACGGCAGAAGTAATCTTGAGAGCCAAGCCGGCTGGGGCAGCCTGCACAGCGTTTGCCGCCACGGCTCCGGCAATGGCCGTGGTGGTCAAGGTGACGCCATGATGGCTGAAGATCTTCCGCAGCTTCTCCAGCGCACGGTTGACCCGCATTTTCGCCGCATCTTCACTCGCCCCCAAGGCCAGGCCGACTTGCGCCATGTGCTTGTTCTCAAAGAACCGCAGCACGATGGCGTTGTGGTCTTTCTCATCCAGCTCGGCCAAGGCCGAATCGAGCAGCGGCGCAATTTGCGTCCACGCATCCGGGCTGGTTTCATTCAAAACGGATTGCATATGGGCCTCCTGTTCCCGCAGCTGGCGGCGGCGTTGGCTTTTCAAGACATCGGCACTGACGAAGCGAGCCGTCCGGCACAGCCAACCTGAAAGCACGGTGTTAACATCAAGCAGTTTCGCTTTCTGCGCCAGCAAAGTGAAAACGGCCTGGGTGACTTCCTGCGCCACATGCGCATCGCCGACCTGACGCACCGCTACGGAATAAACCAAATTGACGTGCCGGGAAACGAGTGTGGCAAAGGCTTCCTCGGAATTGTGTTGGGCGTATTCCCGCAGCAGCGCCATGTTTTCGTTCGTCATTTCACTGATATATGGACGCCAGATCGAAAAGGTAACAGATTATTTTTGAAATACTTTGCGTCGGGCGCGCTGCCAGCAATTGGGGAGTTCGCAGCAAATAAAAAGAGCGAAAGGAAAACCTTTCGCTCTTGGTGGAAACTTTTTTGAAGTCTTACTGCAATTTCGCCAGCGTCGCCTTGACGGCTTCAAAGTTCGGCAAATCTTTTGGCGTCGCCGTTTGTTCGCTGTATTGGATGACGCCGGCTTTATCAATGACGAACGCCGCGCGCGCCGAGGTGTCGCCCACGCCGGCGAGCATCGGAAACACCACGTCGTAGGCCTTGGTCACGGTCTTGTTCAGGTCGCTGGCGAGCGTGATGGTGATTTTTTCCTTCGCGGCCCACGCGGCCTGTGCGAACGGACTGTCCACGCTGACGGCGATGACGTCCGCGCCGAGACCGGCATAGGCGTCGAGACCCGCGGAGAGGCTGCACATTTCCGCGGTGCAAACGCCGGTGAAGGCGAGCGGGAAGAACAGCAGAACCGTGTTCTTCTTGCCGAAATTGTTGCTTAATTTGACCTCCACATCCGCCGGGGATTTGGATTTGAGGGTGAAGTCGGGAGCTTTGGAGCCAACAGGAATTGCCATAATCTTTTTATTATTTGTGTTTGGTTAAAATTGCCAACCCGGGATTCTCCGCCTTCGCTCCGCACCTGTCAAACGAGGATTTCTTGAGAAATCCGATCCGGGCCACAGCCGCCAAGGAGGCGGGACAGAGGGTGTCCACTGAAGAAACGACTGTGCGCCCGGATCAAAATTGGGTCATGGGGAAATCTGGTTTCCTGAATCCGAGGTCACGGAGCGGTTGTTTTCCATCGCGCCGTTATCGCAGCAGTGGAAACCGGTTTCGTCCTGATAGCCCGCAGGAATGTGCCAGGTAAAAGCCTCGCAGAGCTGCGCGGTGACCCGGTCCAGCCAACTCCCCTGGTCGCCCCCGGCTGACTCGTGGTCAAAGCGCGCCGTCGCCGAGCGAGCAGCGGATTTTTCTGAAGTCTTGCAGCCAAGAATCATGGCCAAACTATCGAACCCGGCTGAAGTTTACTCTAACCCTATTCGGGCGAATACTTAGCAATTATTGCCAACCGTCCCCGGGCCGAGATTTGCCCCCGGCCTGAATCAGTCGGGTGGCCTTGAGTCACAGCGCCGCCAGCACTTCCGCCGCGTGTTCCTCGGGCTTCACCAACGGCCATATGTTTTTGATTTTGCCGTCCGGCCCGATGAGAAACGTGACGCGATAGATACCAAGATATTTCCGGCCCATGAAACTTTTCTCGCCCCACACGCCGTAGGCCTCGACAATTGTCTTGGCTTCATCCGCCAGCAGCGTGAACGGCAGTTTGAACTTGGTCACAAATTTGTCGTGCGACTTCACCGTGTCTGTGCTGACGCCAAAGATGATCGCGCCTTTTTTCTGGAAGTCCGCGAAATGATCGCGGAAGGCGCAGGCTTCCTTGGTGCAACCCGGCGTGTCATCGCGGGGATAAAAATAGAGAATGACGTTCTGGCCCTTGAAATCGGCGAGGGAGATTTTGCCGCCGCCGCTGGTCGCCGCAGAGAATTTGGGGGCGACGTCGCCGACCTTCAGCTTGAGTTCAATTGCTTTTGCCATAAAAAACTAAGCGCAGATTACGCGGATGCCGCCGTTAGGAAATAAAATTATCTTCGGAGCGCCGCGGCACCGCCAGTTCGAAGATCTATTTTGCCGACGGCAGACTGGACGGATGGGTGCCCAGTTGTTTCATGCCGTCCCAGACGTAGAGAAAACCGGACGCAGCAGTGAACAATCCCGCGCCCAGAACCCATAATTCCAAGCAACGCGCACTGACAAGGAAATCCCAGCGCAGCAAAATCCAGACGACGGCGACCATCTGAAAAACCGTGGCGATTTTTCCCGTCACGCGAGGATGGACCGTGACATTGCCGACGGTCAACCGGACAACAAAGAAGCCAATCAAAATCACCAGATCGCGGCCGATGATCGTGCCGGTGAGCCAGAGCGGAATCTGACCGAGACGCGGCGCGTGGTCGAAGCTCAACACCACCACGGCGGAGACGAGCAGCAATTTGTCGGCGAGCGGGTCGAGGATCTTGCCCAGTTCGCTGATCTGGTGGTAATGCCGCGCGATATAACCGTCCACGCCATCCAGAATCGCCGTGACCGCGAACGAAAGAATCGCCACCAAGCGGTGGACTTCGTTGCCTGTTTCGACGTAATAAATCGTCTCGACGACGAAGACCGGAATCAGCAGGATGCGCAGAATCGTGATTTTGTTGGCCGTCGTCATCACCGAAGATTCTGCCATGAAAGACGCAGATTTGCACTAAATTCCACCCCGGATTGAGTGAACAATCCGGAGCAGGTCGGCTCGAAACCGCAACGGCAATTTACCCGTTCAACGTCCAGCCCTCGCGATATTTGCGGCTCAACAGGGCGTTGGCTTCGGGCGAATTGGTCACGCGCCCGGTGGCCCCGTCGTATTCGATTTTCTTGCCAACGCGATAGGCGACGAGACCCAGCAGCATCTGTTCGATCATCGTGCCGGAATAATTGAAGTCGCAGGAAGTCTTCAAATTTCCTCGGCAGGCATCGAACCACTCTTTTTGGAAATGGCCGAGCGCCGGCAGCACTTCGTTCTTCGGACGCGGTTTGTAGTAGGTCAAATCCGAGTCGTCGCCAAATGGCAGAAGAATCCGCGACGTGAAATCCGCGACGATGAATCCTTTCGAGCCTTTGAACATCGCGCCGTGGTCAATTTTGTTAAGGTCAAGGTAGCTCTTGGGTGAATTGGGCATCGCGCCGCCCTGATACCAGCCCACGCGGATGGGGCCGCGCCAGGAATTCGCCGGATGATCAAAATGCGTTTCCAGCGTCACCGGGCTGACATCGGGATTGAATGCCTCGCCCTTGCCCTCGGCAGCCGTCGGCACGCCGGCATCAACGGCGTTCCAAACGAGGTCCATCGTGTGGCTGCCCATGTCGCCGACCTGGCCGTTGCCGAAATCCCAATACATGTTCCATTGCAAACAATTCATGCCGGAGCCGCCGGAGAAATAGCCGGGGTTGTAAGGATGATACGGTGCCGGCCCCAGCCAGAGATCATAGTGCAACGTGGATGGCGGCTCGCCCGCCGCAGGCAGATAGCCGGGCCGGCGGAGTTGGCGGTTGCCCCAGGCGTAGGCGAGCGAGAGTTCGCCGATGGCGCCGTCGCGAATGAGTTCGCGGATGCGATTGAAATTTTGGAAGGCGTGGCGTTGCGTGCCCACCTGCGTGGCGAGCTTGTTCTTCTTGGATTGGTAATTGGCCTGCACCACCCGCGCCTCCTCCACCGTGTTGGCGAGCGGTTTTTCGCAATAGACATGCAGCCCGCGGTTCAGCGCCCAGTTTGAGACGAAGGCGTGCGTGTGATCCAGCGAACAGATGACCACGCCGTCGAGCCCCAGTGTTTGGTGGTCATCGAGCATCTTCCGCCAGTCCACATAAGTCTTCGCGCCCGGAAATTTTTTCAGGCCAAACGCCAGATGGTCCTCGTTGATGTCGCAAAGCGCGACGACGTTTTGCGTGGCGAGCGAATCAAAATGGGCTTCGCCCCGGCCCCAGGTGCCGACCAGCGCCAGGTTGAGTTTGTTGCTCGGCGTCTCCGCTCCGAACAATTTGAAATTGGTCACGACGAGCGGCGCGACGGCGGCGGCGAGGCTGGTGGATTTGAGGAATTTTCGGCGGTTCATAATGGTGGTTGGTTAAGGTTATAAATTAACGGGCATGTTGCTTTTTAAGGTTCTCAAAAACGGGCGGCCAATAGGTGCTCTCATTAACACCTGGCTTCAGCCGGGTGGTGCGGGTGTCACGATGGGCGAGCGGTTTCAACGGCTTGTCGGCGCCGGAGAAACCGTTGAAACGGTTTTGACCCGCTTGGCCGGCCATCACCGGGCTAAAGCCCGGTGTTAATGAAATTGGGTTGCTCACTTGGGGTGCTCACTGATGCGAGATTCAATCGTCACACGTCGCAGATTTTCACCGCCTGTCGCAGGGAGGCCAGCGCGTCGGGACGTTTGGGAACAAATTCCTGCGCGACGTAGCCCTTGAAGCCGGTCGCCAGAATGGCCTGCATGATGCGCGGCCAATTCAGTTCCTGCGTCTCGTCAATTTCCGCGCGGCCCGGCACGCCGCCGGTGTGGTAGTGGTCGAAGGATTGGTGGTTCTCCTTGATCGTGTCGCAGACATCGCCGTCCATGATCTGCATGTGATAGATGTCGTAGAGCAGCTTGAAGCGCTCGGAGCTGAGCCGCTTCACCAAATCCGCGCCCCACGCCACATGGTCGCACTGGTAATCCTTGTGGTTGCGCTTGCTGTTTAACAGCTCCATGCACAGCGTCACCTTCAGTTTTTCCGCCAGCGGCAAAATCTTTTTCAAACCCGCGGCGCAATTTTCCAAACCTTTTTGATCATCCAGTCCGTCCCGATTTCCGGAGAAACAAATCAAGCGTTCGTAACCTGCGTCGGCCGTTTCCTTGAGCCGCTGCTCGTAGGCCGGCACCAGTTTGTCGTGATGCTCGACCCGGTTCCACGCTTTGGTGATGCCACCAAGGCCGTCAATCGTTGGATTGGAAACCATCGAGCAGACGAGGCCGTATTTCTTGACCGTCTCGAACTCGGACGGATTGAGCAGGTCCACGGCAACCAGACCCATCTCCTTGCCGGCGGCGCACAGGTCTTCCAGTTTCACTTTGCCATAGCACCAGCGGCACGCGCTGTGGTGGATGTTGCCCTTGAGGTTGGCGGGCGTCGTTACCTGAGCGCGGGCGGTCTTGGAGAGCAACGGCGTGGCGGCGGCGGCCAGCGCGGCGGACTTGATGAAGTTGCGGCGAGTCATAATTCTGGTGCGTGCATGTTCAAAGCTGGACGGGAAATGTTGGGGAAAGTTACAGGCCAATGCCTTCTCAGCGCCATCATTTTTTTCGGTAAATAAACCACCAGAACCAAATCGTCCCCAGTGCGCCGCAGAGGGCGGCGCCGATAAAGTTCGCCGCCGGACTCATGCTCCACAGCCACGCGCCGAGAAAGGAACCGCTCGTCACCGTGCAATCGCGGATCAGATAATACGCGCCGTAAGTCCGCGCGCGCAGTTCCGGCGCGGCCTCGCCGATGATGAGCGCCTTGCGCGCCGGTTCGCCGAATTCCTTCAGCCCGCGCACGACGAACGCCAGTGCGAGCCATTTGAAATCGTGCGCGAACAGCAGCGTCAGCGGGAACAGCGTGAAGAAAACGAACGTGATGAGCACGAACGGGCGGCGGCCGTATTTGTCCGCGAGATGTGCAACGGGGATGTAGCAGAACATCGCCGTGACCATTTCGAACGTGACGAGATAACCGAATTGCTGCGCCGTCACGCCGCCGGCATCCATCGCCCACAAGATGATGAACGCATACGGAATGCGCTCGCAAAAGCGGATCAGAATGTCACTGACGAGCAGTTCGCGCAGCGCGGGCGTGAAGGATTTGACGATGCCAAGAAATGAATCGGTAGGGCGACGTTGCTGCGTCACCTGGCTGACCGGCAGGTCAGCCCTACCAGCGTCCGGCTCGAACATGAACCACTGAAACGCCAGGGTCAGCAGGCTCATGCCGATGCAGAGCGCGAGCGCGTAACGCACGCCGTCCGTCCAGCCGAAGCGCGTGAGCAGCCAACCGCCCAGAAGCGGACCGAGCATCATGGGCACGCGGCGGATCATGGATTGCACGCCCACGCCCATCGTGTGCCGGTTGCTTTGCAGCGACGTGGCGATGACGCTCAAGGTCGCGGGCAAAGACAGTGCGCTCCACGCCAGAAATAAAAATGAGCCGAGCAGCAATGCGAGCCAGTGTTGCCAGCACAAAACCAAAACGTATCCGGCCACGGAAATCAAACTGAATAGCAGCAGCGCACGGCGTTGGCCCCAATGATCGGTCAGCCAACCGCCCGGATACGCGTAGATGGCACCGAGAAAAGTTTGCAGCGCGTCAAAGAGGCCGATGACTAGAATAACTTGGGCCGCCGACAGGACGCCGTGCGCCAGCACCTCGATGTATTTGGGCGCGTAGCCGAGCCACAATTTCTCACCGGTGCCCGCAAGCACCAGCGCCACGAGCAGCAGCGAGGTGTTGCGCCGCAGCGCGAGGAACTCGGAAAGGTTTTGCCAGCAATTCATGCCACGCAGTGCATTTTGCCAAGTTCCAACTTCCAAGCGCCAGAGAATTTCCAAACATCGAACGCCAATAATTGGGCGCCGGCTTGATTGAGGCTTGGAACTTAAAGCTGCTCGGGAACTTGGCGGTGGGAATTTGGAGTTAAATGTTTGAGCCGCTTTCCTGGCCTCAAGATGGTTGCGCGTCTGCCCACAGCCCCGGACCGTGGCGGTGTCGCGGACCGGCCGCAGCAACTTCGCAGCGATTCGCGCTTGGAATAGTCCGGCGCCCACGGTTCTTTTTAGGAATAGTGAAATAGAAGTTGAGTTTAAGAGCGACTTATCAGACAATTTTTTTGTCATCGACATGAGCATGAATGTGCCTTGGCAATCATTAAACCATACCAAACCAAGGCGGCCTCGCTTCGGCGGCTGGAAAATCGCGGACAAGAAAACCAAATCTATTCCGGGGTCTTTCACCACGAGGGCGCCGGCTGCTTAAAACCTAAGCGAACGGCTGCATGAACCTTGTCCATTGCAAAATTTATCCGTGGCTCATTTGTGTCGGCGGGCTGGCCATCCAGCCGTTGACTGCGTTCAGCCAAGTGCCTTCGATTCCGGTCATTCATCTGGTCAATCAAGCGAACCAGGATTTGTATGATGCCTTGACCGCGAAAACCACTTTCGTCACGGATTTCAAAGGCAGCAATGATGTGACGATCACCCGGCTGGCCGGGAGTGTCGGTCAAGATTTTGTGGATTCGTTCGGCGGTGCCTACAGTCACGGTAATCCGGCGTATTTAACGAATTTTCTCGGCACGCTCACCAACGGAACCGGCGACGACATTGTCGGGGATATTGAATGCATTCAGACGGATGCGGACCACTTTCCGTCCTTGCAATTCGATTTTGCGCTGGGTTTCACCCCGAACGACCGCCTGCTCGTGATTGATTGTGACAACAGCGAGCAATATCGGATTCAAGCTTATGTCAAAAGCGGCAATACCTACAACCCGGTGTCGCCGACCAACTGGGGTGTGAGTGACTATGAGGGCTCCACGCAGGATCCCAACTTGGGCAGTTTTCCGGTTTGGTCGCCCAGCACCGGCAGCTTGACTGGCTCGGGCGACGCGCTGAATGAGCCCCTGACCATTTTTACGCCCAACCAAACGGTGGATCGTGTCGTTGTCACCCAGACGGCGACCACCGGAACGGCCGACATCCAATTTGTTCAGGCCACCCAAGTGAGCCTTGGTTTGCTGGGAATTTCGCGGCAAACCACCAATGTTCTCATCAACATCCCAGGTGGCAGCGTCGTTCCCGCGTTGGAAACGACGACCAACCTCAATAATGCCGTGTGGAAAATACTCATTACGAACGCCACGCCGGGCGTCCTCACGGTCCCGATTTCCACGAACCGGCAACAATTTTTCCGCCTGCGTTATTGAATCGCCTGCGGCAACCCCAGCTTGCATGAAGACATTGCGTCGAGTGCGTCGCGTTGCTAATTTCTGCCGCGCGAAAAAAATTATTTTCACTACATGAGCAAACACAATTCACCGCTGGTGGGCATCCTGATGGGCAGCGATTCGGACTGGCCCGTGATGAAGGCCGCCGCCGAGGCCTTGAAGGAATTCGGCGTCGGGTGCGAGGCCAAAGTGATTTCGGCCCACCGTGATCCGCACGGGCTGGAGGAATATGTCTCCAGCGCCATCACGCGTGGCTTGAAAGTCATCATCTGCGGCGCGGGCGGCGCGGCGCATCTGGCGGGCGTCACGGCCGCATTCACCACGCTGCCCATCATCGGCGTGCCGATTTTGGGCAAGTCCACCGACGGGCTCGACTCGCTGTTGTCCATGGTGCAGATGCCGCCCGGCGTGCCGGTCGCCACCGTGGCCATCAATGGCGGGCGCAACGCCGGCATTCTCGCCGCGCAAATTCTGGCCACCGGCGACGCGCATTTGCAAGCGGAACTGAAACACTTCAAACTGCGTCTGCGGGAAGAATCGCGCGCCAAGAACAAGACGCTCGCGCAATGAGTTTTTTCAACCACGAAATACACGAAAGACACGAAAGAAAAAATTGCAAGATGACCGCCACCGATTGTAATAATTTGTTTCGTGTGTTTCGTGTATTTCGTGGTTCAAAATTGATTTAACCATCCATGCAACGGCTCATTGAAGGCGTCCACAAGTTTCAGGCCGACGAGTTCGGAAATTACCGGCGGCTGTTCCGCAAGCTGTCGCAGGACGGGCAGAACCCGCATACGCTTTTCATTACCTGCTCCGACTCCCGCGTGCTGGCCGAACTCATCACCCAGAGCAAGCCCGGCGATTTGTTCGTCGTCAAAAACGTCGGCAACATCGTCCCGCCCGCCAGCGCGCAGGGCGACACGAATTCCACCGCCGCCGCGATTGAGTTCGCTGTCGAAAATCTGCGCGTGAGCGACATTGTCATCTGCGGGCATTCCCAGTGCGGGGCGATTTCTGCGCTGCTCGGCACCACGCCGGTCAGCGCCGCCACGCCGCATTTGCGCGACTGGCTGCATCTCGCCGAGCCAGTGCTGGACACGATGAAAAAAGAATACGCGCATCTCAAAACCGACGCCGAACGCATGACCGCCGCCGCCGAGGAAAATGTCCTGTTCGGCCTCGACAGCCTGCACAGTTATCACTGCGTGCAGGAGCGTCTGATGGACGGCTCGCTGCGCCTGCACGGCTGGTTCTTCAAAATCGCCACGGCGGAACTGTTCGCCTACGACCCGGAGACGAAACAATTTTTACCGCTGGTGCCGGATAAAACTTGAGCGGTTGGACAAGTCACCGGGCATTTGTTATTTTGCGCGCCGACAAATGAGCACTCCGACTAATCTTGAAAACGCCGCGCCCGCTGCGCCGTCCGATTTCATCCGCGACATCGTCGCCGCGCACGTCAGCGAACACAAATATCCGCGCGTCCATACGCGCTTCCCGCCGGAGCCGAATGGTTACCTCCACATCGGTCACGCGAAAAGCATTTGCCTGAACTTCGGCATCGCGCGCGAGTTCGGTGGCATTTGTAATCTCCGCATGGACGACACCAACCCGACCAAGGAAGACATCGAATATGTCGAGTCCATCCAGGCGGACGTGAACTGGCTCATTGGCGGCTGGGCGGAAGATCGTTTGGGACTCAAACAAAACGGCCAGACGCCCGAAGCCAAAATGGTGGATGGCAAAACGGATTTCTTTGTGCCGCCCGTGTTCGGCACGTCCGAGGAGGAGCGCAAACATTCCGCCGTGAAGCTGGAGCCGTTTTACGCGAGCGATTATTTCGACCAGATTTACGAATTCGCCGTCGCGCTGATCCAGAAGGGCAAGGCGTTTGTCTGCGACATGCCGCCCGACCAGATGGATGATTATCGCCGCAACGGCAAAGCCTCGCCATTCCGCGACCGCAGCGTGGCGGAAAATCTGGATCTCTTCACGCGCATGAAGAACGACGAGTTTCCGGATGGCACCCGCGTGTTGCGCGCCAAGATCGAAGTGGATGCCGCGAACATTTGGATGCGCGATCCGCTCATCTACCGCATCAAACACGCCGACCATCACCAGACCGGCGGCAAGTGGTGCATCTATCCGATGTATGACTTCGCGCATTGCCTGAGCGATTACATCGAAGGCATCACGCACTCGATCTGCACGCTGGAGTTTGAGGTGCATCGCCCGCTTTACGATTGGATTTTGGAAAGCCTCGATTTGCCGCGCCCGCTGCCGCATCAATATGAGTTCGCAAAATTGATTCCGAGCCACACCATCGTTTCCAAACGGAAGCTCATCACGCTGGTGCAGGAAAAAATCGTGACCGGCTGGGATGATCCGCGCCTGCCCACCATCAGCGGCATCCGTCGGCGCGGCGTTACGGCGGAGGCCTTGCGCAACTTCGCCTACAACATCGGCGTCACCAAATATATCAGCCTCACCGACGTGGCCGTGTATGAACACGCCATCCGCGACGACTTGAACAAGCGCGCCCAGCGCCGGCTCGCCGTGCTGCGCCCGATCAAAGTGGTCATCACAAATTATCCCGAAGGTCAGGTCGAGGAACTCAACGCCATCAACAATCCGGAGAATCCGATTTCCGGCGGACGCAAATTGCCGTTCAGCCGCGAACTCTTCATTGAGCGCGATGATTTTGCCGAAGTGCCACCGCCGAAATTTTTCCGCCTCAAACCCGGCGGCGAAGTGCGGCTCAAATACGCTTACATCATCAAGTGCGAGGAAGTCATCAAGGACACGGCCGGCAATCTCGTGGAACTGCGCTGCACCGCCGACCTCGACAGCAAAACCGGTGGCGCGACCTCCGGCCGCAAGATCAAAGGCACGATCCATTGGGTGAGCGCCGCGCATTGCGTAGACGCCGAAGTGCGCCTCTACGACCGACTCTTTACCGAAGCCGAGCCGGAAAAAGACGGACGCGATTTCAAATCCGTCCTCAACCCGCACTCGCTGGAAGTCCTCACTGCCAAGTGCGAACCGAGCCTCAAGGAGGCGTCGCTGGAGGAACGCTATCAATTCGAGCGCCTGGCCTACTTCGCGCTCGATCTGGATTCCCAGCCCGGGAAGCTTGTCTTCAACCGGACGATCACGCTGAAAGACGCCTGGGCGAAGGAAGCGCAAAAGAGTTGAGACCGGTGCGCAACCACTTTTTGTGGTTCCATGATTCCGTGCTGGGGTCGCTTGGTGATTCCAGAGCACCTACCGAATCAGCCTCGCGAGTTGCCGAGCCGCAAAAAGAGCCCACGATCTTTCGGCCGCGTGAACTGACCGGTGTGCGAATGTCGTGCGGGCAGAAAATGGTTCATGAATGGCCATCGGAGGGTGGCTGCGGTTTCCGGCCCCGTTGGGCTTGCGCCCGGTGCCCGGCAAGAGCAGGTCATTGCGGTTAGCGCCGCGGGATTACCTGCTGCGCCGACAGACCAAAGACTCGGCCTCGATAATCAGCCCTTTTCCAGCCCATTCGCAATTTGACTTTTGCCGCCATTCGCACTTTAATGTGCCAGTCAGATATTGCTGCAAAAACTTATCCACGGGATAAGTTTGGCGCAAACTGGTTGAACTAAGGAAACACATGACAAAATCCAATCGGTTGACGGTCTATGCTTGCGTCGGAACCTTGTGGTTGCTTCTGGCAACGCATACCAGCTTAGGCTTGGGAACGGCACCCAGACAGGTGCTGCCAGGCCAGCTACCGCCCGCGGTGGCCGGTTTGCAGGCCATTGCTGGCCTGCCGGCGACAAATCAGTTGCAGCTGGCCATCAGTTTGCCGGCGCGCAACCCGGCCGGACTGGATGCCTTGCTCCAATCCATTTATGATCCGGCGAGCGCTAATTACCGTCACTATCTGACGCCGGTGCAATTCGCGGACAGCTTTGGGGCGTCGCCCTTGGATTACCAGGCGGCCATTGATTTCGCGGTGCGCAACGGTTTGCAGGTGACGGGGACCCACCCGAACCGTTTGGTTTTGGAGGTGGCGGGTTCGGTGGCGGACATCGAAAAGACATTTCAAATCAATCTTCGGACCTATCAACATCCACTGGAAGCCCGGACTTTTTTTGCGCCGGATACCGAACCGTCGGTTGAAGCGGGTCTGACGTTCAGCATTCTGAGCGTCAGCGGCCTGGATAATTATTCGCTGCCGCAGCCGGCGAATTTGCATACCAAGCCGATCAATGACACCCCCGGCGCCACTCCGAACAGCGGCTCCGGCACCGGCGGCACCTATATGGGCCGGGATTTCCGGTTGGCATATGTTCCGGGGAACATCCCGGTCAATGGTGCGGGCCAATCCGTGGCGCTGCTCCAGTTTGATGGCTATTACGCCAGCGACATCACGGCGTATGAAGCCCTGGCCAGTTTGCCCCACACGTCCCTGACCAACATCGCGGTCAATGGCGGCGTCAGCGTTCCCGGCAACGGCGGCATCGAAGTGTCGCTCGACATTGAGATGGTCATTTCCATGGCCACCAATCTGGCCAAAATTTATGTTTATGAAGCGCCCAATTCGACGCCGTGGGTCACGATCTTAAGTCGGATTGCCAATGATAACTTTGCCCAGCAAGTGAGTGCCTCTTGGGGTGGCGGCGCGGTCAATCCCAATGCGGCGGCGGAAGTGATCTTCAAACAGATGGCTGCGCAAGGGCAATCGTATTTCAACGCCTCCGGCGACTACGATGCGTATGGCGGGACGAACACATTTAAGTTTCCCATGGACAGTCCCAACATCACCGTGGTGGGCGGGACGACGTTGACGACCGCCAGCCGTGGCGGCGCGCGGGTTTCTGAAACAGCCTGGAATGACGGCACTGGCATCGGCACCAGCGGCGGCATCAGCACCGCCTACGGCATTCCCACCTGGCAACAGGGCATCACCTCGTTTGCCACCAATGGCGGTTCCACGACGGCGCGCAATGTGCCCGACGTCGCTTTGACCGCAGACAACATTTTTGTGAAGTATGGCAACGGTTTGTCCACTACGGTCACCGGCACGAGTTGCGCCTCGCCGTTGTGGGCCGGGTTCATGGCGCTGGTCAACCAGAAGGCGGCGTCCCTTGGCCAGCCCCCCGCCGGCTTCATCAACCCTGCTGTTTATGAGATGGCCAACGAGTCCATTTATGGTTCGGTTTTCTATGACATCACCACCGGCAACAATACCAATACCGTCTCCCCGGCGGCGTTTTATGCTGTGACGAATTTCGACCTCTGCACCGGTGTTGGCACGCCCAAGGGGACCAACTTGATCAATGCCTTGGCCAACCCCGAACCGCTCGTCATCGCCACCAATTTTGGCTTCAATGCCGTCGGCACGCCGGCCGGAAATTTTAACATCTCCGCCCGAACCTACACCCTGACCAATATTAGCAGCGCCCCGCTCGACTGGAGCCTCATCAACACTTCGGCCTGGCTCAGTGCTTCCAGTAGCGGCGGCACCCTGGCGGTGGGCGGGAGCGACTCGGTGGTGATCAGTTTAAGCTCGGTGGGGAGCAACTTTCTGGCCGGTGCCTATGCGACCAAAGTCTGGTTTTCCAATGTCACCACCCATGTGGGACATTCCCGTTCATTTAGCCTCAAGACCAGCGATCCTCTGGTGCTGCAGCCTCCGACCAAGTTTTTCTTCAACGGTTTCCCCGGCGGCCCCTTTGCGCCGGCCACGCAAGGAATCACTTTTTCGAACCCCTCGCCCAATACATTGAATTGGAGCATCAACAATACCTCGACCTGGTTCAACGTTTCGCCGGCCAGCGGCAGCCTTGCGCCCAGCGCGCAAGCCAGCGTGGCGTTCACGCCCGCGCCGAGCGTCGCGAATTTGACCGACGGATATTACCCCGCAGTGTTTCAGGTCACCAACCTCGCCAGCCAATTTGTGCAAATGATCACCGGCATGGTGGCGGTCGGCATTGTTCAGAACGGCGGCTTTGAAACCGGTGATTTTTCCAACTGGACCATGCTCGGCAATGGCAGTGTGGGCGGCTCACTCTACAACGGCGTGGTCGGCACGGATTCTTTGACGGACGGTTCCGGGCCGGCTTTCATCCATGCGGGGACTTACGGAGCCTTTCTCGGTGATACCAATTTGGCGACGCTGTCACAGTCTTTCCTGACGACGCCCGGTCAGGACTATCTCTTGTCGTTCTGGTTCACCAATCCGACCAACGGTGCCGGACAGCAGTTCTCGGTCAACTGGATCACCAATAGTCCCGCCCCTAACCAGATTTATTTCATCACGAATCCGCCGGTGTTACCGTGGACGAACTTCATTTTTCTCGTCAAGGCGACCGGCACCAACTCCACGCTGCAGTTCGGGGCGGAAAATCCCCCCAATGGGTTTGGCCTCGACGATGTCCACCTCATCGCGCTCACCCCGCCGGTGTTCACCAGCCAGCCGACGAATCTGACGATCATGACCGGCGACAACGCCACGTTCAGTGGCGCGGCCGGCGGTTTCGCGCCACTCAGTTACCAATGGCTGAGAAACGGAACGAACCTCAGCGATGGCGGCAACCTCGCCGGGGCGACCAGCAACGTGTTGCTGTTCACGGCGGCGTCTGTCACCAACGGCGGTGATTACACGCTCGTGGTGACCAATAACTACGGAGCCATCACCAGCAGCGTGGCGACCCTGACCATCTTGCTTCCGCCGGACATCAACGGTGTCGGCGGCAATCCCGATGGCAGTTTCACCTTGGATCTCGGCGGGACGCCCGGCTACACCTACATTCTGGAAGCCACGACGAATCTGATTCCGCCCATTGGTTGGCTGCCTGTCGCCACGAACACCTTTGACACTAATGGCGTCTGGCAATACACGGACCTCCAGGCGACCAACTTCCCGCAGCAATATTACCGGCTCAAGTTTGCGCCCTGAGCCGGGAGCACTCGGCGAATCGTTTGGTTCGATTCGGCGACCCGAAAACTGAAATAACCTCAACCCCAACTCGGGGCAGGTTTTACAGGCAGTGTTAAACACCGCCGGGGCCACCAACACGAATAGTGGTGGTCGCCAAACCAGGAAAACGGGGGCTGCTAATCCGCTTTGGCCGCGGCGCTTCAGGCCGGAACGATGCCGTGGGGAGCGGGAGCGACGGCCGCAAACGGGGGACGAGAAAACGGCTGAAACCAAGGGTTTGGCGAGCCGCCGAACCCTGCTCGCGGGCCACGTGCGATATCCAATCAACGGCAGGGTTCCGGTTAAACTGGAACCCTGCCGTTGATTCTAATTCGCGATCAAGGTGAGACGAACCGGTTTTAGTTCATTAGCACCGGGCTTCAGCCCGGTGGCCGGTTCCAAGCTGGAGACGCGAGCCGTTTTAACGGCTTTGGCCGCTGAAACCAAGCCGTTAAAACGGCTGACGCGTGCTGCCGATGGGGCACACCGGGCTAAAGCCCGGTGCTAATAACAGGCTCGACTTGAACGCGAATTGGAATGAGGGTCGGAATCAGCGGTCCGCGGCGGAGTGCCGCCGTCAGACGCAACGGCCAGGGCCGCGTTGCGAATGAGCCAGCCCGGCGTCAGCGACGGCTCTCTTTTGGGCCATCCGGGTTAAGAAAGACGACCGCCAAAATAATAATATGACAAATGGGTTAAAGTTGTGTAAAAATCACTGGACAAAAGAAAATCACTGTGTTAATCCATTTCATAAGGATTTGACAGATGCGGTTCAGAGCTCAGAAAAACATTATACGCCCATGAAATTTAATAAGACGCTGAGGAATTATTTTCCTAAAACGCCATGTAACCGTTGTCCCAGTGACATGCCTTCCAGCGGGTTCACCCTGATAGAATTATTGGTGGTCATTGCCATCATCGCCATTTTGGCGGCCATGCTGCTGCCCGCCCTCAGCAAAGCCAAAGCCAAGGCGCAGGGCATCCAGTGCATGAATAACCACCGGCAGTTGGCTTTGGCTTGGCGGTTATACACAGAAGACAATTCCGACAATGTGCCTTATGCCAGCACTTATGCCGCAGGTTCCCGAGGTGCCCTAAATAGTGTGCTGATTGGTGCCGGCGCAACCCCGGCTGACGATGCGGCGTGGTCTGGCATGCACATGGATGTTATGAGCGGCGGCAACACGGCTTCTTGGAACCCGGACATGGACATGAAGAAACGTCCGCTCTGGAATTACGCCAAAAACACTGGCATTTATAAATGTCCATCCGATCACTCCACCGCAACGTTCAATGGTGTGACGCATGACCGTATTTTAACGATGTCCATGAACCTATATGTCGGGGGGTTTGCACCCTCGCCATCCGCATATACCAAGGGCGAGATGGTTGGAAGCGATGGCGGCTGGAATGTTGCGCCGCCGCTTACCATTTATCACAAAACCTCGGCAATAAAGCAGCCTTCTAGTATTTTTGTCTTTCTCGACATGCGGGAAGACAAGGTCAACTGGAGTAATTTCATGATGAACATGACTGGTTATTCGCCCGGCGACCCAACAGCTTATACTTGGGGTTCTCCCGATGGTGATCTGGTAGGTTCCTATCATAACAAGTCTGGCGCACTCTCATTTTCAGATGGCCATTCAGAAATTAAAAGATGGAAAGATGACCGCACTTGCCCAAATCTGGCACCCGCTGGCACCATGCTAAAATATACTGAAGCCCAGCCTGGCAATCCCGACATTGCTTGGATGCAGGACAAAGCCACCCGTTTGAACTAACCGATGGAATTGCGCATGGTTGAGCTTAACGACCTTGCCGGCAATGCACCCGCTGAACATATTATACTGCACTCAGAGCTGAGTCGTTTGTCTTTCACTGAGCCCACCAAATTCCAAACACAACACTGGCCAGACAACCTGGATTTGTGCGATTAGCATGATGCCACCGTCTGCGGGCCTTTTTTTCCGAGTCCAAAAACCATAACCCTAACATCCAAGCATTGAGAACAACATCACACCATCCTATGAAACTACATCACCCAGTTCTGGTCAGGTTTGGCAGCGCTTTGTTGGCGGTGGCCACCGTGGCCCTGTCCGCTCGGGCGGATTATCAATCTACTGTGCTGTCGCAAAACCCGGCCGCCTATTATCGGTTGAATGAAACGGCGCCGCCGCCGCCGCCGCCAGTTAATGTGACCAATAGTGGCAGTGTGGGATTGGCCGGGAATGGGACTTACAATAGTGCCATTCGGGGTGTGACGCCGGGCGCAATCGTCAGCGAACCGACCAGCGCGTCGGTGCATTTGGTTGGAGCGACCGCGAACGAGGTGCGTATTCCTTATCAGCCGCAGTGGAACACCGCCGGACCGTTCAGCGTTGAGTTCTGGGTCAAGCCGGATCGCACCATCATTCCGGTCAACGGAATTCAGTGTCTAGCCGCGAACGTGGAATTTATCGCCACGACTCCGGTCGCGACGCGCAACGGTTGGTTGCTCTATCAAGCAAACGCCGGCTTAACGGATGGCAATGGCTTCGTCCTTCGACTATACAACTCAACCGCCTTAAACGGATTCACCGGCGTGAGTGCATCCATGCCGCTCGACACGAATACTTGGTATCATGTTGTGGGCACTTTTGATGGCACGACCATTAAGTTATACACGAATGGTGTGCTCGGTGGATCCGCCGCCATTTCCGGCACTTTTCGCCAGAACGCAAATTCCGCCATTCCACTAACCTTCGGCGCGCGGGCTGACGGTGTTTCCGGCTATTATGAGTCGGCCGCTTCTTTTGACGAGTCTGCTTACTACACGACCGTCCTTAGCGCAGCGCAGGTTATGGCCCATTATCAAGCCGGCACGAATGCCGCACCCGGAACTGCTTACAAAAATGTTATTTTGGCGGACGCACCGGTCGGCTACTGGCGCTATAATGAGCCAGCGGATGTCATCGCGGCCAACCTCGGCACTTTGGGCAGCGCGGCTAATGGAACTTACCAAGTTGGAACCACTCCGGGAGCCAACGGTCCAAGACCCGCTACTTACTCTGGATTCGACGCCGCCAATCACGCGGTCGCGGTGAATGGTGCTGCGGCCGGCCTCGGCTCGGGCGTGGCTTTGCCAACCTTTAATTTCAATACCAATGCCTTGACGATTTCCTGCTGGGTCAACGCGTCCAATCTGCAACAAATCGCTGCGGGCATTGTCCTTTGTCACTCCGGCAGCACCTATGCCGGCCTCACTATTGACGGGTCCGGTGCCGACCCCTCCGGCGGTTTGGGTATCGGCTATGTCTGGAATAATGATATCAACACTTTTAACTGGAGCCCGAGTGCCCACGGTAGCTACGGCGGCGCCGGACCGTTTCTGCCGGTCCTCCCTGACTCGGGATGGGCCTATGTGGCGTTAGTCATTCAACCGACCGAAGCGGATGTTTATCTGGCCACCACCAACGGGGCGGGCGGGGTCACCTTTTCGAGTGTCACCAACATATTCAACCATGTAAACCAGGCCTTTGCTGGTCCGACGCTCATCGGCACTGATGCCACCACAAATAATTTCTTTGGTGCCATTGACGAGGTGGGACTGTGGAACCGCTCTTTAAGCATGGGTGAGCTTTACACCCAATTCGGTTCGGCCGTGGGCGGACTCGGTGCCAAGCTATTTGCCGACCTTGTCAGTCCGGCGGCTCCAATCGTGGCAGGTGATCCGTTGATGCTTACGGTGAACGCAGGCGGGACGCCCAATTTGATTTACCAATGGTGGTTTTCAAACAGCATCTCCGGTGGCAGCTTCGCTCCAATTGCAGGGGCGACCAACTCGACCTATCTCAACAATAATTTCAGCATCGCTGCAAATTCTGGAAATTATTATGTCGTCGTCACCAACAACTACGGCACGGCCATTAGCGCTGTGGCGGTCGTCACTGGGCAAAATCCCACGCCGCCGGCCATCGTTTCCGGACCGTCTAGTCGCACCATTTATCCCGGTGGCACGCTTACCATGAGTGTGGTCGCCACGGGCGGTGGCTTGCATTACCAGTGGACGCACGCCGGCACCAACTTGCCGGCCGCCACCCTGGCTTCCTACATCGTGGCGAGTGTCTCGACCAATGATGCGGGTTCCTACACGATAATCGTTACCAACACACTGGGTAAAATCACCAACGGACCGGCCGTAGTCACGGTGCCGAACCTTTTGACGGGCACCTACGCCCAAGTGGTTTCAGCCGAAGGCCCCGAAGCCTGGTGGCGGCTGGATGACGTGTCGGCCGCCAGCGGGGCGACATTGGTTGACTCGATGGGCCGCCACGACGGCATCTATACGAATCAAGGTGGTTTGACGGTCGGGAACGCCGGTGCCGTTGCGGGCGGTATCGCCGGCACAGCCGCTCACTTCAATGGGGATCGCAGCGCGGGCATCATCCCCTATTTCTCCGCTTTGGGTGGTCAGAATCTGTCCATCGAAATGTGGGTTAAGACGACCAATACCACCGCCTCCGCGGCGTCGGGATCATCGTTCGACCTGACGACTTCATCCGGCTGTGGCGTCGGCTCCTCCAGTGGACGTTGGGTTGGTAACTTTGGCGATGGCGCTGGAACCCTTTATACTTATGGCCAGGTCTTGGGTTCACAGGCACCCGGCGTCGTCGGTTGGGATCCCACCATCTATCCAAACCAATGGACGCATGTGGTCATTACTTATGGTGGGACAGGCAATGCAAATTTGCCTTACCAGATTTACGTCAATGGCGTCTCCGATGGATATATCCATGGGCTGGGTGCCGTTCCTCCGCTGAACCCGAGTGCGGCGTTCGTCATCGGCGGCTTGGGCACCAATTCATCTGGTTTACCCCTGAATGCGTTCAATGGCTCGGTGGATGAGGTGGCGGTTTACAGAACCGTCCTAACCTCCGCTCAAATTCTCAAGCATTATCAGGCGGCCTTTTTTGGTGTGCCACCGAGCTTTATCACTCAACCACAGTCGAAAAATGTCTTTGCTGGCGATAGTGTGACCTTCTCAGCGACGCTGGCTGGCACGGCTCCCATCACGGTGCAATGGAAGAAGAACGGCATCTCTCTGGCCGGACAAACGAATTACTCGATCACGATCAGTAACCTCTACTACACCGACTCGAGCGATATCTACACGCTGGCCGCCACCAACAGTTCCGGCTCCGCCCTGAGCAGCAACGCGGTGGCTACTGTTTACTATCCGCCAGCCTTCCTCAACATCACCAATGGACTGGTCCTCCATCTCCCATTTGATGGTAACTACAACGATACTTCGGGGCGCGGGAATCTGGGCCTATCCACCGGAACATCATTTGGCGCAGGAAAAATTGGCGCGAACTCCCTCTTCTATGAGACGGACACGGCTACGAATATCACCTCCAGCAGCAGCAATGTCATCTATTCCGGTTCATCCTATGTGGATTTGGGAACCGGGCATGGCAACGCCGGCGATCTGGTTTTTGGTTCGACCGATAGCTTCAGCATCTCGCTCTGGGTCAAAGTTGCCAACGGATTCGTGGGCGGCGACGTGCCGTTCATCGGCACCGCCATCGGTTCCATGAACAACCCCGGTTGGGACTTGGGACCGAGTTATGGAACTGGCGGCTGGCAGTGGTGCCTCAATGACGGTGTGCAAACCCAGGCCGTCACCAACAACGTGGACGTGTCCGGCCCCGCCAATTCAATTAACGACGGCAACTGGCACAACTTCGTCCTGACGGTGAACCGCACCAGCCATCTGGCTAACGCCTATCTGGACGGCACCGTCGTCGGCTCGCAAGACATTACCGGATTGGCCAGCTTGGACAACGGTCAGCTAGTCACCATTGGACAAGATCCCACCTACGCTTACCCCGGCAGTTTCTCGGGGGCCTCGGCCACCGATCTCAAAGCTTGGTCAGGACCGCAAACCGCCAACTTGGATGACCTTGGTATCTGGCGGCGGGCGCTCACGGATTATGAAGCCAGAAGCGTTTACATGGTCGGCCAGAACTACGGCAAGTCATTCGACACCACTGGTTCCGTCTCCTTGCAAATGACCCCGGTGGCGGGCGGCAAGTTCGGCATCGCCTGGCAGACCGGCACGCTCAAGCAAGCCAACAAGCTGGAAGGCCCGTGGACGCCGGTGGCTGGTGCCACCCCGCCGTTCTATCAGTTCACTCCAGGTGCGACGAACACGTTCTTCCGCGTCACTCCTTGATTGACGGCTGATAAATCGTCCAAGTAACTACACGATCGTCGAGCGACCGGGGTGCAAACCCCGGTCGCTTATTTTTGCCGTTTAATCAGAAACACTACCGGTGTAGGCAGGTTAACCGCCGGCCTTTCGCCGGCGCAGCTTCGCCGGCGGCGTTTGAGTTGCGCGCGGTGGCGCACCGGCTCCTCGGGTTTGAAAAGTATTTGCTTTATATCATTGACGAAAATTTTTAACGGATTTAATGTCGGCGCTGCAAGGAGCAGCGATCAAGAAGTGAAATAATATTCAGGCCTGACTTGGATTCGGGTCTGGCTGTAATCAGAACCAACGAGTCGGAGAGGCCCTATGCCAGTGGAAATGCCAGCCGTCAATGCGCGATGTTTTTTAACCCTTCAGGCAGGGCCTGTCGGGCCGGGTTCGTCGTCACTTGGTCACGCAACCGCCGGGGCACAGGCCAGCCAGGCTCTTTTAATGGACCCCGGATTGCGGGAACGTCCCTTCATCCTGGCCTATTCTCCCGTGGGGCCGCCGGTGGCCGCCGGCCGGCTGAGGGAGTTCCGGAGTCCAACCCTCGAACCTATCGTTCCGAGCCGTCCCTCCCGGTGCGGTCAGCACCGTTGTGCCCCGTCACTCTGGCGTCACCCAAATGTTACAAACTATCGCCTGCGCGGCGTCCCCCTGTTGATTAAAGTGGGTGGCGACGGCCAGGCCCGTGCCACCGGACACGTCGTTGCGAGTGGCGAACAACGCGGCCGTGGCCGCGCCGCCAGACTCAGAAACTTGAAGACAATTAGATCCCATTACCAACCAGTCGCTGGTAGCGCCGCGCCGAAGCCGACCTGGCCGAACTAGCGACTTCATTCGAACCGGGATCAATCTACCTGCTTACCTCACACCTCTATATTACGAACGATCACCTATGAAAAATAAACTCCCGCTGATTAGAACCTCGCTCGCCCGCGTGGCCGTGGGCGCACTGTTGCTCTTGGCCGGCCCTATCGCGCAAGCGCAGACCACCATCTACTCCGATGACTTTAACCGCGCCGCGCTCGGCGGGGCTTATACTATTTCCACCGGGGGCGGAGGCGGCACGGCGTTCGTATTGGGCAGCACCACTCTCTGGCTCACGAATGGATCTCCGGCCGGCTGGGTTTCCGTGGCCACCAACATTCCCACTGGCGCGCTGTTCAACGCCACGCCCGACAACTGCGCCGGTCTCGTCGCCTGGTCGTTTAATATGCGGTTTGGTCGGACTGGCAACACCCCTTCTGGATTTACATCCGGCAACTATGGCGTTGGTTATGTTTTGAGCGCCGACAACGCGGATTTTTCTGCGGCCGGCTCCAAGGGCTACGCCATCCTATTCGGCAATACCAGTTCCCCCGACACCTTCCGCCTGGTTGCCTTCACCAATGGTATCAAGGCCGATTACACCGCCGCCGGTTCGGCTGCGGGCAATGCCCTCATTGTCGGCACGGGAGCTTTTGCCACCACGACTCAGGCGCAGGCCAATGACTATTACAGTTTCCAAGTCACCTACGATCCAGCCACGAAGATCTGGACCCTCAACGGTCGCGATGACGGCGCTACCGCCTTTGCCGATCCTTCGGCGGGAGCCTTCACCACCATCGGCACCTTCACCGAGACCACCCCAATCTTCCGCGCCAATGCCCTGGGCCGCACTGGTGCCTATTGGAGTCACAGCACGGGTGCCAACAACACTTCCCAATTCGATAACTTCAAACTAGCCGTCACCGGTGCCGGTCCAGCCGTCGCGCTCGACAACACCGGCACACCCGCTGCGGGCATTATCATCGCCGCGAGCACCGATGTGCCGCTGTTTGGTTTTCGCTTGAGTCCGACCGGTGGCAGTGTGGACTTCACGGCGTTGAAACTCACCACCACCGGCACCGCGACCTCCGCCGACTTGAGCAACTTCCGCGTGGTCTATGATGCCGACGACAGTGGCATCTACAACGCCGGCGATATCGTGGTCTCCAGCAGCGCGCAATCGCTGGCCAATCCCATCAACTTCACCGTCACCGGTCAGACCGGGCTCAGCGCCGCGCACCGCTACCTGGTCGTCGCGAATGTCGCGGGTGGAGCCACCGCCGGTCATACCTTTACCGGCAGCATCGCGGCTGCAGCCGATGTCACCACTTCCGTGGCCGCCAACGGCACCGCGGCGGGCAATCAGCAAACCATCGCCACTTCACTCTACGACTTGACCTTGTCGGCGGTGACTTCCAGTGAGTCTCCTACCATCTCATCGCTGATGAATGACTCAGTCATCACCACCCCCAGCCAAGGCGTGCAGGTCTGGCAATTGACCCTTGGCAACCCGGCCGGCAACGCCGGTCTCGCCACCGTGTCCGCCCTCAACCTCACGCAAGGTGCCAACAATACCGTGGTCACCTGGTCAAATGCCATTCAAGCGGCGGAATTGTTCGATGGGGCCACGGCCCTCGCCGCCGGCACGATTTCCGCCACGAGCATTAATTTCTCCGGCCTGACCTTGGGGGTGGCCGACAACACCTCCAAGACCTTGAGCCTGCGACTCTCGCTGAAGAACACGGCGGGCGCGGCGGCGGACAATGCGCATTTCCAATTCGCGCTCACCAATGGCGATGTCACCGTCGCGGGTAACGGCGTGACCACGGCGGCGATTAATTCCGATGCCGGCCAGAATCAGATCACTGTCATCGCCACCAAGCTCGCGTTCGCCAGCGTGCCGGTGTTGGTGGTGACCAACACTCCTTTCTCCGCCGTCGTGCTGGCCGAAGATGCCAACGGTAATGTGGACCTCGACGACACCACGGTCATCAGCATCACCAAGGCCTCCGGCACCGGCACCCTCACCGGCGGCAACGGCTACATTCAAACCCTCGGCACCAATCGCTGGTCCGCGCTGGTCTATGACACCGCCGACACCTTTACCATCCAGGCGGCTGGCGGCAGCCTGGCTACGGTCACCAGCGCTACGATCACCGCCGTGTTGCAGCCCACGCTCACCGATGTCCTCGTGCCGCAATATATCCAAGGCATTGCCAGCGGCAGCAGCAACACCAAGCGCCTGCCTTATGCCTACCGCGTCACGCTCGGCAGTTTGATCCCGAATGCGACGTATCGCTACTACAACCAATGCGCCATTGCCACGGACGCCGCCAACGTCGCCGGTGCCGGCAACTGCATCATCGCCTCACCCAGCGGCAGTTTCCTGCGCACCTCCGGCCCGAGCCTGGGCAGCGCCGGCAATTATGGCAGCTTCACCGCCGATGCCAGCGGCAACTATACCGGCTGGTTCTTGTGCGAGCCCACGGGCAACGCCCGGTTCGCCACGGCCGCCACGCCCGTCTTCATGCGCGTCGTGTTGAATGATGGCAATGGTGGCACCTCGGCCAAGACGTATCTGACCACCACCAGTTCCGCCCTGGTGCTTCCTTTCGGCACTACCGGCACCGATACCGGCACCGGCATCTATGGCAATTCCGCCGCCACGGATAAAAACTTTGTGGTGCTCTACGACAACGTGGCTGGCACCGGCCGCCCGCTCGCGGCGACCTTTGTGGAAAGTGATGGCGTCACCGAAAATGCCGCTGCCGCTTCCTATGTGGCTTTCTACGGCACTTCTGTGGATGGCATCTCCGGCGCATGGGGCAGCCTTATTCCGAACAACAATGCCAATGGCGTCCGACGCATCGAACAACGCAAACTCTCCGATGGTAGTCTCGTGCTCGCCAATACGGATAGCGACGGCGTCTGGCCTTCCGGCGCCAACACCGTGAATCCCGCCGGCGGCGACGCCACGCCCATCGTCATCACCGCCACCGATGCGCCATTGGGTAACACCACTCCCACCACGCCCGTCATCACCAAGATCCAAGTCACCGGCGGCAATGTGTTGATAGACTTCACCGGCGGCGCGAGCGATGGCATTGGCGACTTCACCGTGGTCGGCGCGAATAGTCTTGCCGTGGCACTGGCACCAGTGCCGGCCACCATTACCACTTCCGGTCCCGGCCTCTTCCGCGCCACCATCCCCGTCGCCTCACCGGCGGCGTTCTACCGGATCAAGCGCTGAACCAGTCTGAGGTCTAGCCAGCCGACAACGGCTAATGAATTCCAACGGGATTCTGGCTCCAAGCCCAAGGTGGCGACGCCGGCGCTACCTTGGGTGACGGTCCGCCAGAATATTTCCAACCCCCCAACGGGGTTGCGAGGCTGCGGCCCATCCTGCCACCACCCCTTTGGGATTGTCCGCCATCATATGCCGAAATGATGACGGCGGTAGCCTTGCGGAATGGCACAAGGCCGGACGATTTGGGCCGCCGCACGTCGGCTGCCGTGAGTAGAGGATGCAACTACCGCCCGTTTTCGAGAACGAACCTTTCCCGACGCCCGCCGGCAGTCGCCCGACCTTCGCCGGCGCTGGCTCGACGCCCACCGGTTGTCGTGTTTTGACCACTGGCGGTGGCCGCGCGCCCGCCGGCTCCCGTCCGAGGCCCGCCGGCGGTTCCGTTTTGCGCACCGGCGCTCGTCCGGCGGCCGCCGGCGGGTGCCCAACGGGCATCGGCTGGCGCATTTTGACCACCGGCGGTCGTGTTTTGGGGACCGGCGCTCGCCCGACGCCCATCTTCCATAAGCCGAGCTTCACACTAAGTAGAACGAGACTAATTTATCGCGCACAAAGTCATTATTTCGTGAGGGCAGCTAATTCTGATTGACTTTTTACAGGTATGTAATCATAAATGACGCCGCACGGGCAGACGAAAAACAATCAAAAAGAAAGGCTTATCATGGACTCCAAGCGACAGGCACACGTTAAAATGCTCCTCACCACGCGCGACACACTGGATAACTTCAAGACCCTTTGGCAAAACCTCATCGCCCTGGCCACGGCGCGCACCCAGTTCGGTGCGGCCATCAAGGCCATCACGGATGAGGAGCTGAATCAAGCGGGCACCACCACCGGCGGCACCGAGGACAAGCACGCCGCACGTGTGGCCATGTGCGACGCTGCCGCGCTGATCGGTGGCGCAGTCGCCGCCTGGGCCGACACTCAGGACGACCACGAACTGTATGCCAGTGTGGATTTCTCCGCCCCCGACCTGATGCACCTGAGCGAGCAGGCTTGCCTGACCACCTGCCAGACCATCCTGCATGCCGGCATCGCCCATCTTGCCGCCCTGACGGCCGTCAAAAGCCTCGCGCAAACTGACCTCGATGATTTGCAGGCGGCCATCAATGAGTTCGACACCGATTTGACGCTCCCGCGCCAGATTCGCGCCAAGATCAGCGGCGCCACCAGCCGCATTCCCGGCCTCATCACCGTGGCGGACCGCATCCTTGAACGGCAGTTGGACAAGCACTTGGAACGGTTCAAAAACGCCAACTCCGGTTTTTACGCCGCCTACAAAGTGGCGCGCATCATCGTCAGCCAGGGCGGCGGATCCAGTGCCGCACCCGCGCCCGCGCCCAAGCCCCCGCTCGCGAATCCGACGGACGTGCCACCAACGCCCCCGCCGCCAACTCCGCCGGCCCAATAAAATCGAGTTGGATGATGAAAGAAAAGCGGCATCCTTCTTCGGCCACCAAGGCCCTCAGCGTGGGCCTGAATCGTCGTAGCCGCCGCCATGAGTCGGTGCTGAAGGCTTGCCGGCCAACTGATCTTACGTTGAAAGCTGAGCCGACTCACATCGGCTGCCACCGTAAAAATGGAATTCTCCCTCCAGCGGTCCGCTGGCCCTCCGGCTGCCACGCACATGGCGGGCAAGCGACTGATTGTGACAGGATTGTAACCCGGCCGGCAGGGCAATCCTGCTATCGTCGCTTCTGGTTTAATTCAGACGCCCAGACCAACCCTTGAAAGTGCCTAGCACAACGCACTGGCTGCCGCCGCCGCCGCCCGGATCACCTTGCCGGAGTGGCCACCCGCTTTTGGGTGCCGCCAGCTCGCCTGACAAACCCGCCGCCGCCGGGGTAACGAGGCTCAATCACAGAGTGCATCTGAATTATCGTAGCCGCCGATGTGAGTCGGCTCTGACTGCTTGCCATCGCAGCGGTTTGCAAAGGCAATTTGAGCCGACTCACGTCGGCGGCTACAGGAAAATACGGAGCCGCGCGGCATCGGCGGCTACGGATCAGAAACCGGCGCTGACAAAGTCAATTTAACCGAAGGACCAGAACCCAAACCCCCGTGACCGTATGAAACTGACTCTCAAAAACCAGAAACAACCTATGAAAAACAAACTCGCTTGGATGAAAACCTCCCTCGCCAAAGTGGCGGTGGGGGTGATGATGCTCCTACTGGCTGCGACAACCACTTGGGGCGCGCAGCTTGTAAAATGGGACATGTCTGGCTATTCAAATGCAGGCTCAAGTCCACAAGGAGCTACGGCTAACGATGCAAATGTAACAATTGGCGGATTGACAAGAGGGAGTGCCGTAACCGCAAACACAACATCTAAATGTTGGGGTGGTGCTTTTGGAACAACCACTACAACGGAAGCTGGTTCGATAACCGCTGGCAACTACGGAACATTTACTATCTCTGCCAATTCAGGCTACAAAATATCCATCTATGATATTCCGGCATATAACATTCGTCGCTCCAGCACCGGACCGACGACCGGCATCTGGCAGTATTCGACGGATGGCACCACCTTCACTGACATTGGTAGTTCCATTACTTGGGGCAGCACGACATCATCATCTGGAAACACCGAACCAGCCATTGACCTGTCGGGTATTTCTGCTTTGCAAAATGTGGCGGCGGGCACAACCATCACTTTTAGGATTGTAAGTTGGAACGGGACGTCGGGGGGCACTTGGTATTTCAATGATCAAAGCAGCGGAACTTCTGATTTGATTGTTGAAGGCGGGGTTAGCAGCGCCACCACCGGGAGCTTCACGGCCGGCAACTTGGCCGTCTTGCAGGCTGACACTGCCAGCTTGAACAACACCCCTATCTCCATTATCGAATTGAGTCCCTCCACCGCCAACCAAACACCCGCGCAGATCATTTCCATCAACGGCTCGTCCAGCGGCAGCGGCGTCCTCCGCAACAGCGGCAACGCAGGCACCGCAGCCGGACTGGCCGACAGCAGCGACGGGACTTTGCTGGCGTTCACGGGCGGCAACGCCGTTTCGGGAGCGGCAAACGCGAACACCATTACAGCCCGCTCTGCGGTGTCGATGAACAAATACGGACCTAGTTCTTATACAGTAGCAGCAACTTATACAAGCGTCAGCGGCCAGCAAATCCGCTACGCTACCAGCCCGAACAACAGCACTTGGTATATGGGCGACCAGAATGGAATTTACTTGAATGCAACTGGTCCTACCCCGGCGAGTGGCGTTTCCGGCACTCCAAATGTCCGTTCCCTGCGGAGCTTTGGCGGCGTAGTGTATCTGCTTCAAAAAGATACCGTGCAAATAGTTGTTTCCTCCGTGTCAGTCAATGGGGCAACACTCACCGCCCTTCCGGGTTTGGCAGCAGACAATAGTGCCGTGGACTTCTATATGGTTTCCTCCGGCAACAACGGGACGTATGACACGCTTTATGTGCTGGATCAGACCGATGCAACTCATGGAACCATCAATAAGTTTTCGTTGGTGAGTGGTTCGTGGACCGCGAACAGCAGCTATGCCACCACATTTGGTGGCGCCGATATCTGCGCCGCCTACACTAGTGTTGTGTTCTCGAATACAGTGGACATAACATGATATTTGTTTAAACTGGGTGCATGGCAAGACCCATACGCGGTTTGGAACTGGATTCGGATCAACGCACGGCGTTGGAAGCGTCGGTGCGGGCACCAACGAC
>CAINLR010000073.1 GCA_903850425.1 uncultured Verrucomicrobia subdivision 3 bacterium | reverse complement strand
CACGCAATGGTTCACGAGGTCCGCGCCGATGGTGTCGTGCTTGTCCTGCTGGAAGGCGATCTTGAGCTTGGTGCCGACGCCGTCCACGGAGGAGACGAGGATGGGCTCGCGATATTTTTTGACGTCCAGCGCGAACAGGCCACCGAAGCCGCCGACCTTGCCGAGCACCTCGCGGCGATGCGTGGCGGCGAGCAATTGCGGCAGCGTGGCTTTGACTTTATTGCCGAGATCAATGTCCACGCCGGCGGCGGCGTAAGCTTTTTGCTTCTTCATGTGGCGGAGATTAAACCGTGAAATGGCGAAACGGGCGAGAAAATTTCGAGCGAAGGCGACGTTCTGGATCTCAACCAGCGTGCATCTTCGGCACGACGCGCTTGATTCAACGTCTTTGTTTGTCCCCGAGGGACAGCCTGACAATAGCCCGCAGTTTCAACTGCGGGTTGCCGGTGTCATGGGATGAGTCCCGGCAGGGACGGCTGAATTTTATTTCCACAAATACCATTCCTCATATTCAATCCGGTGTTTCTTCAGCAACGCCAGAAATTCCTCTTGAACGACAATTCGCGAGCGCGGTAAAACGAAACCAGCGACGCGCACTTGGTTGCCAAAGCCACCCGAGCGCGCTAGGCTCAAACACCGTGCTATGAAAACAAAGAACTCAAAACCAAGCCTCAGATCAGGCACCCCATCCACCACGCCACCGGCAGTATCAAGGCCGCCGTTCGCCGGCGACGGCATTGAGCACGTCGTTGTGCTCATGCTCGAAAACCGCTCCTTCGATCATCTGCTCGGCAGCTTGAAATCGCTCTACCCGGAGTTGGTGGGAATTGATCCGGCTAATCCCGGCGTGAATAACGAGGGAGCGACGGCGTATCCGCAGACACCGGCCGCGAAGTTCATGCTGCCTTACGGTGTGGATCCAAAGCATGAACTGGTGGATGTAAAAGAGCAGCTCACGTTCAACGGGCCGGGCGGCGGGTTCGTTCACAACTTCATCCGTAATTACCAGAACAAGCAGGCGAGCGCGCCGCAGGTGATGGCGTATTTCGACCGGCAGGGCGCAAATCGGTTGCCGGTGCTGCACACGCTGGCGGAGTCGTTCACCATTTGCGACCACTGGTTTTCCAGTGTGCCGGGACCGACGTGGCCGAACCGTTTCTTCGTCCACAGCGGCACGTCCAACGGCTGGGTTAATATGCCAGTGCTATTCCATAACTGGCATGACTACGATCAGGCAACCCTTTATGACCGACTGAATGAGCAGGAGATTTCGTGGAAAATCTATTTCGATGATTTCCCTCAATCCCTGATGCTGGAACATCAACGACTGGCGCATAACCGGGCGCGTTACGAGATCATGTCGGCATTTTACGCCGATGCCAAAGGATCGGAGGCCGACTTTCCGCAGTTTGCTTTCATCGAACCTTGTTACTTTGGTGGCTATGAGAATGACCAGCATCCGCCCGCCAACATGCTGGACGGCGAAGTGTTAATCGCGAAGGTCTATAACGCGCTTCGCGCGAACGCCGCGCTCTGGCAAAAAACGCTGCTCGTGATTTTGTATGATGAACACGGCGGCTTTTATGACCCAGTAACCCCGCCGGCCGCCCTGCCACCAGATGCATTGGCAGGCGACGGTTTTGACTTCACGCAACTTGGCCTCCGGGTGCCGGCATTGCTGATCTCCCCTTACGCGCCTCAAGGAGTGTGTTCAGACATCTTCGACCATACGAGCCTGCTGCGTTACGTGTCGGACAAGTGGGGCTTGGGACCGCTCGGCGCGCGGACGGCGGCGGCCAACTCTTTCACCAGTGTGCTGCTGTCGAGCCCGCGCATGGATACCCCGGCGAATATTCCCGAACCATCCACCGATACCATGGCGCCATCTGGTCTCAAGGCGGTATCTGGCACGACAAGCAAGGCGGTCCGAAGGGCGAGGAAGGCTGCACCACCTCGGCCGATCAATGATTTGCAGGCGAATCTGCTAACCTTCAGCCAGGTGCTGGATGCGGAGATCCCGGAGCCAGCCGCCAATAAAGTTCGCCGGGTTAAACGATCCATGCAGAGTGCCGAAGCTCACACCGCCGTTGCGACCGAGCGGGTGAGGAAATTCTTGGCCCAGCACCGGCGAAAACCCCGTGGATCAAAAGTCCGCTCTCCTCGTGGTGTGCGCCGTGTTTGATGGATGGAATTTTAATTCTAGCGATTGTGCCAACGTGAAGTCGTCGAGGAGTTCAAGCTTACGCCGCGAGTATGCGCGGGCTTTTACTTTGATCGAGCTTCTGGTGGTCATCGCCCTCAGCACCCTGCTTGCCGCCGTGTTGTGGCCGGCTTTGAGCGCCGCAAAGAACAAAGCCCGGCGAACGACTTGCTTGAACAATCTTCGACAAATTTTATGATCCGCCGGCTGAATATGATTATCAATGGAGTCCAAATTGATTAGTCAGCTCGGATGCGCCGATCGGCGACGATTCCGCTGTCGCGCCCGTCGGCGAGGCGATAAATTGAGCCCGCAACCACGCGCCTACTAAAATGCCCAAACACCTGTTCGCCCTGCTGGCCTGCTTGATCACCTTTTCCGCTGCGGCCGATTCGCTGGAATCCAGTTTCGCGCATCCGCCCGACGCCGCGCGGCCGTGGGTTTATTGGTATTTCATGGATGGCAATTTGTCGCGCGAAGGCATCACGGCGGATTTGGAAGCCATGCGTGAAGCGGGTATTGGCGGCGCAATTTTTCTGGAAGTAGATCTTGGCCGGCCGCGTGGCCCGGTAAAGTTCATGAGTCCGGAATGGCGGCAATTATTTGCCCACGCGGTGCATGAGGCGGAACGCCTGGGCATTGAAATCGTCCTCGGCTCCGGGCCGGGTTGGTGCGGCACCGGCGGTCCGTGGGTGAAGCCGGAGCAGTCCATGCAACATCTGGTCGCCAGCGAAACGAACGTGGTCGGGCCGGCAAAGTTCGACGGCGTGCTGGCGCGGCCGCAACCGCGCACGCCGTTTTTCGGCGAAGGCACGTTGACCCCGGAGCTAAAGAAAGAGTGGCGCGAATTTTATCGCGACGTCGCGGTGCTGGCCTTTTCCAAACCGCAAGGCAACCGGCGCGTGGCGGAGGTGGATGAAAAAGCTCTGTATCATCGCGCGCCGTATTCCTCGTCGCCCGGCGTGAAATCTTCCCTGCCCATGCCGGCGGAATTTCCGAAGTGGCCGGCGGCGGAATGCGTCCCGCAGACCGGCGTGGTGGAACTCACTTCGCGGATGACACCGGACGGACGGTTGACGTGGGACGTGCCGCCGGGCGAGTGGACCATTATGCGCTTTGTCCGCACGGCCACCGGCCAGATCACGCGGCCCGCGCCCGCGCCGGGTCTGGGTTTTGAGACGGACAAGTTTGATCCTGCGGCCATTGACGCACACTTCGAGCAGTTCGTCGGCACGCTGTTAAAAGAAATTGGCCCGCGCAAAAATGGGCAAGGTGGATTGACGACGCTTCATTTCGATAGCTGGGAAATGAGTTCACAAAACTGGTCGGAGAAATTCCGCGCGGAGTTTCAGCGGCGGCGCGGTTACGATCCGCTTCCCTTCCTGCCGGCTTATACTGGACGCATTGTGGACAATGCGGAAACCACCGAACGTTTTCTCTGGGACCTGCGCCAGACCGCGCAGGAACTGGTGATTGAGAATCATGTGACGCGTCTCAGAAGCCACGCCCACGAAAATGGCCTGCAGTTTTCGATCGAACCTTACGACATGAACCCCACGGCTGATCTGAGTCTCGGCGCGGTGGCCGATGTGCCGATGTGCGAATTCTGGTGGCTCGGTTTCAACAGCACTTTCAGCGTGATCGAAGCGGCGTCCATTGCGCACACGGGCGGGCGCAAGATCGTGGCGGCGGAATCGTTCACGTCCAACCCGGGCGAAGATTGGAAGGCGTATCCGGAGAACATGAAATCGCTCGGCGACTGGGCGTTTGGCGCAGGCGTGAACCGGATTACCTTTCATCGTTACCAGCATCAGCCGGTGCTCGACCGCTGGCCGGGCATGCAGATGGGGCCTTACGGCGTGCACTGGGAGCGCACGCAAACGTGGTGGCCGATGGTGTCGGCGTATCACACTTACCTCGCACGCTGTCAGGTTATGCTGCGCGAAGGCGAGTCGGTGGCGGATATTCTCTTCCTCGCAGGCGAAGGTGCGCCGCACGTTTTTCGCGCGCCGCCCTCGGCCACCGTGGGCAACCCGCCGGATCGCCGCGAATACAACTTCGATGGCTGCGCGCCCGACACCTTGCTGGCAAAAGCAAAAGTGGCCGATGGAAAAATCATTTTTCCCGGCGGCACAAGCTATCGCCTGCTGGTGCTGCCGGAAATGGAAACCATGACGCCGGCCCTGTTGCGCAAGGTCAAGGAACTCGTCCAGGCGGGTGCCGCCGTGGTTGGTGGGCCGCCGAAAAAGTCGCCCAGCCTTTCCAACTTTCCAAAGGCGGACGCCGAAGTTCAAAAGCTCGCGGCGGAACTTTGGGGCGATCCGCGCGGCGCGGGCAAAGGAAGAATTTTCTGGGGTGCGGAGTTTGCGAATGGGGCGACCACGCCCGCAAAGCAATCGCTCGAAGCTGCGAAATGGATTTGGTTGGATGAAGGCAACCCCTCCGTTGCTGCGCCCGTGGGCACGCGCTATTTCCGTCGCGACCTTGAATTGCCAGCGGATGCAGTGATCGAAGCCGCCGCAATTCTGATCTCGGCGGACAATCGCTACGCGCTCACCGTCAATGGCCAAGCGGTTGGCAGCGGCAACAACTTTCACGAAGCTTCAAGATTTGATCTGGCGAAGTTGCTTCATTCCGGCACGAATGTTCTGGCAGTGACAGCCATCAACGACGGCGACGCGCCGAATCCGGCGGGATTGATTGCCACGGTCGCCGTCCGTTTGCGCGGCGGAACGTTGCTGCAATGGCAAACCGATCGGTCCTGGCGCGCAGCCGCGCGCCCCGATGGGGATGGCATTGCGGCCCGGGAACTGGGGCCGTTCGGCATGTCGCCTTGGGGTAAGCCCAGCGCGTCGGGCGCGGGTCAGGACGTGCAGCCGCTTTACCCGAACTACGAGGCATTGGCCAAAGTGCTGCAAGCCGCCGGTGTGCCGCCAGATTTCGAAACCGACGGACCGATCCGCTACACGCACCGAACCACCGGGGACATGGAAATTTATTTCGTCGCGAATCGCGCCGAGCAGGCCGTGGAAGCGAATTGCATTTTTCGCGTGGCGGGCCAGCAGCCGGAATTATGGCACCCAGTTACTGGCGAACGGCGCGCGTTGCCGGCCTTCGCGGCGAAGGACGGACGCACCACGCTGGCGTTGCGCTTCGCGCCGCTGGAATCCTATTTCATCGTGTTCCGCAAGGCCGCACCTGCGCCGGAAAAAGCACCGAGTAATTTTGCCGAGGTGCAACCTGTGCAAACGATCGCCGGGCCGTGGCAGGTGGCCTTTGACTCGAAGTGGAGCGCGCCGGAGCAGGCGACGTTCGCGACGCTCGAAGATTGGAGCCAGCGGCCGGAAGCCGGGATCAAATATTTTTCCGGCATGGCGACGTATCGGAAGTCGTTCGATGTGCCTCACGCTTCACGCCTCACGCTTCACGCCGCACGCACCTTCCTCGATCTCGGCGTTGTTAAAAACATGGCCCGCGTGCGCTTGAACGGACGCGATCTCGGCGTGGTCTGGTGCGCGCCGTGGCGTTTGGAGGTGACGGATGCTCTGAAGCCCGGAGCGAACGATCTGGAAGTCATTGTGGCAAACCTCTGGGTCAATCGGTTGATTGGTGATGCGGCATTACCCCCAGACCAGCGGCGCACCTGGACTTCGAGGAATCCTTACACGGCCGATGCGCCGTTGCTGGAGTCCGGGTTGCTGGGGCCGGTGACCTTGCAACGGGAGTTGAAATGATCCCCGGCCCGCGTCGCAAAACATGGCGAAACACTGGACAGACCTGCTATCTTTTTTTCATGGCTGCCACGGCGACAACTGAAGTCCTGCCAGATATCGAGCAGGAGAAGCAGACGGATTCCAGCACCGACTTGGAACCGGGCTATCTGGTCGTGTGCTGGAACGACCCGGTGAATCTCATGCAGTATGTGACGCATGTTTTCCAGACCGTCTTCGGCTGGGAGCGGCGGAAGGCGGAGCAGCACATGCTGGAGGTGCATGAAAAAGGGAAGAGCGTGCTGAAACGCGAGAGCCTGGAGAAAGCGGAGTTTTACGTTCACCAACTCCAGAAATACACGCTGCACGCGACCCTGGAGCGGGATGCCAAATGAATCTCATTCACGCCGCCGCCGACGCGTTTCAGTTTGAAATCAGCGAGGGTGAAAAGGGATTGCTGTTTCATCTGCTCCAACTCTATCCCCTCGTGCCGGCGACCCATTACCGCTTGAGCAAGGATCGGCAAATTCCCAATCGCGAGGAGAATCAACATCTGTTGGATGAGGCGCTCAGTGCGCAGCGCTTGGAGAATCGGAAACAAGTCGAGGCCATGCTCAATGAGCCGAAGCGCTTTGCGGCCTGCGCGGCCGGTTATCAAGTCAGCTTCAGCCGGGGCGAACTGGAATGGCTGTTGCAGGTGTTCAACGATGTGCGCCTCGGCAGTTGGATCGCACTAGGTTCGCCCGACCAGCAGCAGGAGATTCGTCAACGCCAGACAAAGCAAACAGCCCGGCATGTCCTGACCATGGACTTGGCGGCTTTTTTCGAAATGGCCTTGCTCGGTGCCATCCGCGGCGAACTGCCGCCCGGTCATGAATGAGCGGAAACCAGCGCTGCCGGTGTGGCTGGGCGAGGCAGCTTTATTTCCAAATCCTGAATGTGCCGACGCCGAAGGGCTCGTGGCCGTGGGTGGTGATTTGCGCGCGGAACGATTGCTGGCGGCTTATCGGCACGGAATTTTTCCGTGGACGGTTGATCCCATCACGTGGTGGTCGCCTGACCCGCGCGGCATCTTCGAGTTGGATCAGTTCCATATCTCAGACAGTCTGGCGCGAGTGATTCGCCGGCAGACATTCGAAGTCACCATCGACCGTGCCTTTCGCGAGGTGATGCAAGGTTGTGCCGCCCCCGGGCCCAAACGGCGCAGCACCTGGATCGCGTCCGCCTTTATCGAAGCCTACACTCAACTGCATCAACTCGGGCACGCGCACAGCGTCGAGTGCTGGCTGGAAGGCAACTTGGCGGGCGGCATCTATGGCGTGGCCATCGGCGGGCTGTTCGCCGGCGAATCCATGTTTCACCGTGCTGACAACGCCTCCAAAGTGGCGCTGGCTCATCTGGTGGCGCAACTGCGGAAACGTCAATTCCGCCTGTTCGATATCCAAATGGTGACCACCGCCACGCGGTCATTCGGAGCCAAGGAAGTTCCGCGGCGTGAATACTTGTGCCGCCTGGCCGACGCGGTCAGCCGGGAGTGTCGGTTTTGATGAACGTCCAACCTCCAGTGACCGGTAAATTGTCCAAGCCAATCGCCCACTTAGCCATTTCAATTTTCCGGGTAAATCCTATGATAATCCGCACACCTTTAATCGCCCCATGAAGCCTAACTCGACAGTTGGTTGCCGCGTTGAAGAACTGGTCCTCCCCACTTATCTGCCGCTGGCACCGGATAAGAATCCAATGTTTCTGGAAAAACGCGTGTATCAAGGCAGCAGCGGCAAGGTGTATCCACTGCCATTCACGGATCGCATTGCCGAACAGCCGGTGGATCGGAAGTGGCAGGCCGTGTGGATCGAGAACGAATTTCTCCGCGTGCTCGTTTTGCCGGAGCTGGGCGGCCGTATCCATGCGATTCAAGACAAGACGAATGGCTACGACCTGATTTATAACCAGCCGGTCATCAAGCCCGCGCTCGTGGGTCTGGCCGGGCCGTGGGCTTCCGGCGGCATTGAGTTCAACTGGCCGCAGCATCATCGGCCGGCGACGTTTTTGCCGGTGGATTTTCACATTGAGGACCACGCGGATGGATCAAAGACCGTCTGGGGCAGCGACCACGATCCGATGTGCCGCATGAAGGGCATGCACGGCGTTTGCCTGCATCCACACAAAGCCTTCGTGGAATTGAAAGTGCGCGCCTACAATCGCACGCCCATGACGCAGACGTTTCTGTGGTGGGCCAACGTCGCCACGCGAGTGCACGAGGCGTATCAGAGTTTCTTCCCGCCAGACGTTTACTACGTCGCCGATCACGCGCGCCGTTCCATGAGCGAGTATCCATTGGCGCAGGGTTTTTATTACGGTGTGAACTACGGCGAGCGGGGGCGAAAGGGGATTCCTGCGAACGAAATCCCCCAGCAGTTCGTGCCGCCGCACTCGGATAATTCAAAATCAAGACTCAAAAATTCAAAACTGCCGGACTACGCGCCGAACGATCTTTCGTTCTACGCGAACATTCCGGTGCCAACTTCCTACATGTGCATGGGAAGCAAGGAAGATTTTTTTGGCGGCTACGATTTCAAAGCGCAGGCGGGCATCGTCCATATCGCCAACCACCACATATCGCCGGGCAAGAAGCAGTGGACGTGGGGCAACCACGAATTCGGCTACGCGTGGGACCGCAACCTGACGGACGCCGATGCGCGCGGCGAATACGGCCCCTACATTGAAATCATGTCCGGCGTTTTCACGGACAACCAGCCGGACTTCAGTTTTCTGCAGCCGGGCGAAACAAAATCGTGGAGCCAGTATTGGTATCCGATCCAGCAGATCGGCCCGGCCCAGCACGCGAATCTGGACGCGGCGGCACGCCTGATTCTCCGCCAGAATGATTTTTTCATCGGTGTCGCTGTGACGCGAGCCTTTCCAAAATCCGTGATCCGGCTCGAACGCACCGACGGTTCGGTGGCGGCCGAGTGGGCCGCGAACCTAGGGCCAGGCAAACCCTTTGTGCTTCATAGCCCGCAAGCCCGCAAGCCGTGGATCACGGGTGAAACCGTGTTGCGAGTGCGGGATCAGGCCGGCGGCGAAATCATCCGTTATCAACCCAAGCTGCGGGTTCAAGGCCAAGTGCCGCCGCCCGCGACCGCACCGAGCGCGCCGGAAAAAATGGCGAGCGCGGACGAGTTGTTCATCACCGGTTTGCACTTGGATCAATACCGCCACGCAACCCGCTGGCCGACCCTTTACTGGCTCGAGGCGCTGCGACGCGATCCGCTCGATGCGCGCTGCAACCAGGCCCTGGGTGTGTGGCATTTCAAGCGTGGTGAGTCTCACGTTGCGGAAAAATTCTTTCGCCAGGCCATTCAGCGCCTGACACAGCGCAATGCCAATCCCTATGATGGCGAAGCCTATTACCACCTTGGCCTGACCTTGCGCCAGCTTGGTCGCGATGATGAAGCTTACGACGCTTTTTACAAGGCGGTCTGGAATCAAGCGTGGCAGGCGGCCGGTTACCACGCGCTGGCCGAATTGGACTGCAAAAAATCGGATTGGCTCAAGGCGCTGGATCATCTCAACCGTTCGCTGCGCCTGAACACAGACAACCTGCGCGCCAGAAATCTCCAAGCCATCGTCCGGTGCCAATTGAATCAGACCAGCGCGGCCGCCGCAGGGCTCCGCGACACGCTGGCGCTCGATCCACTCGATGGGTGGGCGCGGCACTTGTCCGGGCAGGAATTAAGGGGTGATTTGCAGACCGCGCTGGACATTGCCCACGACTTTGCGCGCGCCGGATTTTATGCGGCAGCCATAGCTTTACTGGCAGCGCGGGTTTCAGCCCGCACCGTCGTCCTTGCGCCAAATGGATGCGGCGGCCGCGTGGGCACCGCACTGCCCGACCAAAATTGGGGCGCGTTGCCGCTGCTCCACTACACCTTGGGCTGGCTGCACGAACAACGCGGTGACAAAGCCAATGCGCTGAAATCATTCCAGCACGCGGCCGCGCTGCCACCGGATTATTGCTTTCCCGCGCGACTGGAAGAAATCGCCATCCTCGAAGCCGCGCAGCGCGCCAACCCGCGCGATGCCAAAGCCCGTTATTATTTGGGCAACTTGCTCTACGACCGCCGCCGCCACGCCGAGGCCATCGAACTTTGGGAAAAATCCGCGAAGCTCGACCCAAACTTCTCGATCGTCTGGCGGAACCTTGGGATTGGTTATTTCAACATTTCCAAAAAGTCAGCGAAGGCGCGCGCCGCGTATGATCGGGCCTGCCGCGTGAATCCGACGGACGCACGACTTCTCTTCGAGCGCGACCAGCTTTGGAAACGGCTGGGCGAAAATCCGGCCAAACGTTTGCGCGAACTGGAGAAACATCCACCCCTCGTCGCGCAGCGCGATGATTTGAGCGTGGAGTTTTGCGCGCTGCTGAACCAGACCGGCCGGCACGCGGAAGCCCGGCAATTGCTGGCCGGCCGCTGGTTTCAGCCGTGGGAAGGCGGCGAAGGCGGACCGCTCGGCCAGCACGTCCGCGCGCAGCTTGCGCTCGGCCGCGAAGCGCTTCAATCGGCAATGGGCAATGGGCAATGGGCAATCAATCAGAGCCTCCTCACGTCGGCGGCTACATGTTTTCGAAGCGCGCTCAGCGCCCCGCAAAATCTCGGTGAAGCCAAGCATCTGCTCGCCAACCAGAGTGACATTCACTATTGGCTCGGCTACGCGCTCGCGGAACTCGGTGAACACAAATCAGCGCGCGAACACTGGCTCGCCGCCGCCAGTTTCAAAGGCGATTTCCAGGCGATGAGCGTCCGTGCCTTTTCCGAGATGACTTATTACTCAGCCCTGGCTTTGGGAAAACTTGGCCAAAAGGCGAAGGCCAAAAAGCTTTTGCGCAACCTGCTGGCTTACGCACGGCAACTCCAAAAAGCCGAGGCGAAGCTGGATTATTTCGCCACATCGCTGCCGACAATGCTGCTGTTCGACGATGACTTATCGTTTCGCCAGCAGACCACGGCATTATTTTTACAAGCGCAGGCGCAGTTGGGTTTGGGCAATAAGACGAACGCTCGCGCGCTGCTGCGAAAGGTGCTCCGGCGCGACCCGAACCACGCACTCGCGGCTGATTTGTTGGACGATGCAATTCAAGTCATTAAGCTCTGAACCATGAAAGCCAGCCTCATTAAACTCGCCGTCGCCGGGGCGCTTGGTTTGGCGATCTTCGCCCACGCCGCCACGGTGCGACTGGATGAACTTGATGTCAGCGCCATGAGCGCAGGCTGGGGGCAGCCGCGCGCCAACCAATCCATCACGCAGAAACCGATTCGCCTCGGCGGCACAAAATTTGAAAATGGCGTCGGCACGCATGCGGAGAGCGAGGTCACCATCCGGCTCGACGGGAAGGCAAAATGGTTCAGCGCCAAAGTCGGAGTGGATGACAACGCCAGCAATGCCACCGCGTCGGTGGAATTCATCATTTCTGGCGATGGCCGCGAGTTGTGGCGCAGCGGCATTTGCAAACTGGGCGAGCAGCCCCGCGATTGCCGCGTGAAGCTCGACGGTATCAAGTCACTCGAACTCGTCGTCACCGACGCCGACAACGGGATCAATCACGACCATGCGGATTGGGCGGAGGCCACGTTTGAATTTACTGGCGCTCTTCCGCAAACCGTGAAGCACGCCGCGCCGGCCGAGGAATTTATTTTGCTCACTCCCCCGGCCCCGCGCGAGCCGCGCCTCAACGGGCCGAAGGTGTATGGCGTGCGGCCCGGCTCGCCGTTTCTGTATCGCATTCCCTGCACCGGCGAACGGCCGCTGCTGTTCCGCGCCGATGATTTGCCCGAAGGCCTGACGCTCGATTACCAGCGCGGCATCATCAGCGGCCAGATTGCCAAACCCGGATCGCATCGCGTGACGCTGTTTGCCCGGAACGCCTTTGGCAGCGCCAAACGGGAGTTTCGCATCGAGGTCGGCGACAAGCTCGCGCTGACACCGCCGATGGGCTGGAACAGTTGGTATATCCATTACGATCGTGTCACCCAGGCGACCATGCAGAATGCCGCCGACCAGATGATCGCAAGCGGCATGGCGGACTACGGCTATCAGTATGTGAACATTGATGATTGCTGGATGAAGAAGCAGGGCGACGAACCCTACCGCGATGCCACTGGCGCAGTGTTGCCGAACGGGAAATTTCCCGACATGAAAGCGCTCGCTGATTACATCCACGATAAAGGACTCAAGGCCGGGCTTTACACATCACCCGGCCCCTGGACGTGCGGTGGTTATGCTGGCGCTTACCAGCACGAGGCCGCCGATGTGGCGAAGTTCGCCGAATGGGGTTTTGATTTTCTGAAATATGACTGGTGCAGCTACGGTCAAATTGCCCAGAGCGGCGACCTGCGGGCACCAAACTTTGGCCAGGGGACGAATCACCTCGTGAGTTTCCAGTTTCCTTACCGCCTGATGTGGGGCGAACTCCAGAAGCAAAATCGCGACATTGTTTTCAACCTCTGCCAATACGGGATGGACGCGGTCTGGAAGTGGGGCGGCGAAGTCGGCAATTGCTGGCGCACCACCGGCGATCTCGGCCTCGAAAACAGCGCGCGCTTGCCGGGGTTTTACAACATCGCCTTCAGCAACGCGCGCCATTGGGAATACGCCAAACCCGGCGCCTGGAACGATCCCGACTATATTCTGATCGGCTGGGTTGGCGACGCGCACGGCATGGGCGAGGGGAAGAAAACGACGCTCACGCCGAACGAGCAATACAGTTACATGAGCCTCTGGTCGCTCATGGCCGCGCCGCTCATTTTCAGCGGCGACATGGCCAAGCTCGACGCCTTCACGCTGAATATCCTCTGCAACCATGAGGTCATCGAAGTAGATCAAGACCCGCTGGGCAAACAGGCGCGCCTCCTCCGCCAGAGCCGTGGCGACTTCGTGCTTGCCAAAGAACTCGCCGACGGCTCGCAGGCGGTGGGCCTCTTCAATCTCAGCGAGCGCCCGATGAAACTGTCCGTGACGTGGGCGGAACTGAGCCTGACTGGCGGGCAGCGCGTGCATGATTTGTGGCGGCAAAAGGACATTGGCACCTTCGCCGAACGATTCGAAGTCGAAGTTCCACGCCACGGGGTGATGCTGGTCCAGCTGCAAAAAGCAAAATGATATGAAAAGGCTATTCCTCTTCGTCCTGACGCTGGCTTGTCTGCGGCAGACGGCGTTGTCGCAACCGGCAAACTTGATTTCGCTGGCCGGCGAGTGGCGGTTCGACATCGCCGGTGCGAGTTCAGAAAACTGCCCGGCGGAATTGCGCCAGAAGATTCATCTGCCCGGCACGCTGGATGACGCCGGCCTCGGCCCAAAGAATCCAAAATCGCCTGAACGTGCCAACCAGAACGGCGTGCTCGCCGGACCTTACCGGCTTTACGATTACGCCGGGCCGGCGTGGTATCAGCGCGACATTGAGATCCCGGCGGCGTGGCGGGAAAAACGGATCACGCTTTTCCTCGAACGCTGCCGCTGGGTCACGACGGCCTGGTTGGATGGCAAACGCATTGGCTCGCAGGACAGCCTGATTGCGCCGCATATTTATGACTTCGGCACGGGCCTCGCGCCGGGCAAACACCGGCTGACCATCTGTGTGGACAACACCGTCAAGATTAACCTCGGCGAATTCGTGTCGGCCTTGTTCGGCGGCACCTGGGGCAACATGAACGGCATCGTCGGGCGCATTGAACTGGCCGCCACGCCGCCGGTGTGGATGGACGACGTGCAGGTGTATCCTGACGTGGATAAAAAACTGGCGCGTGTGGCCGTGAAAATTGGCAACGCCACCGGCCAGGCCGGGCACGGTAAATTGAGCGTGGGGAAACAGACGGTCGAAGCAACGTGGGATGAAACTGGTGGTCGCGCGGAGGTGAATGTAGATATGAGTGACGCGAAGTTGTGGGACGAATTTTCGCCGAACTTGAGTGAAGTCACCGTGAAGCTTGGCGATGACCAACGCACGGTGCGTTTTGGCATGAGGAACTTCGCGGCGAATGGGACGCAGTTCACGATGAATGGTCGTCCGCTGTTTTTGCGCGGCACGCTGGAGTGTTCGGTTTGGCCGCTGACCGGTTATCCACCGACGGACGTGGCGTCGTGGCGGCGAATTTTTCAGATTGAAAAATCCTACGGCTTGAATTTCATCCGCTTTCATTCGTGGTGTCCGCCGGAAGCAGCGTTTGCGGCGGCAGACCTCGAAGGCATCATGATTCAGGCGGAAGGGCCGGTGGCGAATGTGGACGCGGGTCAGGACCTTAAACGCGATGGGTTCATCGAGGCGGAGTTCAAGCGGATGGTGGACACCTACGGGAACCATCCCTCGTTCTGCCTGATGACGATTGGAAACGAATATGGCGGCCAGAGCGCGGTGTTGACGCGCTGGGTGGACCTGTTGATTCAACGCGATTCGCGTCATCTTTACTCATCCGCGTCGGGTTGGCCGATGCTCGTCACCACCAATCGCCAGTGGACCGAAATGACTGACGGTCGCGGTATTGGCGGCCCGGCCACCGATCGTGACTTGCATGCCGTGGTGGCGAGCGACCGCCGGCCAATCATCGGCCACGAGATCGGGCAGTGGGTTTATTACCCGGATTTCGCCGCGATCAAAAAATGGTCCGGCGTGATGGCGTTGAAGAACTACGAGGCGATTCGCGACGATCTTAAGACCAAGGGAATGCTCGACCTGGCGCCGAAATTCGCCAAAGCAACGGGCCGGCAGGCGACGCTGCTTTACAAAGAGGAAATTGAAGTCCTGCTGCGCACGCCGGGCTACGGCGGTTTTTCGCTGCTAGACTTGCACGATTATCCGACGCAAGGCACCGCAACCATTGGCCTGCTGGACGCGTTTTGGAATTCCAAAGGCTTCATCGAACCCGCGCAGCATAGACAATATTGCGGCGCGGTGGTTCCGCTGCTGCGGATGTCCAAGCGCACCTACACCGCTAGTGAAACCTTTTCCGCCATCGCCGAGCTGGCCAATTACGGCGCGCAGGAAATTGCCGGCGCCAAGCCGTTCTGGAAAATCTCCGATGACCACGGAAAGAACATCGCCGGCGGCGAACTGAATTCGCTGGTCGCGTCCACGGGAAAACTCTCGCCGCTCGGCGCCATCACCGCGTCGCTCGCCAAAGCCCCCGCGCCGTGCAAACTTACCGTCACCGTGGGATTGAAGGGAACACAGGTTTCCAACGGGTGGGACATCTGGGTTTATCCCGACGAAGCCGCGCCGCAGGCGCCCGCCGGTGTGGTGGTCAGCACCGTTTGGGATGAGGCGACGAAAGCCGCGCTCGCCGACGGCAAGACCGTTTTGCTTTTGCCCGCGAAAAAGTTCCTTCGTAATTCGCTGGGCGGAAGTTTTCTGCCGACGTTCTGGAGTCCGGTGTGGTTTCCGTCGCAACACCCCGACACGATGAGTATCTTGTGTGATCCGAAGCATGCAATTTTCGCACAGTTCCCGACGGATTTTCACAGCGACTGGCAATGGTATGACCTGACGCAGAACTCGCGTCCGATGATCCTCGATGACACCCCGGCGGATTTCCGCCCGTTGGTTCAGGTGATTGACAACTTCGCGCGGAACCACAAGCTTGGCACCGTGTTCGAGGCTCGCATCGGAAAGGGAAAACTGCTCGTTTGCTCCATAGACATCGCTTCCAACCTCGCCCGCCGGCCGGCCGCGCGGCAGTTCGCCAAAAGCCTCTACGCTTATCTTGGCTCCGTGTCATTCAATCCAAAGCCGGTGCTCGACGGCGCGACGTTGGATCAACTTTTTGTGCCAAAGATCATCAGCCACCTTCAGGCGCTGGACGCGAGGATTCGCGCCGACAGTCAGGCCTCCGGGGAGTATGGTGCGGACCTGGTCATTGACGGCGATACGGACACGATGTGGCACACCGCTTGGGAAGGAGCCGCACCGAAATTTCCGCACGAGCTGATCGTCGAGTTGGCCAGTCCGGTTAAACTGACCGGCATCAAATGTCTGCCGCGACAGGACGGCAATCAGAACGGCTGGATCAAGAATTTCACCGTGTTCACCAGCAACGACGGCCAGCGTTGGGGAGCGGCGGCGGCCCAAGGCACATTTCCGCAAAATGCCCAATGGCACACGGTCATATTTGCCACACCGGTCCGGGCGCGATATTTGAAACTGGTGGCGAACAGCAGCTTTGATCCGTCAAAACCTTACGCTTCGCTGGCTGAACTGGATATTCTTCCCGTGGATAAATGACCCTTGATTTATGATCACCACCGTTTCAACCGAATCCTCAAACCTCAAGGCCGATTTGAATCTCGGCTACATCTGGCTCATCTCCGCCGTCGCCGCGCTTGGCGGCCTGCTGTTCGGCTGGGACTGGGTGGTCATTGGCGGAGCGAAGCCGTTTTTCCAGCGCTACTTCGAGCTGACCAGCGAGGCGCAAATCGGCTGGGCCAACAGTTGCGCGCTCATCGGCTGTCTCGTCGGCGCGCTCGTGGCCGGGGCGTTGAGCGACAAGTTCGGACGCAAACGATTTTTGATTTTGTCCGCGTTTTTATTTGCGATCACTTCGCTCGGCAACGCGTTCGCAGATAATTTTTCCGTTTTCATCGCCTGGCGCATGTTGGGCGGCGTGGCCATTGGGCTGGCGTCAAATCTGTCGCCAATGTATATTGCCGAAATCGCACCGGCACAGATGCGCGGCAAGCTCGTTTCCGTCAATCAGCTCACCATCGTTGTCGGCATCCTTTTGGCGCAGGTCATCAACTGGTCGCTCGTGCGTCATTTGCCGGCGGGCGCGACGGACGAATTCATCCGCAACTCGTGGTTCGGTCAACAAGGCTGGCGCTGGATGTTCGGCCTGACTGCCGTGCCGGCGCTGCTGTTTTTCTTTGGCATGTTTGCCGTGCCGGAAAGCCCGCGCTGGCTCGCGAAGAACGGCAAGCCGGAGCAGGCCAAAACCATTCTGACGAAGATTGGCGGGACCAATTACGGCGCCGCGGCGATGGCAGAAATCAATTCCACGCTGGTGAAGGAAGAAATCCAGCGCGTGCGCTTCACCGATTTGCTCGATCCGAAAATGGCCAAGGTGCTGGTGCTGGGCGTGGTGCTGGCGGTTTTCCAGCAATGGTGTGGCATCAACGTGATCTTCAATTACGCGGAGGAAATTTTCAAGGCCGCTGGCTATGACATCTCCAGCGTGTTGAGCAACATCGCGTGGACTGGCTCGGTGAATTTGGCGTTCACGTTTGTCGCGTTAGGCGTGGTGGACAAGGGCGGACGCCGGCCATTGATGCTGTTTGGCTCTGCGGCGCTGGCGCTGATCTACTTTGCGATGGGCTATTGTTATCACCAGCACGTTCAAGGCTTGCCCGTGCTGCTGCTGGTGCTGGGGGCGATCGGCTGCTACGCGATGTCGCTCGCGCCGGTGACGTGGGTGGTGATCGCGGAAATTTTCCCGAACCGGATCCGGGGCGCGGCGATGTCCGTGGCGGTCTGCGCGCTGTGGATTGCGTGCTTCATCCTGACCTACACCTTTCCGATGTTGAACGCCAAGCTCGGCGCGGCCGGCACGTTCTGGCTCTACGCCGTCATCTGCGTGCTGGGCTTTGTCTTCATCTTTTTTAAACTGCCGGAGACAAAGGGCAAAACGCTGGAGCAAATTGAGCGCGATTTGGTGGATTGAAATGCGGGCCGGATTTTGCTGGCACTCATTTTCCGCAAAAAAACTGGCAGTTTTCCGAAACTCCCAACTCGTCAATCGGCTGCGCTGGGCTTAGATTCTTTGGACCAATCACCAAAGCCATGCGCCGCCTAATCTCTTTCAGAATCCTGCTGCTAAGTTTCATGCTGGCCACCAGCCGCCAGCTTCACGCCGCAACCTCGGTTGGCGAATTACGCTGCGAACATTTGCAGAATCCGCAGGGCATTGACACCACCCAGCCGCGGTTGAGCTGGATGCTGCAATCGGATGCACACAGCGTGAAACAAAGCGCCTATCAAATTCTCGTCGCGTCGAGTGAAGCTAAATTGAAAGCTGGCGAAGGTGATTTGTGGGATAGCGGCAAGGTTTCGTCCGACGAATCCATCGTGATCTCGTATGCCGGAAAAACGCTCGCCTCGCGCGGCCAGTGTTTTTGGAAAGTCCGCGTGTGGGAGGCGAACGGAAAAGTCTCCCGTTGGAGCCAGCCGGCGCTTTGGACGATGGGTATTTTGAATGCGCTTGGCTGGGATGCGAAGTGGATCGGACAAGACAGCGCCGAGGTGACGAACTATTTGTCCGGCACGTCCTGGATCTGGTCCGACGATGCGAATACACCGACCAATTATTTCCGCCGCGTCGTAACCATTCCCGCCAATCGTAAAATCAAGCGCGCGATTTTTGAATACACCGGCGACAACGAAGGTCGCGGCTGGATTGACCAGTATGACCTTGGCGCCCGTAATAATTTCAAGACCGTCAAATGGAACAACATCACGACGCGACTCGAATCTGGCCAGAGCTACTTGTTCGGCTTGACGGGCGTGCATGATGCCAAAAGCAAAAATCCTGCGGGCGTAGTCGGCTTGCTGACGATTGAATTTGCCGAAGGCGAACCGCTCGTCATCGCGACCGACGAGAAATGGAAAGTTTCAAAGAGCGGTGACGAGGGATGGAACGCTGCCGGCTTTGATGATTCAAAATGGAGCGCGGCAAAAATACTGGGCCCGGCGGGAATGCAGCCGTGGGTCGAGACGCGGGTGCCGGAAGATCGCCGCCAGCCGGCCCGCTATCTGCGCAAAGAATTTTCCGTCGAAAAGAAACTCATGCACGCAACAGTTTCGTTTTGTGGCCTTGGCCTGTCGGAGCTTTACGTGAACGGCCGTAAAGTAAGCGACGCGGTTTTGTCGCCAGCCTTCTCGCAATATGACAAGCGCGAATTTTACGTCACTTACGACGTTACCAAACATTTACAACGCGGCGCGAACGCCCTCGGTGTGATTCTCGGCAATGGTCGTTTTTACGCGGATCGCAGCAAAGTTTATGCGGGCACGGTGAGTTTTGGCTGGCCGAAATTACTGCTCAATCTGCGTCTGGAATTTTCCGATGGCACCCAGCGCGAAATCGTGAGCGACGAATCATGGAAGTTCACGACCGCTGGACCCATCCGCGCGAATAACGATTTTGATGGCGAGGAATACGACGCGTGTCAGGAGTTGGGTGCTTGGAGCCAGCCGCACTACGACGATGCAAAATGGTCGGCGGCAGACATCGTCGGGGCGCCGGGCGGCGAATTGTCCGCGCAAATGCAGGAACCAATTCGCGTTACGGGGACCTTGAAGCCCATCTCTGTGACGAAACTCAAACCCGGTGTTTTCATTTTTGACTTGGGCCAGAACATGGTCGGTTGGTGTCGTCTGCATGTTTCCGGTTCGGCGGGAACACAAGTCATGCTGCGTCACGCCGAGACATTGAGGCCAGACGGCTCGCTTTACATGGCGAATCTGCGCGGTGCTGAAGTCACGGATACCTACACGCTCAAAGGCGGCGGCAACGAAACGTGGGAACCGCGCTTCGTCACGCACGGTTTTCGCTTTGTCGAAGTCACCGGTTTTCCAGGCAAGCCGGATTTGAATTCGCTCGAAGGCCGCGTGGTGAATGATGATTTGCCGAGCGCTGGAAATTTTCTTTGCTCGAACGATTTGATCAACCGCATCTACACGAACATCGTCTGGGGCACGCGCGGAAATTATCGGTCGTTGCCAACGGATTGTCCGCAGCGCGATGAGCGACAAGGCTGGCTTGGCGACCGCTCGGAGGAATGCAAAGGCGAGGCGTATCTCTTCGACATCGCGGCGCTCTATGCCAAGTGGCGGCAGGACATGGCCGACGCGCAGCGCACCAACGGCGTCATCCCCGACGTCGCACCGGCTTACTGGCCGATCTACTCCGACAACGTCACGTGGCCGAGCAGCGCCATCATTGTGCCGAGCGCATTGGAACGGCAATTCGGCGATTGCGCAAGCATCGGGAAAAATTACGGCAGCGCGAAGTTGTGGATCGAACACATGCTCACGTTCGCCACGAACAATATCGTCAGCAAAGACAACTACGGCGACTGGTGCGTGCCGCCCGAAGAAGCAAGATTGATTCACTCCAAAGATCCGGCGCGGCAGACCGACAAAGCACTGCTCGCCACTTCGTATTTTTATTACGACCTGCGCCTGATGGAAAAATACGCGAAGCAGCTTGGCAAAACCGAAGACGCGGCGCGTTGGGGTAGGCTCGCGGAAGATTTCAAAGCCGCGTTCAACGAAAAATTTCTCAATCGCACCCACGGCCAATACGCCAACGGCACCCAGACTTCCTGCGTTTTGCCCTTGGCGTTCGGGTTGGTGCCGGAAGCGATGCGCGCGAAAATTTTTGCGCACCTCGTGGACAAGATCGAGAACGACACGCACGGACACATTGGCACCGGCTTGATCGGCGGGCAATATCTGAACCGCGTGCTTTCGGACAATGGCCGCGCGGATTTGTGTTACACCATCGCGTCGCAGAAAGATTATCCGAGCTGGGGCTACATGGTGGAGCAAGGTGCGACGACCATCTGGGAATTGTGGAATGGCAACACCGCCGATCCGACGATGAATTCCGGCAACCACGTCATGCTCATCGGCGACCTCGTGGTGTGGCTTTATGAATACCTCGCCGGCATCGCGCCGGACGACGCAGCACCCGGCTTCAAACACATCATCATGCGGCCAATGCCGGTGGGGGATTTGAAATTTGTGAAAGCGACGCACAACTCGCCTTACGGAAAGATTTCCAGCGAATGGCATCGCGACGGAAACAAGTTCGACTGGCAGATTGAAATTCCCGCGAACACGACCGCGACGGTTTATGTTCCGGCCACGAAACTGGAAAACGTCAAAGCGAAGGGCGTAAAGGTTTCGCAGTTTGAAAATGGCCGGGGGATTGCGGAGCTTGGTAGCGGTAAATACCATTTTGTCAGCGAATGAAGTTTATGTTTTCTGCGATGCGTTCTCCCTCACCCCGGCCCTCTCCCGCTGGGAGAGGGAGAACTTGCTTCCGCCTTTCAAAATATCACGCGGCTGGATTCGCGAGCGCCGTATCCAAAGACACCGAAACACATCGTAGCTGTCCCCTCTCCCAGCGGGAGAGGGTCAGGGTGAGGGAGAAGCTCACGCATGGACTCATCACACTCTTACTTGCGATCGTCATCACCGGTTGCGCGACTGCTCCGCCGAAAACCACCGCGCTGAAATCCGAATTCATCTACGAGACCGCGCCGTTTCCGTCGTGTCACGCCTCGACGATTGCGGAGACGAAGTCCGGCCTCGTCGTCGCGTGGTTTGGCGGAACGGCGGAGCGGAACCCCGACGTCTGCATTTATGTGTCGCGAAACGAAGCGGGCAAATGGACCGCGCCCGTCGCCGTTGCCGATGGCGTGGGCTTTGCGACGAATCGCCTGCCAACGTGGAATCCGGTCTTGTTCCAGCCCACCAACAGCCCCTTGATGTTGTTCTACAAGGTCGGCCCCAGCCCTGCGACTTGGTGGGGCATGATGACTACTTCCACCGATGATGGAAGGACGTGGTCGAAGCCGACTCGCTTGCCGGACGGAATTCTTGGTCCCATCAAGAACAAGCCCGTGCAACTGGCGAACGGCGACATCCTCTGTGGCAGCAGCACCGAGGGCGACGGTTGGAAGGTCCATTTCGAGCGCACGAGTGATCTCGGGAAAACCTGGGTCGCCACGCCGCCGGTCAACGACGGCAAAACCATCGGCGCGATTCAGCCGAGCATTTTATTTTTGAAGGACGGTTCGCTCCAAGCCGTCGGCCGCACGCGCAACGGGAAGGTTTTCCAAATCAAATCTCGCGACGATGGAAAAGCGTGGGGCGAAGTGTCGCTGACCGATTTGCCGAATCCCGATTCCGGCACCGACGCGGTGACGCTGCGCGATGGTCGCCAGCTTTTGGTTTACAACCACAACCTCCGCACCGGCTCGCACAACAAAGGTCGCAGTCCGCTCAACGTGGCGCTCTCGGATGATGGGAAGAATTGGCGAATGGTCTTGACGCTCGAAAATGATCCCGATGCGCCGAACGGCTTCGCCTATCCCGCCGTGATTCAGACTCGCGATGGGCTGGTGCATATCACTTACACGTGGGAACGGAAGCGCATCAAGCACGTCGTCCTCGATCCGGCGCGGCTGGGAAATTGAAATAGCCAGAGCATCAAGTGCGCTTCATATATCCGGCGCGACCGTGTGGCGCGGCGGAAAAACGGCCCGCTGGCTGGGTTTGAAACGCCGCCCCGAACAGCGGTGGAGGGCCACCGCACTCCAGGACGCTCGCGCGCGGTGCAGTGCGGCGTGAACAGCGCGCAGCGTCTTGGAGTGCGCCAGCCCTCTGGCGCTTTGGGAGGCGTGGCCTGAACGAAATTCGGCTCGACACGCGGGCGGGGTGGAAATAGGGTCTGGCCGAGAAACCATTCGCGCCGCAGATTTGCGGCAGAATGCCAAACTAAACCACATTCATTCCATGCGTTCCTTGCGTATCATTTTATGTTGTCTTTGCATAATAAGTCTTATTGCAGGGTGCGGTCGGAAACAGCGAGTCCTTCACCGTGAAGGCGAACCGGATGTAACATCCGTTGATTCCGATGACGTCGAGATGAATGCCGCAATTAGCCAAGCGCAACAAGCAACGAATATATTTCTGGGAGTTCTAGCCGCACCGAAACCGAATCAAACGGACTTTTCTGCCAAGAGACCATATCCCACGAAAGCCGGAAATGAACACATTTGGATTTCGCATCTTAGCTACGACGGCAAACTTTTACACGGCAAAGTTGGCGATGATCCGGTTAACATTCCGAACTTGAAACTTGATGATGCAGTTTCATTTCCTCCCAGTGAACTATCGGATTGGATGTATTTAGAAGATGGTAAAATTGTTGGTGGCTATACTATTCGCATTATTCGTAAACATATGTCGGTTAAAGAAGGTGCCGACTTCGACAGCCACTTGCAATTTAAGCAATGACGCACAATCACTTTCCAAAAATAAAAACGCCCCGCAATTTCTAGCGGGGCGTTTGGTGATTGCCGATTTACTTCACGCGCCGACGCTGACGAGTTCTGCGTTCGTCTCCACGTTCACGAGCTTGAACCGTTCGGCCTGCTGATCGGGCGATGGTGCCGCTATTCGACGGCGTGGAGCCGCAGCAGGCAATGGCCGTAATCCACCACCGGCTCGCCTGGCGACGTCAAATGCTTCGGGGGAATCTGATAAAGCCGTCCGCGCCCCTGCACCACCAGGCCGGCGGCGCGCAAAATGGCGAGGTGCTTGAGGGCATTTTCGTAGCGGCAGCCGCCGGCTTGGGCCAGTTCTTCGATGGATCGCGCCTCGCCGCCGCTCAGTTCCTTGAGCATTTTCCAACGGGTGACGTGCGACAAGGCGCTGGCCAGCCCTGGCAGCGCCAGCGACGACTCGGTTGCGGTTTTTTTGGGGGTTTCCGGTGCTGGATTCATGGAAACAGCATATTTCCGCAGGAATCCGTGTCAACAGCGAAATGAAGGCTACGTTTAGAGGAATACTCATTACTCCAAGAGGAGTAAGCGTTATGTGTAACGGAGGTATCAATACGTCAAGACAATTAAACATTACGTTAATATAATTAAATAATACGTCAAAAGAAGGAACCGGTAAGCTAAGAGAATTACTTCATGCGTTAAGATGCTTAATCGGTAACTCCACATGATTTGTTATTACGGCAATAGGAGTTATTCGTATTCAAAGCATCTCGCGCCGCTGATCTACCAGCCAAAGTGTTGATGCGAAAAGATAAAACCGCCCGGCAATTACTTGCCGGGCGGTTTGTGGAACTTTGATCCGAGTTTTGAATCAATCGCTTACGCGCCGACGCTGACGAGTTCTGCGTTCGTTTCCACGTTCACGATCTTGAACTGTTCGGCGTGCATGCCGGTGTCGGCCCGGAAGGACAACTTGCCGAAGTAGCGCTTTTCCATCTCGATGAGATGCTTTTCGTCTTCGGTGCGGAGCCGGTCCAGCACGGTCGGATTGACGACGATGCGGAGCTGGAAGTCGTTCTCGTCGCGCGTGCGTTTCTTCAGGATTTCCTGGAGCTTGCGCTGGATCTCCACGCTCATGGTGACGACGTTCTTCACTTTGCCACGGCCTTTGCAATACGGACAGTCGTCATAGGCGGCGGAACGGACGCTCTCGCTGTGGCGCTGGCGCGTCATCTCCATGAGGCCGAGCTGCGAGATGGGCAGGATGTGGGTCTTGGCCTTGTCGCGGCGCAAACCGTCGCGAACGCGGTTATAGACCTGCTGACGGTCGCGCCCGCCTTTCATGTCAATGAAGTCGAGCACGATGAGGCCGCCCATGTTGCGGAGGCGCAACTGGCGGGTGATTTCCTCGGCGGCTTCGAGGTTGACCTTGAGGATGAGCGCTTCCTGATCCTTGCCGCCTTTATGCCGGCCGGTGTTCACGTCAATGGCCACGAGCGCCTCGGTTTCATCAATGACGATGCAGCCGCCGCCCTTCAAATTCACCTGGCGGGAGAAGGTGTTCTCCAATTGCTTGCTGATGTTGAAGCGGTCGAACACGGGTTGCGCTTCGGTGTAGCAACGAATCTTTTTCGCCGAGAAGGGCGAGATTTTCGAGATCATCTCGCGCATGCGGTCATGGGCTTTGAGGCTGTCCACCACAATGCGTTCGACATCTTCCGTGAGAAAATCACGCACGGTGCGTTCGATCAGGTCCGGCTCTTGGAACACGCAGGTGGCCATGGGCTGTTTCTTGATGCGCTCGGAAATGCCGTTCCATTCTTCGAGCAGCAACGCGAGGTCGCGCACGAAGTAACGTTTCTGCTGGTTCTCGCCGGCGGTGCGCATGATGACGCCCATGCTTTCGGGAATGGCGAGTTCGCGCAGGATTTTCTTGAGGCGCTTGCGCTCCTCAATGTTCTCGATCTTGCGCGAAATACCGGACTGGTCGGAGTTCGGCAACAGGACGAGGAAACGTCCGGGCAGCACGACGTTGGTGGTGACGCGCGGGCCTTTGGTGCCGATCGGGCCTTTGGTGACCTGCACAATGATGTCCGTGCCGGGCGAGTAGAGGCGCGGGATGTCGCGCTGCGTGATCTTCGGGCGTGACGGCCGGCGGCCTTCGCGTTCCACGATTTCCACGCCACTGTCAAACTGGTTGGGCACGATGTCCCAGTAATGCAGGAACGCATTCTTCTCGAACCCGATGTCCACGAACGCAGCCTTGAGGCCGTCCTCGAGGTTGCGGACCTTGCCCTTGAAGATGCTGCCGACGAGGCGTTCCTCGGTGGTGCGTTCGATGTTGAACTCTTCCAGTTTGCCGTCCTCCAAAACCGCGACGCGCGTTTCGAGCGTTTCGGCATTGATGATGACCTCCTTGCAGACTTTCTTTTCCGGACGAATCAAACGCTGAACTTTTTTGTAGATGTTCGTCGCGGCGGTGGTGATGGTCTCGATCAACCCTTTCGGCGGCTCGACGAATTTCACCGGCTCGAATTTTTTTTCTTCGACGGGCGCGGCTTGCGCGGGCGGCGTTTCGTGCGTGTGCGCCTGTGCCGGCGATTGCTCGTCGGCGGGCGTTTCGACTTTGCCTTCGGGCGGCAAGCCGGCCGCGATATTCTCGGCGCGTTCGATTTCCTGCTGGTGGCGTTTCTCGAACAGCCGGTCCGAACCGCCCTGTTCGGTCACCACGTCCGCGCGGGCCTCAATGGCTTCACGATCGGGTTTTTGTTGAGCGGGGCTCAAACCGCCTTTGGGTTTGAAACGCATTCCACGGCGGCGCCGGGAGAAGTTATTATTGCTCATGTTTAGTATCCTCTACGATGGATGTATATGTTTTGCATCAAGCCCACGGCGATCAACGAGCCGAGCACTGAAGATCCGCCATACGATAGCAGCGGCAGTGGCACACCCGTCACGGGCATGATGCGAATGTTCATTCCGATGTTGATGAAAACGTGGCTGAAGAGGAGCGTCACAACGCCCACCGCCACGAGTTTGCCCAGGCGGTCGCGCGCCGAGCCGGCGATTCTCAGTCCGGTGAAGAGAACCACCGCATACAGCGCGAGTATTAACACGCTGCCAACGAAGCCTTCCTCCTCGGCAATCACCGAGAAAATGAAGTCGTTGTGTGCCACTGCGCGCGGCAGATAGCCCAGAGCATTCTGGGTTCCCTGCCGCCAGCCTTTGCCCATCAGCCCACCGGAGCCGACGGAAATCAACGCTTGGCGGACGTTGTAAGCGTCGTCCAGTTGGCGTTGTTGGAGGCGTTGCAGCTCCGCCGGAGTGGCGTTCAGCGGAGCAAAGTGGGTGTAATCCCGTCCAAAATAAATCAGCAGGCGGTTGCGCTGATACGGCTCGATCGGCACCCGCCAGCCTTCCGGCGCAAACAAAATGCTGGATAAAAACAAGACCGCGAGCAGGCCCACGCCGCCGACCAGCCGGAGCAGATATTTTTTCGGCGTGCCGGCGGCGAACATCATCACCAGTCCCGTGGGCAGCAACACCAGCGCCGAGCCCAGGTCCGGCTCCTTCAAAATCAAGACGAACGGCAGCATCATCAAACCGATGCCTTGCCAGAAAACCCCCATCTGTTTCAGCTCATCCACCGGCCGGCTCAGGAAATTTGCGCCCGCGAGGATGAAGGCCAACTTGGCAAATTCACTCGGTTGAAACTGGAAGAAGCCCAGATCAATCCAGCGCCGCGCGCCGAACCGCATCGAGCCGATGTGCGGGATGAGCACCGCCACCAGGCAGAGGATCGCCGCCCAATACGCCACGAACGACCAGCGCGCCAGCGTGTGATAATCCAGCACGCACAACGCCGCCGCCACGCCGGTGCCAAGCCCATACCAGACGACCTGCCGGAACCAGGTCTGGGCGAACCAGGCTTTGTCGATCTCGACGGGACTGACCATCGTCGCGCTGAACACGAACGCCGCGCCCAGACACATCAATCCGGCCAAGGCTGCGAGCTGCAGCTTGTCGAACTTCTCTCTGGGAACGGGAGTGAACATTTTTTATTTCAGCGTGGCGAGCGTCCGCGTGGCCGCGATTTGTTTTTTCAAAATGGCTTCGTAAATATCATGGGCAATCGGCGCGCAGGTTTTTCCGCCTGAACCGCTGGCCGGCAAATCCATCTGCACCATCACGACGACGGCAAAACGCGGGTTTTCAAAGGGCGCGAAGGACGCAAACCAATAATTATAGCCGGTCAGCCGGTTGGCCGCGTCTTGCACTTGCGCCGTGCCGGTCTTGCCGCAAATCCGGAGCCCCGGAACCACGGCGGGATGGCCCGTGCCTTCGGGGTCTTCGGTCTCGGCGAGCATCGCGTTGTATAAGATCCCCAGGCTGCGCAGGCTCACGCCGAGCTGATCCCGAATCACACCCGCCGGGAAATTCGTGGCCGTTTGTCCGAGGGAAGCGTCCTGCGGCCCCACCCGGGCGACCAGGCGCGGCTTGAGCACTTTGCCGCCGTTGGCAAGCGCCGCATAGGCCACCGCCATCTGCAAGGGGGTTACGGAGACTTCCCCCTGGCCGATGCACACATTGGCCGTGTCGCCTTCACGCCAGCCGGAATGGATGCGCTTCAAGCTCGGCAGATCGCCCTTTGTTTCCTGCCGCGTGGGCAATCCGGCCAGATCGCCGAAGTGAAATTTTTCCGCGAGCGCGATAATTTTATCAATGCCTGTGAGCAGGCCGTTGGTGATGAAATAGGAATTGCTGGAACGCATGATCGCGCGGCGCAGGTCGTATTCGCCGGGGAGCACCGTGTCCTCGATTTTGCGCTTGCCCACATAAATGCAGCTGTGCCCGGGCTTCATCGGGTCCGCTTGCACGGTGAAAATCCGGCTCGGGTTCAGCCCGCTCTCCAATGCGGCCAGCGCAATCACCGGTTTGAAGATGGAGCCCGGCGCGTAATTTTCATGGGTGGCGCGGTTGATCTGCGGCCGCAACCGTTCGTCATCCTTGCGCGCCATGGCAGCGGGAGTAAACCCTTCGATGAAATCGTTCGGGTTCACGGTGGGCGAGGAAGCCATGGCCAGCACGTCACCACTGCGCACATCCAGCACCACCACCGCCGCGCGTGCCTCCGCGCCCTGATGCCTCACCATCGCGGCCTCCGCCGCCGTTTGCAGATCCAGATCAATCGTCAGCACCAGGTTCTGTCCGGGCGCCGGCTGGCTCCAAATGTTTTCCGACTGGCGGTAACCGAGATTGTTCACCTGCACCGACTCGCCGCCGGCGTGCCCGCGCAGTTCGGCGTCGAAGCCGGCTTCGACGCCGACGAGTCCGCGATAATCCGGCAGCCGATAATTAAAATCCGGATCCTCGCCCGCCTGCGACTCGTCATCGCGCTGCAAATAGCCGAGCAGGTGCGACGCCGTGGTGCCGAGCGGATACCGCCGGACGGACTGCAATTCGAGATCCGCGCCGAGGCCATTGGTGTAGCTTTCCTGAAAACGGGCTATGTTAGACGCGTTCAAATTGGGCAAGATGGGATACGGCAGCGCCAGCCGCGTTTGGTAGGCGCGCTCAAATTTCTTGGCGTCGAGCGTGATGGGCTCGCCCATTTTCTGGCCGACCTGCGCGACGATTTCACTGGCAACCCGGATGCGCGCCGCCGCGCGCATCTGCTGCAATTCCTCCGGCTTGAACGCGAAGGCCTTGCGCTCTGCCTTGGTCAGGGAGCGGTCCAGTTTCTTCTCCGCCGCCGCGATGCGCTGTTTTTGCAGGGCGCGCGCGGCTTTCAACGATTCGCCAAACGCCATGTCGAACGGCCCGCGCATGTCGTCGAGGTAAAGGCTCAAGTTATAGCGCGGATGATTTTCCGCCAGCACGCGGCCCTCGCGATCCAGAATTTTTCCGCGCACCGCCGGCAGCCGGATGGTGCGAAACTGCTGCGTTTCCAGATGCGATTGATAATCGCGCGCCGAGACGACCTGCACCCACCACAGCCCGATGAACAAAACCAAAAGCCCGCCCACCAGCATCACCGCCACGAGGCGGAGCTGGAGGTCGTTCTTTTTGAGTTCGTCAAAAACGAGCATGGTTTTATCTTCTCGTGCGTTTGATTTCGCGGTCGAGCCGGAAACTGCTTTCCGTCCGCACCTGATAGCCGAGCGCGTGGTTGAACCAATTCATCAGCGCAAAAACCAGCGGCGTGGCGACGGCTCCGCCGAGGGTCATCACGACCAACTGCCAGAGCGAGCCCCAGCCCAGCAACGGCTCCTGGCTGCCGCTCAAGAGCATCAAGACGGTCAGCAACGGCATGGCAGCGCTCGCGCCGGCACCGAGAACAAACTGCGCGAAGGGCAGGTCGCGCAAGATCAGCTCGCGGCGCAGATAAATCGGCCAGCCGATGGCAAGCAGCGGCAGAATGCTGATACCCAGCGGATTTGCCGACAGCGAGTCGAGCCACAGCCCGCCAAAAACCGCGAGCAAGGCGATGGCGGGCAGGCCGGCATTGAGCGCGGTGAAAATCATGAGCCCGGGCAGCAGGTCAATCTGCGCGCCGAGCAGATGGCGCGGCGCGTCCAGCGCGGCCTGTGCGAAAACCGCGAGGAACGCGAAGGCGAGAATCAAGCTGGTTTGAAAGAGATTCATGCGAATGAGAACATCCAACAACCAACATCGAACACTGAACATCCAATGAAACCGTCGCCCGCAATCCGACCATTGGATGTTGGATGTTGGTTGTTGGTTGTTGGTTGTTTTGGAATGTTCATGGAAACAGCACCCACACTTGCTCCAGCGAGCCGAGGCTGGCGTTCAACTTGACGCGGGCTTCGGTGTAGAGTCCGTATTCGACGGAGCGCGCATCCACGATTTGTCCAATCGGAATGCCTTTCGGGAAAATGCCGCCCAGTCCGCTAGTGACAACGTTTTGGCCGGACTTCAAATTGGCGCTGCTGGCGAGATACGTCAGTTGCACCAGCGAAGTGTCGAGCGGGCCGCTGGCCAGCAGAATGCCCGTGTCGCGCCCGGCATTTTCCACCAGCGCGGAAACGCGGCAACTCGGATCGCCCAGCAGCACCACTTGCGCGCTCGACTGCTTAACGGAGGAAATGCGGCCAACCAATCCGCTGGCGGTGAGGATGGGCAGATTTTCGCGAAGGCCGTCGCGCGTGCCGAGATCTATCTGCACCGTGCGCCACCAGTTCGCCGGATCGCGGGTGACGACGTTGGCGAGCTTCAATTTCCACGGCGCTTGTTTCTGCCAGTTCAACGACGTGCGGAGCTGATCGTTTTCGCGCGCAATGGCGGCAGTCTGAATTTGCTGTTCTTTGAGCTGCTGATTTTCCGTGCGAAGTTTCGCGATTTGTTGCAGCAATTCACGGCGCGGCAACACGGTGTCGGCGAGGTCGGCGGGCAGTCGTTGCGCGGTATCAGCGAGACCAAACAGTGGTAAAAACCAGCTGCTGATGGCGAATTTGAGGCGGGTCGTAGCGCTCGCCGGCAGGCTTAAAATCAGCACTGCCACGAAGATCACCGCGCCCAGCGCGAAATAATTTTTCTGTTTGAACATTCTGCAACCGTCCCGGCATTCCAGCCGGGGTGCAGATGAAGGCAGGCGGAAGAATCAGTATTTGGCGTTGGTCGCAACGCGTTTGAGGAATTCGATTTCCTGCAAGACGCGGCCGGTGCCTTCGGCGACGGCGCTCATCGGGTCGTCAGCGAGATGCACGGGCAAGCCGGTTTCGCCGGCCACGAGCCGGTCAATACCGCGTATCAGCGAGCCACCGCCGGCCATGACCAGCCCGCGATCCACCAGATCGGAGGCGAGTTCGGGCGGGCAGCGTTCGAGAGTGATACGGATGGATTCGAGGATGCTCGAAAACGGTTCCTGCAAGGCTTCACGGATTTCTTCGGAACGAATGGTCAGGGTTTTGGGGAGACCTGAACTCAGGTCGCGGCCTTTGACATCCATGGTCAATTCCTGTTCCAGCGGAAAGGCGGAGCCGATGCGTATTTTGATTTCTTCTGCGGTGCGTTCACCTATCATCATGTTATAGGCGCGCTTCATGTGGGCCACGATCGTGTCGTCAAATTCGTCCCCGCCGACCCTCAGGCTGCGGCTGAAGACGATACCGGCAAGAGAGATGATTGCGATCTCGCAAGTTCCCCCGCCGATGTCCACGATCATGTTGCCTGCCGGCTCATGGACCGGCAGACCGACACCAATGGCCGAAGCCATGGGCTGCTCGATCAAATAAACCTCGCGCGCACCGGCGTGGAGGGCGGAATCTTTCACGGCCCGTTTTTCAACTTCCGTAATACCCGAAGGCACCGCGACCACGACGCGTGGGGCGATTAATTTACGGTGATGAACCTTTTGAATGAAATGCCGCAGCATCGCCTCGGTGATTTCGAAATCGGCGATCACGCCGTCTTTCATCGGGCGGATGGCCACGATGTTGCCGGGAGTTCTTCCCAGCATTCGTTTCGCTTCTTCACCGACCGCCAGCACATTTGTGGTGCCGGCTTGGATGGCCACGACCGAAGGTTCGCGCAGGACGATTCCACGATCCCGCACATAGACAAGGGAATTTGCGGTGCCCAAATCTATACCAATGTCATTGGAAAACAGGCTTTTGAATTGCTCGAGCATGAGTTGCGCCTAACGGATGAAGTAAATCCGCTGGCCGCATAAACGTCAAGCGGCGAATGCAACAACTCCGCTGCCCGAACTAAGTTTCCCCGGCAACACCAGTCATAGAGCATCTTCAAAAATACTGTGGCCACCGCTTGAGCCGGACGCGTCCGCCCGGCGGCTGCACTTTATTGCCTATTCGACGATCCCATTTTGATGCCGGCAATCGGACATTGAACGCGCGGAATTTTTGCCTCACACTGGCCGCATGGGCAAAACTAAAATTCCCGCCACTGGCGAAGGCTTTCTCGGCGAAATCATGGTCCACAAACTTTCCCGCGCCATCGGCGTCGTGCAACAAGTGACCGAAGCTCAGGCCGGCTGGCCGCCACAACTCACTTTGAAATTGGCGGATGGCACCTTGAAGAAAGGCCGCATTGGCGATTTCCGGGACCCCAGCGGCAACGAACGCGCAAAATTCTCCCCCGCGTAACGGCCCGCTTTTGGCTACGGTTGATCCTGCGGACGTTGGCCGCAACGGCAACTCCATCGCCACGGATCAAGGATATACCACGCGGAAAAAAAGCGGTGTCGCCCTGGCAGTATTCGTGAACGTGAAACTGGCGCTCGCGGAAGTGACGGCACTTGCCACGGTCCAATTGATCAGGTTGGAACTGGATTGCACGGTGTAAGTCTGGTTGGAAACGCCCGTCCAAGTGACGAGCTGGTTCGGCCACGCGACGAGCTGGGACGCGGTGACCAGCACGACCTGATTCAAAACGACGGCCCCGCCGGCGGAAGTGGTGTCGTCGCCGATAAAGAGAAAATTCGGATTGGAGTAGGGATTGGGAAAGCCGACGAAGGCCGTGTAGTCGCGCACCGGGCCGGTCAGGATGTTGGTGCCGTTCGCGCTCAACACATAGTTCGTGGGATGGAAGGTGAGCGTGTAATCCACTGAGGCGGTCGTCGAAACATTCGTTTCCTCCGCGTGCGTGAACAGCGGCGAATCCGCTTGCGCGAAAATGGTGTTCGTCCAAAACGCGAGTTCGAGGCCGCGCTTGTCGTCCGCCAGCACGATGACGGAAAACCCGGCGCGATTATTGTTGGCGTGCGTTTCGGAAATCAACCGCGACGTGAACCGCAGCGTGAACCCATTGGTGCGATTGAGCTGGCTCGTGGTGCGCGAGTAGCCGGCTTGAAAACTGTTGGCCGCGGAAGTGTCGAGTTGCACGCCAGTGAGGTTCGTCGTCTGGATTCCGCCCGTGGCGAAATAAGTCCAGCCCTGCCCCGCCGGCAGACCGAGCGATCCGGCATAATAAATTTGGGCGGAAACGTCCACGAAATTGGCGAGCAAGCAGCCAACGGCGAGCCAGGCGCGGGAAAAACCTCCGGTCAACATGGGCAAATTAAACCCGCTTCACCTAGCGACAAGCAAACATAATCTTCGTCGGCGCGGGCTCATCGCCGCAGTCCGTTCGCGTGCCGAATCGGCTTATTACCGGGCGGGTATTGCCAGCCCGAGGCGCCTTCAGTTCTCAGGGAGCGAGCCGTGTGCGATAGAACTTTTGCGAGGCTCGAAGCTTGTGGCACAAACGGAAATACGTCTGTCACCAGTGGCGTCCAGTTGCGCAGATTTGTCGAAGTTTGGATGGGGTGGCGACGCCCCGGCGAGCCGGCGAAGCTCAAAGCAAAGCCGTTCGACAGCAGCGCGCCGCTGCGCTCCGGACTCGGCATCCGTAGCCGGAAGTAGCGGTGCAAGCTCTCCCGGTGCAAACAGGTTGGTCAGCGGACCGGCACGGGTCATTGAATCGGCATACGAGCTGATCACCTCCGCGGCCGGCTGCAAGGTGAAGGTTCTGTCCCAATCGAGCACGACGGCGTAAGTGGCAGGTGACACACTCAATGCCGGAATCCGGCTTACACCCGCCAGCGGCATTGCGCATTCACTTCCACACTTTGCAAAGTGTGGAAGGCCCCAGCCCCCGGATCAAGGCGGCAGTGGAAGCCAAAGTTATGCTGGAATTTCCGGTGCGGATCCGCAAACTCGGCGCGTGAAATCGCCCGATGTTCGTTCCGCCATTATTGATTACATCCGCGCGCAGGCCAAACCAGTGGACAAGTTCAGCCACCAGCCGCGGCTCTATGAACTGACTCGCGCCATCGGCCGGCACCAGCGCTACGATGACGACGTGGTGTTTGCCGCCGTCTGGCTGCATGACCTCGGCGTGTTTGTCGGCCATCGGCCCGAGGCGCCGACGGCGTTGGCGAAATGGGATTGCGTGGCTTACGCGATGAAGCAAACGCCGCAGATCCTCGCGCGTTTTGGTTTTCCCACCGGAAAAATCTCCGCCGTGGTGGAGGCCATCCGCACCCACCAGCCGCAGGAAAACCCCACAAGCATCGAGGGCATCATTCTGCGCGATGCGGATATTTTGGAGCAACTGGGCGCGGTGACGGTGCTGCGGACGGTCTGCAAAATCGGCCGCGACACGCGGTTCAATACTTTTCCCGACGCGCTGCGGGTGTTGCAGCAGAATGCGGACACGCTGATGGCACGCCTGAAACTTCCGAGCGCGCGACAACTTGCCAAGCCCCGGCTGCAGGTGCTGCAGCAATTTCTCGAAGCGGCGCAGGCTGAAGGTTGCACGATGGTGGCGTAACGGCGGCAATTGATTCTGGTAGCACGGGCCTCCGGCAGGTCGTTCCCGGCGTCGCGCCGGAAACTGGCGCGGCACATGATTTCTGGAGTGCGGGCGGTTAATTTGTAGTTCACACGGCTCGCCAAAATTCGGCGGACGCCGAATTCCACCCGGGCGACGCGGGTGCTACCTCAATCACGCCGGTTGCTGCTGCGTCAGGCAGTGCAGCGAACCGAAGCCCCAGACCAGATCCACCGCGTGGATACCGACGACGGGGCGGTCTTTGAACAGTTCGCCCAAAATGCCGAGTGCCACGCGGTCGTTCGGGTCGTTGAAGGTCGGGACGATGACGGCGGCGTTGCAGATATAAAAATTCGCGTAGCTCGCCGGCAGCCGCACGCCATCGAAATAGAGTGGTGCCGGCATGGGCAGTTCCACCACTTCGGGTTTGGTGCCGTCTTCGAGCCGCAAGTCTGTGATGCGCTCCCAGTTTTCCGCGAGCGGTTGGTAATTCTCGTCGCGGGAATTTTTTTCGCGCACGAGCACGAGCGTTTTGGCGTTCACGAACCGGCAGATGTCGTCAATGTGACCGTGCGTGTCGTCGCCCTTCGGGCCTTTCGCCAGCCAAAAAATATTTTTGACCCCGAGATGATTTTTCAACGTCGTCTCGATTTCAACTTTGCCGAGGCCGGGATTACGCACTTGGATTTTGGGATCGAGATAACATTCTTCCGTGGAAATGAGCGTCCCCCGCCCGTTCAATTCAATGCCGCCGCCCTCGATGACGAAGGGTTTGCCGCGGCACTCCGCGTGGAAAAGTTTTTTGCCCAGCAGGCGCGCGGCGGTCTCGGGCACCTTGGTGTCCTTGCGCCAGTTGGCATACTTCGCCCAGCCATTGAAATGAAAATGGACGATGGCGGTCTCGGGCCTGGGGTCTGGGGCCTGGGGTCTGGGAAGCGTGCGTTTGACGAAGATCGGTCCGGTGTCGCGCGTCCAGCCCCGGTTCGTGGGGTGGAGGACGAATTGTATTTTCCGCAAATCCACCCCGACGTGTTTGAACACCTGGCGGGCGAACTGCTCATCCAGCTTATGCCGGATGAGGAGGCGGACCTTTTCGCCGGCGGATATTTTTCGCACCATCTCGCCATAAATCCAGGGGATGAGCTCGAATTTGCCGGGCCAATCGCTGGCATTGTGCGGCCAGCCGAGCCAAGTGGCGGCGTGTGGTTCCCATTCCGCCGGCATGGTGTAGCCGAGGGCGGCAGGCGTGGCTGCGTTGGTGGTTTTTAGATGCGCCATAAATCGGGCGGAGCATAACCGCTCCGAAGTTTTTAGGAAATCGGAAATGAATTTTGAAATTGAATTTGGCCGCCGAAAAATTCCTTCAAGACACCGGTCATTCGTGCCGATTAAAAAATGATGACGAAAATTAGATTTTTTAGTGGACGAATTTAATAATTCACCGACATTGGTCGCAGCACTCGGATTAACCGCCACGGTCTCGTTATTATGAAAACGAACTTCAAGCCGGTTGGACGCTGGGGTGCGGCGGGAAAAGCCGCCGCCTTCCTTGGGATATTACTTGCTTCGACCTTGTGTTTGACGGCTCCCATGCTGCCGGTTTTGCCACTGCTGGTGGTCACCTTGCGCGTCGGCGTGACGGGCGCGGAGATTCAAAGTGCCTTGGATGCGCTGCCCGAAACCGGCGGGGAAATTGTGCTGCCGGCGGGCACCATCGTCGTGGAATCGCCGATTGTCTTGCAACGCAATTGCCAGACGCTGCGCGGCGGCGGCGCGGCGACGGTGCTACAGTTGGCGGACGGCGCCAATTGCCCGGTGCTCATCATGGGCGAACCGGTCAACCATCCCCGGCAGATCCTCCGCCACTTGCGCGTGAGCGATCTCGCCATTGACGGCAACCGCGCGCATCAGCAACGCGAACTCTGGCGGCTGCACGGCGAAGGCTCGGAGATCCGCAACAACGGCATTACCGTGCAAAGTGTCCGGGATTGCACGGTGGAACAGGTGACCGCCGCGCGCTGCCGTTCCGGTGGCCTGGTCACCACGCTCGGCGTGCGGCGGTTGACGGTTCGCGGATTGGACGCCTTTGACAATGAGTTCGACGGCCTCGCCTGTTATGACACGACGGATAGCGTTTTCACCGACCTTTTTCTCCACAACAATCCCGGCGCGGGCATTTCGTTGGATCTCGCTTTCAATAACAACGTCATCCGCGACGCCGTCCTGACCGCAAACGACCTGGGCATTTTCATGCGGGCGAGCCGCGAGAATCAATTTCAAGACGTGACCATCCGCAACAGCCGCCACTTCGGCGTGTTCATGGCGCATGCGGACCAGCAGACGGCGCACGGCGTGGAAGCCGTGCCACTGACCGAGTGCGTGGAGAATTCCTTCACCGACCTCGTTGCGAGCAACTGTGGCAGCGCCGCTTTCCGCGTGAATAACACCACCTGCGTCCACAATGTCGTCATCGGCGCGCAATTCACCGACAATGTCCAAGGCGGTCTTTCGCTCGCGGAGCCGGACTTGGTGACGCTGCAATAACTGCGGCTGCGAACTTCCCGGGGCCAGGCGCTGGCCGTGTTTTCAATGTAACATTGATCCCGCGCCGCGTGCCGTCCCCACCCGCGCCCCGCCAAGAAAAACGAGTGTTCGACTTTCAACCTACCGAATGGTAGGATGTCCGCGTTGATATGAAAAAACTGACGACTTTAGCCCTCTTTCTCGGGTTCACTTATGCCGTGGCGGCGGCCGACACCAATGCCGCCGCCTGGCTCACGCGCCCCTTGTCGGTGGCCGACGCGCTCAATACCGCCCTCCTCCAAAACGCCACGATTCTCAAGGCGCAGAACGATCTCAAAGCGTCGCACGGCCTCGTCGTGCAGACGCGCGCCGTGGCCCTGCCGCAACTCAAGGCGGCCGGCCAGTATAAATACACCGACCCCAGCGGCATTGAAGGTTTTTTCCCCGGCTCCAGTCAGCCGAACGAAAACTGGAACGCCGGCCTCCAGCTCGTGCAATCCATTTACGAAGGCGGCAAGCTGGTGGCCGCCATCCGCGCCGCCAACGCCACCAAACAGCAGGCGCTCGCCGAATACCAGACCACCGTCGCTGACACGTTGCTCCTCGTGCGCCTCGCCTATTACGACACCCTGCTGGCCGCCCAGCAAATCACCGTCCACGAAGCCTCGGTGGTGCTGTTGCAAAAGGAACTCGAAGACCAGCAGCATCGCCTCGACGCCGGCACCGTGCCCAAGTTCAATGTGCTCCGCGCCGAAGTCGCCGTCGCCAACGAACGCCCCAGTTTGATCCGCGCCAAAAACCAGTATCGCATCGCCAAAAATGTGCTCGCCAATCTGCTCGGCTACAATCTGCCGCGCGACCTTTGGGAGGACATCCCGCTGAATCTCACCGACACGCTCGCCGCCGCGCCCTATGAGGTGAACCTGCCCGCCGCCATCCAGCAGGCCCTCGCCCGCCGCACCGAACTCACCGCGTTGCGCCAGCAGGTGGAGTTGTCGCGGCTCAACATCGTCAACGCCAAGTCCGGCTACAAACCCACCGTGCAGCTTTTTGCCGGCTACAACTGGTATAACGCCCAATTCACCAAGCCCGTGGAACTGGATCACGACATTCGCGGCTGGAACGCCGGCGCGCAGTTGAGCTGGAATATTTTCGACGGCCTCCTGACGCACGGCAAAGTCATCCAGGCCGACGCCCAGCTCGCTCACGCTCGGACCGACCTGATTGACCGGTCACGCCAGATCGAACTCTCTGTTCGCACCTCCTATTCCGATTTCATCGAGGCCAAGGAAGTCCTGGCTTCACAGGCCAAAGTCCAGGAACAGGCCGCCGAAGCCTTGCGCGAAGCCAACGCCCGCACTGCCGCCGGCACCGGCACCCAGCTTGACGTGCTTGACGCCGAAACCTCCCTCACCCAGGCGCGCACCACCCAGATTCTGGCGTTGCACGATTACACCGCCGCCCGCGCCCGGCTCGAACGCGCCATCGGTGCCGACCTTGCGCCGGCGAACTAAAGCGCCCTCCCTCACCGGCCTGCCGCCACTCACTCCATGAGCCTGCGGCTGTCCGGCGGCGTCTGGCCTGAGCACCAAATCCTGTTGCGGCCTGTGATTGCTGCCGCCGTTGCGCCGTGTGTGCCACCGGCGTTTCATTTTTTGTGGCCTGCTTCCATGTCGTCCCGGTCCGGGAACATCACGCGCCAGAACCGCGCCACGCTCTGAGCCGCCGGAGAAGATCATCCACTGCGTCGCGAGCTTCCTCGGGCCGGGCGGCGCCGGAAACTTCTGGATTTCCCGCTTTTGTCATGCTGCAACGTCGTTTAGATTCAGCGCATGGCTTTTTTTCGGCGATGGTTTTTGAGTTTGTCCGCGCTCCTGCTGAGCGGCGGATTGCTGGTCGCCGCGCCTTCCCGCGAAGATCGGGCCTTCTCGGCGGCGGCGGCGGCCTTCCAAGATGCGGTCTGGAATCGCGCGGAAACGGAATTCGCGCAGTTTATCCAAAAATATCCCAAGTCCACCAATGCCCCGCTGGCGGTGCTCTTGCAGGCGCAGGCGCAAATGAAGCAGGGCAAATTTACCGAGGCGCTCACCCAACTGGCCGCCGCCGAACCCGGGGCCGGCAATCTGGCCGACCAATACGAATACTGGCGGGCGCAGGCGCAGTTTCAAAGCGGCGACTTTCCGGCGGCGGCGGGAACGTTTGAAGCGCTGGCGCAAAATTATCCTGTGTCGCCCCTGCGTTTGCCAGCGGTGGTCGAGGCGGCGGCGGCCCATCTCCAGTTGGGCGACTGGGCGCAGGTCAACCGGTTGCTGGCGGAGACCAACTCGATGTTTCAGCGCGCGGCCCAGCTGGATGCCGACAATGAACTGGTGGCGCGCGGCCATTTGCTGCTGGCCCAGGCGGAGTTCACACAGAAGCACTTTGCGGCGGCGGCGGCGATTTTGGACCGGGTGAATCCCGCGCCGCTGGCACCGGCGCTGAACTGGCAGCGCTTGTATCTGCTCGCGGAAGTGGAGTTGGGCGCGGGCGACTGGGACGCGGCCTGGGCCACGGCGACGAACCTGACGCGGCTGCCCAAGAGCGTGGCCCTGGCCGTGGAAAGCGCGGCGTTGCGCGGTTTGATTTTGGAAAAGGCGGGCCGGTGGCCGGAAGCCCGGGCGGCGTGGTCGGAAAATCTGGCGACGAATCTCCCGGTGGCCCGGCAGCGCGAGGCGGTTTTGAAAATCGCCGCGCTGGCGACCGCCGAGAAGAATCCCCCCGTGGCCGAGGCGGCACTGAGAAATTTCCTGGCCCAATTCGGCGACGACGCCGGGGCGGGTCTGGTGCGGCTGACGCTGGGCGAGTTGTATCTGCAGGATTTCGTGGCGCAGCCCGCATCGAACCAACTCGTGGCGGCCCAGGCGCAGTTTGATCAGGTGACCAACAGCCCGCTGGCGGGCAAGGCGTTTTTGGATCGCGGCTGGACTTTCTGGCTGGCGACCAATTTCGCCGCGAGCCGCGTGGAGTTCCAACTGGCGGCGGCGCAGTTGCCGCGTTCCGAAGATCAGGCGGTGGCTATCTACAAGGCGGGCGACGCGTTGTTCTTGGAAAAGAATTTTGCCAGCGCGCGCGAGTGTTATTCGAACGTGCTGACGCAGTTTGCCGGGTTCCCGGCCGTGGCAAAGTCGCTGGGAGACCGGGCGCTTTACCAGCGCCTGCGCGCCAGTTTGGAATTAAAGGACCAGCCGGACGCGGAACGGGCGATGGAACAACTGCTGGCTCTTTTTCCGCATAGCGAACTGGCCGATCAGAGCCTGCTGCTCGCGGGGGAGGGGGCTTCCGATTTCGGCTCGCCCACCAATGCGCGGTCCATCTTTCAGCGATTCGTCGCGCTGTATCCGGACTCCCGGTTGCGGCCGCAAGTGGCGCTGGCGGTGGCGCGCACGTTTGAACGGCAGTCGGACTGGCCCGCAGCCATTGCGGCTTACGAACAATGGCGCGGCGATTATGCGACGAACGCCCTGCGCCCGCAGGTGGACTTCGCCCTGGCCCAGGCCAACTTTCAAGCCGGCCACGAGGCGGTGGCGTTCGGCCAGTTCACCAATTTTGTGGCGCAATATGCCGCCGATCCGAGCGCTCCGCTGGCGCAGTGGTGGGTGGCGGATCATTTTTTCCGCGCGGGCGAATTTGTGCCGGCCGAAAAGAACTACCAGTTGCTGGAACTGAACTGGCCGACGAATGAATTGATTTATTCGGCGCGCTTGATGGCCGGCCGCGCGGCGATGGGGCGGCAGAGCTTCCGGGATGCGGCCGATTATTTTTTGAAACTGACGACGATCACGAATTGTCCTGCTGACATTTTCACCAAGGCCATGTTTGCCTATGGCAGCGTGTTGACGCGGATGGACTCGCCGGACACCAACCGGCCGTTCCTTAATTTCGAGACGGCGACGAATGTGTTCGCGCAACTGTGCGCCGCCAACCCGACCAACGAGACCGGCGCGCTGGCCTGGAGCGAGCTGGGGGACTGTGCCCAGCAACTCGGGGCCTGGGATGTGGCCACCAACGCGTATGCGCAGGTGATCGCTTCACCGTATGCCCGCCCCGGTCTGCGCAGTCGGGCCCAGGTTGGGCTGGGCCTGACTTGGGAAAAGCAAGCCGCCTTGTGCCCGGTCAGCGAGCAAAAACCGCTGTTCAAACTCGCGCTGGAATCCTACCGCGACGCGCTGTATGGCACCGATGACGCGGCGGCCGATCTCTGGACCAAAAAGGCGGGTTTATCCGCGTTGCCACTGATGCTGAAATTGGGCGAGGACGATCGGGAAAAGCTCGATAAATTTTTCCGGCGGCTGGAGCAGAAGTTACCGCAATTGACCGAGCAACTGGAAAAGAAACGGGCGGCGCTCAACAACTGACGCCGTTTGACACCCCTGCAAAGTAAACTTACTGTCGCCCCATGACTGAATTGACCACGGAGATCATTGTGACCCTGACGCCCCGCGCGGCGGCCGAGGTGAAGGAGATTTTGACCAAGCCGGAAAATGCGGGGAAAAATTTCCGCGTGTATGTGGAGTCGGGCGGCTGCTCGGGCATGCAATACGGCATGGTCTTCGACGAACCGCGCGCCGGCGATTTCGTCTCGGCCCAGTTGGGGCTGGAGGTTTTGGTGGATGCCATTAGCGCCCAATATCTGCGCGGCACCACGGTGGATTTCAGCGATGCGCTGACCGGCGGCGGCTTCAAGCTCGTCAATCCCAACGCCAAGGAAAGCTGCGGCTGCGGCAAGTCGTTCGCCACTTGAAGTTTCAGAATCGCTAGATCCAGTTCTTCTTGATCATCCACTGCTTGATCAACTGCGTCAGGCCGACATAACAAAGCAGGGTCACGGCGAGAATGGGCCAGAACTCCCACGGCAACGGCACAAAGCCCAGATACTGCGCCAGCGGTGAAAACGGCAGCCACGCACCAATGCCCATGATGGCAAAGGTCGTCATCGTCAACTGCCAGCTGGCGCGTGACTGGATAAACGGAATCTGGTTGGTGCGGATGACGTGGACGATGAGGGTCTGCGTCATCAGCGATTCCACGAACCAGCCGGTGCTGAACAGTGCGGCGGCATAGGTGTGGTCGGTATCCACGGGATTGGCGAAGCGCGCGGACATGGTCGCGGGCGCGGCCAAAGCCACATTGCTGCACTTGAAGAAAAACCACATCACCGCGTAGGTCGTGTAATCGAAGATGGAACTGATGGGTCCGATGAACATGATGAACCGCGAGATTTCTCCCATGTGCCACGGCCGCGGCTTGGAGATGACCGCCGTGCCGACGTTGTCCGTGGGGATCGGCACCTGCGAAAAATCGTAGAGCAGATTGTTCGACAATACTTGAATCGGCTGCATCGGCAGATACGGCAGCCACGCGCTGGCCCCGAGCACGCTGAACATGTTGCCGAAGTTGGAGCTCGCACCCATTCGAATGTATTTTAAAATGTTGACGAATACCTTGCGGCCTTCGAGCACGCCTTCTTCAAGCACCATCAAATCCTTTTCCAACAGGATCATGTCAGCGGATTCCTTGGCGATATCCACGGCGGTGTCCACCGAGATGCCGACGTCGGCGACGCGGAGCGCGGGCGCGTCATTGATGCCGTCGCCCATGAAGCCGACGACGTGTTTGTTGCGTTGGAGCGCCTGCACGACGCGCTTCTTGTGCGCGGGCGAGAGGCGCGCAAAAATATCCGTGGCCTCCACCTCTTGGGCCAGTTGCTCGTCGGTCAGATTTTCCACCTGGCTACCCAGCAAGATTTTTTCGGCATGAATGCCCACTTCGCTGCAAACTTTGCGCGTGACGAGGTCGTTGTCGCCCGTGAGCACTTTGACCGTAATGCCATTTTGCCGCAGCGCGGTGATAGCCTTCGCGGCGGAATCCTTCGGCGGATCGAGGAAGGCAAGATAGCCGGTCAGCACCAGTTCGCTTTCGTCGGCCTTGGTGAAGGTGGTCTGCGTGCCGAGTTTTTTCGTCGCCACGGCCAGCACGCGAAACCCGTCCTCACTCAGGGAATTCACCTGTTCGATGAGATTGCCGACGAGGATCGGCTCCATTTCAAAAATCTCCCCGTCGCTTTCAAAGTGCGTGCATTTGGCGAACACCGCTTCCGGCGCACCCTTGGTGAGCAATTGCCGCTCGCCCTCCGGGCCTTCGACCGCCACGGACATCATGCGCCGCGAGAAGTCGAACGGGATTTCGTCCACCATCTTGTATTTATCAATCCCGAGTTCGCTGTGCAGTTGCTTGTATTTCAGCACGGCGCGATCGAGAACGTTTTTCAAACCCGTCTGGAAATGGCTCAGCAGATAGGCGTCGCGGAGCACCTCTTCGCTCTCGTTTTTAAAAACGTCGCAATGGATTTCCAGGATGACATGATCAATGGTCAGCGTGCCGGTCTTGTCGGTGCAAAGGACATCCATCGCGCCGAAGTTCTGGATGGAATTGAGTTTCTTGACGATGACCTTTTTCTTGGACATCGCCAGCGCGCCTTTGGAGAGGCAGACGGAAACAATCATCGGCAGCATTTCCGGCGTGAGCCCGACCGCCACCGCCATCGCAAAGAAAAAGGCGTCCTTCCAGTTGTGCTTGAACAGGCCGTTGATGAGAAAAACCATCGGCACCATCACCAACATGAACGAGAGCATCAACCAGACGTATTTTTTGACGCCCTTGTCGAAGGCGGTTTCCATCTGTTGGCCGGCGAGGCTGCTGGCCATCTTGCCGAAGTAAGTCTGTGTGCCGGTCGCCACAATGATGGCCGTGGCCGCGCCGCTTTCGACGCTGGTGCCGAGGAAGCACAGGTTGGGGCGTTCGATGGCGGAGATGTTGGTGCGCGGGTCGCGGGCGTCGGATTTTTCCACCGGCAACGATTCGCCGGTGAGCGTCGCCTGGATGATGAACAAATCTTTGGCCGCAATCAGCCGCACATCGCCGGGAATCATGTCGCCCGCCGAGAGCTTGACGATGTCGCCAGGCACCAGTTGTTGCAGGGGAATTTCCTTTTGCTGGCCGTCGCGCACGACCGTGGCGGTGACTTTGATCATCGCCTTGAGTTTGGCCGCCGCCGTGTCGGCCCGGGTCTCCTGCACGAACCGCAGCGTCACGCCCAGCACCACCATCAACAGCATCACCGTGCCCGCGCGCAGATCGCCGGTGGCATAGGAGACCGACGCCAGCACGGTCAGCAAAATCACCAGCGGATTGCGCACGGCCGTCCACAGCCGGTGCAGCCAGACATGCTTTTGTTCCTGGCCGACTTCGTTGGGGCCGTATTGCTCCAGTCGTGCCGCCGCGTCCGCTTCACTCAAGCCGCTCGGCGACGTGCCGTGCCGTTTGAGGACCTCAGAAATGTCCGCAATCGCCGCCTCGTTGACGAGATTAACGGAGTCGGGTTCACGGGAAAAATTCGGAATGTTCAAATTGGCCATAGCTTTGCAACTCGCAAAATGACTCTAGCCAATCGCCTCGGGAACCGCACGTTAAGATTTTTCCAAACAATCCACGCCCGCGTGTGCCGGCGCAGAAATTCTCCACCTTTGCGCGGCTGCCGACCCGCTCACGGAAGTTGCTGGGTGCGATAGAAACGATAGTTGCGATTCGTCATGGTGGTTTGGTCCAGATAACGCCACGTCCCATTCGACTGTGTCATAGTTCCCAGATCTACCCAGTTGGTAGTGGTCAGGTTGGTGATACCATAGACCTCGTAGTTGCGGCCCGGTTCGCCGACCAGGCAGAGCTTGAAATCATTCGTCCGCACGCCGCCAAGGAACAATCGATTGGTTTCCGCATAGTTATAAATGGTCACCGGCAACGACACCGTGCGCGTCCCGTTGCGGTCGTCCGTAGCCTGGGCGGCGATGGTGATCTGCGTCGGAAAATCCGAGTCCGCCATCGTCTTCAACGGCGAGCCATTCAGGTTCACCCCACCTTGGCTGGCGCCGATGCCGCCATTGATGCTGATGACCAGATTGGTCACGACGCCGTCGGGATCGGTGGCCGTGGCGGTGATGCGGAAGGGCTGGCAGACGAGTTGCGTTGTGCCGCCGCTGACCGTGAGGGAGACATTCGGCAGCAGGTTTTCCGCGCGCAACACCAGCGTCGTGGCCGTGTAGAAAGCTTCCAGTCCGTAGGTGTCATTCACGATGGCATCAAACACGCCGGAGCGCGCGGTGAAGACCATGGCGGTGAACAAATTGCCGGGCGCCGGGGTGAACCCGTTGGTGAAGTTCACCGAGAGCGTGCCCGCCAGATAGCTCGTGCCCTGCACGCGCGTCTGCGGGAAGTTGGTCATGGCGCTGACACCACTGATCGGCAGCAGGTAAGTGGCCGCCGCATTGTTAGTGAAGTTGCCGGTGACACTCAGCAAGCCGAACGGTTGGCCCGGCGCGCAGTTCGCGTAGTTGTGAACACTGCCCGTGATGGTATTCGTGCCCGTGAGTTGTCCGCCGAGGATTTCCAGCGTGCCGCTCACCTGACCCGGGTTGAGTTCGGTCAGACCAGACTCTTGAACGTAGTTGCCCAACGCGAGATTGCGACCGGCCGCGTCATCTGCCAGCACGGTATTGCGATTCGTCGTGTTGATAGCCAAGCCGCCAAAGCCATCGAGCAATCCTTCATTCAACAACGCGGCCGGGCCGGTGACAAAACTGCCGCCGCCAAAATACGTCCGCGCGCCGGCGTAGTTGCGGTAAAACGTATTTCCCGTGAACCCCATGCCCCCCGTCACGGAATTGGTGCCGCGATTCAAAACAGTTTGGGCATCCACCGTGCCGCCGGAGAATGTCGCTGAAGCCGTGGCCGCGATCGAAATAGTGCCACCGCCGTAAGTCAGGGAGGAGATGGCGAGCGTCAGATTGCTGCGCACCAGAATTGAGCCGCTGTTGTTGAAGCCGAAATACGCGTGTGAGAGATTGTCGGCATTCATCGTGCCGGCATTCGTGATCACGAAGGACCAAGTGCTGGCAGCCCCATCCGCAAAATTGCGCAACTCCGTCGTGAGGGCGGGATTGTTGACAGTGAAGGCTCCGCGCTGCAGCAGCACTTGGTAAGTGTTGGTGTAGTTGGCCAGCACCTTGAACTCCGCATTCGGATACGTCGCGCCGCCGCTGCCGCTGCCGATGTAGAGCCGGCCATTGTGAACGGCGCTGGCAGCCTTCCATTGCACCGGCCCGCCGCAGTTGATGTTCGGGCGCGGGCCAGTGAGGCTGGTGCCGGGCTCAAAACTGAAATACTCGCCGGTGGTTGGATCGCCGAAGATGCTGACTTCGCAGAGGGCATTGGCAAAGCTGAACGTGCCGTAGTTTGTGCCGCGCGCCAGATAGCAATAGCCGTTGTCCTGCAAGGTGCCGTAGTTGATGAAATCAATCGAGATGTAAGTCGGCGAATAGATGCCGGCGCCGCTGGCGTTGATGGTGCCGTAATTCACCAGATAACTGCGCGGTGTCTGCGCGCCGGAATAATCATACGCCGCCGAGGCAATGCTGATGACGCCCGAGGCGTAATTTGTCAACTGTGCGCCGCCGGAGAAGCGCAACCCTTGCGCGTTGCCGAACGAGTCATTGCCATAGTTGAACGTGCCGTAATTTTCCAGCACGTTCGTGACGATGAATTTCTGGTTGAGGCTGCCGACGAAAGTCAGCGATGCGTTCGACGCGATCACCGTGCGGCCCGCGCCGGCCAGTGTGCCGAGCTGCCAGTCAACATGCCCGCGCACATTGTTTGAACCGCCGTTCATTTGCAGCAGACCGTTCAGCGCCAGCACGGTGTTGGTCTCCCAAGTCGTGTTACCATTCACCGTGAGGCTCTGGCCGGAGAGAAGGTTGACCGTCGGCGTGCCTGTCGCACCCACCGCGCCGACCGTGAGATTACTCAATGCCGCCGGCACATCCACCATCACCGTGTAAGTGCCGTTAGTGACAATCACCACGATGTTGGTGCCGTTGGGCACGCGGGCTGGCACCCAGTTCGCCGGCGCGGACCAGTTGCCGCCAGCGATGTTCGTCCAGGTAATGACGTTGGCAAATGGAATCACCGTCAATGTGGCGGACACGTTCGTGGTGCCGCCGTAACCGTCAGTCACTTGCAAGGTGTAAAGGCCGGCGTTGGTTACCGCGACGGCCGGAATTGTGTAGGTCGGCGAGTTTGCGCCCACGATGTTCGTGCCGTTGAACTGCCATTGGTAAGAGATCGGCGTCACGCCGGAAACCGTGGCGGAGAACGTCACCGGATCGGGCGTCCAGATGGTCTGGCTGATCAGATTGGTTAGCACCTGCAACGGCGCGTTGGTGAGACCGGCGATTTCCAGCACGACATTGGTGGTGCCGTAAATCGTGTTGATCGTCACGCCCGGCGGCGGCACCACGCTGGCGAACGTGCCCGTGCGCGCCGAGGTCGTCAGCACGGTGAAACGGTTGCTCAGGATCAGCGCGTAGTTGTTATACAAACTCACGTTGAGCGTGCCGCCCAAAGTGACCGGGCCGCTGAAGCGCAACTGGTCGTAGTTCGTGCCCGCGCCGGTGTTGCCGCCGATCTCGACGTTGTAAACGCCGGCGGCGCTGTTCGTGAACGACGCGCCATTCATGTAACCGGGCGACGCGCCGGGATTCAACTGACCGTTGTTGTAGAACGCGCCGGCGATGCTGCCTTTGCCGGAGAGCGAACCGGCTAGCACGTTCACGGTGGAACTCGCGGTGAAGTTCGTGCCGAGGAAGGCGCTGCCCGTCGTCTGCGTGAACGGTCCGCCGATTTGGATCCCGCCGCTGCTGATGTTGACCGTGCCGCTGTTGGTAAAGGCGGTGCTGGAGAAAGCCGCCACGCCGGTGCCGCCGCTCTTGGTGAACGTGCCGTTGTTTTGCAGCACGCTTACGTTGCCCGAGCCGCCCCATGCGAGGCCGATGTCATTGGTGAGATTCAGCGTGCCGCTGTTTTGAATCGTCGCACCGCCCTGGCCGGTGATGCTCGCGCCGCCCCAGGTGGCCGTGCCGTTGTTGATGATACTGCGGCCGGGTTGGCCGGCGAGATAGCTCATGGTCTTGGCCGTCGCGCCGCTGATGTTGAGCTGGCTGTTCACCGTCACGAGATTGTTGCTGGCGTTCGCGGCATAGAGCACGCCGCCGAGCCAGTTCATTTTGTTGAGCGTCAGATTCGCGCCGCGCAGGTCGCCGTTGGTCAGATTGTAACTGTCAATGCCGGCGGGCACGTTCAACTGCCAGGTGCCGGCGGATTCGTTAATGGTGGCGACCGCCGCGTTGGTGTTTTGGGTCAACGTGCCGCCGTTGATCCAGATGGACGGCGCAGTGACCGACGTGGTTGCCAGCCCCACGGTGCCGCTGTTGACCTGGAACGCATTCGTCGAGGCGCAGGCCACACTGGAACCTGGCTCGAAGGAACTCACGGAGGTGTTGTCGTTGGCGAGGATTGCGCCAAGTTGGGTCATCACACTACCGCCAGCGAAGTTGGTAAAAGCGGAATTGTAAATGGACAAGGTGCCCTGCTGAATGTCCATCAGCCCGGAGTTGTTGAGATAAACGTCGTTGAAATAGAAATACGTGCCGGCGCTGCGGGTGAAGGTGCCGTAGTTGTTCCACGTCGGCGGGACGCTGGCCGCATTGGCGGCGTATTGAGGCGAGCCCACTGCGGAGACGGTGGTCGTGCCGTAGTTATTGAGCAGGCCGTAGCTGTAGAAAACCGCGGCGCCACTCCAATTGATTGCGCCGAAATTGTCCAGCGTGCGGCCAGGTCCGGAGGCCGAGTAGTAGGTGAAATAACGGGCCGTGGTGCCGAGCAGGTTCAGGGTGCCGCCAGCGGGAATGATGGTGCGGTCGTCGTTTGTGTTCACACCCGACGTGCCGCGATAATGACTGCCGGCATACCAGTTCCAATTGGTGACGGTGAGATTGCGGCCCTGGACATCGCCGTTGGTTTGATTGAGCTGGTTCAGCGTGCAAGGCACATCGAACTGGATTGCGCCGCCGGATTCATTGATGGTGGCGACGACGATAT
>CAINLR010000072.1 GCA_903850425.1 uncultured Verrucomicrobia subdivision 3 bacterium | reverse complement strand
GTGCCGGTGTTGTTGATGGCCGGGATCGGCGCACCGCCGGTGAAATTATAAAACTGCGAATCGTTTTGGAGGTTCAACGTGCCGGCGTTGTTGAACACGCTTCCGGCGGCGCCAAAAATGCCGCCGGAGCCGGTCCAGGTCAGCGTTCCGAAATTGTTGATCGTTCCACCCGCCAGAACCTTATTGTTGCCACCACTCCATTGCGCGGTCAGATTGGTTTCCAGCTTGAGCACGGCGGACAAGTTACCACCCGTCCAATCGAACAATCCCGGGCCGACGAGGCCGCCGTTGCCGTCGAGCCAGCCGCCAGCCAGTTCCAGCGTCGCCCCGCCGAGGATGGTGTTGGTGGAGTTGACCAGCGTAGTCCCGCCGCCCGTGATGCGTGTGCGTCCCGCGCCCGCAAACGTGACGAGGGAGACCAAGCTGTGACCGCCGTTGGCAAATTCGATGCTCGCCCCGGCGGCGGCGTTGAAAGTGCCGTTGCTGTGCGCACCCCCACCTGCCAGAGAGATGATGCCGGCTTGGGCCAGCACCGTTCCGGCGTTGTCGAAGGCCACGCCTCCGTTGGCCACATGAAATACGGTTGAATTGGTCCCGCCGGATTTGATGAACGTGCCCGTGTTGACAAAGCGTGGAGCCGGCGCGCCCCCCGAGACGTTATACGCCAGCGCGTCCGTTTGCGCGGACAAAATTCCGGCGTTGTTGAACCGGCTGCCCGCATAGCAATTGATCGTGCCTAGGCCGGTCCACACGCCGTTGGTGCCAGTGTGGGTGAACTCGCCGAGCATGTTTTTGAAGGTGTCATCCTTGATCAGCAGGCGAGCGCCGATGGTGTGATTGCCGTTTGCCGCTCCAGAACTCCAGGCAAACGTCCCCACGCCGGTGAATCCGCCGGTCCCGTCCATCGTTCCGCCGGCCAGTTCCACCGTGCCGCCCGCCAAAATGGTGCTGTTCCCAAAAAGCGTCGTGGTGCCTGCCTCGATCCGCGTCGCGCCAGCACCGGAAAAACTGCTGCCATTGTTAACGTTGAATTGCGACTGCGAACTCAAGCCGCCGGTTTGAATGTCCAGCAGGCCGTATTGATTAAAGATCCATCCGCCGTTGGCCGCCGTAATGGAGGTCGCGTTGGTGCCGGACGTTTTTCGCATCGTTCCGTAGTTGTTAAAAGTCGGGGTCGGACTGCCACCGGTGTAATTGTAAAACTGCGAGCCGTCTTGGATGGTGAAGAGATTGCGGTTGTTGATGACGTCGCCAGCCGCGCCCTGCAGGGTCGAACTATTTGTCCAGTTGATCGTGCCGAAATTATCGAGCGTCGTGGATGAGCCGAGCGTGACGTTCGCGCCGGCGATGTTCATGGTCGCGTTGGTCAGAATTTCACAAGTGAAAGCCAGTGTGCCGCCCGACCAGTTAAAAACACCATTCGACTGAATGTTGATCGTGCCACCACTGATACTGCCGCCCGAGAAATTCAGCTTTTGGATCAACATGCCGGCGGTGGTGAGCGAGCCGCCACTCATATCCAGTCCATAAATCTGAACCACTCCCAACGCCCCAGGGATCACCGGTGAATAGCCGTTGATGACGACCCGGGCATCCGGATAAGGCACTTTGCCCACATCCCAGTTGTCGGGACTGTCCCAATTCATGTTGGGTGTCGGGCCGAACTGGCTGCCATAGTTGAAGACATAGACCGGATGAAAATCCACCGACACGACGGAATCAACCTGCTGTTGATTGCCCGCCGCATCCTTGGCGATCGCGATGAAATGATAGTCGCCATTCGCCAGCGAACTGCCGGGCACGGGCAGCGGGCCGGTGCTTTGCCATGATTGGGTTCCGGAAGTGTAGGTGTTGCTAATGAATCCATTGGTGACATCGCCCCAGCCGGAGCCGGTCCAGTAAAAATTGTCGCTGTTGCGGCGGATGTAGAGCGACATGCTGACCGAGACGCCAAGATTGCCGCTGGCGGTGCCTTGAAACCAGTTGCCGCCCGGCTGATTCGTGATCGTCGTGCCGTTTGCCGGCGAAGTGATCGCGACGTTCGGCGGCGTGGTGCTGATGATGAAGCTGGTCGAGGTGACGCCGGATTGCGCCTGCGAAACATTGCCGGCGTTGTCGCGCGCGAAGGCGCTAACATAATAAGTTCCCTGCAACTGGTTCCCGCCGGTCGGCACGCCTGTGAAAGTCCACACATCGTTGACCATATTAGCGGTCAGCAGAATGGACGGATCGGTTGACGATGTGTTCGTCCAGTAAGTGCCGCTCCAGAAATTTCCATTGAGATTGAGCGTGAAATGAATTTGATTGCCCTGCAAGCCGCTGCCGCCGTCATACGCGGTGCCGCTGATGCTCGTGAGCATGTTCAACACGGCGTTGTTCACCGGCGAAACAACGGCGATAATTGGCGCGTTCGTGTCCAATGGCGTGTCGAACGCCTGGCCGACGCCGGTCGTGGTGGAGTTGGCCGGTGAAGTCGCGCTCAACCCCATGCCGCGTTTGGCGAACGACGCCCAGAGCAGATCCATATCCGCGCCACCGCCATAATTCAAGTCGGCCTGGAGAATGGCGTTGCGCGCCTGCAAAAAAGTGGGATTGGGTGTTGATAACATCATTCCGTCAATGACCAGTTGCAGCATCCGTTGATTGCCCGCCGCGTTGCCGTATTTGTGGCACATCCGCGAGCGCGCCTCCAGAAGCGTGTTGCACCAGACTTCGCCCATGGCGTGGACTTCATTGGCTCCGGGGGCATAGAAACCAAATGCCGGATTGATCGGCACGCCGGGATGGGCGCTGATCTGATTGGTGTCAACGTCCTTGTAGGTCAGCGGGTTGATGTTCATGTTGACGGAATAAGGATAATGCCGGATGCCAAAATAATAATTGCTGGTCAAACCGTCATCATGGTTGGTTGATGAGTTAAATTGGTAAGTGACGTAGGAACCGACCGTGTAGTTCGCATCAGGATTGTTCGTGGGATTGCTCAATAGGGACAGCGCGCAAAAATCACTCCAGCCTTCGCCCATCCCTGACGTTTGCAACGCGCTGATGCCAATGCCGCCTCCAACCAATCTCGAACTCACGCCGTGGGTATATTCATGAACCATAACCGACGCGTCCAGATCGCCATCGCGATTCAGGCTGGGGCCGTCAAAAATATACATTTGCATCCGCGGCGAACCGCCGTCCACCGGCGTGGAGAAGTTGGCGTTGTTGCGGGTCGTGTTGGTCGACGCCAGCAGGTAGCTGTCCTGAGCGTCGGCCATAACGGGATCGCCACCCGCGCCGCCGCGGCCGAAGTTATTGGCCTGAAAATTGCGCGTCGCCTCGGTAAAACCGTATTCGTAAAATTTGTCATGCGCCCAGTTGTTCCAGTAAAACAGTGATACGACAGCCACAGCCCAGTTATTGGAGGGCTGCTGCGCCAGGTCAGTCGCATAACTGAAAACCCGGTTCGGCGAACCTGTCGGTGCCGTGCCAGGACCAGCGGTGTTGGTATTGCTGTTGTTCCAGTCCAGATGCGCATCCACGTTGTTGCCGGCCGTCGTATTATTTCCGTCATTGACCCAGCCTGCCGGAGACGCGTTCGTGTCGAGCGCAGCAAAAGTCACCAGTTGGCGCGGCACGACGGGTGGCTGAAAGGACGAAACGGAACTTAACGCGGGAGATAATGGCGCAGGACTTTCGCCGGTCCACACATTCATCGTAATGTCGGAGATGTTGTCGGTGAGACATTGCCGCAGCCACACGTCGCCAGTCGTCGCATCCACGATGACGCGATACAACTCACCGCGAGCGCGGCTTTCGACACTGATGTCCCAGCACAACCGCAGCGTGCCCGCGTCCACTGGCAGCCACGTCAGCCGCGCGCTGTTGTTGTTCAAGACCGGCGAGCCGCGGAAATGCTGGAACTGCTCGCTGCCCTGCGGCGTGTCTTGCGCCGTGAGCTGATTGGTGGCGAGAATGTCACCGATGTTCTGCGCGGCCAGAATGATCGCCTGCTGCGCGGGAATCGGCGGCATGGCTTCGAGCGTGGCGCGATCCGCGATCTTGCCCGACGCCATTGACAAATCAGGAACAAACTGGCTGCTGACGTTGATGAGTTCGCCATTCTTCGTCAAATGCGCTTTGAAAACCGCTTCAAAAACCGCGATGCCGTCCACGTGCTGCTGCCAGACCGTGGTGCTGAATCCGCCAGACGCGCTGACGTAATCGCGATTGACCTTTGCGGCCGCGAGCGCTTCCGGGCCGAAACCAAACAGCGTCTGGTGCTCCGTCAGAAAAGTTTTGATGCCGCGCTGCGGCTCATCGGCGGGAAACAAATTGGCCGTCGCGTCCGAAACCGCGCCGCCGGCGCCGTTGGGGCCGGTTAAGAATTTAGCGGTAGAGCCTATGAATTTGGGGCCGCCAAATAATTCGTCACGGTCAATACTGACGCCGGGAACCAGGCTCTGAAGTTTGCTGGCGACGCTCTCCTGCGCGGCGCGTTTGGCCGCCCCGGCGGTGTTCGCGCGCTCAAGGCGATGATCGAAGTTGGGCAACGCCGGCTCGGCTGCCCGCAACTTTGCCGTTTGTGTCCAGCCGAGCACCAATAGAAGACAAAGGATCCGGCCCATCCGGCTTACCCAAGCCCCGATACGATGGTTCCAATTTGAATCAAATATTGGTTTGTGACAGGTTTGATTTTGCATAGGACGGTTTGGTGGTTGAAATTCCGGGGCAGCCAGTGACCATACGAAATGCCGCGCCGTGCGGATGAGCTAGCCGCGCGGGTTTGGAACGCCACTCCGAAAAGAAGTGAACACTTGCCTGCTTTCTGATGGTCACAATTCGCCATTATTCTAGCAATTCCGGTTGTTCCCCACAGCAACACGAACATAAGTCTTGAATAAAAATGCCAGTCCAAACCTTATCTGTTTAGCCGCCGCCATGTCAATACCGAGTTATACACAGCAGTAACTAATCTAACGTGATTTGGCGATTATTGCTTTTTCACAACTCAACCGCCGCATTTGCCTGTCGCATTTGCCTTGAACGAAAGGTGGACGGCGGGCAATCTGCGCCGCCGTGAGAAAACTTTTGCCGCTGCTGTTGCTGCCGGCCGCGCTGGGTGCGCTGCCTGCGGAGACGGAATCCATCAACCGCCGCAGCTGCGTTGCCATGAAGTCGGACCCGAGAAAAAACCGCCGCCGGTGGCCAGCCCTCCTTTGACCAAGCCCACATCCTCTGGCAACGGGAGCGCCGCCACCCGTGGGCCAGCGTCAGAGCTGGCGTTCAGCGTCACGGAAAAATCGTGGCGCGATAAAAGCGCTTGGGGAATTGTGGCGTCTGCGGATCAACGTATTGCAAAATTCCGTTGAACGGCGTGTTGGTAAGCAGCGGCTTCCAATTGAAAAGATTGGTCGAAGTTTCGATGAGGCACGAACTGCCCATCTGGCCTTGGAAGGTGAATTGGAAATTGCCGTTCGTGAGCGAGCCGGCTTGGAATACGTTTGAGGGCACCACTTGCAAGAGCAGTGCGGTGGCACCGTAAGTGAGCTTCCACCTTATGTCAACGGGCAGCGGCGGAAACTGTGTCGAGCTGAACTGGCCGGTGCTGGAAGGATAAGTGGCGAGAACAAAGGAATTGCCATTTGTGGGCGCGAAACTGTTTGTCAACGTGACACCAAGCGTGCCATCAAAGGTCGCCGCGCCGGTGAATGCTTCGTTGCCGAACTGCGTGCCGGCATTCAGTCCGCCAAGAGATATTTGGAGTTGGTCGGTCGGTGTGGTGGTGTAGGCTCCGGTAATTTCCAGCGTTCCTGAATGCAAATCCAGCGTGCCGGTGTTGTTGAAAATAGCGTTGATGGCACTGGTGTTGGTGCCGCCGGACTTGCGGACGATGCCGGCGTTGGCGAATACTTCGCTGCCGCAGGTGTTGTGCATCGCCACATCCGACTGGAAATCCACGAGG
>CAINLR010000071.1 GCA_903850425.1 uncultured Verrucomicrobia subdivision 3 bacterium | reverse complement strand
GTTTTCCGTGTGTGGCGAACCGGCGTTCGGCTGCACAATCACCGGCACCTTGCCAGCCGCCGCAACGAGTTGCTGCGCCAGCGCGACGTAATCATCGAGGCTCAATGCGGTGCCGCAATTCGTGCCGACGATGTCCGCGCCGGCGGCGATGGCGCGGCGCGCGGCTTCGCCGGCGGTCGTGCCCATCATCGTGCGGAATTCGCTTCCGGTTTTCTGGAAAGAATAGGTGACGATGACGGGAATATTCTTGTCGCAGGCTTTCGCGGCTTCCACGCCCACCACGGCTTCGGTGGGGTCGCTCATGGTTTCAACGAGAATGGCGTCCGCGCCGCCTTCGAGCAGTGCGGCGATCTGCGCCTGAAACGCCTCGCGCAAATCATCAGCCGTGACATCCCCGACGGGTTCGAGAAAATCGCCGAACGGGCCGACATCGCCGAGCACCCAGCCGGAATCGCCGGCGGCAGCGCGGGCCACGCGGGCGGCAGCGCGATTTAATTCCGCCACGCGACCAGCCAGTCCGTGCGCTTCCAATGCAAAGCGCGAACCGCCAAATGAGTTCGTGGTGATGAGTTCGCAGCCGGCGTTGCGGTAGGCGAGATGGATGCCGCCGACATCGCCGGGGCGGTCGAGATTCCAGGTCATGCCGCACGCGCCGCTGGCGAGGCCGCGGGCCATGAGTTGCGTGCCCATCGCGCCGTCGCAGACGAGCGGCCGTCGGGAAAGTTCGTGGAGGAGCGGAGTGGCATTCATAAATAATTTCAATCAAAAATCACGGTGCGGTTGCCGCAGAGGAAGACGCGATCCTCGAACACCAGCCGCAGCGCGCGGGCGAGCACCATTTGCTCCACATCACGACCGGCCTGCGAGAGGTCGTGCGCGGTGTGCGTGTGATCCACCGGGATGACTTGCTGGACGATCAGCGGGCCTTCGTCGAGTTTCTCGGTGACGAAATGCGCCGACGCGCCGATGACTTTCACGCCGCGATCAAACGCCTGGTGATAAGGCTTCGCGCCGACGAACGCCGGCAGAAATGAGTGGTGGATGTTGATCATGCGCGCCGGAAAGCGGCGCACGAATTCCGGCGTCAGCACGCGCATATATTTCGCCAGCACGAGATAATCGGGCTTGAGACGGTCAATCACTTTCAGCACTTCCGCCTCGTGCGCCTCGCGCGTAAGCGATTCGTGGCTGATGTGGTGAAACGGCAAGTTGAACTTTTCGACGAGCGGTTGCAGCGCGGCATGATTGGAAAGCACGGCGAGCACTTGCGCGTTGAGTTCGCCAAAGGCGTGGCGGATCAGAATGTCGCCGAGGCAATGATGCTCCTTCGACGTCAGCACCGCGACGCGCTTGGGCTTCAGGTCGGAAAGGCGGACGCTGGCGTTGGTCGGCAGCGCGTGGCGGACTTCGGCTTCGAGCCGGCTAGCGTCCACCGCGCCGTCAAATTCCGTGCGCATGAAAAAGCGAGCCGCGCCGCGATCCACGAATTCCTGGTTGCCGACGACATTGACACCATGCTGGAGCAGCACGCCGGTAATGACGTGGACGAGACCACGGCGGTCGTCACATTCCACCAACAAGACTTGGGTGCTCACGCGATGCCTCCGGAATTTGCGGCCGTGACGCGGGCCGGATTTTTGGGGGGCGGAAGATCGGGTTGCATTTTTGGAAAGTTAAGTCGGCGGCGCGCCGGGAGGCAATCACCAAGTGGCAGAAAGCATGGGAACACAAAAGATTCATACCGGATTACAATACGCCGGAGGTTTGCGCCGCTAGTATTTTGCCATTAGGAATGAACTCCATCCCCTGACGCAGGCCAGCACCGTGCCGTTCACCTCGGTCGAAATGGGATAAACACTATGATGATTCGCGAACCAGACGCCGCGCTTCCGCAACGCGTGTAAAGTCGGGGTTAATTCCAGCGAAACAAAATCCGGCCGCATTCCGTCCCAGACCACCACGACAAAATACTTAGCCTGACCGGCGGCCAAAATTGACACATTGAATAGTGGCGCGAAGAAGCACGCCAACACAACAAACAAGCCCCATCGAAACATCTTGGCGCAATTAAACTTCTACTCCTTCCGGCAAACAACGACGACCGTGGGACGATTGTGTGAACTCAAGTTAAGGCAAGGTGACAGCTTCAAATCCACGCTGCGATGAGGAAGCCGATCCCAGCACCGAACAAGCCGGTGGCAAAGGCAAGATCGCCGAGCCGGATAAAACGATATTTCTTTCTGACCCAAAAACCTCGTCGCCGGAAACGCGCGTGCCAGCACCGGTCGCCGGCTTGAAGCGCGGCTTCATTTTTTGCGAACATTGCGGTTGCTTGACGATGGATGAGCCGCTTCGGGCTTCTTACCCTTCGGAAAGGGCCGGGGCAAGACTTCGATGCGCGGAAATTTTTCCGCCTCCTTGGCGACGGTTTTCGGCGAGGTGAGCGCCATGAAATCCGCCTGACTGCGCCGGGCGGTCACCCCATTGGTGATTTTAACGCGGCGGTAAACCCCATCCGCGCCCAGCATCCGCGCCTTGGTGTTGTCGGCGAGCGTCACGCCCAGAACTTCCCGAATGATCCGGTCGCACAAGATGCCATCTTCAATCGGGAACAGCACCTCGATCCGATGATCCAAGTTGCGCGGCATCCAATCGGCGCTGCCGACAAACAGCTCGGCCTGGCAGGCATTCTCAAAATAGCAGATCCGGCTGTGCTCCAAAAAGCGGTCCACAATGCTGCGGACGGTGATGTTCTCGCTCAATCCCGTGACGCCAGGCCGCAGACAACAGATGCCGCGCACGATCAGATCGATTTTTACGCCGGCTTTCGAAGCGGCATAAAGCGCTTCGATGATCTGCGGGTCCACCAAGGAATTTAACTTGGCGATGATGCGGGCCGGCAGCCCACGCTGGGCGTTCGCCGCCTCGCGCCCAATCAACTGGAGGAGCCGGGACCGCAAGTCAAACGGCGCCACGATCAGCTTGTTCATGCCTTGAAACTGGCAGATGCCCGTCAGCAGATTGAAGAGATTCGTCACATCTTCGCCAAACTCCTGGCGGCAGGTGAGCAGACTAAGATCGGTGTAGAGCTTGGCGGTGGTGGGATTGTAGTTCCCGGTGGCGAGGTGAACGTAGCGGCGAATTTCCAAGCCCTCGCGCCGGACCACCAGGGCACATTTCGCATGGATTTTGTAGCCGACCAAGCCGAAGACCACATGCACGCCATTCTCTTCGAGCTTCCGGGCCCACTCGATGTTGTTGGCTTCGTCAAAACGAGCGCGGAGTTCGACCACCACGGTGACTTGCTTGCCGTTGTTGACCGCATTCATGAGGGCGCCCACGATGCGCGGATCACCGCCGGTGCGATAGAGGGTCATCTTGATGGCCAGCACATCCGGGTCCGTCGCCGACGTTTCCAGAAAGGCGATGACGCTGGAGTAATTCTCGTAGGGATGGTGCAGCAACACGTCCCGTTCGCGGATCGTGGCGAAGTAGTCCTTGTGGTTCCGCAAGCCCGCCGCCACCGGCGCCAGAAACGGCGGATCCCGCAACTCGGGCGAGTGGTCGCCCTGACACAGCGCCATCAGCCGATTCGGACTGAGCGGGCCGTTGATCAGATACAGATCGTCCTGGTCGAGCCGCAAATTCTTCAGCAACGAATCGCGCATTTCCGCCGGACAGTCATGGGCAATCTCCAGTCGCACGGCTTCCCCGCGCCGGCGTTTATGCAATTCCGCCTCCACCGCCTTGAGCAGGTTGGGCGTGTCCTCCACGTCCACATATAACTCGCTGTTGCGCGTCACGCGGAAGGACCAGTAGCCAAGTATCTTGGTGCCCGGAAACAGGTCGGAAAGAAAATGGCCGATGAGCTGATCCAGGAAGACATAGACCGGGTGTCCATCCGTGCGCGGCAGCCGGATGAGCCGCGACAGGTTGGCGGGGCATTGCACCACTGCCAGCCGGTTGGCCAGTTCACCATTGGTCTCGATCGCCACCCGCACATAGAAGTTGAGCGACTTGTTGAGCAGTTGCGGAAACGGGTGCGCCGGGTCAAGGGCCATCGGCGTGAGCACGGGCCGGACTTCCTTGCAGTAAAACTCCTGCAGCCAGGCCAAATCCGCCGCCGGGACTTCGCCAAATTCAAGCAGGCGGATGTCGTGTTGGGCCAATTCCGGCTGCAGACAATCGCGCCAGCAGGCATACTGGTCATCCACCATTTTGCGGACGCGCGTCTTGATGGCTTGAAAAATTTCCGTGGCCGTGAGGCCATCCACCGTCCGCCCGACCTTGCCGCTTTCGATTTGCTGCTTAATCCCGGCCACCCGCACCTCGAAAAACTCGTCCAGATTGGAACTGGCGATGGTGTAAAACTTGATGCGTTCCAGCAGCGGATTGCGGGAATCAAGCGCCTCGTCCAGCACCCGCTGGTTGAATGCCAACCAGCTTAATTCGCGATTGAGGAAATGGGATGAATCAGGGTTTGTCGCCATGTCATTGAGTTGTGACATCAAGTTTCCAGCCTAGCAGGGGCCGCGACAAGTCAAAGTTACAATCAGGTGACGAAACCAGCACCAATGAAACCCTGGGCTTATGGCCGGAGAGAGATGCGGAACCGCTGGCGATTGCTTCAGTGCTAATTGGCGCGCGGACCAGAATTCTTGGGCGGGCGCAAATGGAACTCTTTCACGAGTTGTCTGGCCTGAGTAAGTTCATCGCCGGATAATTCGCGCTTCACCGCGGGCAATAATTTTGCCGAATCGGCCTGGCCTTGCGCGGCGGCGAGGG